>NZ_JBDGIO010000003.1:221958-749293 GCF_057657375.1 Variovorax sp. Soil_C_12 | reverse complement strand
GGTTCCCGTGTGAAAGTAGGTCATCGTCAGGCTCTTACAGCCCCAAAAAGCCCAACCAGAAATGGTTGGGCTTTTTGACGTTCGGGTTGTCCTTCAGTGTGACGCGGACTACCGGACTACCGGGCCCCTGTCCGCGATCGTCTTCCATTGGCCGCGATGGACTTCTGGGCGCGCCGTGCCTCGAGTCGATGCCGCCGCAGAAAAGCGAGCAACCGCACCTCTGCTGACCGAAGCCGACGCACACTTTGAATCGTGCCGGTAAGTTCCTTCCAGATTTCGGTCATTGCACCCGAGTCCGCGGCCAACTCGGCGCCGAGCGTCAGCACTGCCGGATGAATGTACGCCTTCTTGCAAACCGCCGGCGTATTGCCGAGTTGCTTGGCCACCGTACTGAGAATTTCCTTGGCACTGAAGCGCGGCCCTGCCAATTCCCCTACCGAATCACTGCTGCAAGCAAGCCGCGTCAGTTCGAGTGCCTGCACCGTCCCGTGCCAAGTCCGGAAATCCTTAGCGGTGAAATTTTCTCCGGCGGCCTCGCGCAGGTAGTCGTTGACGTCGGTTGACGACACGGTGCGCAATTCACCGTCCGAATCCTGGTACTGGAACAGCTCTTGGCCCGGCAACTGCTGGCACCGCCGGATCACGCGCGCCACCCTCGGATCGTCGACCCGCGCCTCATGCAGCACGCCGCTCTTGCCCCGAAAGCGCAGCTTGAGAGAAGCGCCGCGAACATCCACATGCCGGTTGCGCAAGGTCGTAAGGCCGTAGGAGCGATTGCTGCTCGCATATTCCTCATTGCCCACCCGCAGGAACGTGATGTCGAGCAGTCGCACCAGCGTGGCCAACACCGGCGCGCGTCCCGGCAACGCCCCCCTCGCGCCCGAGCGAAGGTCTTGCGCCACACGCGCGCGGATCTTCGGCAAAGCGCGCCCGAATAGCTCGAGTCGCTCGAACTTGGTCTCGTCCTTCATCAGGCGCCATTTGGCGTGGTAGCGGTATTGCTTCCGGCCGCGCGCATCGATTCCGGTCGCCTGCAAGTGGCCGTTGGGCAAGGGACAGATCCAGACATCGGTGTACGCGGGCGGAATGGCCAACTGCCTGATGCGGGAAATCTCGTCGACGTCACGCAACCATTGGCCCCTCGCATCCCGGTAGCGAAAGCTGCGGCCATGTCGCGCACGCGTGAGCCCAGGCATTTCGGCATTCACGTAGACGAGGCCGTTGGCGAGGGGCACCGGTCGAGAACTTGCAGCTTCAGCCATGAGCTTTGGGAAGATGGAAACGCAAGGGTGCATTCCTGGGCGCTTCCCCGGAGATGGCGCGGACCCCGCACGGCTGTAGGACGCCGCAAGCGTTGCGGGTCCGAAGCGCGCCCTTGAGATGACCACGGTGTGCCTGCAGACCGTGCGTCACGGACGACGCCGTTGCCCTTCGTCGTGAGCAGGCAGCTGGCGCGCAGGCCTAGACCTGCCTCGCCACCGTCAAGATGGTCCCTCAGTCCCCGGGCTGCCAGAGCGTTGGGTAGTGCGTCACGAAGCCGTCCGGCGTCGTCAGGAGCACCCCTTCGTAGTCGAAGCGCGGCGACTGGTACCAGTATTCGGCATCGCCGCGGCGCTCGTAATGCTGCTCCAGTGCGCTCAGGCCCTCGTCGTCAAGGTCGAGCCAGGCGGCCGGCGCCCCGGCGCTTTCTCCAACCTGGAGGTTCAGCCGACGCAAGGGCAGCAGGTTGGTGGCAGGTGTGAAGCCCAGGTCCAGGTCCGTGCAATGGGCCAAGCCCGGCACCCGCTGGTCATTGAGCAACCATTCGCCGTTGGCGCCGCGCGCGATCGCAAAGTCCACGGCCAGGCTTCCGATCCAGCCGCGCACACGCCCCCATTTCGCATGCCATGCCTTGTCGCAATGCACGCGGTAGTCCAGACGGGCAGGCTGGCCGTTCTCGCCGCGAAAGACGGCGGCGCCGTCGAGCTGCCACCCGTCGCCGTGCTTCTCGAGGCGGCAGGCATCATGGCCGGGCAGGTCGAGCCGGCGCCAGAACATGGTGGCTACGATTTGCATGAACCGGATGATGGCATCGATGCCCCCGCCGCACCAGTGCCCTGCCAGGAGCGTTCAAAATCCGGGCCGTGACCACTGCTCCGATCCGCCGCATTGCCCACCTCGACATGGATGCTTTCTACGCCTCGGCGGAACTGCTGCGCTACCCGCAGCTCAAGGGGCTCCCGGTGGTGATCGGAGGCGGCCGGCGCAAGGTGGACGAGGCCATCCGCGAGCTGCCGGAAGGCAGCACCCTGGCCGATATCCCCGTCGAGGCCTTCCCGCTGCTCAAGGACTACGTGGGCCGCGGCGTGATCACCACCGCGACCTATCCGGCGCGCCCGTTCGGCGTCGGCTCCGCGATGGGGCTGATGAAAGCGGCAAAGCTGTGTCCGCGGGCCATCATCCTGCCAGTCGATTTCGACGAGTACCGCCGCTACTCGCGCATGTTCAAGAAGGTGATCACCGAGATCGCGCCGGTGATGGAAGACCGCGGCGTCGATGAGGTGTACATCGACTTCACCGAGGTGCCCGGCGGCCAGCGCGAGGGCGGGCGCGTGCTGGCGCGGTTGATCCAGCGCTCGATTCTCGAGGCCACCGGGCTCACCTGCTCCATTGGCGTCGCGCCTAACAAGTTGCTGGCCAAGATGGCGAGCGAGTTCGAGAAGCCGAACGGCATCTCGGTGGTCTACGAGCACGACCTGCAGACGCGCATCTGGCCGCTGCCCTGCCGCAAGGTCAACGGCATCGGGCCCAAGGCCGACGAGAAGCTGCAGCGCTTCGGCATCCGCACCATCGGCGAGCTCGCGGCTCGCGAGCGCGATTGGCTGATCCAGAACTTCGGCAAGGCCACCGGCGCCTGGATGCACGAGGTGGCATGGGGCCGCGACGAGCGCCCGTTGGTGACCGAGAGCGAGCCGGTGTCGATGAGTCGCGAGACCACCTTCGAGCGCGACTTGCACGCGGTGCGCGACCGCGCCGAGCTGGGCGCCATCTTCACGCACCTGTGCGAGAAGGTCGCGGAGGACCTGCAACGCAAGGGCTATGTAGGAAAGACCATCGGGATCAAGCTGCGCTACGACGATTTCAAGATCGCAACGCGCGACCAGACCATCGAACAGTTCACCTCGGACGCGAAGACCATCCGCCAGGCGGCTGGACGCTGCCTCAAGCGCGTGCCGCTGGAGCAGCCGCTGCGCCTGCTGGGCGTGCGTGTCGGGGCGCTTGTGAAGGCGGGCAGTCCGGAGGCCCTGCTGGCGCCGGCGCACGGCGGATCCGCGGGACAATCGCGCGCCGCGGCGGAGCTTGCGACGACGGCTTCGCTCTTCTAGACCTTCGTTCGCCAACCCTGGCACTTCCCGCTCTACGAGCGGACGCACCCGGGGCAGTCCTTCATGGCATCTAGCGCTTGCCCGAGGGGTATTTCTGCCCGATGCGCGTCTGCAGGAAGTCCAGCAGCGCGCGCAGGGCGGCACTGTTGTGGCGGCGTTGCAGGTAGGCGGCCGAGAGCCACATGTCGCTGCGCACGCAGTCCTTCAGCACCGGCACCAGCTCGCCGTGGTCGATGTGGGTCTGGACCAGCAGGGCCGGCAGGTACAGCACACCGAAGCCCATCAGCGCGGCCTCGATCAGCGGTCCGGCCTCGGAGGCGTCCATGCGGCTCTTCACCGGCACGTCCAGCGGCTGGCCGTCGACCTCGAAACGCCATTGCGGATGGGTGCCGAGCCGGGAATGGGTCAGCGCGTCATGCTGCGCCAGCTCGGCCGGGTGCGAAGGCGCGCCGTGCTTCTGCCAGTAGCGTGGCGAGGCGCACACCACCAGCGTGAGCTGCGTCAGCTTGCGCACGATCAGGTTGTCGTCTTCGATCGGGCCGACCCGCAGCGCGAGGTCGACGGCCTCCTCGGCCATGTCGACCTGGCGGTTGCTCAGGTGCAGGCTCAGGCTGACCTCGGGGTAGTAGCCCATGAACTGCGCCAGCAGCTTGGGCAGATCGCCCTGGCCCATGCCGTGCGGCGCCGAGATGCGCAACCGGCCGCGCGGCTGGCTCGCATGCTCCTGCAGTTCCGCCTGGGTGAGCTCCACCATCTCCATCACCGGCTTGCTGCGCTCCAGCAGCAGCGCCCCGGCGTCGGTGAGGCTGACGGAGCGGGTCGAGCGGTTGAGCAAGCGCACGCCGAAGCGGCTCTCCAGCTCGGCCACGTACTTGCTCACGGTGGCCTTGGACATGTCGAGCCGGCTGGCGGCGCGGGAGAAGCTGCCGTAGGCGGCAACTTCGCGGAAAGTGCGGATGAGGTCGAGGCTGTCCATGTCAGTCGCCGATTGTGCGGCGACCCGGGATTTTCGGCTTCAGCGCGGTCAGCCCGTGTTCCGAAGGCCCGCGGCCACGCCGTTGATCGACATGTGGATGCCGCGCTGAAGGCGCTCGTCGTCCTGTTGGCCGGCGCGCCAGCGGCGCATCAGCTCGACCTGCAGGTGGTGCAGGGGATCGATGTAGGGGAAGCGGTGGCGGATCGAGCGCTGCATCTCGACGTTGCCTTCCAGCCGCTGCTTCGCCCCGGTGATCAACGCCAGCGCATCGGACGTGCGGTGCCATTCGGCCTCGATCATCGAGAACACCTTCTGGCGCAGCTTGCGCTCCTCGACCAGCTCGGCGTAGCGCGAGGCCAGGGCGAGGTCGCTCTTGGCCAGCACCATGTCCATGTTCGACAGCAGGGTGCTGAAGAAGGGCCATTGCGCATACATGCGCTGCAGCAGGGCCTGCCGCTCCTTGCGCGCCGCGGCGCCGCCGGCGGCAGCGAGGAACTGCTCGATCGCCGAGCCGAAGCCGTACCAGCCCGGCAGCGTGAGCCGGCACTGGCCCCAGCTGAAGCTCCAGGGCACGGCGCGCAGGTCCTCGATGCGGCGGCTGGGATTTCGCGAGGCCGGCCGCGAGCCGATGTTGAGCTCGGCGATCTCGCGGATCGGCGTGGCACTGAAGAAGTAGTCGCCGAAGCCGGGTGTGTCGTAAACCAGTGCGCGGTAGGTCGCCATGCTGGCCGCCGACAGCTCGGCGGCGGCAGCCATGAAGCTCGACGGCGCGGGCTTGGCCGAAGGCAGCAGCGTGGCCTCCAGCGTGGCGGCGACCAGGGTCTCGAGGTTGCGGCGGCCGATCTCGCGGTTGGCGTACTTGGAGCCGATCACCTCGCCTTGCTCGGTCAGGCGGATCTGTCCGCGCACCGTGCCCGGCGGCTGGGCCAGGATGGCCTGGTAGCTCGGGCCGCCACCGCGCCCGACGGTGCCGCCCCGGCCGTGGAACATGCGCAGGCGGATGGAGGTCCCGGATTTCTTGTTCAGCTCGTCGATGAGGGCCGCCAGCGCGGTGCCCGCCCGGTAGAGCTCCCAGTTGCTGGTGAAGATGCCGCCGTCCTTGTTGCTGTCGCTGTAGCCGAGCATCACGTCCTGCTCGGCGCCCGAGCGCTGTATCAGGGCCTGGATGCCGGGCAGGGCGTAGAAGGCGCGCACGATGGGAGCGGCATTGCGCAGGTCTTCGATGGTTTCGAACAGCGGCACCACGATGAGATCGCAGGTGGCGTTGCCGAGCGCAGCGCCGGGCCGCCCCGAGCCAGCGAGCTCCCCCTCCGGGGGCAGCGAGGGCATGCCAGTGCCGAGCGTGGGGGCGCCGTTGCTCAAAGTGCCGCGCAGCAGGCCCACTTCTTTCTGCAGCAGCAGCGCCTCCAGCAGGTCGCTCACCGTCTCGGTGTGGCTGATGATGTAGTGGCGAATCGCCGCCGCGCCATAGCGCGCGCGGGCGGTGCGCGCGGCCGCGAAGATCGCGAGCTCGCTCTGCGCCAGCGGCGAATAGGCGGCGTCGGGCACGCGCAGGGGGCGGGCGTCGTCGAGCAGGCGCAGCAGCAGCGTCTGCTTGGCTTCCTCGGCCAGCGCCGCGTAGTCGGGCTCGATGCGCGCGGTCGCCAGCAGCTCGGCCACCACCGCCTCGTGCTTGTCCGAGCTCTGGCGCAGGTCCACCGTCGCGAGGTGGAAGCCGAACACCTCGACCGCGCGGATCAGCGGCGCCAGCCGCTGCGCGACCATCGCGACGCCGTGCTTGTCGAGGAGCGATTCCTGGATCACGCGCAGGTCGGCCAGGAACTCCTCCGCTTGGTGGTACGGGTTCTGCGGCGCGACCGCATGGCGCGCCGCCTCGCCGCCCGTGAGCTCGCGCAGCGTGGCTGCCAGGCGCGCATAGATGCCGGTGAGGGCGCGGCGGTAGGGCTCGTCCTGGCGGTGCTCGTTGTGGTCGGGCGAGCGCTCGGCCAGCGCCTGCATCTCCACCGACACATCGACCAGGGTGGCCGACAGCGAGAGCTCGCCACCGAGGAAGTGCACCTCGGTCAGGTAGTAGCGCAGTGCGAGCTCGGCCTGGCGGCGCATCGCGTACTCCAGACTTTCGGCGCTGACGTTGGGGTTGCCGTCACGGTCGCCGCCGATCCACTGGCCCATGCGCAGGAAGGGCGCGATCTCCCTCTGGCCCAGCGCCTTCTCGAGGTCGGCGTAGACGCGCGGGATCTCGCGCAGGAAGGTGGCCTCGTAGTAGCTCAGCGCGTTCTCGATTTCGTCGGCAACCGTGAGCTTGGAGAAGCGCAGCAGGCGCGTCTGCCAGAGCTGGATCACGCGCGAGCGCATGCGGCTCTCGTTGTCGGCCAGGGCGACGGGCGTCAGCGCGTCCTTGGCACCGGCGAAGGCGCGCTGGCGCAGCTTGATGTCGTCGCGCTCGGTGAGCAGCTGCGCGATGGCGCGCTCGGCATCCAGGATGCTCTTGCGCTGCACCTCGGTTGGGTGGGCGGTGAGCACCGGTGACACATAGCTGTGCGCCAGCGACTCCACCACCGCCGCCGGCGCGATGCCGGCCTTGCGGATGCGTGCCAGCGCCAGCTCGAGGCTGCCCGCGGCGGCGCTCTCGCCGGCGCGCTCGGCCTCGGTGCGGCGGCGGATCAGGTGGCGGTCTTCGGCGAGGTTCGCCAGGTGGCTGAAGTAGGTGAAGGCGCGGATCACGCGCACCGTCTCGGCCGCGCTCAAGCCCTTGAGCAGGTTCTTGAGCGCGCGGTCGGCCGCATGGTCGGCGTCGCGCCGGAAGGAGACAGACAGCGTGCGGATCTTCTCCACCAGCGCGAAGGCTTCCTCGCCCTCTTGCTCGCGGATCACGTCGCCGAGGATGCGGCCGAGCAGGCGGATGTCGTCGATCAGCGGCTGCTCTTCGATGCTGTCGCGGCGCCTGGATGCCGAAGCGGGGGTGGGGCTGCTTTTCATTGGGGAGATCTCCTCGTTCGACCTGGTCTGCGCCGTCGTTGCTGCGTCGCAACAATGCTAGCATCTCCCCGATCCCCCACAGCAACGGAAACGGCCCTTTGAGCAACATCGTGATCGCCACGCGCGAAAGCCGCCTGGCCCTCTGGCAGGCGGAGCACGTGCAGTCCCTGCTCCAGCAACAAGGCCACACGGTCAGCCTGCTCGGCATGACCACGCGCGGCGACCAGATCCTCGACCGCTCGCTTTCCAAGGTCGGCGGCAAGGGCCTGTTCGTGAAGGAACTCGAGCTGGCGCTCGAGGAGGGCCGTGCCGACATCGCGGTGCATTCGCTCAAGGATGTGCCGATGGACCTGCCCGCGGGTTTCGCGCTGGCCTGCGTGCTGGAGCGCGAGGATCCGCGCGATGCGCTGGTGTCGCCGCGCCACGATTCGCTCGAGGCCCTGCCGCAGGGCGCGGTGGTCGGCACCTCCAGCCTGCGCCGCGTGGTGCTGCTGCGCGCGCTGCGGCCCGACCTGCGCATCGAGCCCTTGCGCGGCAACCTCGATACCCGGCTGCGCAAGCTCGACGAAGGGCAGTACGACGCCATCGTATTGGCGGCTGCCGGGCTCAAGCGCCTGGGCCTGGAGCATCGCATCCGCACCGTCTTCGAACCCGAGGTCATGCTGCCGGCCGCAGGGCAGGGCGCGCTGGGCATCGAGGTACGCGCCGACCGCGGCGACTTAGTCGCCTTGCTGGCGCCGCTCGCCAGCCCTCTGGACCAGCTCGCCACAGCGGCCGAGCGTGCGGTGAGCCGGGCCATGGGCGGCAGCTGCTCGATGCCGCTTGCGGCCCATGCGCGCTGGGAGGCCGGCGACCAACTGCGCATCGATGCGGCCTGGGGCGATCCCGAAGGCGCGGCGCAGCTGGTCCGCGTCCACGCGCAAGCCTCGGTTGCCGATGCCACGCAGGCTGCCGCGCTCGGCGACCACGCCGCCCGCCTCCTGCGCGAGGGCGGCGCACACTGAATGAGATGCCGGCGCCCCGAGTGATCGTCACGCGCCCTGCGCGCGAGGCGGCGCGCTGGGTGGAGGCATTGCGCGCCGCCGGGCTGGACGCACAGGCGCTGCCCTTGATCGCGATCGAGCCGGTAGCCGACGGGGCGGAGCTCCAGGCAGCACGCCAGCGCCTCGACGACTACGCCGCGCTGATGTTCGTGAGCGCCGCCGCCGCCGAACACTTCTTCGACGAAGCCCGCGCCCTTGCTGCCGGTCTGCGTCCGCGCTGCTGGGCCACCGGCCCCGGCACCGTGCGCGCATTGCAGCAGGCCGGCGTGCCGGCCTGCGCGATCGACGCGCCGGCCCAGGACGCGGAACAGTTCGATTCCGAGGCGCTGTGGGCCCGTGTGCATGCGCAGGTGCATGCCGGCGTGCGCGTGCTGATCGTGCGCGGCGGCGATGCGTCGGGACACCCGGCCGGACGCGCCTGGCTGGCGCGCGAGATCGCCGCGGCCGGCGGCACCTGCGATACCGTGGTCGCCTACCGGCGGCTGCCCGCGCCGCTCGACGCTGCCGCGCGCGCATTGGCCGGAGAAGGCGCACGCGGCGAGGCCGTCTGGCTCTTCAGCAGCGCCGAAGCCATCGTCCATCTGCGCGCCGCGCTGCCCGTCACGGCGTGGACCTCGGCGCGCGCGATCGCCACCCACCCCCGCATCGCGGAAGCCGCGCGGGACGCGGGTTTCGGGACGGTGCGGGTCTCTTCCCCGGCGCTGGCCGCGCTGATCGCGTCTATAGAATCCTTCGCATGAGCGACGCCTCCGTGTTGAACGAATCCCTGCAGGAACCGGCGGCGCGCGCGCCCGTGCCGGTGCCGCTGCAGGCGGCGCCGGTCCACGCCAACACGCTCTCGAAGGTCCTGCTCGGGCTCCTGGCTGCCGCCGCGGTGCTGGCGCTGGTGGCGGTGCTGGTCCTCTGGCAGAAGGTCAGCGGAATGCAGGAGCAGCTGGCGCGGCAGAGCGCCGACGCGATGGCGCAATCCATGGAGGCCCGCACCCTGGCGCGCCAGGCGCAGGAGACGGTGCGAGACACGGCGGCGCGTCTGGCGCTCAACGAGACCCGGGTGGCAGAGGTTGCGTTGCAGCGCTCGCAACTCGAGGAACTGATGCAGAGCCTCTCGCGCTCGCGCGACGAGAACCTGGTGGTCGACATCGAGGCCGCGGTGCGCCTCGCGTTGCAGCAGGCGGAGGTCACGGGCAACGTGCAGCCGCTGCTGGCCGCGCTCAAGGCCGGCGACCAGCGCATCGCGCGTGCCGCCCAGCCGCGGCTGGCGCCCCTGCAGCGCTCGATGCAGCGCGATGCCGAGCGCCTGCAGGCCAGCGCCAGTGCCGAGAGCGGCGCGACCCTGCGCAAGCTCGATGACCTGGTGCGCATGGTGGACGAGCTGCCGCCGCTCAACGCGGTGGCCACGCGCGGCGCCGGCCTCAACCCCTGGCAGGCCGAGCCGGTGCCGGCCGACGCGCCCTGGTGGCAGCGTGCGCTGCTGATGGTGCGCAACGAGGCGCGCTCGCTGCTGCGCGTGGGCCGCATCGACCGCCCCGAGGCCGTGCTGCTGTCGCCCGACCAGACCTTCTTCCTGCGCGAGAACCTGAAGCTCCAACTGCTCAACGCGCGCCTGGCCCTGCTGTCCCGGCAGTTCGACACGGCGCGCAACGAGCTGGCCACCGTTTCGGCCTCCCTCAATCGCTACTTCGACCCGGCCTCGCGCCGCGTCCAGTCAGCGGCGACGCTGCTGCAGCAGCTGCAGACGCAGATCAAGACCAGCGAGACGCCGCGCATCGACGACACGCTGGCGGCGCTCACGACGGCGGCGGCCGGTCGCTAGGGGCCAGGGCAGGGTATGCGCGCGGCACTGTGGTTCCTGGCCCTGTTCGCCATCGCGGCGGCGGTGGCGCTGTTCGCCGGCAACAACCAGGGCACCATCACCGTCTTCTGGCCGCCCTGGCGGGTCGACCTGTCGCTCAATCTCACGCTGTTGCTCTTGCTGTTGGCCTTCGGGCTGCTGCATGTGGCCTTGCGCGCCTTGTCGGCGCTGTTCTCCCTGCCGCGGCAGGCGCGGCAATGGCGCCTGCAGCAAAAGGAGCGGTCCCTGCACGCGGCCCTGCTCGACGCCCTGGCGCAATTGCTGGCCGGGCGCTTCTCGCGCTCGCGCAAGGCGGCGCAGGCAGCCCTCGCGCAGGAGCGGACCCTGGCCGCGCTGGATGCGAACCTGCCGCAGGCGCAGCAGATCCGCGTGCTGTCGCACCTGCTCGCCGCGGAGAGCGCTCAGGCTCTGCAGGACCGGCCCGCGCGCGATGCGCACCTGCAGCAGGCGCTCAACGAGAGCGCCGAGCGCGGCGTGTTCGTCAGCCCCGAGACGCGCGAAGGCGTGCAATTGCGCGCGGCCCGGTGGGCGCTCGACGATCGCGACGCCCCCGCCGCCCTGGCGCGGCTGGAGGAGCTGCCGCAGGGTGCCCAGCGCCGCACGCTGGCCCTGCGCCTGCGGCTCAAGGCAGCGCGCCAGGACCGGCGCACGCTGGAAGCGCTGGAGACCGCTCGCCTGCTGGCCAAGCATCGCGCCTTCTCCGATGCCGCCGCGCAGAGCATCGTGCGCGGGCTGGCTGCCGAACTGCTCTCGGGCGCGCATGACCCCACCCAGCTGCTGCGGGCCTGGGGCGAGCTCGAGGCCGCCGAACGCGAGATGCCCGAGGTCGCCATCCATGCGGCGCAGCGCATGGTGGCGCTGCGCGGCGACCTCACACTGGCGCGCGCCTGGCTGCTGCCCGTCTGGGAGCGCATGGTCGAGCAGCCCCGCAGCCTGGGCGAGTCCCTGCGCGTGAAGCTGGTGCGGGCACTGGAGGCCGGGCTCGATTCGGTCGATGCCGACTGGCTGGCTCGCATCGAATCGGCGCAGCGCAACGATCCGCGCGACGCCAATCTGCAGTACCTCGCGGGCATGGCCTGCATGAAGCGTCAGCTCTGGGGCAAGGCGCAACAACTGCTCACGCATGCCGGCCTGGGGTTACAAGACCCGGTCTTGCACCGCCGCGCCTGGCAGGCGCTGGCACAACTGGCGGAAGCTCGCGACGACGCGGACCAGGCCTCGGCCGCCTGGAAGCGCGCTGCCCAGATCGAGACCCCCTGAGGGGCCTACATCGCCCTGGCGCCAGCTATCTTTTTGATAGCTGAAAGCCCAATTCCAGCCTGAATTGCGCCGTGTAGGAGCTCGCTTACCCCATCCGGGCCCACACCCGTTTACTCTGCCTAACGCTCTAAGCCAAGAAACAATTTGAGCGGGGCGCTTTGCTGATGTACAGTCGTAACTGTTTGCAAAAGTATTCATTCAGGGTCATGACGCGGAGTCGGGTTTGAAACGTTTTCTATTACATGCCATTTTGTTCGCCTCGGCCGGGCTGCTGTTACAGGCTTGCGCGCCCCTGGCGCCGGGCTTCCGCTCGGCGAGCAACGATGCCGACCAGGCCGTGTCGCCATCGGGCTTCTCCACCACGGAGATCGATCCGCCGCCGCCCGGCGCGATCACCGAGATCACGCCTCAGCTGATCCGTGCCCAGCGCGCCGCCGTTGGCAACAACGTGCCGCCCGAGGTGCGTGCGCTGGTGGGCGAGGCACCGGTTTACAAGATCGGTCCAGGCGACGTGGTGAGCGTCGTGGTTTACGACCATCCGGAAATCGTGTTCAGCGGAATCCCCGCGACCACCGTGGCGGACCAGTCGAGCGTGTCGCCGGCGCCGGGCTTCATCGTGTCCAACACCGGCTTCATGAGCTTCCCCTACGTGGGCCAGCTCAAGGCCGAGGGCATGACGGTTCAAGAGCTGGAAGAGACGCTGGTCAAGCGGCTGTCCCGCGTCTTCAAGGACCCGCAGCTGAGCGTGCGCGTCAACGCCTTCCGCAGCAAGCGCACCTACATCGAAGGCGAGGTGCGTCAGCCGGGCCTGCAGATCTTCACCGACATTCCGATGACCCTTGCCGAGGCGATCAGCCGCGCGGGTGGGTTCTCGGCGAACGGGGACCGCTCCGCCGTGAACCTGACGCGCGATGGCAAGACCTTCTCGCTCGACCTGATGTCCATGGCGGAGGCCGGCATCGACCCCACCCGGATCCCGCTGCGCTCGGGCGACCTGGTGATGGTGCGCAGCCGCGACGAGCGCAAGGTCACAGTGATGGGCGAGGTCAACCTCCAGACCGGCGTCATGATGCGCAACGGCCGCCTGTCGCTCAACGATGCGCTGACCGAGGTCGGCGGCGTCAACCTCGGCACTGCCAATCCGCGCCAGATCTACGTGATCCGCAACGAGACCAACGGCCTGTCGATCTTCCACCTGGACGCCCGCACGCCGACGGCGATCGCGATGGCGGACGGCTTCGCGCTCAGGCCCAAGGACGTGGTGTACGTCGACCCGGTGCCGCTGGTGCAGTGGAACCGCGTGTTGAGCCTGATCCTTCCGACCGCCACGACCGCGACCTCCTATCGCGACCTGGGCTCGCGCAGCACCGGCAGCGGGAGCAGCAGATAGTGGCCATCCAGAACGTCCTTGTCGTGTGCGTCGGCAACATCTGCCGCAGCCCGATGGCGGAAGCCCTGATGGCGGCGGAGCTGCCCGGGGTGCAGGTCGCCTCGGCCGGCCTGCAGGCGCTGGTCGGCCATCCGGCGGACCCCACGGCCTGCGAGCTGCTGGAAGAGCGCGGCATCGACATCGCAGAGCATCGGGCGCAGCAGCTCGATCTCGACCTGTGCCAGCGCGCCGACCTGATCCTGGTGATGGACCGCGAGCAACGCCGCGCGGTGCAGGAACGCTTTCTCTTCGCCTCCGGCAAGGTATTCCGCCTCTGCGAGTTCAGCGACGAGGACGTCCCCGATCCCTACCGCGCTGATCGCGGCGTCTTCCAGCACTCGCTCCGGCTCATCGAAGGCGGTGCCAGGCAGTGGGCCCAACGCATTTCAAGAGTATCCAGTTGATGACTTCCTCAATCATTACCAAAACGAATCCCTCCCCGGCAAGCGCGGCGGACGAGGAAGACCTCGACCTCGGGCGTTACATCGACGTCCTGGTCTCGAACAAGTGGCTGATCGCGGCGATCACGCTCGTCGTGTTCCTGATCGGCGCGACCTACGCCTTACTGGAGCGTCCGGTCTACGAGTCCAACATGGTGATCCAGGTCGAGGACGTCGAACCCGGCGGCAAGGGCATCCTGGCCGAGGCCGGCGGCCTGGTGGACGTGAAGACGCCGGCAACCGCCGAGATCGAGATCATCCGTTCGCGCATGATCGCGGGCCAGGCGGTGGAGGCGACCAAGCTCTACATCGTGTCCGCGCCCCGCTATGTGCCCTACATCGGCGGGTGGCTGGCGCGGCGCGCCAATGGCCTGTCGGATCCGGGCTTCCTCTGGCTGAACGGCTATGTGTCGGGCACGGAACGCATCCTCGTGTCGCAGTTCGACGTGCCGACCTCGATGGAAGGCGGCCTGTTCACCGTGACCGCCGCGGGGAACAACCAGTACACGCTGGACTATCCGGGCATGCAGCAGATCAAGGGCACGGTCGGCACGGCGCTCAAGGCCGACACGCCCGAGGGCCCGATCTCGCTGCAGATCGACACCCTGGCCGGCAAGCCGGGCGCGCTGTTCAACCTGTACCGCTACGCGAAGCTGCCGACCACCATCGGGCTGCAGTCCAGCCTCAACCTCAGCGAGCGCGGCAAGAACTCCGGCATCGTCAACGTGATGCTGCAGGACACCGACCCCTTCAAGCTGACGCGGGTGCTCAACGCCGTGGGCGACCAGTACGTCAAGCAGAACATCGAGCGCAAGGCCGCGGAGGCACAGAAGACCCTGGCCTTCCTGGACGTTCAGCTGCCCCTGTTCAAGAAGCAGCTGGAAGCCTCGGAAGAGGTCTACAACCGCTATCGCAACCAGAAGGGGACGGTGGCCTTCAGCGAGGAAGCCGCGCTGATTCTGGGCCAGTCGGTCGACCGGCAGACCAAGCTGCTGGACGCCCAGCAGCGACGGCGCGAGCTGGAGTCGCGCTTCACCTCCGCGCACCCGGCGGTGCAGACCCTCGACAGCCAGATCTCGGCGCTGAGGTCCGACATGGGCAGTATCCAGGAGCGCATCAAGGGCCTGCCGGCGATCCAGCAGGAAGCGGTGCGCATGGAGCGCGACGTCAAGGTGAACACCGAGCTCTACCAGTCGCTGCTCAACAACGCGCTGCAGCTGCGCCTGGTGAAGGAGGGCAAGATCGGCAACGTCCGCGTGCTCGACGAGGCGGTGGTGCCCAGCCAGCCGGTCAAGCCGAACCGCAAGGTGATCATGGCCGCCGCGCTGGCGCTGGGGCTGTTCCTCGGCATCGTCGCGGCCTTCGTTCGCAGCTCCTTCGTCGAGCAGCGCCTGCGCGACCCGCACGAGGTCGAGGCCGACACCGGCCTGCCGGTCTTCTCGACCATTCCGCTGAGCCCCTCGCAGGCCGCCATTGCGAAGCGCCGTCTCAGCGGCGCGACCGGCGTTCGCCTGCTCGCGATCGAGAACCCTGACGATCCGGCTGTGGAAAGCCTGCGCAGCCTGCGCACGGCGATGCAGTTCGCGATGCTGGAGTCGCCCAACAACCGGGTGCTGATCAGCGGGCCCACGCCGGGCGTCGGCAAGAGCTTCGTGACAGCGAACTTCGCCGCCCTGATGGCCGCCGCCGGCAAGCGCACCCTGCTGATCGACGCCGACCTGCGCCGCGGCCACACGCACCAGTACTTCGGCCTGCAGCGCCACGGCGGCTTGTCCGAGCTGATCGCGGGCAGCCTGACGGTGCAGCAGACCGTGCACCGCCAGGTGGTGCCCAACCTCGATTTCCTCGCCACCGGCCAGCTGCCGCCGAACCCGGCGGAACTGCTGGTGTCGGACTCGTTCAAGACCACGCTGGAGCGCCTGTCCGAGCAGTACGACCTGGTCGTCATCGACACGCCACCGGTGCTGGTGGCGGCCGACACATCCACCGTGGCGGCCCATGCGGGCACGGTGCTGCTGGTGGCGCGCGCCGACCAGTCCACCATGGGCGAGCTGAAGGAGAGCACGCGCCGGCTCGCCATGGGCGGCAAGGCCGCCACGGGCGTGCTGCTCAACGCGATGGACCTGGGCCGCCGCACCTTTGCGCCTTACAAGTACGGGCGCTATCGCTACACCAGCTACAACTACGAGAGCATCCTGCCCGAAGAGCAGTAAAGCAAAAAAAGCCGGGCTCGACCCGGCTTTTTCTTGCGTGATCGGGGAGGCTCAGTGCCGGGCCGCGCAGGCCAGCAGATCGCGCTCGAACTGGGCCAGCACGGCGTCGCGATCGAAGCGCGCCTCGGCCACCTCGCGCGCCTTCAGGCCCAGCTCGCGCCGGCGCTCGGGTTGGGTTGCCAGGGAGAGCACGGCTTCCGCGAAGGCCTTGGCGTCGTCCGGCGCCACGGCGATGCCGCATTCCGCTGTCACCTGGCCAAGCTCGGTCTCGGGGCGCGCCCCGGCCACCACCGGCCTGCCGCTGCTGAGCATGCCGGTCAGCTTGGAGGGCATCACCAGATCCGCCGCATCGGCGCGCTGGGGCAGCAAATGGATGTCCGCCAGGCCGAGAAAGTCGCCGAGGCGCTCGACCGGTTGCAGGTCGAGGAAACGCACGTTGGCCATCGATTCGCAGCGCTTGACCAGTTCGGCGCGGCCGGCGCCGTTGCCGCAGAACACGAACTCGAGGCCGGGCTGGTCCTTGAGCATCAAGGCCATCTCGGCCAGCAGCTCCAGGCCCTGCTTGGCACCCATGTTGCCCGAGTACAGCGCCACCACCGCGTCGGGGCGGATGCCCAGCTCGGCGCGGTAGGGGCTCGCACCTTGCAGCGGCTGGATCGCCGAGACGTCGGCCCAGTTGGGCAGGGAGACCAGCCGCGCGTCCTCGGTGCCTTTGCTGCGCGCGCGTTCGAGCATGCGCTGCGAGATGGTCGAGATGCGGTCGAAGCGGCGCATCAACCAGCGCTCGGCCGCCGCGACGAAGGCACGCGTGCGCGCACCCTTGAGCAGCCCCAGATCGAAGGCCGCGTCCACCTCGTAGTCCTGGATGTGCAGCCAGGCCTTGGCCGAGCGCAGCCGCGCGAAGGCCAGGGCCGCCGGCGTGCAGAAGAGCGGGGGTTCCGTCACCCAGACCACATCGGGCTTCCAGTGCCATTGGGCGAGCAGCGCCGGCACGCTGCTGGCGGCGAAGCTCGCCAAGTGCAGGAGACGCTTCATGCCGGTCACCTTGCGCGGCACCCACAGCGGCGTGCGCAGCACCTGGGCGCCCTGCCATTCATGCCGGGTGTAGCGCCCTGCGTGGTGGCCGGGCCGGACCTTCCAGTCGGGGTAGTAGGGCGGGGCCGTCACCACGCGTACCTCGTGCCCGTGGGCGGCGAGCCAGGCCACCATCTCGCCGGTGTATTTGCCGATGCCGGTCAGTTCGGGCGCGAAGTTGATTCCGTAGACGAGCAGTTTCATGAGGCAGGCGCTAGGCGATGTGCGGGGCGTGCGCGCGGATGATGTCCACCAGCGTCTCCGCCACCTGCTCCATGCGGAAGCGCTGCTCGAAGGAGCGCAGCGCGGCGGCGCGCATCGCGTCCAGCTCGGCCGGCGTGGCGGCCAGCCAGCGCTGCAGCAGGGCCGTGGTGCCTTCGAGCGTGTCGGACTCGACGAAGCCGGCGTGGTCCTCGGCGATCTCGCGCCAGATGTTGACCTTGTCGCTGATCAGCACGGGCCGGCTGCAGGCCATGGCCTCCACCACCGCGATGCCGAAGTTCTCCTGGTGGGAGGGCAGGCAAAACACCTCGCAGGCATGGAAGGCGCCCCACTTGAGGTCGCCCGACAGCATGCCCGGCCAGCTGATGCGCGCGGCCAGGCCCAGGCTCTGGGCGCGGGCTTGCAGCTGTTGCGTGAGTGCTTCGTCGCCGGGGCCGGCCATCACCAGGTGGACCTCCGGCGACGTCGCCGCCACGCGCGCGAAAGCCTCGATCAGCAGGTCACAGCCCTTCTTCTCGTGGATGCGGCCGAGGAACAGCAGCAGGCGCTTGTTCCGCAGCTCGGGGTAGGCCGAGAGAAACACCTCCGAGAGGCGCCCCGCATCGCGCGGCGGCGTACTGGTGCCGTAGGAACCCACCACCTCGCGGCAGCGATAGAGCCAGAACGACTGCCGGGCCAGCAGGCGCTCTTCCTCGCAGGTGAAGACCACCGCGGACGCATCGCGCAGCACGCGGTATTCGCCCCAGGGCCAGTAGAGCCACTTCTTCAGGTGCTTGAGCGGATAGCGGCGCTTGAACCACGGGTCCAGCATGCCGTGGCTGTAGACGAAGTAGGGCGTGCCCGAGCCGTGCAGCGCGCGCCGGGCGGCGAAGCCGACGTACTGCCAGAGCCCGTTGACGATGACGGCGTCATAGGCGCGGGCATGCGCCTTCAGCCACGGCAGCAGGCGCTCGTTGTAGCCGTAGCTGGAGACCGAGGGGCCGGTGGCGACCACCGGGCCCGGATAGGCGCTCACGCAGGGCGCCTCGGGGCTGTCCAGGCTCACCACGTCGCCCGTGTGGCCCATGGCCGCCAGCGCGTCGTGGATGCGCCGCACTCCCTCGATGACGCCTCCGCCCTGGGGATCGACGGAAGGGACCAGATGCAGGAGTCTCACAGTCGCGAGGCACGCGGCGGAAAGATCTCGAGCCTCGGGTACCGGAATACGAGGAGCGCGTAGGCGAGCATGAGCCCCAGCAGGGCATTGGCGGTCAACTGCCCGAGCGCGGGCCAGCTGACCACCGCCAGCGCGGTCGTCAGCCACACCAGCAGGGCGTAGGGGGAGTTGGTGCCGATCGAGATCTTCAGGCTGCGCGTGACGCCGAGCGCCAGCACCAGGTACTTCACGCCGATGTAGGCGAAGCCCAGCAGGCCGCCTTCCATCAGGATGCGCCCGCCTTCAGCCTCCGCGAGTGCGAAGACATCGGCGGAGCCGGTGCGCACATAGGTGGCGAGGTTGGAGCCGAAGCCCACGCCATAGCCCAGCCAGCTGATGAGGTCGAGCACCCAGGGCTCGCCGAACAGAACCGTGAGCACCCGTTCGGTGAAGTTTTCCGCGGCGGCAGCCTGCTCGAAGCGCGTCTGCGTGACGCCGATGGCGTCGCGGAACACGTAGGCGAAGAGGGCGGTCAGCAGGCCGATGACCACCACGGCCGCTGCCGCACCCACCTTGTTGCGCGCCTTCGAGAAGAGCAGCCGGCCGACCAGATAGGCCGCCAGCAACCCCGCCGAGGTGATCGCCGCCGTTCTGGAGCCGCTCACCAGCGCGCCGGCAGCGAAGGCCGCGAACAGCGCGAGCGTGAACAGAAGCTGGAACTTCGTGCGCTTGCGCGCGCCCAGGAAGCCGAACACCAGGGGCGCCACCATGGTCAGGTAGGTGGCATAGCCCGATGTGAAGCTGAAGGTGCCGGTGGTGCGGACCACGCCCACCACTGCGACGAACACGCTTTCCTCGTCGCCATCGATCTGGGTGTTGATGCGGGCGCCGGGCGGCGAGTAGTGCTGCACCACCGCCAGCGGCGCCAGCAGAAGCATGACGAGCGCGGCCGCCTTGAGGGCGGCCCGGTAGTCCGCCTCGTTCATGGCCGCCGCGGCGGCGACCGCGAACCAGATGTAGAGCAGCCAGAAGCGCAGGCCGATCACGAACACGACGGGGGTGCTCTGGCCGCCGACCAGCTGCAGCAGCCCCCAACCCACCACCACGCAGGTCCAGGCCAGCATGGCGGCGGTGATCTTGTTGTGCCGCCTCAGGTGGCCGTGCCGCCAGGCGTAGACGACGAGCATCAGCGCCAGCATGTCGCGCAGCAGGATCAGGGGCAGGGTGGACGCGGACGACACCCATTTGCGCACCGAGCCCTCGAACACGACGATCAGGAAGACGGCGAGAAAGAGCTTTCCCGCGCGGCTCAGCGATACCGCGCGGCTGGATGCGGGTGCCTGCACCGTGGTATGCGCAATGGCGCTCATAAGGTGAGCTCCGCGCGACGCACTGCGGTGCGCGCGCCTTCTGGCGGCCGGGCGGCGTTCATCGCGAGTTCGCGCAGCGCCGCCACATGGGCGTCGACGCGATGCGGCTCGTACCACTTGCGCGCCTCGCGGCCCACGCTGCGCGCATCGATCGTGGCCGCCTCGAGCGCGCTGAAGCCGCGCGCGTAATGCACGTTGGCGGTCAGGCCGTCATGCTGGCCGTAGTCCTTGGCCAGCAGGATGGGACAGACGGCATGCGCGCAATAGGCCGCGAAGATGCTGCTCTTGGACACGTAGTCCGGAGGATAGGCCAGCACGCCGAAGTCCGCCTCGGACAGCGCCGCGCTGACCTGCTCGGCTGCGAGCTTGCCGTGCGCCACCACGCCCTCGTGCGCCATGCGTTGCGATAGCAGGCCTTCCGGCATCGCCGGACCGATGTCGTGGATCTCCAGGCCGCGGCGCTTCGCGCTGCGAAAGATCTCGCCGTCGGCCCACTCGTAGACCTGGGCCCGGATGCCGGCGCTGCCGAACACGACCAGCCTGCGCCGGCGCTCGGTGTCGATCGCGTCGGGCTCCCCGACATTCGAGAACACGGGCAGCACGCGATGCGGTGTCGACTTCGACTGCGTCAGCAGCCAGCGGGCGGCGTCTTCGCGGTTCGTCAGCCAGAAGTCGGACAGCAGCAGGAGCTCGCGTGCGATGCGTTGCTGGACGCCGCTCAGCCAGAAGGCGGAGCCCCACGGCGGCCCGGTCGCGAAGAGCTCATGGAAGACCACGCCGACGGCCTTGAACTGCGTGCGCAGGCCGCGGATCCGTCGGACCAGCCACAGGGGGATGCCGCGCTTCTCGAAGCCGTAGCCGCTGAAATGCAGCAGCACGAAGTCGCCGGAGAGCGTGGCGGTGTCGGTGTCGTGTGTCAACTCCATCAGCGGCGCGTGGAGCGGATGGCCCACAGCGGACGCATAGTCTCGCACACCGCCCGTGCCGGGCGGTATGAGGGAGAGCGAGGAAGCGTTCATGCAGCGCCGCGGCAGAAGCCGACTCCTCAGGAAGGAACGAGTTCTTCGCTGCGGAAGTCCTCGTAGGCGCGTGCCACGCCTTCGCGCAGGCTCGTCTCGGGCTTCCAGCCGAGCTCGCGGATGCGCGAGATGTCGAGCAGCTTGCGCGGCGTGCCGTCGGGCTTGCTGGTGTCGTAGCGGATCGCGCCTTGGTAGCCCACCACATCGCTCACCAGGCTGGCGAGTTCCGCGATCGACAGGTCCTCGCCGGTGCCGACGTTGATGTGGCTGGTGGTGGTCTCGGTATGGGCCGCGTAGGCTTCGCGCGACAGATCCATCACGTGCACACAGGCGCGAGCCATGTCGTCGACGTAGAGGAACTCCCGCTTGGGCGAGCCGGTGCCCCAGATGACCACGGCGGGTGCATCGGCGAGCTTGGCTTCGTGGAAGCGCCGGATCATGGCCGGCAGCACGTGGCTGTTCTCCGGATGGTAGTTGTCGCCCGGGCCGTAGAGGTTGGTGGGCATCACGCTGCGGAAGTCGCAGCCGTACTGGCGGTTGTAGCTCTCGCACAGCTTGATGCCGGCGATCTTGGCGATCGCGTAGGGCTCGTTGGTCGGCTCCAGCTTGCCGGTCAGCAACGCGTCCTCGGCCATGGGCTGGGCTGCGAGCCGTGGGTAGATGCAACTCGAGCCCAGGAAGAGCAGCCTGCTCACGCCGGTGCGCCAGGCCTCGTGGATCACGTTCGCCTCGACCATCAGGTTGGAATAGATGAACTCGGCCGGATAGCTGTTGTTGGCATGAATGCCGCCCACCTTGGCCGCGGCGACATACACCTCCTGCGGCTTCTCCTCGGCGAAGAAAGCGCGGACCTGCGCCTGGTCCGTCAGGTCCAGCTCGGCATGGCTTCGGGTGATGAGGTTGCTGTAGCCCTGCTCCCCCAGGCAGCGCACGATCGCACTGCCGACCATGCCGCGGTGCCCCGCCACGAAAATCCGCTTCTGAAACTGGCTCATGAAATATCGACTTTCCGCGCAGGATGGGAGAGAGACCGGAACGTTCGGAGACGAAACGCTCAGGCCAGCTTCTTGACGATCGCGCCGACTGCCGCGTCCTCGAAGCGGACGATGTCATCCTCGCCGAGGTAGCCGCCGGTCTGGACTTCGATCACTTCGAGCACCGTCTTGCCCGCATTCTCCAGCCGGTACTTCGCGCCCACGGGAATGTAGATCGACTCGTCTTCCTTGACCAGGCAGGCCTCGCCATTGCACAACACCCGGGCCGTGCCCTTCACGACGACCCAGTGCTCCGCGCGATGGTGGTGCATGCGCAGTGCCAGGCGAGCGCCGGGCTTGACCGTGAGACGCTTGACGGCGAAACGATCGCCATCGTCGACGCTGTCATAGGCGCCCCAGGGGCGCGGGATGCGGCGGTGGCGCGTGGCCTGACTGTGGCCTTGGGTGGTCAGCAGTGCGACCGCGTCCTTCACCTGTTCGGCGAACTCCGCGTGGGCGACCAGCAATGCGTCCGGCGTGTCCACCACCAGCAGGTCCTTGGTGCCGAGCGCCACGACGGGGCGGTTGGGCGCGTAGATGAAGGTGTTGGTGGCGCCCATGGCGAAGCCCTGGCCGCTGATCCGGTTGCCGTGCTCGTCCGCCTCGTGCAGGTCGGCGACGGCATTCCAGCTGCCGACATCGCTCCAGCGGCCCTGGAAGGGGAGCACTGCGACCTTCTCGCATTTTTCGAGCACCGCGTAGTCGATGCTCTGGCTGCGGCAGCGGCCGAAGGCGGTGGCGTCCATGCGAAGGAAGTCGCCATCGGCGTCGACGGAAGCGGTTGCCTCGCGGCAGCTCTGCAGGATATCGGGTGCGTGCTGCTCCAGTGCTGTGATCAGTACCGAGGCCTGGACCAGCAGAATCCCGGCGTTCCAGAGATGGCCGCCTGCCAGCAGCAGCTGCTCGGCGTGCGCGGCGGCGGGCTTCTCCACGAAGGCGGCCACCATGTGGCCGGCGTCCTCGCCGAGTGAGGCCGCGAGCGGCTCGCCCTGGCGGATATAGCCATAGGCCGTACTCGGAAAGCTGGGCTCGACGCCGAAGGTCACGAGATGGCCGGCGAGGGCGGCGGGTACGCCTTTGCGGATCGTCGCGACGAAGCGCTCCGCGTCCGGAATGTGATGGTCGGCCGGCGCGAACAGCAGCAGCTGGTCGGGCTCGGACAGGAGGGCGACGGCGGCCATGGCCGCTGCCGTGTTGCGCGCCACCGGCTCGAGCAACTGCTGGCCGCGGACATCGGCGGCCTCGATGCTTTCCTGCACCAGGAAGCGGTGCTCCTCCGCGGCGACGCAGGTCACCTCGGGGTTCAGCAGCCGCAGGCGTTCCAGCGTGAGGACCAGCAGGTTCTTGTTATCGATCAGCGGGACGAATTGCTTGGGCAGCGTCTTGCGCGACAGCGGCCAGAGACGCGTGCCGCTGCCGCCGCAAAGGACGATCGGACGAATCATGCTTACCTCGACCCGTCGCCGGTGATCACGGTGCGCACCGTCTTCAGCAGGATCTTGATGTCCAGCCAGAGCGACCAGTTGCTGACGTACTCGACGTCGAGCTCGACGCGCCGGGCGTACGACAGCCTGTTGCGGCCGCTGACCTGCCATAGGCCGGTGATGCCGGGGCGCATCGCGCAGTAGTGCTCCCAGCCTTTGCCGTAGAGGCTGCGCTGGCGCTCCATGCAGGGGCGCGGGCCCACCAGGCTCATATCGCCCTTGAGCACGTTCCAGAACTGCGGCAGTTCGTCAAGGCTCAGCTTGCGGATGAATACGCCGATCGGCGTGATGCGCGGATCCTTCTCCAACTTCTGGAAGGTGTCCCATTCGGTGCGCGCCATGTCGTTGCGGCTCAGGAACTCGTCGAGCACATGCTCGGAGTTGCGCACCATCGAGCGGAACTTGTAGAAGCGAAAGCGCTGTCCACTGGCCCCAAGGCGGTGCTGCCAGAAGTGCACGGGGCGCCCCATGCTGATGCCGACGCAGAGCGCCACCAACAGATAGAGCGGGCCGAAGAGAACGAAGAAGGTCAGCGCGCCCACGATGTCGATCGAGCGCTTCGCTGCGCGCTCCAGCGTGCTGAGCTTGCGCGGTTGCACGTACATGGGGGACGCGGAGGGGCCGCCGCCCCCGGGGGTGTAGCGTCGAACCACGTTGCCATGTGCGGTTGAGTCGGAACGAAACATTGAAATACTCCCCCGGTGACGGGTGTTTACTGCTCAAGCTCTCTTAGCGTGCAGTGTAACGCTTTACTACTATTCGCAAGAATTTGAACACAAGACGAGCCGTTTGTCTTGTGAACAAAAGACGTACATCGCTCACCAAACGGTGTAATCTCCACCCTCTGTCGAGAGCTTCACCGATATTTTGATGCGATGCAGCATTTCGAAGCAGAGTGTAGTTCTTTCGTATGACAACATGTTAACGCGCATTGACGTTTGCCTGTTGTTTACAAACGCCGATTCCGCGTTTTGTGACTTAGTTAACCGGTTTCTTGCTGTTGCGGTGCAGCATGCATGGACTATGCCGGCGTGAACCAGAAAGAATTACACCGGCGCATGTAGGACAACACCTGCAAATGCGCCTCCCGGGGTGGGGTGTGAACCGCGGGTTCAGCGGGGCATTCCGCCTTCCAACGCAACAAAGCAAAAAGGCCGCGCCAGCTCTGGCGCGGCCTTTCTGAGGGCCGCCCTCGGCGGGTGCCGAGAGGGAAACGGAGGCGCCTCGCCTCCTGCGCAGGGTCTGTTACTGGCGCACGCCGACCTCGCGCGCAGGCTCTTCAAACGGCAGCACCGTGCTGCCGAGGTCGCGACGCGTTTCGACCAGGATCAGCGGGCCTTCGTCGAGCACGATGGCCGGCGGCCGCTCACGCGGCACGTGGACCTGGCGGGGTTCCGCCGCGATCGCCGCGCGGACCTCGGCCACGCGCTCCGCGTTCGAGTTCACCCATTGCAGGCCGGAGCCCACGGCGATCTGGGCGAGTTCATCCAGCGGCAGTTCGTAGGCCTGGACCTTCGGTAGCGCACGGGAGCGCGGCGCCGGTGCCTCGACGACGATGGGAGCGGAGGGCGGCGCCGTGGGCCGCTCGGCACGCGCCTTGGGCAGCGCATCGAGCTCCGCGGGGCTGTTCGCGTCGGCCGCTTCGAGCGGCAGCGCCGCAACGCTGCCGGCCTCGGCTTCTTCAGCGCGCGGGGCGCGTTCGCGACGGTCGCGGCCATAGCGGTCACGCGAACGGCCACGGCGCTCATCGCCGTCGCGGCGCGGCGCGCCTTCCCCGTTCGCCGCATCTGCTGCGCTCTCGGCAGCCAGGGGTGCTTCTTCCGTGGTGGAGGTTTCGGTCGTGCGTGGCGCCCCTTCGCCGCGACGTTCACGCCGGCCTTCGCCGCGCTCGCCGCGGGGAGCGCGTTCTTCGCGGCCGCTGCGGGCGCCGAGTTCGGCCTCCGGCTGGGCGGCATCGCTGCCGGCCTCGCGCACGGCGTCGGCGTTGCGTTCGCCGCGCTCACGGCGCTCGCCGCGTCCGCGCGGCGCGCGTTCTGCCGGGGCCGTGCCCTCGTCGCCCGCGATGCCGTTCAGTGCAGGCGCTTGCGCGTCGAGTTGGACCTCGGCGTCGACCGGCGTCTGGCGCGGCTCGTTGTCGCGCCGCTCGCCACGGCCACGGCGCTCGCCGTCGCGCGGTGCGCGTGCCTCGCGGGGTTCACGCGGCTCGCGGATCTGTGCGTCGTTGCGCGCTTCGCCGCGCGTTTCGCGTCCTTCACGACGCTCGCCCTCGCGACGCTCGCCGCCCTCACGACGCTCGCCAGAACGTCCGCCTCGGCGTTCGCCATCGCGGCCACCCCGGCCTTCGCTGCGTCCGCCGCGGCGCTGTTCGCCTTCGCGCGCGGTGCGCGTTTCGCCATCGCGACCGCCGCGGCCGCCTTCACGGCGCGGCTTGGGCGCTTCGACGGGAATGACCGCCGGTGCAGGCGCGGGCGCCGGCGGCGTCGCGCCGAACAGGCGCTTGATGAAGCCGAAGAAGCCGGCCTCGGCCGGTTCCGGGGCCGCAGCGGGCCGCGGCGCGACGGGCGCGGGCGCCGCCACTGGCGGGTGCGCCGCTTCGGGCTTGGGGGGCACCACCGGTGCCGGCGCATCGGGAAGCACGCCCTTGATCACCGGCGTCTGACGGTTGGTGGGTTCCTGCGAGCGCCGCGTGACCGAGGTCGGGTCCTCGATCTCGTCGGCCATCTTGTAGCTGGCTTCGATGTGATCGAGGCGCGGATCGTCGTGCTTCAGGCGCTCCAGCTTGTAGTTGGGTGTCTCCAGCGTTTTGTTGGGGACCATCAGCACGGTGACGCGCTGCTTGAGCTCGATCTTGGCGATCTCGGGGCGCTTCTCGTTGAGCAGGAAGGAGGCGACTTCGACCGGCACCTGCACGTGCACGGCGGCCGTGTTGTCCTTCATCGACTCTTCCTGAATGATGCGCAGGATCTGCAGCGCACTCGATTCGGTGTCGCGGATGTGGCCCGAGCCGCCGCAGCGGGGGCAGGGGATCGAGGAGCCTTCGGAGAGGGCGGGCTTGAGACGCTGGCGGCTCATCTCCATCAGGCCGAACTTGCTGATCGAGCCGAACTGCACGCGCGCGCGGTCCTGGCGCAGCGCGTCGCGCAGGCGGCTTTCGACTTCGCGGCGGTTCTTCGACTCGTCCATGTCGATGAAGTCGATGACGATCAGGCCGCCCAGGTCGCGCAGGCGCATCTGGCGCGCCACTTCATCGGCGGCCTCGAGGTTGGTGCGGGTGGCCGTCTCCTCGATGTCGCCGCCCTTGATGGCGCGCGCCGAGTTCACGTCGACCGAGACCAGCGCCTCGGTGTGGTCGATCACGATCGCACCACCGCTGGGCAGTTGCACCGTGCGTGCATAGGCCGACTCGATCTGGTGCTCGATCTGGAAGCGGCTGAACAACGCGGCGTCATCGCGGTAGCGCTTCACGCGCTGTGCATGTTCCGGCATCACGTGCGCCATGAACTGCTGCGCCTGATCGTAGATGTCGTCGGTGTCGATCAGGATGTCGCCGATGTCGTGGTTGAAGTAGTCGCGGATCGCCCGGATCACCAGCGACGACTCCTGGTAGATCAGGAAGGCGCCCTTGCCGCCCTTGGCGGCGCCGTCGATCGCGGCCCACAGCTTGAGCAGGTAGTTCAGGTCCCACTGCAGCTCGGGCGCCGAGCGGCCGATGCCCGCGGTGCGCGCGATGATGCTCATGCCCTTTGGGTACTCGAGTTGGTCCATCGCCTCCTTGAGCTCGGCGCGGTCGTCGCCCTCGATGCGCCGGCTGACACCGCCGCCGCGCGGGTTGTTGGGCATCAGCACCACGTAGCGGCCGGCCAGCGAGATGAAGGTGGTCAGGGCTGCGCCCTTGTTGCCCCGCTCTTCCTTCTCGACCTGGACCACCAGTTCCTGGCCTTCCTTGATCGCGTCCTGGATGCGGGCCTGGCTGGCCGACACGCCCTCGGCGAAATACTGCTTGGAGATTTCCTTGAACGGGAGGAAGCCGTGCCGGTCCTCACCGTAGTCCACGAAGCAGGCCTCCAGCGACGGCTCGACGCGCGTCACGACCGCCTTGTAGATATTGCCCTTGCGCTGCTCGCGCCCTTCGATCTCGATCTCGTAGTCGAGGAGCTTCTGCCCGTCGACGATGGCCAGGCGGCGTTCTTCTGCCTGCGTGGCGTTGATCAGCATCCGCTTCATGATGCGTTTCCTTTGTCGTGTCTGTCGTTCTCACCGGTCCATGACGGACCCACGATGCACGGACGACGCTTCGCGAAACGAAGGAGGAATTGCCGCTTGACCCCGGCTGCCGGTCGGCGCGCGAGCGCGCGCAACCTGGATTGAGCGTCAGCTCAACCGCAGCAAGGGTGGGGGCGCGTGGATGGGCGCGAGCCCGATGTGATGTTGACTTGCCATGTTTTCGATGGCAACTGGCGCGATGGAGACAGGCGCTACCGATGACTCAACGCCCGAGGGCACCGGCATCAGCCAGCGCAGGCAAAGTTGAATCAGCAGCATCAACACAAGGGACTCGCTTCGATCCGCCGGCAGCTTGTCGCCTGCCGGCTGGTATTCCGTATCGGTGTTTCGTGGGCGTCGGCTTGACTTGAACGTGGCGCCTGCCGCTTTGCACTCTTGCGCGTAGCCTGCAGATTCAACGCCCAAGCGGCATCGACCTCGCAGCGCTGCCGGCAGTGCTCTAAACTTCTGATTAATCAAGCACTTACAAGACCGCGCTGGTGAAAAACATTATAGGTGCGAAGCCAAGCCCCGCGGCAGCAGAAGTTCGCTTTCTGACGGTCGACGAGGAATTCGCGGGTCAAAGGCTCGACAACTTCCTGTTCAGAGAGCTCAAGGGCGTTCCCAAGACCCATGTCTACCGGATCATCCGGTCAGGCGAAGTGCGCATCAACAAGGGCCGGGCGCAGGCCGAAACCCGCCTGGAAGCGGGTGACGTGCTGCGGCTGCCGCCGCTGCGGATGGCCGTGCGGAACGAGGGGGAGGGCAGCCCGCCGCTCGCGCCGGCCCGCGAATTTCCCTTGTTGTATGAGGATGACGCGCTGCTCGCGCTCGACAAGCCGGCCGGCGTGGCCGTCCATGGCGGCAGCGGCGTGAGCTCCGGCGTGATCGAGCAACTGCGCACCGCGCGGCCCGCGGCGCGATTCCTGGAACTCGTGCACCGGCTGGATCGGGAGACCTCGGGCATCCTCCTGGTCGCCAAGAAGCGCAGCGCGCTGACCGGCCTGCAGGACCAGTTCCGCGAGCGCGAGACCGGCAAGACCTACCTGGCGCTGGTCGAGGGCGATTGGCCCGTCAACAAGAAAGTGCTCGACGCACCGCTCGCACGCTACCTGCTGCCGGGCAAGCCGGGTTCAACGGAGCCGGGGGAGCGGCGCGTGCGCGTCGTGGCCAAGGACCACCCGGACGCCATGCGTGCCGTGACGCTGGTGAAGGTGCTGGCGCGCGTCTCGCTGCCGATCGAGCCGGCAGCCTTTTCGCTGCTTGCCGTCACCATCAAGACCGGCCGCACGCACCAGATCCGTGTCCATCTCGCATCCGGCGGCCATGCGATCGCCGGCGACGACAAGTACGGCGACTTCGAGCGCAACCGCGCGTTGCAGAAGCTCGGCCTCAAGCGCATGTTCCTGCATGCCTGGCGCCTCCAGTTCACCCACCCCGCGAGCGGCGAGCGCATGGCGCTGCAGGCCGAGCTGCCGCCCGAGCTGCGGGCGCTGATGCCGCAGCCGGCGCTCGACGCGCTTGCCGTTCCCGCTCCTTCCCTTGCCCATGACTGACATCCGTCCACGCCGCTTCGACCTGATCGCCTTCGATTGGGACGGCACCCTCTACGACTCCACCCGCCTCATCGTGCGCTGCATCCAGGCCGCGGTGGTCGACGTCGGCGGCGCCAAGCCGAGCGAGAACGACGCCGCCTGGGTGATCGGCCTGGGCCTGGCCGAGGCGCTGGCCCGTGCCGCGCCCGATGTGCCGCGCGAGAAATACGCCGAACTCGGGGCGCGCTATCGCTATCACTATCTCAAGCACCAGGATGACCTCGTGCTGTTCGACGGCGTCCTGCCGATGCTCGACGCCCTCCATGCGCGAGGCCACAAGCTGGCGGTGGCCACCGGCAAGTCGCGGCGCGGACTGGACGAGGCGCTGGCCACGGTCGCGCTGCGCGAGCGCTTCGACGCCTCGCGCACGGCGGACGAGACCTTCGGCAAGCCGCATCCGCGCATGCTGCTGGAGCTGATGGAGGAGATGGAGGTGCCGGCCGAGCGCACGCTGATGATCGGCGACACCACCCACGACCTGCAGCTCGCGATCAATGCCGGCTGCGCGCGCGTGGGCGTGAGCTACGGCGCGCACGAGCACGAGACCTTCGACCCCCTGCAGCCGCTGTACGTGGCGCATTCGGTGTCCGGTCTGACGCAGTGGCTACTCGACAACGCATGAAAATCGGGGGATGAGCGAAAGCATTCCCCTGTGCAACGCTGCCGACCTGGTCGAGGGCGGCCGCGCCGTGCCCTTCGATGTGGTGCTCGGCGGCCAGACCTGCCGGGCCTTCGCGATCCGCTTTGAAGGCCAGGTACATGCCTACCTGAACCGCTGCAGCCACGTTGCGATGGAGCTGGACTTCCAGCCGGATCGCTTCTTCGACGACAGCGGGCAATGGCTGCTGTGCGCGACCCATGGGGCGGTCTACAAGCCGGACACCGGCGAATGTGCCGGCGGCCCCTGCCGCGGGGGCCTCGTGAAGATCGCTTTGAGCGAACGGGACGGCGTGGTGCACTGGCATACTGCCTGGAACCTCCAACCCCTGGCTTTCTGACATGACCGACCCCCACCGCACGGAACCCGAGGGTTTCGAGCCATTCGAGCGCGCCGCCCCGGCGCGCAGCTCCAGGAACGATCCGACCCAGCAACCCGGCTGGGAACGCGCGACGCTCGAGAAGCTCGCCTTCGCCAGCCTGCGCGAGCAGCAGGCCACACGCCGCTGGAAGACCTTCGTGCGGCTGAGCTGGCTGGCCTTCTTCATCTTCCTGGTCTGGCTCGCGGTCTCGAAGGGCACGCCAACCACCGCCAAGACCACCGCGCACACGGCGGTCGTCGAAATCAAGGGCGAGATCGCCAACGGCGCCGACGCGAGCGCGGAGTTCGTGGTGGCGGCGATGAAGACCGCCTTCGAGGACGAGGGCGCCAAGGGTGTCGTGCTGCTGATCAATTCGCCCGGCGGAAGCCCGGTGCAGGCCGGCATCATCAACGACGAGATCCGTCGCCTGCGGGCCAAGCACAACAAGCCGGTGTATGCGGTGGTCGAGGAGACCTGCGCCTCCGCGGCCTACTACATCGCCGCGGCGACCGACAAGGTCTTCGTCGACAAGGCCAGCATCGTCGGCAGCATCGGCGTGCTGATGGACGGCTTCGGCTTCACCGGGCTCATGGAGAAGGTCGGCGTCGAGCGCAGGCTGCTGACGGCCGGCGAGAACAAGGGCTTCCTGGACCCCTTCAGCCCGATGAGCGACGCCCAGCGCGCGCATGCGCAGCAGATGCTCGAGCAGATCCACGCGCAGTTCATCGACGTGGTCAAGAAGGGCCGGGGTGATCGGCTGAAGACCGGCGCGCCGGGCCTGTTCAGCGGCCTGTTCTGGAGCGGCCAGCAGGCCGTGGAACTGGGGCTGGCCGATCAGCTCGGCAATGTCGACTTCGTCGCGCGTGAAGTCATCAAGGCCGAGGAAGTCATCGACTACACCCGCCGCGACAACGTGGCCGAAAAGCTGGCCAAAAAGTTCGGGGCGGCACTGGGCGATGCTTCGGTGCGTGCGATGCGCAGCGTGCCGGCACTGCGCTGATCAGGTCGGGGCGGCCCAGCGCGCCGATGCTGCGAGCGCCACGGCGAAGGCCACCACGACATAGAGCGCTGCGGTCAGGGAGCTGACCTCGGCGAGGAAGCCGATCACTGGCGGCCCCGCCATGAAGCCCAGGTAGGCCGCTGCCGAAACCGCGGCGATGCCGCGTGCCGGCTCGACGCCCGGCACGCGCGCCGAGGCAGCGAAGAGGATGGGCACCACGTTGGCGAACCCGGCTCCCACGCCGGCGAACCCGGCCAGCGCCAGCCAGGGCGCATCGGTCAACAGGACCAGCGTCATGGACGCCGCTGCCAGCAAGGCGCTGCCGCGCAGCAGCACGGCCGGCGCGAAGCGCGCCCGCATCGCGTCGCCGCCGAAGCGTGTGGCGGCCATCGCGGCCGAGAAGCTGGCGTAGGCGAGGGCGGCCTGCTGCTGCGGGCTGCCCAGTTCCTGCTTGAGGTAGAGCACGCTCCAATCGTAGATCGCGCCCTCGGCGATCAGTCCGAGGGCGGCCAGCACGCCCAGGATGACAAGTGCGCCGCGGGGCAGCCGAAAGCCCTCGTTGCCGACGGCGAAAGCGGTGGCTTCCCTGGGCAGCATCCATGGGGTGGAGAGCACGATCGCGAGGGCCATCGCCACCGCGACGAGCGTCAGGTGTGACTGCGGTGCCATTCCCGCAGCCAGTGCCGCGCTGCCGGTCACGGCCCCGGCCATGCCGCCCAGGCTGAACATGCCGTGCATCCCGCTCATGAGCGGATGGCCGTTGCGCAGCTCGAGTTCTGCGGCTTCCGTGTTGATCGCCACATCGAACACGCTGGTGACGATGCCGAAGGCCGCCAGCAGTCCCAGCAGTGCGGCGTAGCCCGGCATGACCAGCAAGCCGGCCAGCAGCAGGGCGTAGACCGCGCCGCAGAGTCCGGCGGTCGCCCGCGCGCCGTAGCGCCCGATCCAGCGGCTCGCCTGCGTCAGGCCCAGCAGGGCGCCCGCGCCGGCCGCGAGCATGGCCAGTCCGAGCTCCGCCTCGCTGACGCCGTAGTGCGCCTTCACCGTCGGGATATGGACGCCCCAGGTCGCGAAGATGAAGCCCGAGGCGAAGAACTGGGTACGCGCGGCCCAGCGCATGCGCGCGGACAGCTGCATCACGGTGGCGGACATGGCTAGCGTCCGATCGCGAAGACGGCGGGCATGCGGTCCTCGATACCCGGCGGCCTGGCGCGCCAGGCCTTGACCGTCTCGCTGCGGATGTCGGCGCTCGCGAGCGTGAGCCCGCGGGCCACCGCGAGGCGGGTGTTGTGCTGGAGGGTCTGGATCAAGGCTTGGAGCAGGGCCGCATTGCGGTAGGGCGTTTCGATGAAGAGCTGGGTCTGGCCGGTTCGCAGCGCGAGCGATTCGAGTTCGCGGATGCGCTGCGCGCGCGCGTCGGCGTCCTGCGGGAGGTAGCCGACGAAGGCGAAATTCTGGCCGTTGAGTCCGCTGGCCGCGAGTGCGAGCAGCAGCGACACCGGCCCGATGAGGGGCGTCACCGCAATGCCCAGCTCATGGGCGGCGCGCACCACGGAGGAGCCGGGGTCGGCGACGGCAGGCATGCCGGCCTCGCTGAGCAGACCGACGTCGGCGCCGGCCAGCGCCGCGGCGAGCAGCGGCCGCGCGTCGAACTGGCCCGCGTGGTGATCGCCCTTCTTGTGAACCTCGCGCGGCAGCTCCTGGATCTGCTGCGCCTGCAGCGGCGCGGCCAGCGGCACCACGCCATCGATGCGCTTGAGAAAGGCGCGGGCCGACTTTGCGTTCTCGCAGATCCAGCGGGTGAGGCCCGCGGCTGCCTGCAGGGTGCCCAGGGGCATCACCTCCTGCAACGGGGCCTGCGTGTCGCATCCGAAATCCAGAGGCGCCGGAACCAGGTAGAGCTTGCCTCGGCTCACAAGAGATCGACTCCGGCCGCGCGCAGCATGTTGGCCGTGCGGATCAGCGGCAGACCCACGAGGGCCGTGGGGTCGTCGCTGTCGATGGCATCCAGCAGCGCGATGCCGAGGCCTTCGCTTTTGGCGCTGCCAGCGCAGTCGTAGGGCTGCTCCGCGAGCAGATAGCTTTCGATGGCCGCATCGCTGTAGTTGCGGAACACGACCCGCACGGGCGCGAGCTCGCGCTGCGAGAAGCTGCTGGCCTGGCAGACCACGGCGACGGCGGTCTGGAACACAAGCGTCTGGCCGCGCATGCGCTGCAGCTGGGCGGTCGCGCGGGCGTGGTCACCGGGCTTGCCGAGCGGTTCGCCCGCCAGGTCGGCCACCTGGTCGGAACCGATCACCACTGCCTCGGGAAAGCGGCGGGCCACCGCCATCGCCTTTTCGAGGGCCAGCCTTTCGGCCAGGGCGCGCGGGGACTCGCCCGGCAACGGTGTTTCGTCGACCTCGGGCGGTTGAACGTCGAAGGGCAGCCGAAGGCGGCCGAGTAGCTCGCGGCGGTAGCGCGAGGTCGAGGCAAGTATCACGGGGCGTTGCATGGCCCATGATTGTGCGTGAGCGGTTTAGACTGGCGCCGATGAGCAGAGAATTCACCCCTGGCAGGCTCGATGTGGGCCGCTTTGCCGAGGCGGCCGGGACGCTTTCAGGCGCCGAGCCTCTCCAGGTCTATCCGCGCCTGAGCGCCGAGGTGGCCGGCCCGGCTGCCCATGCGCGCGTGCAGTGGGAGGCGGTTGGCGCCGAGCACGACGGTCAGGCGGGAGGCCAGGTTCCCTGGCTTCATCTGACCGCGTCGACCACGGTGCCGCTGATTTGCCAACGCTGCATGACGCCGGTCGATATCGAACTGCAGGTCGATCGCTGGTTCCGATTCGTCGCAGATGAGGACACGGCAGCCGCCGAAGACGAGGAGTCCGAGGAGGATGTGCTCGTCGCCAGCCGTGATTTCGACCTGCACGCCTTGATCGAGGACGAACTGCTGATGGAAATCCCCGTCACCCCGCGACACGAACATTGCCCGGAGCCGGTGAAGCTGTCGGCAGCGGATCCCGATTTCGAAGCCGCCGAGGCCGCTCGCCCCAACCCGTTCGCCGTGCTCGGCACGCTGCGCTCGGACAAGCAGAAATAGGCTTGGAATTGCCGAACTGGCGTCCAGTGCCTGAATGGGGCTATAATCATGGGCTTCGCGCGCGCCGCCCTTTGCATGTGGCCAATGAAGAACGGCAGGGGCCGTCAGGACTTCCGGTCGAGCGCGTGCCCGCCCACTCACCCGAACACTTTCAGGAGCCAGCATGGCTGTCCAGCAAAACAAAAAGTCGCCGTCCAAGCGCGGCATGCATCGTTCCCACAACGCACTGGGCACGCCAGGCCTGGCCGTCGAGCCGACCACCGGCGAGACGCATCTGCGCCATCACATCAGCCCGAACGGCTTCTACCGCGGGCGCAAGGTGCTCAAGACAAAGTCAGAAGCCTGATCCGCTGTTTCAAGGCTGAAGGCCCGAAGCTACTTTTGCCGTAGCGTCGGGCCTTTGTTTTGATGGCTACGCCTTCCGAATCCACTGTTTCTGCACCCTCCGCGATCACGCTGGCCGTCGATTGCATGGGGGGGGACCATGGGCCGCGCGTCACGCTCGCGGCCTGTCGGGCTTTTCTCGAGCGCCACGCCGAGGCCTCGCTGCTCTTGGTGGGTGCGCCGGCTGCGATGGCTGGCTTTTCGCATCCGCGTGCCCGGGTGATTGCGGCGAGCGAGGTGGTCGGCATGGACGACCCGATCGAGGTCGCGCTGCGCAAGAAGAAGGACTCGTCGATGCGCGTCGCCATCCAGCAAGTGAAGGACGGCGCCGCCCAGGCCGCGGTCTCGGCTGGCAATACCGGCGCCTTGATGGCCATTGCGCGCTATTTGCTCAAGACGCTCGAAGGGATCGATCGGCCGGCCATTGCCCCCCAGCTTCCCAATAGCAAGGGCGGCGCGACCACGGTGCTCGATCTGGGTGCCAATGTGGACTGCGACGCCGAAGACCTTTTGCAGTTCGCAGTGCTGGGCTCCGCGCTGGTCTCCGCGCTGACGGGGAACGAGTCCCCGTCGGTCGGCTTGCTCAATGTCGGCGAAGAGGCGATCAAGGGCAGCGAAACGATCAAGAAGGCCAGTCAACTGCTCAGAAAAGCAGCAAGCTCCGACGATCTGAATTTCTACGGCAACGTGGAAGGCAACGACATCTTCAAGGGCACGACAGACATCGTCGTCTGTGACGGCTTCGTTGGCAATGTCACCTTGAAGGCAACCGAAGGGGTGGCAACGATGATCGTGGATTTCCTTCGCATCGAGTATTCGAGCAACATTTTCAGCAAATTTGCCGCGATCGTGTCCTATCCGGTCCTAAAGGCGCTCAAGCGCCGATTGGATCACCGGCGGTACAACGGTGCTGCCCTGCTGGGGCTCCGCGGACTGGTGTTCAAGAGCCACGGTTCTGCTGACGACGTGGCTTTCGGTCACGCGCTCGATCGCGCTTATGATGCCGCTCGCAACAACCTGCTCGATCGCGTGCGGGCCCGCATCGCCCACGCCGCGCCACTGCTCGCGCGGCAAGAGCCGGCGACGCCGGTCGACACGGCGGCACTCCACGTTTGATGACTCCTTTTTCTCGCATCACCGGCACCGGCAGCTACCTGCCACCGCGTCGAGTGACCAATGACGACCTCGCCCGCGATCTCGCGGTGCGTGGCATCGAGACGTCCGATCAGTGGATCGTCGAGCGAACCGGCATTCGCGCGCGCCATTTCGCGGCGCCCGAGGTGGCGAGCAGCGATCTGGGCCTGCAGGCTGCCAAGCAGGCGCTGGAGGCCGCGGGCCGCAGCGCCGCTGACGTCGACCTCATCATCGTGGCGACCTCCACGCCCGACATGGTGTTTCCCTCGTCGGCCGCCATTCTTCAAAACAAGCTGGGCATTGCCGGCTGTCCTGCCTTCGATGTGCAGGCGGTATGCAGCGGCTTCGTCTATGCATTGACCGTGGCGGACGCGATGATCCGCACGGGCAGCGCCAAGTGCGCGCTGGTCATCGGCGCGGAAGTGTTCTCGCGCATCCTCGATTTCAACGACCGCACCACCTGCGTGCTGTTCGGCGATGGCGCCGGCGCGGTGGTGCTCGAGGCCAGTGCCGAGCCCGGCATCCTGGCCAGCGATCTGCATGCCGACGGCAAGCACGTCGGCATTCTGTGCGTCCCAGGCCATGTCTCGGGCGGGGATGTGCTCGGCACGCCGCTGCTCCATATGGATGGACAGGCCGTGTTCAAACTGGCCGTCCGCGTGCTGGAAGAGGCGGCGCGTGCCTGCCTGCAGAAGGCCGGCAAGACCGATGCGGACATCGACTGGCTGATCCCGCATCAGGCCAACATCCGCATCATGGAAGGCACAGCTCGCAAGCTGAAGGTCCCGCTCGACAAGCTGGTCGTAACCGTCAACGAGCATGGCAATACGTCCGCCGCCTCCATCCCGCTGGCATTGGACGAGGCGGTGCGCTCGGGCAAGGTGAAGAGGGGCGACACAGTCATGCTCGAAGGCGTAGGCGGCGGCTTCACCTGGGGCGCGGTGCTATTGACTATGTAGTGCGACGACGCGCCGCCCCGTGGGCGGCGGGGCGCGCAACGGAGACACAACAATGAAATCCTTCGCTTTCGTATTTCCGGGCCAGGGCTCGCAGGCGGTCGGCATGCTCGACGCCTGGGGCGATCACCCGGCCGTGGCGGAGACGCTGCGCGAAGCGTCCGACGCGCTGGACGAGGATGTCGCGCGCCTGATCCACGAAGGCCCGAAGGAAGCATTGGCCCTCACCACCAATACGCAACCCGTGATGCTGGTCGCCGGCGTCGCTGCCTGGCGTGCCTGGCTGGCCGAGGGCGGTTCCAAGCCGGCGCTGGTCGCCGGCCATTCGCTGGGCGAGTACTCCGCACTCGTCGCTTCCGGTGTGCTGACGCTGGCGCAGGCCGCGCCGCTGGTGCGCTTTCGCGCCCAGGCGATGCAGCAGGCCGTGCCGGTGGGCGTGGGTGCGATGGCGGCGGTCCTGGGCATGGACGCGGAGAAGGTGAAGGCAGGCTGCGCCGAGGTGACGGCCGGCTTCGGCCCCGGCAGTGCCGAGGTCGTCGAGGCCGTGAACTTCAACGATCCGATGCAGACGGTGATCGCGGGCAGCAAGGCTGCGGTCGACAAGGCCTGTGAAGTGCTCAAGGCACAGGGCGCCAAGCGTGCGCTGCCCTTGCCGGTGTCGGCACCCTTCCACTCCAGCCTGATGCGGCCGGCAGCCGAAGCCTTGCGCGAGCGCCTCGCGTCGGTGAGCTTCGCTGCGCCGCAGATTCCGATCCTCAACAACATCGACGTTGCGGTGGAAACCGATGCCGATCGGATCCGCGATGCGCTGGTGCGCCAGGCGGCGGGTCCTGTGCGCTGGGTCGAGAGCGTGCTGGCCTTGAAGGCGCGCGGCGTGGAAGTCATCGTCGAATGCGGTCCCGGCAAGGTGCTCGCCGGCATGGCCAAGCGCATTTCGCCCGAACTCTTCGCGGCCTCGGTGTACGACCCGGCGACGCGCGCGGAATCCCAGCAATTGCTCGGCGCCTGAGCGTCGGGCTTCGAACATCCATCTCCTATGAGCATTCCCAAATTCGAAGGCCAGGTTGCCCTGGTCACCGGCGCCTCGCGCGGCATCGGGGCAGCGATCGCGCTCGAGCTGGCACAACGCGGCCTTCAGGTCATCGGCACCGGCACCACCGAAGAGGGCGCCAACAGGATCACTGGTGCGCTCGGAGCGCACGGCGGGCGAGGCCTGGCGCTCGATGTGAACGACGGGCCGGCGGTCGAGGCATTGATCGACCAGATCGTCAAGGCCTACGGCGCGATCCACGTGCTGGTCAATAACGCGGGCATCACGCGCGACATGCTGGCCATGCGTCTCAAGGACGAGGACTGGGACGCCGTGCTCGACACCAATCTCAAGGCCGTCTTCCGCCTCTCGCGCGCGGCGATCCGCCCGATGATGAAGCAGCGCTACGGCCGCATCATCAGCATCACCAGCGTCGTCGGTGCGTCAGGCAATGCAGGCCAGGCCAACTACGCCGCCGCCAAGGCCGGCGTCGCGGGCATGACCCGTGCCCTGGCACGCGAGCTCGGCAGCCGCAACATCACGGTCAACTGCGTGGCGCCCGGCTTCATCGAGACCGACATGACCGCCAATCTGCCCGAAGCCCAGCAGCAGGCGCTGCTGGCGCAGATTCCGCTCGGCCACCTCGGCAAGCCGGCCGACATCGCGCATGCCGTTGCCTACCTGGCATCGCCGCAGGCGGCCTATGTGACCGGGCAGGAGTTGCATGTCAATGGCGGCATGCATATGTGAAAGCAGGGCGCAATTCTTTTGCCCGCCGATCCGGACCCGGATGCCACAATCCGGCCGGCTAAAATCATCGATTACCTACAACCCTCAGAGGGAACCAAATGAGCGATATCGAAGCACGTGTCAAGAAAATCATTGCCGAACAACTCGGCGTTGAAGAGTCCCAGGTCACCAACGAAAAGGCTTTTGTCGCCGATCTCGGTGCGGACTCGCTCGACACGGTCGAACTGGTGATGGCACTCGAAGACGAATTCGGCATCGAGATCCCCGACGAAGACGCCGAGAAGATCACGACCGTCCAGAACGCCGTCGACTACGCCACCAAGAATCAAAAGGCCTGATATCGGCCACACTGGGTTCCCGCATCGGCTCGCGGCTGCCATGATGGCGCAGCCGCCCCGCGGTCTCAGTGACTCCAGAAAGGTTTGCCGGCATGACCAAACGCCGCGTCGTCGTGACCGGACTCGGTTGCATTGCCCCTGTCGGAAACACCGTTGCCGAGTCCTGGGCCAATCTGCTCGCCGGAAAGTCGGGCATCGACACAGTCACCAGCTTTGACGCGAGCGCGCTCGCGTGCAGGTTCGCGGGCGAAGTGAAGGGATTCGACATCACCCAGTACATCGCCGAGAAGGAAGCGCGCCACATGGACCGCTTCATCCATCTCGGCCTGGCTGCCGCGATGCAGGCGGTGCAAGACAGCGGCCTGCCGACCGGCGATGCGCTGGCCCAGGAAGATGCCGTTCGCATCGGCTGCAATATCGGCTCGGGCATCGGGGGGCTCCCCATGATCGAGGCGACGCATACCGAGCTGACCAACCGGGGCCCGCGCCGCGTCTCTCCCTTCTTCGTGCCGGCGTCGATCATCAACATGATCTCCGGCCACGTGTCGATCAAGTACGGCTTCAAGGGGCCGAACATCGCGATCGTCACAGCCTGCACCACCGGCTTGCATGCCATCGGCACCTCCGCTCGAATGATCGAGTACGGCGATGCCGATGTGATGATCGCGGGCGGTGCCGAGTCCACGGTCTCGCCGCTCGGTATCGGCGGCTTCGCCGCGGCCCGCGCGCTGTCTACCCGCAACGACGACCCGGCCACGGCTTCTCGCCCCTGGGACCGCGATCGCGACGGCTTCGTGCTGGGCGAAGGCGCCGGCGTGGTGGTGCTCGAGGAGTACGAGCGAGCCAAGGCGCGCGGCGCCAAGATCTACGCCGAAGTCGCCGGCTTCGGCATGAGCGCCGATGCGTTCCACATGACCGCGCCGGACGTCGACGGACCGTGTCGTTCGATGGTGGCAGCGCTGAACAACGCCGGCGTCAATCCCGACCAGGTGCAGTACCTGAACGCGCATGGCACCTCGACGCCGTTGGGCGACCTCAACGAGACCAATGCGATCAAGAAGGCCTTCGGCGAACAGGCCGGGAAGCTGGTGGTGAACTCGACAAAGTCGATGACAGGCCATCTGCTGGGAGGCGCCGGGGGCATCGAGTCGGTGTTCACCGTGCTGGCGGTTCACCATCAGAAGAGCCCGCCGACGATCAACATCTTCAATCAGGACCCGGAGTGCGATCTCGATTACTGCGCCAATGAGGCGCGCGATCTCAAGATCGACGTCGCAGTCAAGAACAACTTCGGGTTCGGCGGCACCAACGGCACGCTGGTGTTCAAGCGCGCTTGAATTCCCTGTATCCATGCACGGCGCCCCCTCGGTGAGTTATCCGGTGGGGCGGTCGCGCATCGCCGGCCGGCTTTTGCTACTCCTTTGGATCTGCGGCGCCTGCTGCGTGGCTGCGGCGTGCCTTCGGCTCGGCAAAGCAGGCTGGCGCTTCGGCCTCCTGGTGGTGAGCGTCCTCGGCGCGGGCGGGGCGGCCTGGGCGAGTTCGCTGCGCCGCGCCCCGCTCTCCTTCCTGAATTTCGATGGCCTGCGCTGGTCGATCTCCGGCGCGACCGGCTTGCACGCGGCCGACGCGAGGGTGGCGCTGGATGGCCAGTCCTGGCTGCTGGTTCGCATGGCCGAGCCTCGGCACGCTGCCCGATGGGTCTGGCTGGAGCGGTGCGCCCTGCCGCAGCGCTGGCAGGACTTGCGCCGTGCGGTATATTCGCGCCCCGTTCCGGCCGGCCAGGCCTTGACCGACCCCCGGTCCGCGCCCGCCGGCGCGCAGCATCCTCTTTCATGACCGCCTCTCCACCGCCCGTGCCGCCCGACACCGGCTTGACCGACGCATCTGCCGCTGCGCCGAGGGCCGGAGAGGTCGACCTTCTGCTGGTCCAGCGCACGGTCGCGGGTGACCAGAAGGCCTTCGAGCTGCTGGTCATCAAGTACCAGCGCCGGATCGAGCGGCTCATCGGCCGCATGGTCCGCGATGTCAACCTCGTCGAGGACATCGCGCAGGAGACCTTCATCCGCGCCTATCGTGCCCTGCACCAGTTCAGGGGCGAGGCTCAGTTCTACACCTGGCTCTACCGGATCGCCGTCAACACCGCCAAGAAGGCCCTGGTGGACATGAAGCGCGATCCGACCGTGACCGAGAGCACGTTGCGTTCGTCTTCCGAGGATGAGGATGAAACTTACCGGCCCGGAAACGAACCAACCAGCGACGAGACGCCCGAATCCGTGTTGGCCGCGAACGAGATCGCGGCCGCCGTCGACGCAGCGATGGAAGCCCTGCCCGCAGAGCTGAGGCAGGCGGTCACGCTGCGCGAGATCGAAGGCATGAGCTACGAAGAGATCGCCGAGGTCATGAATTGTCCGATCGGCACGGTACGGTCGCGGATCTTCCGGGCGCGCGAAGCCATTTCGGCCAGGGTCAAACCGTTGCTGGACAACCAGTCCGGCAAGCGTTGGTAAGCAGGTGAATGAGATGAAGAACACAACCACAGTCCATGAGCAGGTTTCCGCACTCGCCGACGGGCATCTACGGGACGACGAGTTCGCTCAGGTGATCGACAAGGTCTGCAGCAGCGAGGAGTTGCGTGCGACCTGGCATGCCTACCACGTGGTCGGGGATGTCTTGCGCTCCGGTGTCCATAGCGCCTGCAGCGACAGTTCGCAGTTTCTCTCCCGGCTCCAACAGCGGCTGGCAGCGGAGCCCTCCGCCCCGACGCTCGCCCCGGACGCAGCTACGATGCCCCTGCTGCGTCGTGCCGAGGCGGCCAACGAGCCGGTGTTCCGGTGGAAACTCGTGGCCGGTGCGGCATCGCTGGCGGCTGCAGCGGCCATCGGCTGGAACTGGGTCGGAGGCACCGGTCCTCGGCCGGCGGCGCAACTGGCGCAGCAGCAGCAGCAACAGGTCTCCGGTTCGGTGCTCGCCGCCAGCGGGTCCTCGCCGCAGGCCGCTTCCGTGCTGACGCCGATGCGGGTCGTGGTAGGAAATGGCAATCCGCAGGTCATGCTGCGCGATCCGCGCCTGGACCAGCTGCTTGAAGCGCACCAGCAGGCGGGCGGCGCTTCGCAGATGCCTTCCGGATTCTTGCGCAATGCGACCTTCGACGGGCCGGCCCGCTGATCGTTGGTTTGCAAACGTCCGCAATGACTGTATCGATGCCGATGTCCGCGCGTGGTGCGGTGATTCTCGTTGCTGCGCTCTGCATGGCGCAGGCGGTCGCGGCCCAGAGCCGGGCCCCCTCGCCGTCTGCGAAGGGGCCGATCAGTGCGTCAGGCGGCGAGGCACCGGCGCTGAGCGTGGTCGATTGGCTGCAGCGCATGCATGCCGCGTCCCGCCAGCGTTCCTATGCGGGGACCTTTGTCGTTTCGGCTGCCGGCGGGAACTTGTCGAGCGCCCGCATCTGGCACGTCTGCGAAGGTGACCTTCAGCTCGAGCGCGTCGAGGTGCTGTCCGGGCCGCCGCGCTCGACCTTCAGGCGCAATGATCATGTGATGACCTTTCTGCCCGAGACGAAGATTGTCAAAAGCGAGAAGCGCGAGAACCTCGAACTGTTCCCGAACCTGCTCGGTGCACCCGATTCCGCCATCGGCAACTACTACGGTGCGCGTGTCGTGGGCAAGGATCGCGTCGCGGGCTTCGATGCCGACGTGGTGCAGCTGGAGCCGCGGGACGGCTTGCGCTTCGGCTACCGCGTCTGGAGCGAGCGGCGCTCTGGCCTCGTGGTGAAGTTGCAGACCCTCGATGGCGATAACCGCGTGATCGAACAGTCCGCGTTTTCCGAACTCCAGCTCGATGCGCCGGTCAAAGCGCAAGCCCTGGCGCAGATGATGAGCAGCACGGCGGGCTACAAGGTGGAGAAATCCGAGCTCCAGCGCACCACGCCGATCAAGGAGGGTTGGTCCCTGCGTACCCCGATCGCCGGCTTCAACCCGGTCAGCTGCTACAAGCGCGCGATGGGCGGCGCGGGGGGCGGTGGACAAGGGCATACGATGCAGTGGATATTCTCGGATGGCCTGGCAACCGTCTCGCTTTTCGTGGAGCCTTACGACGCGCAACGCCAGGCTCGGGAGGTCCTTCTCGCGCTCGGCGCGACCTACACGCTGACACGCCGCTTGACGGACAAGGATGGCGATTGGTGGCTGACCGCCGTCGGCGAGGTTCCGCCGCAGACGCTCGATGCGTTTGCGCAAAGCCTTGTTCGCGCGCGCTGAGCCGCCATATCCATGTTTTCTAGTTTTCTCCAACGAAGGAAGCCGATGATGTTCAGAACCGAGAGGAACAGGATCCGCTCATTCCTCGTGGCCGGCGCATTCATGCTCGCCTCCGGCGCCGCACTGCTGCCGGCCACACCTGCCAGTGCGCAGACGCAGGCCCGTGTGCTGCCCGACTTCACCGACCTGGTGGATCAGGTCGGTCCGTCCGTGGTCAACATCCGCACGGTCGAGAAGGTGGCGGAGCGCGGTGGCAGCGGCGAGATGGACGAGGAAATGCAGGAGTTCTTCCGCCGCTTCTTCGGCCAGCCTATGCCCAACATCCCGCGGCAGGGACCACGCCCGAACAGGCCTCAGGGGCCGCAGGAAGAGGCACGTCCGCGCGGTGTGGGTTCCGGCTTTATCCTGACCACCGATGGCTTCGTGATGACCAACGCCCACGTGGTCGACGGCGCCTCCGAAGTGTTGGTGACATTGGTCGACAAGCGCGAATTCAAGGCCAAGATCATCGGCGCCGACAAGCGCACCGACGTTGCGGTCGTGAAGATCGACGCGACCGGGCTCCCTGCGGTCAAGGTCGGCGACATTTCCAAGCTGCGCGTTGGCGAGTGGGTGATGGCCATCGGCTCGCCCTTTGGCCTCGAGAACACCGTGACCGCCGGCATCGTGAGCGCAAAGCAGCGCGACACGGGCGACTATCTCCCCTTCATCCAGACCGACGTCGCCATCAATCCGGGCAACTCCGGCGGACCGCTGATCAACATGCGCGGCGAAGTGGTCGGCATCAACAGCCAGATCTATTCGCGTTCGGGCGGTTTCATGGGCATTTCCTTCTCCATTCCCATCGACGAAGCGATTCGCGTGAGCGAGCAGCTGCGCGCGAACGGCCGCGTGTCGCGCGGGCGCATCGGCGTGCAGATCGACCAGGTGACGAAGGACGTCGCCGAATCCATCGGCCTCGGCAAGGCGCAGGGGGCGCTCGTGCGTGGGGTGGAGACCGGCTCGCCGGGCGAGAAGGCCGGCATCGAGCCTGGCGACATCATCACGCGCTTCGACGGCAAGGCCATCGAGAAGCCCAGCGATCTTCCGCGTCTCGTGGGCAATACCAAGCCCGGCACCAAGAGCACCGTCACCGTGTTTCGTCGTGGCAATTCGCGCGACTTGACCGTGACGATCGCCGAGTTCGAGCCCGACAAGCCGACGCAGACGTCGGAGCGCGAGGAGCAGCCGGCCAGCAAGCCATCGGCCTCGGCCGCCGCCAAATCGCTGGGCCTGACCGTCAGCGATCTCACCTCGGCGCAGAAGAAGGAGCTCAAACTCAAGGGCGGCGTGAAGATCGATTCGGCTACCGACGCCGCGACCCGCGCTGGCCTGCGCGAGGGCGACATCGTGCTGGCCGTCAACAACACGGAAGTGGGCAACGCCAAGGAGTTCGAGTCCGCGCTGGTGAAGGCCGACAAGAGCAAGCCCGTCAGCGTGCTTTTCCGCCGCGGCGACTGGGCGCAGTACGCCCTGATTCGCCCCGCACGCTGAACGGCGCTGGCGTCAAGTGGCCCCATCCCGCAGTCGGGTTTGGGGCTTTTTTTCCACCTCGTTTTGGTGTTCCCGCAACCCGGAGCAAAAAATTTTTCGGCGTTCCACATGCCTTCAATTGGTTGGCGGTCACTAACTTTAGAGGGGGCTAATGACGGTTTTCGGTAGAATAGGGCCTCCACAGCCCGCGGCTGGCGCATAAGCCGGCAAGCCTTCTCCACGATGCGAGATTCCCGCGTGCCGTCCACCGACGCTCCACAGATCGCCCACAAGTTGTTAAGGAACTGGTCCACCGATCCTGTTGATAAGTTGTTTATAAGTCCCATGTTGCTGACCTGCAACGACCGATCCGAGGCCCCCGCCCGGCTGTACGCGCCCCCCTTTTTGCCTACAATGAAGTTCCAACTACTGCAGTTGCCATTGCTTGTTGGTTCAGGGCGCGTCTCTTGGGGACGCGCCCTTTTTTCTTGCCTGTTGCCTGCTGCGCACGAGCCAATTCAAGTACTTAAGCGTTCCCGTTGATGAATCACATCAGAAACTTTTCGATCATTGCGCACATCGACCATGGCAAGTCGACGCTCGCAGACCGCTTGATCCAGCGCTGCGGAGGGCTCGCCGAACGCGAGATGGAAGCGCAGGTTCTCGACTCGATGGACATCGAGAAAGAGCGTGGGATAACCATCAAGGCGCAGACCGCCGCGCTGCACTACAAGGCACGCGATGGACAGGTCTACAACCTCAATCTGATCGACACGCCGGGTCACGTCGACTTCTCTTACGAAGTGAGTCGCTCGCTCTCTGCATGCGAAGGCGCACTGCTCGTCGTCGATGCAAGCCAGGGCGTCGAAGCACAGACGGTGGCCAACTGCTACACCGCGCTCGATCTCGGTGTCGAGGTGGTGCCTGTACTCAACAAGATGGATCTGCCGCAGGCCGACCCCGACAACGCGAAGGCAGAGATCGAGGACGTGATCGGCATCGACGCGGGCGACGCGATTCCCTGCTCGGCGAAGACCGGCATGGGCATCGACGAAATTCTCGAGGCCATCGTGGCCAAGGTGCCGGCGCCGCGCGGCAATCCCGATGCGGCCTTGCGCGCGATGATCATCGACAGCTGGTTCGACGCCTACGTGGGCGTGGTGATGTTGGTGCGCGTGGTCGACGGCCGCCTGGCAAAGGGCGACCGCATCAAGATGATGGCCTCCGGCGCGAGCTACAACGCCGACAGCCTCGGCGTCTTCACCCCTGCGACGGAGCCTCGCCAGTCGCTCGAGGCAGGCGAGGTCGGCTTCATCATCGCCGGCATCAAGGAGCTGCAGGCCGCGAAGGTCGGCGACACCGTCACCCAGATCAAGACCGGCAGCGGCGGCGCGGCTGCCACCGCCACCGAAGCCTTGCCCGGCTTCAAGGAAATCCAGCCGCAGGTGTTCGCCGGCCTCTATCCGACCGAGGCGAGCGAGTACGACTCGCTGCGCGACGCGCTGGAGAAGCTCAAGCTCAACGACTCCTCATTGCACTACGAGCCGGAGGTGTCTCAGGCGCTGGGCTTCGGTTTCCGCTGCGGTTTCCTGGGCCTGCTGCACATGGAGATCGTGCAGGAGCGGCTGGAGCGCGAGTTCGACCAGGACCTGATCACGACCGCGCCCAGCGTGGTCTACCAGGTCGCGAAGAACGACGGCGAGGTGATCATGGTCGAGAACCCGTCCAAGATGCCCGACGTCGGCCGCATGGCGGAGATCCGCGAGCCGATCGTGACGGTCCATCTCTACATGCCGCAGGAATACGTCGGCTCGGTGATGACGCTGGCCAACCAGAAGCGCGGCGTGCAGATGAACATGGCCTACCACGGCCGCCAGGTCATGCTCACCTACGAGATGCCGCTGGGCGAGATCGTGCTGGATTTCTTCGACAAGCTGAAGTCGGTCAGCCGCGGCTACGCGTCGATGGACTACGAGTTCAAGGAGTACCGGGCCTCGGACGTGGTCAAGGTCGACATCCTGCTCAACGGCGACAAGGTCGACGCGCTGTCGATCATCGTGCACCGCAGCCAGAGCCAGTATCGCGGCCGGGCGGTCGTTTCCAAGATGCGCGAGATCATCAGCCGCCAGATGTACGACGTTGCGATCCAGGCCGCCATCGGGGCCAACATCATCGCGCGTGAGACAATCAAAGCCCTGCGCAAGAACGTGCTCGCCAAGTGCTACGGCGGCGACATCACCCGCAAGCGCAAGCTGCTCGAGAAGCAGAAAGCGGGCAAGAAAAGAATGAAGCAGATCGGCTCGGTCGAGGTCCCGCAAGAGGCCTTTCTCGCCATCCTGCAGGTCGAAGACTAAGAACACGGCATCGATGGCATTTCTCACCTCCCTGATCCTTGCAGCTTTCGTCGGTTATATCGGTGCCTGGTACTTCGGTGCAGTCGAAGGCAATTTTGCGCTGCTGCTGTTTCTTGCGACCGTGGTCACGGGCGTGTACTGGCTGGCGGAGCGCTTCTACTTCCTGCCGCGGCGACTCAGGGCGGCCGCGGCGCTGGAGGGCTCGCTGACCCAGCGGCGCGAAGAACTGGCCCGCCAGGGCATCACCCAGGTCGACACCACGGACCCCAAGGTGCGCGAGCGTCTGCTCATGCAGCCCTGGTGGCTGGACTGGACGGCGGGCCTGTTTCCCGTGATCCTGGCGGTGTTCCTGCTGCGCTCTTTCCTGGTCGAGCCCTTCAAGATCCCCTCGGGCTCGATGATGCCCACGCTGCTGACCGGCGACCTGATCCTGGTCAACAAGTTCACCTACGGCCTGCGCCTGCCCGTCATCAACACCAAGATCACCGAGGGCACCCCACCGGCCCGTGGCGACGTGATGGTGTTCCGCTACCCGCCCAAGCCGAGCATGGACTACATCAAGCGCGTTATCGGCGTGCCGGGCGATGAAGTCGCCTACCTCAACAAGAAGCTCACCATCAACGGCCAGCCGGTCAGCAAGCAGCCGGTGCCCGAGTATTTCGACGAGGAGGCGATGCGCTACCTCAAGCAGTATTCGGAGGACCTGGGCGGCAAGCAGCACATGCTGCTCAACGACGACGGCCGTCGTGCCGGCCTGTCGGAGGCCGAGATCATGGCGTTCCCGAACCAGGAAAATTGCCGCTACAGTGTCGAGGGCGTTGTGTGCAAGGTGCCGCCCGGCCATTACTTCATGATGGGCGACAACCGCGACAACTCGCTCGATTCGCGCTACTGGGGCTTCGTGCCGGACAAGAACATCGTGGGCAGGGCTTTCTTCGTCTGGATGAATTTCGGCGACCTCAAGCGCATCGGCGGATTCCAATAATCGGGGTTTTGGAGGGAAAGAGGGCATGAGTGCAAGTCAATCCAGGAGGCGCCAGCGTGGCATCTCCTTCATCGGGCTGCTGTTTGTCGCCATCGTGCTGGCCTGTGTCGGCGTGGTGGTGGCGCAGGTCATTCCGACGCTGATCGAGTACCAGGCGATCACCAAGGCGGCGAACAAGGCCAAGGAGGGCACGACGGTCCCCGAGGTGCGGGCGATCTTCGATCGCGCCCAGGCCATCGACGACTTCCAGTCGGTCTCGGGCAAGGACCTCGATGTGAAGAAGGTCGGCGACAAGGTCGTGGTGTCCTTCGCCTACCAGCGCGAAATTCACCTGTTCGGCCCGGCCTACCTCACGCTGAAGTACGAAGGCCAATCGCGCTGAAATGGAAGCCCACAGGATCGCAGCCCAGCCCTTGCATCGCCCTGTGGGGGGCGCGCGCCTGCCCCGGGGCGGCGCCGCGGCGGGCCGGCTGTGACCGGCGGTGACCTTGCCGCGCTGCAGGCGCGCATCCAGCATTCCTTTTCCGACCCGCGGCTGCTTCAGCGCGCGCTGACGCACCGCAGTTTCTCGGCCGACCACAACGAACGGCTCGAGTTCCTGGGCGACTCGGTCCTCAACCTCGCGGTCGCCCACCTGCTTTATGAACGGCTATCGCAACTGCCCGAGGGCGACCTGTCCCGGGTGCGGGCCAACCTGGTCAAGCAGGACACCCTGCATCAGCTGGCGCTCAAGCTGGCGCTGTCCCCGCTGCTGCGGCTGGGCGAAGGGGAGGCGCGCTCCGGCGGGCCGAACCGGCCCTCTATCCTGGCCGACGCGCTGGAAGCGCTGATCGGCGCCGTCTACCTCGACGCTGGCTATGGCCCGGCACAGGCGCTGGTGCGACGCCTCTACGAGTCGGTGGCCATCACGCCGCGCATGGATGCGGTGGCCAAGGACCCGAAGACCGAATTGCAGGAATGGCTGCAGGGCCACAAAATGAAGCTGCCGGTCTACCGCGTGATCGGCACGCTGGGCGCGGCGCACAAGCAGACTTTCGACGTCGAATGCGAGGTGCCCGACCTGGACTTGCGCGAACGCGGCATCGGCGGCTCGCGCCGCGCCGGCGAGCAGGCTGCGGCGGCCGCCATGTTGATCCGGCTCAAGGCGCGCGGCGGCGCGACAAAGGCATCCCCATGAACCATCCCATCGAATCCGATCCGCTCCCTCCCGCAGAGGGCGCGGGGCCGGACGCATCCCCCGACCAGCGCTGCGGCCTGGTGGCCATCGTCGGCAAGCCCAACGTGGGCAAGTCGACGCTTCTCAATGCGCTGGTCGGCCAGAAGATCAGCATCACCTCGCGCAAAGCCCAGACCACGCGGCACCGCATCACCGGCATGCGTACGCGGGGGGCGACGCAGTTCGTCTTCGTCGACACGCCGGGCTTCCAGACCCTGCATGCCAACGCGCTCAATCGCTCGCTCAACAAGACGGTGGTGGGTGCGGTCTCCGACGTGGACCTCATCCTCTTCGTGGTCGAGGCCGGCAGCTTCACCCCCGCCGACGAGCGCGTGCTGAAGCTGCTCGGCACCGGCATCCCGACCGTGCTGATCGCCAACAAGCTCGACAACGTGCATCGCCGCAGCGAGCTGGCGCCCTGGCTGCAGGAAATGCAGGGCCGGCACGCCTTCGCCGAGTTCGTGCCGATGTCGGCCAAGAACCCCAAGGACATCGAGCGCCTGTTCGGGATCTGCGAAAAGTACCTGCCGCAACAGGCCTGGTGGTATTCCGAGGACGAGCTCACCGACCGCAGCGAGCAGTTCCTCGCCAGCGAGCTGGTGCGGGAAAAGCTGTTCCGCCTGACCGGCGACGAGCTGCCCTACACCTCGACGGTGGTGATCGACAAATACCAGGAAGAGCCGCCCGCCCGCAAGGGCCAGAAGCGCCTGCTGCGCATCGCGGCCACCATCGTCGTCGAGCGCGACAGCCACAAGGCGATGGTGATCGGCGACAAGGGCGAGCGCATCAAGCGCATCGGCACCGAGACCCGCCAGGAGCTCGAGAAGCTCGCCGACGCGAAGGTCTTCATCGAACTGTGGGTCAAGGTGCGTTCGGGCTGGGCCGACGACGAGGCGCGGGTGCGCTCGTTCGGCTATGAATGAGCGCACTCGCCGGTGAATGGCCGCCCATCGCGTTTCCCATGAACCGGCCTATGTGCTGCACCACTACGACTGGAGCGAGTCGAGCCTGATCCTGGAGGTGTTCACCCGCCACCATGGCCGCATTGCCCTGGTGGCCAAGGGGGCCAAGCGGCCCAGCTCCAATTTCCGGCCGGTGCTGCTGCCCCTGCAGCCGCTGCAGCTCAACTACGGCGGCGACGCCGAGATCCGCACGCTCAAGGGGGCCGAGTGGATGGGCGGCCATGTGATGCCGACCGGCGAGGCCCTGCTCTCGGGCTACTACCTCAACGAGCTGCTGCTGCGCCTGCTGGCGCGCGACGACGCACACGAGGCGCTGTTCGACGGCTACGCCGTGGTGGTGCAGGTGCTGGCGGGCGACCATGGCGGGGCCCAGGCCGCCACCCAGGCGGCCGCGCTGCGCGCCTTCGAGCTCCTGCTCCTGCGCGAGGTGGGGCTGCTGCCGGCGCTCGACGCCGAGACATTGACGCTGGCACCGCTGGACCCGCAGGCGCGATACGTGCTCGTGCCCGAGGCCGGCCTGCGCCAGGCCGCCGACGACGAGTCGGCGCTCGTCGGCGCCGAATGGCAGGCGTTGCAGCGCACCCTGGAGGAGCGCGCCCCGCTGGCCGCCGCGCTGCGACAGGTCGCGACGATGAATGCCGGCGCCAGCGGCGCCCTGCGCAACCAGCTGCGCGCGCTGCTCCACTACCATTGCGGTGTGAGCACCCTGCGCACGCGCCAGATGATGAAAGACTTGCAAGCCCTATGAGCACTTCACTGTCGATCAACCTCAACAAGGTGGCGCTGGTGCGCAACACGCGCTCGCTGGGCATCCCCAGCGTGCTCTTCGCCGCCGCGCTGTGCCTGGATGCCGGCGCGCACGGCATCACGGTGCATCCCCGGCCCGACCAGCGCCACATCCGCCCGCAGGACGTGCAGGATCTGTCGGAGCTGCTGCGCAAGGACTGGCCCCAGGCCGAGTTCAACATTGAGGGCAACCCCTTTCACAACCTGATGGATTTCGTGCGCGAGCTGCGCCCGCACCAGGCCACCTTCGTTCCCGATGACGTGGCCCAGTCGACCAGCGACCACGGCTGGACCTTCCCCGACGATGCCGATCGCCTGCGGCCGCTGATCGCCGAGGCCAAGACGCTGGGCGTGCGCGTGAGCCTGTTCATGGACCCGGAGCCGGACATGATGGCCGCCGCCAAGGCCGTCGGCGCGGACCGCATCGAGCTCTACACCGAGGGCTACGCCGCCTCGCGCGGCACCTCCAAGGCGGACGCGGTGCTGGAGCTCTACGCGGAAGCAGCCCGCGCGGCGCAGGCGGCCGGCCTGGAAGTCAACGCCGGCCACGACTTGAGCCGCGACAACCTCACGGACTTCCTGCGGGCGGTGCGCGACGTGCGCGAGGTCTCGATCGGCCATGCCTTCGTCTCCGATGCCCTGGAGCTCGGCTATGCCGCGGCCACCCGGGACTATCTGCGCTGTATTCGAGAGGCCGTGTGATCTACGGCATCGGCACCGACATCTGCGACATCCGCCGCATCGCCGCCACCTTCGAGCGCCAGGGTGAGCGCTTCGCGCAGCGTGTCCTGAGCGACGCCGAGCTGGAGGTCTGGCGCGCCCGCAGTGCGCGCTGGCCGAAGCGCGGCTTGCGCTACCTGGCCACGCGCTTTTCCGCCAAGGAGGCCTTCAGCAAGGCCATCGGCAAGGGCATGCGCATGCCGATGAGCTGGCGGCTGTGCGAGATCGCGAACCAGCGCAGCGGCAAGCCCGTGATCGTGCTTCACGGCGTGCTGAAGGATTGGTTCGAGGCCGAGGGCCTGGTGGCGCACGTCACCGTGACCGACGAGACCGACTACGCAGCGAGCTTCGTCGTGGTCGAACGCAAGCCATGACGGACCAGCAACCCATGCACGCTCCCTTCATCATCGACGTCGCGGGCACTGTGTTGAACGCGGCCGATCGCCGCCGCCTCGCCGATCCGCTGGTGGGCGGGGTGATCCATTTCGCCCGTAACTGGCAGGACCGGGCGCAGATGGGCGCCCTCAACGCCGAGATCAAGGCGCTGCGGCCCGACATCCTGATCTGCGTGGATCATGAGGGAGGGCGGGTGCAGCGCTTCCGCTCCGACGGCTTCACCCGGCTGCCCTCCATGCGCACGCTGGGCGAGCTGTGGATGCGCGATCCGCTGCGGGCCACCCAAGCAGCCGTGGCCTGCGGTCATGTGCTCGCCGCCGAGCTGCGCGCCTGCGGCGTCGACTTCAGCTTCACGCCCGTGCTCGACCTCGACTACGGCGAGAGCAGCGTGATCGGCGACCGCAGCTTCCACCGCGATCCGCGCGTTGTCGCGATGCTCGCGCGAAGCCTGGCGCATGGCCTGCTGCAGGCAGGCATGTCGAACTGCGGCAAGCATTTTCCCGGGCATGGATTCGTGCGCGCCGACTCGCACGTGGCGATCCCCGTGGATCGCCGCAGCCTCAAGACGATCCTTGCGGACGATGCGCGACCCTACGACTGGCTGGGCGGAACGCTGGCGGCGGTGATGCCCGCGCATGTGATCTATCCGAAGGTCGACGCCCGTCCGGCAGGCTTCTCGCCGAAGTGGTTGCAGCAGATCCTGCGCGGCCAGCTGGGCTTCGAAGGCGCGGTGTTCAGCGACGACCTCAGCATGGAAGCCGCGCGCAGTATCCAAGGCGAGCTGCTGAGCTACACCGATGCCGCGCTCGCTGCCCTCGACGCGGGGTGCGACCTCGCGCTGCTGTGCAACCAGAGCATCGGCGAGAGCTCGGTGCTCGACGAAGTGCTCGAGGGCTTCGCGGCCGCGCGGCGCGACGGCCGCTGGAAGCCCGAGGCCGCTCGCGAGGCGCGCCGGCGCCGCCTGCTGCCGCGGGACGATGCGCTCGCCTGGGACGATCTCATGCGCGACCCCGGCTACCGGCAGGCGGCCGCGACGCTGTCCAAACTCTGACGGCGTTCAGGCTGCGGCCGACCACAGCGCGGGGCCGCCGCTCTCCAGGTGCGTCAGGTAGAGGCGCAGGTCGAACTCGAGCTGGTGATAGTCCGGCTCCATGTGGGTGCAGAGCTGGTAGAAGGCCTTGTCGTGCTCGCGTTCCTTCGTGTGCGCCAGCTCGTGCACCACGATCATGCGCAGCCATTCGATCGGCACTTCCTTGAACAGGCTGGCCACGCGGATCTCGCGCTTCGCCTTGAGCCTGCTTCCCTGCACGCGCGAGATGGTCGTGTGGGTGCCGAGCGCGTTGCGGATCACGTGCAGCTTGTTGTCGAAGGCGACCTTGGCGAGCGGCTCGGCATTGCGCAAGAACGCGCTCTTCAGTCCGCTCACGTAGTCGTAGAGCGCGCGGTCGGTCCGGATGCCGTGCACGGCGCCGTAGCGCTTCAGCAGCCAGTCGCCGAGCCGGCCCTGCGCCATGAGCTGCTCGACCTGGGCGCGCAGCGCCGCCGGGTAGGCGCCCAGGTACTTCATGAGGTCTGGGGCGTTCTTGCGCCGGCGGCGGCATAGGCCAGGCCGGCCGCCACGCCGCCGAAGAGATCGCCTTCGATGATGTCCGTGCCCGGAAAGGCCAGTCGTAGCGTGCTCTGGAAGGGGCGCAGCGCCGAGGAGCCACCCGTCAGGTAGATCGCGTCGAGCTGGTCGCCGCGCAGGCCGGCGCGGCCGACGCAGTCTCGGGCGCAAGCCACCACGCTGTCGAGCAGTGCCGCAAGCAAGCGCTCCATGTCGCCGACCGTGAGCAACGCGCTCAGCTTCGGCTCCGCGAATGACAGGTCGATTGCGACGTCATCCTTCGTCATCGACGTCCCGATCTTGGCCTCCTCCACCTCGCTGGCGATGCGGTGCCCCTGCCGGTCTGCCAGCACGGTCATGAGCCGGTCGTGCAGCCGCGTGTCGAGGTAGTTGACGCGCAGCTCCTGCACCTGCCGGAGCGCCTTCGGCGCATAGAGCCAGTTGATCAGGTGCCATGACGACAGGTCGAAGAAGGTCCTGCTCGGCACCTCGCGGCCCTGCGGGCCGATGTGCCGGAATCCGAACTGCGGCATCACGCATTCGACGCTGAGGCGCTGGTCGAAGTCGGTGCCGCCGATGTGCACGCCCGTGGTCGCCAGCACGTCGCTGGAGCGGTCTGCCTGCGCCATGCGTTCGGGGCCCAGGCGCACCACCGTGAAGTCGGAGGTGCCGCCGCCGATGTCGACGATCAGCACCAGCGATTCGCGGGCGACGCGGCGCTCGTAGTCGAAGGCGGCGGCGATCGGTTCGTACTGGAAGTCGACGTCGCCCAGGCCGGCATTCAGCGCGGCCCGGCGCAGCGTGGCCTCCGCTTCGCGGTCGCGCTGCGGATCGTCGTCCACGAAATGCACCGGACGGCCGATGACGGCCCACGCAGGCCGCACGCCGAGCTGACGATCGGCGCGTGCCGCAAGCTCCGAAAGGAAGAGGGCGATGATGTCCTCGAAGCTGACCCGCTGGTGACCGATCTCGGTCTGGTCCTGCATCAGCGAGCTGCCGAGCAGGCTCTTGAGCGATCGCATCAAGCGGCCTTCGGTGCCCGCCAGGTAGAGCGCGATGGCATCGCGCCCGAAATGCGTGCTGCGGTCCTCGGTGTTGAAGAAGACCGCGGTCGGGATCGTCGTTGCCGATCCTTCCAGCGGCAGCATGCGCGCCAGCTCGCGGCCCGCCACGCACGCGACCGCGGAATTGGACGTTCCGAAGTCGATGCCGAGGACGGGCGCCGGCGTGCTCAAGATTCCCGGCGCAATGCAGGAAAGAGGATCACGTCGCGGATGCTGGGCGAATCGGTCAACAGCATCATCAGCCGGTCGATGCCGATGCCGCAGCCGCCGGTGGGCGGCATGCCGTATTCGAGCGCGCGCACGAAGTCGTGGTCGTAGAACATCGCCTCGTCGTCGCCGCTGTCCTTGGCCGAGACCTGGGCGTTGAAGCGCGCGGCCTGGTCCTCGGCGTCGTTGAGCTCGCTGAAGCCGTTGCCGAACTCGCGGCCGGTGATGTAGAGCTCGAAGCGTTCCGTGACCTCGGGGCGCTCGTCGTTGGCACGCGCCAGCGGTGAGATCTCGGTGGGGTGCTCCATGATGAAGGTCGGCTGCCAGAGCTTTTCCTCCACCGTCTCCTCGAAGTACATCACCTGCAGGCTTGCCAGGCTGCGCTGCGAGAGCTTGTCCTTCTCCTCGTTCAGGCCGAGCTTGCGCAGGGCATCGCGCAGCCAGGCGGCATCGTCGGCATTCGGGCCGGCTTCGGTGTGCCGGGCGATCGCTTCGCGGATGGTGAGCCGCTCGAAGGGCTGGCTCAGGTCCACCGGCCTGCCCTGGTAGTCGAGCTGGAGCTTGCCGACGCTCTTCTGCGCGATGGTGCGGATCAGCGTCTCGGTGAAGTCCATCAGGTCGCGGTAGTTCCAGTAGGCCGCGTAGAACTCCATCATCGTGAACTCGGGGTTGTGCCGCACCGAGATGCCCTCGTTGCGGTAGCTCCGGTTGATCTCGAACACGCGCTCGAAGCCGCCGACGATCAGCCGCTTCAGGTAGAGCTCGGGTGCGATGCGCAGGAACATCTCCTGGTCCAGCGCGTTGTGGTGCGTCTTGAAGGGCTTGGCGTTGGCGCCGCCGGGGATCGGGTGCAGCATCGGCGTCTCGACCTCGAGGAAGTCGTTGGCCACCATGAACTCGCGCAATGCGCTCACGGCGCGGCTGCGCGCGGTGAAGCGCTCGCGCGCCGTCTCGTCGGTGATCAGGTCGACGTAGCGCTGCCGGTACTTCTGCTCCTGGTCGGCCATGCCGTGGAACTTGTCGGGCAGCGGCCGCAGGCTCTTGGTGAGCATGCGCAGCTTCGTGACCTTGACGGAGAGCTCGCCGGTCTTGGTCTTGAAGGCGGTGCCTTCGGCGCCGACGATGTCGCCCAGGTCCCAGCGCTTGAACTCGGCGTAGGGCTCTTCGCCAACGGCATCGCGCGTGACGTAGAGCTGGATGCGGCCGGTGGCGTCCTGCACGGTGGCGAAGCTGGCCTTGCCCATGACGCGCTTGAGCATCATGCGGCCGGCCACGCTGACGGCGATCGGCGTGGCTTCCAGTGCTTCGGGTTCCGTTTCGCCATGCGCGGCGAGCAGCGCTGCTGCACGGTCGGCCGGCTTGAAGTCGTTCGGGAAGGCGACGCCCTTGCCCTCGGCCTGCGCGGCGCGCAGCGTCTTCAGCTTCTCGCGCCGTTCGGCGATGAGCTGGTTGTCGTCGGGGGCGGGAGCGGGGGAGGGGAGAGCGTCGGACATGAGGGGAGAAGTAGGGGCGCAGGCGAATCGCGCGCAACCCGCGATTTTAGCCGGCGGTGCCCTCGAGTCCGCTGCCGGCTACTTGGTGATGCCGGTGCGCACGAGCAGGTCGCCCACGAGCTCGAGGCGCATCAAGGGGCTTTCGAGTTCCATCAGCCGTTGCTTGAGTTCCACCGGCACGGGCAAAAGCTCGCACCAGCGGTTGGCCACCCAGCCGCAGTCGTCGAAGCGGAAGGGCGCCTGGACCGGCAGCCGCATCTGCTCGCCGCCTTCCATGCGGCGGCGCTCCTCGAGCGTGTCCACCAGACGGCGCAGGGCATCGGAAACGGCTCGCAGATCTTCGGGCACGTCGAGCGCCACGTCGTCGGGCATGGCCTCGGCCTCTGCGGTCCACAGCCCATGTTTCTGCAACTCGCTGGAGCGCAGGCGAAAGCGCTGCGTGCCGAGACAGGCGATCTGCATCAGCCCGACCTGCGGCACATCGAACTCGCGGATCTCGGCGAGCGTGCCGACCTCGGCGAAGCGCTCCGCCTCCGCACCCGGGCGCCGGACTTCCGTGCCTTGCGTCAGGCTGACCACGCCGAAGGGCGTGCCGGCCTTGTGGCATTTGCCGATCATGTCCAGGTAGCGCACTTCGAAGATGCGCAGGGGCAGGAAGCCGCCAGGAAAGAGCACGGTGCCCAGCGGGAACAGGGGCAGGGGCTGCGGGAAGGGTTGAGTCGTCATCGAGGAACCTTGCGTGGCTATCATCGCATTCCGCTCACCACCGCGCGCCATGTTCTACCAGATCCCTTCGTTCCTCCTCGACGTGATCGTCGGCCTCCTCGGCGGGGCGTGCCTGCTGCGCCTGTACATGCAGTACCACCGCGTGCCCTTCGGCAATCCGCTGGGGCGCTTCGTATTCGCAATCACCGACTGGATCGTGCTGCCACTGCGGCGCATCGTGCCCGCGGTGAAGCGCTGGGACCTGGCGAGCGCCGTGGCCGCCTGGCTGCTGGTCTTGCTCAAGTTCCTGGTGCTGTGGGCGCTGATGGGGGCGCTCGAGCGCTGGGCGATCCTGCCGCTGGTGTCGCTGATCGGCCTGCTGCAGCTGACGGTGTCGGGACTCACGGCGCTGCTGATCGTCTACGCCGTTCTCTCGTGGGTGCCGAGTGCGTCGTCGATGCTCCACGACCTGATCGCGCGGCTGGCCGAGCCGCTGGTGCGGCCGCTGCGTCGCTTCATCCCGCTGGTGGGCGGCGTGGACCTGTCGCCGCTCGCCGCCATCGTGCTGCTGCAGGTGGGCGCCATCGTGCTGGGCAGCCTGATGACAACGGTCTTCGGGATGGGCCGCTAGGAGCGGCCCCCCCGGCGCTTCAGATGACCGCGTCTGCCGGCTGGCGCAGCAGCATCGCCAGCGTGTTGGCGACCGTCTTGCGCAGTTCGCGACGATCACAGATGAAGTCGATCGCGCCCTTGGTCTGAAGGAACTCGGCGCGCTGGAAGCCTTCGGGCAGGGTCACGCGCACGGTCGATTCGATCACGCGCGGGCCTGCAAAGCCGATCAGCGCCTTGGGCTCGGCGATCACCACGTCACCCACGAAGGCGAAGCCGGCACTCACGCCGCCCATGGTCGGGTCGGTCAGCACGCTGATGTAGGGCAGGCCCTTCTTGGCCAGGCGGGTGAGCGCGGCGTTGGTCTTGGCCATCTGCATCAGCGACAGCAGGCCTTCCTGCATGCGCGCGCCGCCGGTGGCGGTGAAGCAGATGAAGGGCACCTTCTGCTCGATTGCGGTCTCGACGCCGCGCACGAAGCGCTCGCCGACCACGCTACCCATGCTGCCGCCCATGAAATCGAACTCGAAGCAGGCCACCACCACGTTGATGCTGTGGACCGAGCCGCCCACCACCACCAGCGCGTCGGTCTCGCCCGTGTTCTCCAACGCCTCCTTGAGCCGCTCGGGGTACTTGCGGCTGTCCTTGAACTTGAGGGCGTCGACCGGCAGGACTTCCTGGCCCACTTCGTAGCGGCCCTCGGAGTCCAGGAAGGCGTCGATGCGTGCCCGCGCGCCGATGCGGTGGTGGTGTCCGCAGCTCGGGCACACGTTCTGGTTGTGCTCCAGGTCCGTCTTGTAGAGCACGGTGTCGCAGCTCGGGCACTTGATCCAGAGGCCCTCGGGCATCTGGCGGCGCTCGCTCGGGTCGGTAGGCGCAATCTTGGGCGGAAGCAGTTTTTCAAGCCAGCTCATGGGGGCTCCAGTTTGAAGTATTCGCGAAGGAGGCCTTCGCGACGAGTAGCTCCCCCCTCCCGCGAGCGGGAGAGGGGCTGGGGGTGAGGGCGCAAACCCCGCAATTATCGACCAGCTGCATTCTTGGCCGTCGCCGCCGGCAGCGCATCCAGCGCTTCCCGGATCTCGGCCAGGAATTCGCGCACCAGCGGCACCACCTGCTCGCGCGGCTGCGCGTCGATCAGCTGGATGATGCGGGTGCCGATCACCACCGCGTCGGCCGTCGAGCCCACCGCCTGCGCGCTGCGCGCATCGCGGATGCCGAAGCCCACGCCCACCGGCAGCTTCACGTGCTCGCGGATGCGCGGGATCATCCGGCCGACGGCCTCGGTGTCGAGGTGCCCGGCGCCGGTCACGCCCTTGAGCGAGACGTAATAGACATAGCCCGTCGCGATGCGACCGACCTGCGCCATGCGCTCGGCAGTGCTGGTGGGGGCCAGCAGGAAGATCAGGTCGATGCCGTGCGCCTGCAGACCGGCGGCGAAGTCCTCGCATTCCTCGGGGGGGTAGTCGACCACCAAGAGGCCGTCGACGCCCGCGGCCGCCGCGTCGCGGATGAAGCTGCCCTTGCCGTGCACGCCGTCGTAGCGCTCGATCGGGTTGGCATAGCCCATCAGCACGACCGGGGTCGCATTGTCCTTGCTGCGGAAGGCGCTCACCATGGCGAGCACCTGCTTCATGCCGATGCCCAGCGCCAGTGCGGCTTCGCCGGCGGCCTGGATCACCGGGCCGTCGGCCATGGGGTCGGAGAAGGGCACGCCGAGCTCGATCACGTCGGCGCCCGCTTCCACCATGCCGTGCATCAGCTCGGGCGTGATGTCGGCGTAGGGGAAGCCGGCCGTGACATAGGGAATCAGCGCCCTGCGGCCGTGCTCGCGAAGGCGCTCGAAGGTGGCGGCAATGCGGCTCACTGGAATACCGTCGCCTTCGGCTGCGGTGCTATTCGCCTTGGGAGCGGCCCGGCGGCTCATGCCCGGCCTCCCTTCACGCTGAGGCCGCGCATGGACGGCCGGTCGTAGAAGTCCACGCCCGACAGGTCGGCCACGGTGCCGATGTCCTTGTCGCCGCGACCCGAGAGGTTGACCAGGATCGACTGGTCGGGGCGCATGGTTTTCGCGAGCTTCATCGCATAGGCCACCGCATGGCTGGATTCGAGCGCGGGGATGATGCCCTCGGTGCGGCACAGGTAGTGAAAGGCTTCCAGCGCCTCGGCATCGGTGACACCCACGTACTCGGCGCGGCCGATGTCGGCCAGGTAGGCGTGCTCGGGTCCCACGCCGGGGTAGTCGAGCCCGGCGCTGATGCTGTGGGTCTCGGTCACCTGGCCGTCCTCGTTCTGCAGCAGGTACGTGCGGTTGCCGTGCAGCACGCCGGGGCTCCCGCGCAGGATCGAGGCTGCGTGCTTGCCGCTGTCCAACCCTTCGCCGGCCGCTTCGACGCCGACGAGGCGCGTGCGAGCGAAGGGAATGTAGGGGTAGAAGATGCCCATCGCATTGCTGCCGCCGCCCACGCAGGCCACCACCACGTCCGGCTGCCGGCCTTCCGCCTCGCCGGTGATGCCCTGGGCCGCCAGCATGGCCGGCATCTGCGCGATGCACTCGTCGCCGATCACCCTCTGGAAGTCGCGCACCATCATCGGATAGGGGTGCGGGCCCGCGACCGTGCCGATGATGTAGAAGGTGTTCTCGACATTGGTGACCCAGTCGCGCATCGCCTCGTTGAGCGCGTCCTTCAGCGTCTTGCTGCCCGACTCCACCGGCACCACGGTCGCGCCCAGCAGGTTCATGCGGTAGACGTTGGGGCTCTGGCGCTTCACGTCCTGGCTGCCCATGTAGACCACGCATTCGAGCCCGTAGCGCGCGCAGATGGTGGCGGTGGCCACGCCATGCTGGCCGGCGCCGGTCTCGGCGATCACGCGCGGCTTGCCCATGCGGCGAGCGAGCATCGCCTGGCCGATGGTGTTGTTGACCTTGTGCGCGCCGGTGTGGTTCAGGTCCTCGCGCTTCAGGTAGATCTGGGCGCCGCCCATCTCGCGGCTGGTACGCGCGGCGTGATAGATCGGCGAGGGGCGGCCCACGAAATGGGCGAGCTCGTGGCGGAATTCGGCCTGGAACTCGGGGTCGTCCTTGTATTTCGCATAGGCCTCGCGCAATTCGTTGATCGCGTGGGTCAGCGTCTCGCTGGCGAAGGTGCCGCCATAGATGCCGAAATGGCCGCTGGCGTCGGGTTGGTTGTAGCTGTTCATGGTCTCGATCGGTGGGCGGGCCGCCCGGACGATCGAGGCGGGCGGCGCGCTAGGTCAATGCATCGGCCGCCCGCACGGCGGCCACGAATTCGCGGATCTTCGCGGCGTCCTTGATGCCCTTGGCGGCCTCGACGCCGGAGCTCACGTCAACGGCCAGCGACTTCGCGGCCGTGCGCAACCGGCGAATGCCATCGCCCACGTTTGCAGGTGCGAGCCCACCACTCAAGACGAGGTGAGCGTCGACGGCGTGTGGAAGAAGTGACCAATCGAATGCCTTGCCGCCGCCGCCATAGGCTTCGACGTGGGCGTCGAGCAGGATGGCCTGGGCGCGGGAGTAATCGGACGCGTATTTTACGAGGTCGAAGCCCGCCCCGGCTGCACCGAGCGGAATGCGGGCCGCACGCATGTAGTGGTGGGCGCCCCTGCCGCTGGCTTCCCAGCATTGCTCGGGCGACTCGTCGCCGTGGAACTGGGCCATGGCGCCAGGCACGGCTTGCAGGGCCACCAGGGCCGCGGCCGCCGGCTCATTGACGAACAGCAGGACGGGTGTGATGAAAGGTGGCAGGCGCGAGGCCAGCTCGCGTGCGCGTTCCGCGGTCACGGCGCGCGGGCTGGCCGGATAAAGCACGAAGCCCACCGCGTCCGCACCGGCTTCGACCGCGGCATCCACGTCCTGCTCGCGCGTGAGCCCGCAGATCTTGATGCGTGTGCGGGCGGCGGAGGGCGCGGCGGTCATGGCGGGCCATCATACGCAGCGCCTCCGGCCTGCAAACTTGCCTCTGGCGGAAGACCCCATCCGGCGTCGTAGAGCGGCCCCAGGAAGTAGAGGCCATTGGGCGAGAAGGTCGGCGCGGCGACCAGGCGGCTGCGGGCCTCCAGCACCTCTTGCATCCATGCCGGCGGCGCCTTGCCATGGCCGATGCGCACCAGGCAGCCCATGATGTTGCGGATCATGTGGTGCAGGAAGGCATCGGCCTCGAATTCGAAATGCCAGCGGCAGCGATCGTTCTCACCCCGGCGCGTGATCTCGATGCGTCGCAAGTCCTTGACGGGCGACAGCGCTTGGCAGGCCGAGGCCCGGAAGGAGCTGAAGTCGTGCCGGCCCAGCAGCATGGCGGCGGCGGCCCGCATCGCGTCGCCGTCGAGCGGGTGGATGGACCAGCCGACCCGGCCCGCGTCCAGGCTCGGGCGCACCGGCGACTGGGACAGCACGTAGAGGTAGCGCCGCGTCAAGGCGCTGGCGCGGCAATGGAACTGGTTGGGCACGGGCTGCGCCCATTGCACCGCAATGTCGTCCGGCAGGTAGCGGTTGGTGCCGCGCACCCACGAGAAAGGCTCGCGCTCGACCGAGGTGTCGAAGTGCACCACCTGCATCAGCGCATGCACGCCGGCATCGGTGCGGCCCGCGCAAAGGGTGGAGATGGGTTGGTCGGCGAAGCGGCCGAGGGCGTCCTCCAGCTTGTCCTGGACGGTGCGGCCCGAGGACTGGCTCTGCCAGCCGTCGTAGGCCTGGCCGTGGTAGCGGACGCCGAGGGCCAGCCTCACCGGGAGATCGGCGACTACTGGCCGCTCAGCGCAGCTCGACGAGCAGCTGCTTGGCTTCGGCCTTGATCTCGTCCGAAGCCTCGGCGGCCACTTCCTCGACCAGCGAGCGGGCGCCTTCGACGTCGCCCAGCGCCTTGAGCTCGCGCGCCAGCGACAGCTTGATGGCGTGGGGGCTTTCGCCGCTTTCCTCGGCCTGCGGCTCCAGGCGGCCGCGCTCGGTGTCGGCAGGGGCGCGCAGGCCGGCCATCGAGCTCATGTCGAACTCGATGAAGCCGGAGTCGCCCGGCAGGCCGGCGCGCAGCGTGGCCGGCTGCGTCATCTCTTCGTCCGAGATCAGCGGTGCACGCACCGTGGTCGGCTCCAGCGCACCCGGGGCGGTATCGAAATCATTGTGCAGGTCGAGCTTGGCAGACGGAGCGGTGGCGCCCGAATGGCTTCCATTCGTGACCGTCACGCGCGGCAGCGGCTGCACAGGCGCGGGCACCTGGATTTGCGTCGGCGGCAGACTGGCGCCGACATTGGCGGGCGCGAGCGGTGCCGGCTTGCTGAGGTCCAGGTCGAAGTCCAGCGGAGCGACCGAGGGCACGAAGGCCGGGGGCGGCGCGGCGACCACCGGGGCGGGCGTGGGGGCAGCCACCGCCGGGGCTGTCGTCACTGCCGTCGCGGCAGCCAGGGTGCCGGCGAAGGCAGCAGCTTCCGCGGGTGTTACGTTCCGGCCGCTCGACTCGTACAGCGGGTTGCCGGGGTCCAGTTCCTTGCCCATCTCCACCACGCGGTTCCAGTCGGCCCCGGTGCCGCCGGTCAGCTTGTGCACGTCCGACGCCAGCGCCTCGTAGGCGCGCAGATCGCGCCGCTTGGCGTGGATTTCGAGCAGCTTGAGATGGATGGCGGTGCGTTCAGGGTTGACGCGCAGCGCCTCGCGCAGGATTTCCTCGGCCTGCAGGTCGCGGCCGTAGGCCAGGTAGACGTCGGCTTCGGCCACCGGGTCGACATCGCCGGCGTCGAGCTGGCTCGGCGAGTAGGACAGCGAGGAAACAACCGAATTGCCGCGGTTCTTGGTGTCCACCGACTCGCCGCCGCTGGCGCCGAAGAAGGAGTCCTTGGGGATGCGGCTTTCGAGGAACACGCTCTCGCCGGCGTCGCGGCGCTTCCGGCCCAGGACGCGGTAGAGCAGGAAGCCGACCAGCAGCGCGATCAGCGCGGCCCCGCCCAGGATCAGCGGGTTCGCGAGCAGTTCGTCGAAGAAGCCGGGTGCAGGGGCAGGCGCGGGAACGGGGGCCTTGGCCGCGGCGGCCGGGGCTGGCGCGGGCTCCGCTGCCGGTGCGGCGGCAGCTGCCTCGGGAGCGATTGCCGGCGCAGCGGCAGGCGCTGCCGGTGCCGCTGCCGTCGCACCGGCAGCGGGTGCAATCGCCGCGGGAAGGGCCGGTGCAGCGGGGTTCGCTGCCGGCGCTGCGGCGGCGGGTGCTGCCGTGCTGCCTGGTGCGGTGGGCGCGGCGCTGGCCGGGGCCGGCGCTGCTGCCGGTGCCGTGCTTCCGGCGCCCGTGGCCGGCGTGCTGCCGCTCGCGGCCTGCAGCTTGTTCAGTTCATCGATGTTCTTCGACAGTTCAGCAACGCGCGTGCTGCTTTCCTGGGCCTGGCGGCTTCGAGCCAATTGCTCCTCGGTTTGCCGGCCCGCGCCGCCCTGGGTGACGCGCAGCTTGTCGGCCGCGGCGTTGGCGGCATTGCGGTCCTCGACGTTGGCCTGCAGCTTGCCCTTCGCCTGCCGGTCGGCATCGGCGACCTGCGAGGCGGGTGCGTTCTCGGCCAGGCGGCGGCGGTAGTCGCCGAAATCGCGGCTTTGCGCCGTGACGGTGCGCTTGGCCTCCTCGCTCGGGACGGCTGCAGCCTGCGACGCGTTCGGCACATCGAGGACGGCGCCGGCCTTGATGCGATTGACGTTGCCGGCGATGAAGGCGCTGGGGTTGGCGCGCAGCAGGGCCACCAGCATCTGGTCGAGCGACACATCGGCCGACTTGTAGGCGCCTGCAATCTTGCTTGCGGTATCGCCGGGCTGGACCGTCACCTGTTGCTCGCCCGATCCCGATCCCGATCCCGTGCGCACGCTGCGTTCGCTCGCCGCCGGGGCTGCCGGAGCAGCCGCAACGGCCGGCGCAGGCGCGCGGCGAGGGGGCGCCTGCGTGACCGCCGGGGCACTGCGCGGCTCAGGCGCGGCGCTGATTTGCGGGGCGGTGGGGGCGATCGGCGCGGCCGCCGTGGCGGTGCGGCTCCTCGGCGGGTCCAGCAGCACCGTGTAGTCGCGCACGACACGGCCGGAGTTCCAGTTGGCCTCGACCAGCAGGTCGATGAAAGGCTCGCTCAGCGAGCGATTGCTGGTCAGCCGCACCACGTAGCGACCGTCGGCGCGGCGCTGCAGGCTGGTCCGCACGTCGGCCAGAACCGCGTTGTAAGGCACGCCGGCCGCATTGAAGGCGTCTACCCGTGCAATGTTGACCTTCAGCCCATCGGCTTCGGCCGGCGCGATCTCCGTGACCTCGATCTCGGCCCGCAAGGGCTCGCCCAGGGCCGATTGCACATTGAGCCGACCGAGGGCCAGCGCCGCGGCGTCGAAGCTCACCAATCCCAGGGCCAGAGCTACCGCCGTGCTGAGAAGAGAGAGTTGGCCGCGGGCGGGAAGGCGCGAGGTCGGGCAAATGGCCGAGAGTCGGGCCGCAGGCAACGGATGTCGTGTCATGCTGGTAGAGGGCAATTGGGCCCGAAAGTGTAAGAGGACGTTAACATCATCGCCCCGCACTGACAAGGCGACAGGCCTTATCTACCCAGTGCGTGCCAACTTCGGCGCCATTTCTGCGTTGCGGCATCGCAACGTCGGGCGTCCGGAGAGCGCCCGGCGCCGCATCAGGCCTCCAGCAGGATGCGCAGCGTGCGGCGCAGCGGTTCCGCGGCACCCCACAGCAGTTGGTCGCCGATGGTGAAGGCACCCAGGTATTCCGGGCCCATCGCCAGCTTGCGTAAGCGGCCGACGGGGATGTTCATGGTGCCGGTCACCGCGACCGGCGTCAGGTCCTTCATCGTGGCTTCGCGGGTGTTCGGCACCACCTTGGCCCAGGCGTTGTCGTTGGCGATCAGCGCCTCGATGTCGGCCAGGGGCACGTCCTTCTTGAGCTTGAAGGTCAGCGCCTGGCTGTGGCAGCGCATCGCGCCGACGCGCACGCAGAAGCCGTCGACCGGCGTGGCGGCCGTGCCGAAGGCGGCGCCCTGGCCCAGGATCTTGTTGGTCTCGGCGCCGGCTTTCCACTCTTCCTTGCTGGTGCCGTCTCCCAAATCCTTGTCGATCCACGGAATCAGGCTGCCGCCCAGCGGCACGCCGAAGTTGGCGGTCTCGGCGGCGCTCAGGGACTGCTGGCGGGCCAGCACCTTGCGGTCGATCTCCAGGATGGCCGACTTGGGGTCGTCCAGCAGGGCGCGCACGTCGGCGTGGAGGCTGCCGAACTGCGTGAGCAACTCGCGCATGTGCTGGGCGCCGCCGCCCGAGGCGGCCTGGTAGGTCATGCTGGTCATCCACTCGACCAGGCCGGCCTTGTAGAGGGCGCCCACGCCCATCAGCATGCAGCTGACGGTGCAGTTGCCGCCGATCCAGTTCTTGCCGCCCTTGGCGAGCGCCTTCTGGATCACCGGCAGGTTGACCGGGTCGAGCACGATGATCGCGTCATCGTTCATGCGCAGGGTGGAGGCGGCGTCGATCCAGTGGCCGTTCCAGCCGGCGGCGCGCAGCTTGGGGAAGACGGCCGAGGTGTAGTCGCCGCCCTGGGCGGTGACGATGATGTCGCACTTCTTGAGCGCTTCGATGTCGTGCGCGTCCTTCAGGGCGGTCTCGTTCTTCGCCATGGCCGGGGCCTTGCCGCCGGCGTTGGAGGTGGAGAAGAACAGCGGCTCGATCAGTTGGAAGTCGCCTTCGGCCTGCATGCGGTCCATGAGGACCGAGCCGACCATGCCGCGCCAGCCTACGAGACCGACCAGAGGTTGAGTTGCGTTCGCCATTTTCAGTTTGCCCTTGTGAAAAAAAGAAAGTCGTCTTTTCTTTGCGCCCGGCTCGTCGAGCCGGGGAAGGGCGTGACGAAACGGGCTGCGGTTAGCCGGTAATCGTCTTTTTGGTGATGGCTGCCACCACGGCGTCGCCCATCTCGCGCGTGCCGACCTTGGTCGTGCCCTCCGACCAGATGTCTGCCGTCCGCAGGCCCTGCGCCAGCACGTGTTTGACCGCCGACTCGATCCGGTCGGCAGCCTCGGCTTGGTTCAGGGAGAAGCGGAGCATCATGGCAGCGGACAGGATTGTAGCCAAAGGATTGGCCACCCCCTTGCCGGCAATGTCGGGCGCGCTGCCGTGGCTGGGTTCGTACAGGCCCTGGTTACTGGCGTTGAGCGAGGCCGAGGGAAGCATGCCGATCGAGCCGGTCAGCATGGCTGCCTCGTCGGAGAGGATGTCGCCGAACATGTTGCCGGTGACCACCACGTCGAACTTCTTGGGTGCCTTGACCAGTTGCATTGCGGCGTTGTCCACGTACATATGGTCGAGTTCGACGTCGGGGTATTCCTTGCCCACCTCGGTCACCACGTCCTTCCAGAGCTGGAAGGTCTCGAGAACGTTGGCCTTGTCCACGCTGGTGACGCGCTTGCTGCGCTTGCGCGCGGCCTGGAAGGCGACATGGGCGATGCGCTCGATCTCGGGGCGCGAGTAGCGCATGGTGTCGAAGGCCTCCTCGGCGCCCGGGAAATGGCCGTCGGATGCCGTGCGGCGCCCGCGCGGCTGGCCGAAGTAGATATCGCCGGTGAGCTCGCGGATGATCAGGATGTCCAGGCCCGAGATCAGCTCTGGCTTGAGGCTGGAGGCGCCGACCAGCTGCTCGTAGCAGATGGCCGGGCGGAAGTTGGCGAACAGGCCCAGGTTCTTGCGCAGGCCGAGGATGGCCTGTTCGGGCCGCAGCGAGCGCTCCAGCTTGTCGTACTTCCAGTCGCCCACGGCGCCGAAGAGCACCGCATCGGCTTCCTTGGCCAGCTTGAGCGTGGATTCGGGCAGCGGATGGCCGTGGGCCTCGTAGGCCGCGCCACCGACGAGGGCGGACTCCGTCTCGAAGGACAGGTCCAGCGTTTCGAGCACGCGAAGAGCTTCGGCCACGATTTCGGTGCCGATGCCGTCACCGGGAAGAACTGCGATTTTCATGAGGTCGTTCTGAAGAGATGAAGAATGGGTCAGGCGATCAGCTGGTGGGCCAGCCAGGGCTTCTTGGCCAGGCGCTCGGCCTCGAAGGCCTGGATCTTGTCCTTGTGCCGCAGTGTCAGGCCGATGTCGTCCAGCCCGTTGATCAGGCAGTACTTGCGGAAGGCCTGCACCTCGAAGGCGATTTCGCTGCCGTCGGGCTTGACGACGACCTGGCGCTCGAGGTCGATGGTCAGGCTGTAGCCCGGGAAGGCGAAGGTCTCGTCGAAGAGCTGGGCCACCTGCGATTCGGACAGCACGATCGGCAGCAGGCCGTTCTTGAAGCTGTTGTTGAAGAAGATGTCCGCATAGCTCGGCGCGATGATGGCGCGAAAGCCGTACTGGTCGAGGGCCCAGGGCGCGTGCTCGCGCGAGGAGCCGCAGCCGAAGTTCTGGCGGGCCAGCAGGATGGAGGCGCCTGCGTAGCGCGGCTGGTTCAGCACGAAGTCGGGATTGGGCTTGCGCGAGGCCGGATCCTGGCCCGGCTCGCCCGGATCGAGGTAGCGCCACGCATCGAACAGGTTGGGGCCGAAGCCGGTCTTCCTAATCGACTTCAGGAACTGCTTGGGAATGATGGCGTCGGTGTCGACGTTCTCGCGGTCCATGGGCGCCACGAGGCCCTTGTGCACGGTGAACTTTTGCATGGTGATGGCTCCTTGGCGTTCAGGCGAATTGGCGGACGTCGACAAAATGGCCGTGCACTGCGGCGGCCGCGGCCATCGCCGGGCTCACCAGGTGGGTGCGGCCGCCGGCGCCCTGCCGTCCTTCGAAGTTGCGGTTGCTGGTCGAGGCGCAGCGCTCGCCGGGCTCCAGCCGGTCGGCGTTCATCGCCAGGCACATCGAGCAGCCGGGCTCGCGCCACTCGAAGCCCGCGGCCTTGAAGATCTGGTCGAGGCCTTCGCGCTCGGCCTGCTCCTTCACCTGGCCGGAGCCGGGGACGACCATCGCGAGCTTGACGTTCTTCGCGACCTTCTGGCCGAGCTTCTTGACCATGGCCGCGGCCTCGCGCATGTCCTCGATGCGGCTGTTGGTGCAGGAGCCGATGAAGACCTTGTCGACGAAGATGTCATTCATGGGCTTGTTCGGCTCCAGGCCCATGTAGCTCAGGGCCCGCTCGATGGCGCCGCGCTTGTTGGCGTCCTTCTCCTTGTCGGGGTCCGGCACGCGGCCGTCCACCGGCAGCACCATCTCGGGCGAGGTGCCCCAGGTGACCTGCGGCTTGATCTGCGCGGCATCCAGTTCGACCACGGTGTCGAAATGCGCGCCCGGGTCGGACTGCAGCGTCTTCCAGTACTCGACGGCCAGGTCCCACTCGACACCGGTGGGCGCCAGCGGCCGGCCCTTGACATAGGCGATGGTCTTCTCGTCCACCGCCACCAGCCCGGCGCGGGCCCCGGCCTCGATCGCCATGTTGCAAACCGTCATGCGGCCTTCGATGCTGAGGTCGCGGATGGCCGAGCCGGCGAACTCGATGGTGTAGCCGGTGCCGCCGGCGGTGCCGATCCGGCCGATGATGGCCAGCACGATGTCCTTGGCGGTGCAGCCGGGGGCGAGCGTGCCGTCGACCTTGACGAGCAGGTTCTTCGCCTTCTTGGCCAGGAGCGTCTGCGTGGCCATCACATGCTCGACCTCGCTGGTGCCGATGCCGTGCGCCAGCGCGCCGAAGGCGCCGTGCGTGGAGGTGTGCGAGTCGCCGCAGACCACCGTCATGCCCGGCAGCGTGGCGCCCGACTCGGGGCCGATCACGTGCACGATGCCCTGGCGCTTGCTCAGGAAGGGGAAGAAGGCGGCGGCGCCGAACTCCTTGATGTTGCTGTCCAGCGTGGTGATCTGCTCCTTGCTGATCGGATCCTCGATGCCGTCGTAGCCGCGCTCCCAGTGGGTGGTCGGCGTGTTGTGATCGGCGGTCGCGACCACCGAGCTGATGCGCCACAGCTTGCGGCCTGCCTCGCGCAGCCCCTCGAAGGCCTGGGGGCTGGTCACCTCGTGGACCAGGTGGCGGTCGATGTACAGGATCGAGGTGCCGTCTTCCTCGGTGTGGACGACATGTTCGTCCCAGAGCTTGTCGTAGAGCGTGCGTGCCATGGTGATGGTCTCTTTCGTGGGGAGGGAAATTGTCTTCCGATCCGGGCCTCAGGCGGCCAGCGGATCGGCCGCCGCGTCCGGCGCCTGCAGGTGCTTGACCAGCATGCGCGCCGCGACCGGCAGCGTGGAGAAGTCGCGTGCCACCAGCCGGATCTCGCGCGCGGCCCAGGCGTCATCGAGCGCGACGCTGCGCAGGCCGCGGCCGATGCCGCCCTGCATCAGCTCGAAGGCGCGCAGCGGCATCACGCCGATGCCCAGGCCGTTCTCGATCATGCGGCACATGGCGTCCAGGCCGGTCACGTGGATGCGCAGCTTGATGCTGCGGCCGGCGTCCAGCGCCGCCTGGTGCATCGCGACGTAGATCGAGCTGTTGGTGTGGAGGCCGACGTGGTCGAAGGCCAGCGAGTCCACGAAGTCGATCGAGCGGCGCTCCGTCAGCGGATGCCCGGCGGGCGCGATCAGCACCAGCGTGTCATGGCGGTAGAGCAGGCTTTGTAGTTCGTTCGCGCCCTCGGGCATGTGGCAGATGCCCAGGTCGGCGGCGCCCTCGTGCACGGCGCGCACCACTTCGCTGCTGAGGTGCTCCTCGAGATCGATCTTGACTGCGTCGTGCTCGTGCGTGAAAGCGCCCAGGTCCTCGGGCAAGAACTGCACGATGGCCGAGATGTTGGCATGCACGCGCACGTGCCCGCGCACCCCGTCGGCGTACTCGCTGAGCTCGCCCTGCATCTTCTCCAGGCTGTAGAGCACCGAGCGCGCGTGGTGCAGCAGGCTCTCGCCGGCCGGCGTCAGGTCGACGCCGCGCGCGTGGCGATAGAGCAGGGGGGTGCCAAGGGTGGCTTCCAGGTCCGACAGCCGCTTGCTGATCGCAGAGGCAGCAATGAATTCGCGCTCCGCCGCTCGGCCGATGCTGCCGAGTTCGCAGACGGCCACGAACAACTGCAACGACGTGAGGTCGATGCGGCGGGCGAAGCTGCGTTCGGAGGAAGTCATACGGGACCTGGCATCTCGGATGGAGATGGAATCCCGTATTTTCCTTCTATTTCTGGTGGACAGTCATCGCGATGCGCGATGACGTCAATGTCCTTGTGCGATGGGCGAGTGGGGCCTCATTGCTTCTTCTTGCCGGCATCCTCCATCTTTTCTCCGGCCTTCTGGACGTCCTGCCCCGCACCCTTCCAGGTGTTACAGCCTTGCAGGGGCACGGCCAGGGTGAATGCGACGGCAATCAATGCGGCGAGCTTCTTCATTACATAACTCCTTCGTTAGAAAGTGCTAAGTAGCGTGCATCCCCCGGTGGCTGCCGTGTGTCAGCCAAAACGCAGAAAAGCTGCCCGAGGGCAGCTTTATGGCGTGAGCGCGGACAGCGATCAGCGCTTGGCGATGGGCTGCACGTCGCGCTTGGGCGAGCCCTCGAAGAGCTGGCGCGGGCGGCCGATCTTGTACTCGGGGTCGCCGATCATCTCGTTGAGCTGGGCGATCCAGCCCACCGTGCGCGCGAGCGCGAAGATGGCGGTGAACAGCGGCACCGGGATGCCGATCGCGCGTTGCACGATGCCCGAGTAGAAGTCCACGTTCGGGTAGAGCTTGCGCGAGACGAAGTACTCGTCCTCGAGGGCAATCTTCTCGAGCGCCATGGCCAGCTTGAACAGCGGGTCGTTCTCGAGGCCCAACTCGCCGAGCACTTCCTTGCAGGTTTCCTGCATCAGCTTGGCGCGCGGGTCGTAGTTCTTGTAGACGCGGTGCCCGAAGCCCATCAGCTTGACGTTCGAGCTCTTGTCCTTGACCTGCTTGATGAACTCGCCGATCTTGTCGACGCCGCCGGCCTTCTGGATGTCGTAGAGCATGTTGAGCGCCGCCTCGTTGGCGCCGCCGTGGGCCGGGCCCCAGAGGCAGGCCACGCCGGCCGCGATCGCCGCGAAGGGGTTGGTGCCCGAGGAGCCGCACAGGCGCACGGTGGAGGTCGAGGCGTTCTGCTCGTGATCGGCGTGCAGGATGAAGATGCGGTCGAGCGCGCGCTCCAGCACCGGGCTGACCTTGTACTCCTCGCACGGCGTCGCGAACATCATGTGCAGGAAGTTGCCCGCATAGCTGAGGTTGTTCTTCGGGTACATGTACGGCTGGCCGATGGTGTACTTGTAGGCCATCGCCACCAGCGTCGGCATCTTCGCGATCAGGCGGATCGCGGCGATCTCGCGGTGCTTCGGATTGTTGATGTCCGTGCTGTCGTGATAGAAGGCCGACAGCGCACCGACCAGGCCCGTCATGATGGCCATCGGATGCGCGTCGCGGCGGAAGCCGCGCAGGAAGAACTGCATCTGCTCGTTGACCATCGTGTGGTTGGTCACGAGCTTGGTGAAGCCGGCCTTCTCGCCTTCGTTGGGCAGCTCGCCGTACAGCAGCAGGTGGCAGGTCTCGAGGAAGTCGCAGTTGGTCGCGAGCTGCTCGATCGGGTAGCCGCGGTAAAGCAGCTCACCCTTGTCGCCGTCGATGTAGGTGATGGCGGACTCGCATGAGGCCGTCGACATGAAGCCCGGGTCGTAGGTGAACATGCCGGTCTGGGCATAGAGCTTGCGGATGTCGATCACGTCCGGGCCCATGGTGCCCTTGTAGATCGGCAGCTCGACGTTCTGTCCGCCGTTGCTGAACGACAGGGTGGCTTTGGTGTCGGATGCTTTCATTGCGAGGTCTTTCAAAAAATAAATCAGGAAGAGAGGGATTGCGCGCCCTCGGTGCGCATCAGCTGCAACAGCTCGATCACTTCGGCGCCGGCCCAACCGGGCTCGGGCTCCTTCCTTCGAAGCAAGAGGTCGAGCAGATCGTTGTCCGACAGGTCCATCAATGTCTCCAGTGCCTGCGCCTGCCCGCAGGTCAGACCTTGCTCATGCCGCTCGAAGAATCGGGCGATGAACAGGTCGTTTTCGAGCAAGCCGCGCCGACAGCGCCACTTGAGCTTGCTCAGCGCGCGTTCGCTGATCGGCTGGTCGAGGTCGGCGGCGGATTGCATGAGGTCACCCGTTGGCTAGATGGCGCGGCGCACCATCAGTTCCTTGATCTTGCCGATGGCCTTGGTCGGGTTCAGGCTCTTCGGGCACACGTCCACGCAGTTCATGATCGTGTGGCAGCGGAACAGGCGGTAGGGGTCTTCCAGGTTGTCCAGGCGCTCGGCGGTGGCTTCATCGCGGCTGTCGGCAATGAAGCGGTAGGCCTGCAACAGGCCGGCCGGGCCCACGAACTTGTCGGGGTTCCACCAGAAGCTCGGGCAGCTGGTCGAGCAGCTTGCGCACAGGATGCACTCGTAGAGGCCGTTGAGCTCGTCGCGCTCCTCGGGCGACTGCAGGCGCTCCTTCTCGGGCGGCACCGTGTCGTTCTGCAGATAGGGCTTGATCGAGTTGTACTGCTTGAAGAACTGCGTCATGTCCACGATGAGGTCGCGGATCACCGGCAGGCCGGGCAGCGGCTTCAGCACCACCGTGCCCTTGAGCGTGTTCATGTTGGTCAGGCAGGCCAGGCCGTTCTTGCCGTTGATGTTCATGGCGTCCGAGCCGCAGACGCCTTCGCGGCAGGAGCGGCGGAAGGACAGCGACGGGTCCTGCGCCTTGAGCTTCATCAGGGCGTCGAGCAGCATGCGCTCGTGGCCGTCGAGCTCGACCTCCACCGTCTGCATGTAGGGCTTGGCGTCCTTGTCCGGGTCGTAGCGGTAGATCTGGAATGTGCGCTTCATCGTGAAAACCTTGTGGTGTGTTCTTAGAACGTGCGGACCTTGGGCGGGACCGAATCGACCGTCAGCGGCTTCAGCTTGACGGGCTTGTACGACAGGCGGTTGCCCTCGCTGTACCAGAGCGTGTGCTTCATCCAGTTCGCATCGTCGCGGCCCAGCGGCGCTGCGGGATCGTCGGCCGGGCGCTCGTAGTCCTCGACCGTGTGGGCGCCGCGGCATTCCTTGCGCGCGGCTGCCGAGACCATCGTGGCCTGCGCCACCTCGATCAGGTTGTCGACCTCCAGCGCCTCGATACGCGCGGTATTGAAGACGCGCGACTTGTCCTTGAGCGTGACGTTGGCGACGCGCGCGCGCACCGCAGCGATCTTGACCACGCCCTCGTCCATCGAGGCCTGGGTGCGGAACACGGCGGCGTGCTTCTGCATCGTCGAGCGGATCTCGCCCGCCACGTCCTGCGCGTACTCGCCGGAGGTCGAGGCCTCGAGCTGGTTCAGGCGCTCGAGCGTGCGGTCGGCAGCGTCGGCCGGCAGCGGCTTGTGCTCGCGGTTCTTGTCGTTGAACTCGACGATGTGGTTGCCGGCCGCGCGGCCGAACACCAGCAGGTCGAGCAGCGAATTGGTGCCCAGGCGGTTCGCGCCGTGCACGCTCACGCAGGAGCATTCGCCCACTGCATAGAGGCCGTTGATCACGGCGCTGTTGTCCTCGCCCTTCTGCACCACGACCTGGCCGTTGATGTTGGTGGGAATGCCGCCCATCTGGTAGTGGATGGTGGGCACCACCGGGATCGGCTCCTTGGTGATGTCGACGTTGGCGAAGTTGACGCCGATCTCGTACACCGAAGGCAGGCGCTTGTGGATGGTTTCTGCGCCCAGATGGTCCATCTTGAGCAGCACGTAGTCCTTGTTCGGGCCGCAGCCGCGGCCTTCCTTGATCTCCTGGTCCATCGAGCGCGAGACGAAGTCGCGCGGCGCCAGGTCCTTCAGCGTCGGCGCGTAGCGCTCCATGAAGCGCTCGCCGTTGCTGTTGATCAGGATTGCGCCCTCGCCGCGGCAGCCTTCGGTCAGCAGCACGCCGGCACCGGCCACGCCGGTCGGGTGGAACTGCCAGAACTCCATGTCCTGCAGCGGGATGCCCGAGCGCGCCGCCATGCCCAGGCCGTCGCCGGTGTTGATGAAGGCATTGGTCGATGCGCCGAAGATGCGGCCCGCGCCGCCGGTGGCCAGCAGCACGGTCTTGGCCTGCAGGATGTGCAGGTCGCCGGTTTCCATCTCGAGCGCCGTCACGCCGACCACGTCGCCCTCGGCGTCGCGGATCAGGTCGAGCGCCATCCACTCGACGAAGAACTGGGTGCGCGCTTCCACGTTCTTCTGGTAGAGCGTGTGCAGCATCGCGTGGCCGGTGCGGTCGGCCGCGGCGCAGGCTCGCTGCACCGGCTTCTCGCCGTAGTTGGCCGTGTGGCCGCCGAAGGGGCGCTGGTAGATGGTGCCGTCCGGGTTGCGGTCGAAGGGCATGCCGAAGTGCTCGAGCTCGTAGACCACCTTCGGGGCCTCGCGGCACATGAACTCGATCGCGTCCTGGTCGCCGAGCCAGTCGGAGCCCTTGATCGTGTCGTAGAAGTGGTAGTGCCAGTTGTCCTCGCTCATGTTGCCGAGCGAGGCGCCCACGCCGCCCTGGGCGGCGACGGTGTGCGAGCGGGTCGGGAAGACCTTCGACAGCACGGCCACGTTCAGGCCCGCGCGCGCCAGCTGCAGCGAAGCGCGCATGCCGGAGCCGCCGGCGCCGACGATGACGACGTCGAACTTGCGCTTCGTGATTTGTTCTTTGGTATAGGTCATGGCGGTCAAACTCTCCAGAGCACTTGAATGGCCCAACCCGCGCACGCCACAAGCCAGACGATCGTGAAAACCTGCAAAACGAGACGGATGCCGACCGGCTGGACGTAGTCCATCCAGATGTCGCGCATGCCGACCCACACGTGATAGAGCAGCGAGGCGATCACCACGAAGGTGAGCACCTTCATCCACTGCGAGGCGAAGATGCCGGCCCACACGTCATAGCCGATCGGCCCGCGCGTGAAGAGCAGCTGCGCCAGCAGGATGATGGTGAAGAGCGCCATCAGGGCGCCGGTGATGCGCTGGCTGAGCCAGTCGCGCAGACCGTAGTGCGCGCCGACGACGATGCGCTTGGAGCCGTAGTTGACAGACATGAGTCAGTTTCCTAATCAGTTGGGGACAGAGCTGAAGATCTGTCCCGCAAATCAATAAAGACCAAACAGCTTGGCGCCGAGCACGAGCGTCAGCAGGATGCTGATGGCCAGCGTGGCGATGGCCGAGCTGTGGCCGAATTCCTTGCTCACCGCGGCGTGGCTCACGTCCATCCAGAGATGGCGCAGGCCGGCGATGAAGTGGTGCAGGTAGGCCCAGATCAGCGCCAGCGCCACCAGCTTGAGGAACCAGCCCGGAACGAAACCAAGGCCGCTGTTGAAGGCGGCCTTGAAGCGGGCATAGGAGTACTCGGAGGACACGGAGGTGTCGAACATCCAGATCACGAAGGGCATCAGCAGGAACATCAGCGCGCCGCTCACGCGGTGCAGGATCGACACGAGGCCGGCCGGTGGGAGCCGGTAGGTGGTCAGATCGGTGAAGGCGTTGATGTTGCGGAACTCGCGCCGCTGTGGTCGGGGTGGTGTGGCCAGCTCTGTCATGGGGACTTTCAGAATTTTTAGAGGGGGCGGCTTGTTCTTTGGCGGAAATGCAAACAACGCAAAATTCTATTGCAACGCACCATCGGGCCGCTTACGCCGAAATGTCAACGCAGTGCTGCGCTCGGATGCTATCGAGATGCGGCCGCGATGAGCTGCGGCGCCGGCGAGCTCAGCCGAGCTCATTGCGGTAGTGGTGTGTGTCGGTGCGGTAGAGACCGCGGCGCAGCTCCATGGGGGTGTCGTGGTAGGTGTGAGCGACGCGCTCCACGCTCAGCAAGGGGGTGGCGGTCGTCACCGCCAGAAGTGCCGCCTGCGCTTCATCCGGAAGCACGGCGCGGATCTTTTCTTCGGCGCGCACCATGCGCACGCCGAACTCGGTCTCGAACATGGCGTACATCGGGCCGTGCCAGGCGTTCAGGCGCTCGGCCGTCAGGCCCTTGAAGGGTGCGCCGGGCAGCCAGAGGTCTTCCAGGATGGTGGGTGCGCCGCGGTAGGCGAGCACGCGCCGCACCTGCAGCACCGCGTCGCCGGTGCGCAGCGCGAGCAGGCGCGCGATGTCGGCGCTGGCGCGCAGCCGTTTGCAGTCGACGATCTCGCGCTCGGCCGGCCCCTCGCTGTCGACGTCGCCGCTGTCGGGCACCAGCTTCAGGAAGCGGTACTGCACATGCTGCTCGGCATGGGTGGCGACGAAGGTGCCCTTGCCCTGGCGGCGCACCACCAGGTTCTCGGCCGCCAGCTCGTCGATCGCCTTGCGCACCGTGCCCTGGCTCACGCGAAAGCGCGCGGCCAGCTCGATCTCGCTCGGGATCGGCTCGCCCGGCTTCCATTCGCCGGCGTGCAGGCTCTGCAGGATCAAGGACTTGATCTGCTGGTAGAGCGGGCTGAACGAGGGCGTCGCCGGCTCGGCAAGAGCGGTGATGGTGGTGGTCATGGCAGGGCGGAAGGCGCCATCGCGGCGCGTCCCGGCCGACATCTTATATAAGACACAAGACTGGCGCCATCGAAAGCGCAAATCGGCATAAAATCCGAGCCGGCCTATGCGACCGGGCGCATCGCCCGGCCCGACCTCCGCGGCCGCAACCGCGACCGCGCACCGTTTTACCTTTCCTGGAGTTTTCCCATGAGCAAAAAGCCTGTTCGCGTTGCCGTCACCGGCGCCGCCGGCCAAATCGGTTACGCCCTGCTGTTCCGTATCGCCTCCGGCGAGATGCTCGGCAAGGACCAGCCGGTTATCCTGCAACTGCTCGAGATCCCGGACGAGAAAGCGCAGAAGGCGCTCAAGGGCGTGATCATGGAGCTCGAGGACTGCGCCTTCCCGCTGCTGGCCGGCGTGATCCCCACCGGCGACCCGCTGGTCGCCTTCAAGGATGCCGACTACGCGCTGCTGGTCGGCGCCCGCCCGCGCGGCCCCGGCATGGAGCGCGCCGATCTGCTGGCCGCCAACGCCCAGATCTTTACCGCCCAGGGCAAGGCCCTCGACCAGGTCGCCAGCCGCAACGTCAAGGTGCTGGTCGTCGGTAACCCGGCCAACACCAACGCCTACATCGCGATGAAGAGCGCGCCCAGCCTGCCGCGCAAGAACTTCACCGCCATGCTGCGCCTGGACCACAATCGCGCCGCCAGCCAGATCGCTGCCAAGACCGGCACGGCCGTGGGCGACATCGAGAAGCTCACGGTCTGGGGCAACCACTCGCCCACGATGTACGCCGACTACCGCTTCGCCACCGTCGGCGGCAAGAGCGTCAAGGACCTGATCAACGACCAGGTCTGGAATGCCGACACCTTCCTGCCTACCGTGGGCAAGCGCGGCGCCGCCATCATCGAGGCGCGTGGTCTGTCGTCGGCCGCCTCGGCCGCCAACGCCGCCATCGACCACATGCGCGACTGGGCCCTGGGCTCCAACGGCAAATGGGTCACGATGGGCATCCCTTCCGACGGCCAGTACGGCATCCCGAAGGACGTGATCTTCGGCTTCCCGGTCACCACCGAGAACGGCGAATACAAGCTGGTCGAAGGCCTGGAGATCGACAAGTTCAGCCAGGAACGCATCGACAAGACCCTGAAGGAACTGCAGGACGAACAGGCCGGCGTCGCCCACCTGCTCTAAGCACAGCCCGTCAGTCACCGGCATGCTCGACTGGAACCCTGCGCTCTACCGTCGCTACGAGGACGAGCGCACGCGCCCCGCGCAGGAACTGCTGGCGCGGGTTCCGCTGCCTACGGCGACCCGCGCGGTCGACCTGGGCTGCGGGCCCGGCAATTCCACCGAGCTGCTGGTGCAGCGATTCCCCGGTGCCGAGGTGATCGGCACCGACAACTCCGAAGCGATGCTCAAGAGCGCGCGCGAGCGCCTGCCGGCCGCGCGCTTCGAGCTCAGCGACATCGCGAGCTGGCGGCCCGCGTCGCCGCCCGATCTCATCTACGCCAATGCCTCGCTGCAATGGGTGCCCGATCACGAGACGCTGATCCCGCGCCTGTTCGCCGCCCTGGCCCCGGGCGGCGTGCTCGCCATCCAGATGCCCGACAACCGCGAGGAGCCCACGCACCGGCTGATGCGCCAAGTCGCGGCCGAGGCGCCGTGGGCCGAGCCCATCGGCAATGCCGACCGGCTGCGAACGATGCTTCTGCCGCTGGCCGGCTACTACGATCTGCTGGCCGCCGAGGCGGCACAGGTCGACGTTTGGCGCACCGTCTACCAGCACCCCATGGCTTCAGCCGCCGCCATCGTCGAATGGGTGCGCGGCACCGGGCTCAAGCCCTTCGTCGACCGGCTGACGCCTGAATTGCAGGCGAGCTACCTGGCCGAGTACGAGCGGCGCGTCGATGGCGCCTATCCCGCGCGCACGGATGGCAAGCGGCTGCTGGCCTTCCCGCGCATGTTCATCGTCGCGCAGCGCAAGCCATGAGTGCCGCCCGGCCGCCCGAAGGCGCTCGCACCGCAGCCGGAGGCGAAGGTGTTCCAATGACTGAATCCGTCCATCCGCAGGAAGTCCTGCTCGGCGCGCAGGCCGGGGCCGTGGTGCTGCCGGTCTGCGACCACTACAGCGGCGTCGAGGCGCGCATGCGCAAGAGCCTCGCGCTGCAGGCCGAGATGGCCCAGGAGTTCGGCGCCTGCGTCTTCGACGTCACCCTCGATTGCGAGGACGGCGCCCCCGTGGGCGGCGAGGCCGAGCACGCAGCCCTGGTCACCGAGCTCGCGCTGGCTGCCGCCCCCGGCATGCGCGTGGGCGTGCGGGTGCATCCGGTCGACCATCCGGCCTTCGCCGGCGACGTGGTCACCATCGCGGGGCGTGCCGGCCATCGCCTGAGCCACCTGATGGTGCCCAAGGTCGAGTCGGCCGAGGACGTGCGCGAGGCGGTCCAGGCGCTCAATGCCGCCGGTGCCGAGGCCTTGCCGCTGCATGTGCTGATCGAGTCGCCTTTCGCCGTGCACAACGCCTTCGAGATCGCCTCCCATCCGCGCGTGCAGTCGCTGAGCTTCGGCCTGATGGACTTCGTCTCGGCCCATGGCGGCGCGATCCCCGCCGACGGCATGGGCGCTGCGGGCCAGTTCACCCATCCGCTGGTGGTGCGCGCCAAGCTCGAGATCGCCTCGGCCGCGCACGCGCACGGCAAGGTGCCGTCGCATTGCGTGGTGACGGAGTTCAACGACGTCGACGCGATGCGCGCCGCCGCGAAGAAGGCGGCCAGCGAGTTCGGCTACACGCGCATGTGGAGCATCCATCCGAACCAGATCCGCCCCATCCTCGAGGCCTTCGCGCCCGACGAGCGGCAGATTCAAATGGCTACAAAAATCATAGCGTCCGCGGCTGCTGCCAATTGGGCGCCGGTCAGTTTTGATGGCACATTGCACGACCGCGCAAGCTACCGTCATTTCTGGCAGGTACTTTCGCGGGCGCACGCCACCGGCCGTGCGCTGCCGCCGGAGGCGCAAGCATGGTTTGCGGCGGCGTCATCCTGAAAACCACACTCCTCAAGGAACAGACACCCATGAAGAAGATTGCCCTCATCGCCGCTGTCGCGATCGCGCTGCCGTTCTCGGCACTGGCCCAGACCGCGGAACCCGCGGCCAAGCCGCCGCTCAAGGAGCGGGCCGCGAACACCACCAAGAAAGTGACACAGAAGGTGGTGCCCAAGCGCGTCATCAAGAAGCTCGAGGAAGCCAAGCCCATCAGCGAAGAGTCCGACGTCGTTCTGTCGCCAGAGGACCTCGAGGTCTCCAAGCGCGTGCTCACCGGCACCATCAAGTGCGAGCTCGGCGCCAGCGTGGCGATCGAGGCCAGCCAGAAGAAGCCCGGCTTCTTCGTCCTGACGCACGGCAGCACCAAGTACTTCATGCACCCCGTCAACAGCCGCACCGGTGCGATCCGCCTCGAGGACCCGAAGGCCGAGGCCATGTGGCTGCAGCTGGGCAACAAGTCCATGCTGATGAGCCAGAAGCAGGGCCTGCGCCTGGCCGATGAATGCCAGGCCAACGAACAGGCGACGGTGGCGGAAGACATGAAGAAGAACCCGCCCAAGAGCCTGTTCGACGGCGCGGACGCTCCCAAGAAGTAATCCCAGGCGCAGGCGGCCCGCCTTTTGCTTGGCCGCCACGATTCCCGATCTCGGAGAAGAGAAGAAATGTTGCAAGCCTACGTTGACCATGTCGCCGAGCGCGCCGCGCTCGGCATCCCACCGCTGCCGCTGTCGGCCAAGCAGACCAGCGAGCTCATCGAGCTGCTGAAGAGCGCCTCCGCCAATGACGGCGAGTTCCTGCTGAACCTGCTCACGCACCGCGTGCCGGCAGGCGTGGACGATGCGGCCAAGGTCAAGGCGAGCTACCTGGCGGCAGTGGCGCATGGCACCGAGAAGAGCCCGCTCATCTCGCGTGCCCACGCCACCGAGCTGCTGGGCACCATGCTGGGCGGCTACAACATCAGCCCGCTGATCGACCTGCTCGACGACGCCGAAGTGGGCGGCGTCGCGGCCGAGGGACTGAAGAAGACCCTGCTGATGTTCGACCAGTTCCACGACGTCAAGGAAAAGGCCGACAAGGGCAATGCCAACGCCCGGGCCGTGCTGCAGAGCTGGGCCGATGCCGAGTGGTTCACCAGCCGGCCCGAAGTCCCGCAGAGCCTCACCATCACGGTGCTCAAGGTGAGCGGCGAGACCAACACCGACGACCTCTCTCCCGCGCCCGACGCCACCACCCGCCCCGACATCCCGATGCACGCGCTGGCGATGCTGAAGAACGCCCGCCCCGGCATCACGCCCGAAGAAGACGGCAAGCGCGGCCCGGTCAAGTTCATCGAGTCGCTGAAGGAGAAGGGCCACCTGGTCGCCTACGTGGGCGACGTGGTCGGCACCGGTTCGTCGCGCAAGAGCGCCACCAACTCGGTGCTCTGGTTCACCGGCCAGGATATCCCGTTCATTCCCAACAAGCGCTTCGGCGGCGTCTGCCTGGGCAACAAGATCGCGCCGATCTTCTACAACACGATGGAAGACGCCGGTGCGCTGCCCATCGAGCTCGACGTGAGCCAGATGGAGATGGGCGACGTCGTCGAGCTGCGCCCCTACGAGGGCAAGGCGCTGAAGGACGGCAAGGTCATCGCCGAGTTCAAGGTGAAGAGCGAGGTGCTGTTCGACGAGGTGCGCGCCGGCGGCCGCATTCCGCTGATCATCGGCCGCGGCCTGACGGCCAAGGCGCGTGAAGCGCTGGGCCTGGCGCCTTCTACGCTGTTCCGCCTGCCGGTCAGCCCGGTCGACACCAAGAAGGGCTTCTCGCTGGCCCAGAAGATGGTGGGCCGCGCCTGCGGCCTGCCGGAGGGGCTGGGGGTTCGCCCAGGGACTTACTGCGAGCCCAAGATGACCTCGGTCGGCAGCCAGGACACCACCGGCCCGATGACGCGCGACGAGCTCAAGGACCTGGCCTGCCTCGGCTTCAGTGCCGACCTGGTGATGCAGTCCTTCTGCCACACGGCGGCCTATCCGAAGAAGGTCGACGTGAAGACACACCACGAACTGCCGGACTTCATCTCCACCCGCGGCGGCGTCTCGCTGCGCCCCGGCGACGGCGTGATCCACAGCTGGCTCAACCGCCTGCTGACGCCCGACACCGTGGGCACCGGCGGCGACAGCCACACCCGCTTCCCGATCGGCATCAGCTTCCCGGCCGGCTCCGGCCTGGTGGCCTTCGCGGCCGCGACCGGCGTGATGCCGCTGGACATGCCCGAATCCGTGCTGGTGCGCTTCAAGGGCAAGATGCAGCCCGGCGTGACGCTGCGCGACCTGGTCAACGCGATCCCGCTCTACGCCATCAAGCAGGGCCTGCTGACGGTCGAGAAGAAGGGCAAGAAGAACATCTTCTCGGGCCGCATCCTCGAGATCGAGGGCCTGCCGGACCTGAAGGTGGAGCAGGCCTTCGAACTGAGTGACGCCTCGGCCGAGCGCTCGGCCGCCGGCTGCACGGTGCACCTGAACAAGGAGCCGATCGCCGAGTACATCAACAGCAACATCACGCTGATGAAGTGGATGATTGCCGAGGGCTATGCCGACGCGCGCACCCTGAGCCGCCGCATCGCCGCACAGGAAGCCTGGTTGAAGGATCCGCAGCTGCTCAAGGGCGATGCCGACGCCGAGTACGCCGCCGTGATCGAGATCGACCTGGCCGACATCCACGAGCCGATCGTGGCCTGCCCCAACGACCCCGACGACGTGAAGACGCTGTCGGACGTGGCCGGCGCCCAGATCGACGAGGTCTTCATCGGTTCGTGCATGACCAACATCGGCCACTTCCGTGCCGCTTCCAAGCTGCTGGAAGGCAAGCGCGACATCCCGGTCAAGCTCTGGATCGCCCCGCCGACCAAGATGGACGCGCACCAGCTTACCGAGGAAGGCCACTACGGCGTGTTCGGCAACGCCGGCGCGCGCACCGAGATGCCGGGCTGCTCGCTGTGCATGGGCAACCAGGCGCAGGTGCGCGAGGGCGCGACCGTGATGTCGACCAGCACGCGCAACTTCCCCAACCGTCTGGGCAAGAACACCAACGTGTACCTGGGCAGCGCCGAGCTGGCCGCCATCTGCTCGCGCCTGGGCCGCATCCCGACCCGCGAGGAGTACATGACCAGCGTCGGCGTGCTCGACGCGGCCAGCGACCAGATCTACCAGTACCTCAATTTCGACAAGATCGAGGACTACACGGAAGTTGCGGCCAAGGTTGCTGCCTGATCGCTCTTCGCCTTTGGCGCAGAAGGAAAAGCCCGCCTCAGGCGGGCTTTTTTTCGCCCATTGACATCAGCGCTGCCGCGGTCTGCGCGTCCGCAGGAAAGAAGGACTCCACCGCCAGCTCCTGCAGCGTGACATCGACCGGCGTGCCGAAGATGGTGGTGGTGCTGATGAAGCTCAGCACCCCCTGCGGCGTGACGTACTGGAAGGGCACGGCCACGCCGGCCAGCTCGCTGTTGTTGGCCGGCGTGTCGTGGCTGACCTGCGGCGCGGGGTAGGCCGCGAGCTCATCGTGCAGCGCGACCAGCGCCGCGTCGCCTGTGGCCGCAATCTGTTGCTGCAGCCGCTCCAGCAGGTGGGCGCGCCACTGCGCCAGGTTGGCGATGCGCGGCGCCACGCCCTCGGGATGCAGGCTGAGCCGAAGCACGTTGACCGGCGGCTGCAGCAGTTCCGGCGCCGCGCCGTCCATCAGCAGGGGCACGAGCGCGTTGTGCGCCACCAGGTTCCAGTGGCGATCCACCGCCAGGGCAGGGAAGGGCTCGTGCCCCTTGAGCACCAGTTCCACCGCCTGCCGGGCGGGCGCCATCGCCGGATCGTCCAGCGAACGCTGCCGGTACATCGGCGCGTAGCCGGCCGCCACCAGCAGGGTGTTGCGCTCGCGCAGCGGCACCTCCAGCCGCTCGGCCAGGCGCAGCACCATCTCCCGGCTGGGCTCGGCGCGGCCGGTCTCGACGTAGCTCAGGTGGCGGGTCGAGACCTGGGCCTCGTGCGCCAGGTCGAGCTGGCTCAGGCGGCGGTGCTGGCGCCAGTGGCGCAGGTGGGCGCCGAAGGAGTCGGCGGCGGTGGGCGGCGGCGTGGAAGAGGTGCTCATGGCACCATCCTAGTGAGGCCGCGCGCGGCAGCCATGACCTCTCAGGTCATCGACCGGCGGCCGGGCGGCCGGAGCGCCGCGGCGCGGTAGCGGTCTGAAACACCCGAAGGGCGCACTCGGGGATGCGCCCTTCGAGCCTCACCTTGTCATCGAACCCTGCTATCTTTGAGGTGCTTCCACGAATACAAGGAGTTCCTCATGGCCCGAGAACCGGCGCACGCATTTGCCTCCACGCTCAAGACCTTCAAGACCGCATCGGGCAAAGCCGGCAAATACTGGTCCCTCAAGGAACTCGCGAAGCAATACCCCAACGTCGACAAGCTGCCGGTCTCGATCCGCATCGTGCTGGAGTCGGTGCTGCGCAACTGCGACGGCAAGAAGGTCACGGCCGAGCATGTCGAGCAGCTGGCCAACTGGCAGCCGAATGCCGAGCGCACCGACGAGATTCCCTTCGTCGTGACGCGCGTCGTGCTGCAGGACTTCACCGGCGTGCCGCTCCTGGCCGACCTGGCTGCGATGCGCAGCGTGGCGCAGAAGCTGGGCAAGTCGCCCAAGACCATCGAACCGCTGGTGCCGGTGGACCTGGTGGTCGACCATTCGGTGATGGTGGACTACTACGGCACGCCGAAGGCGCTCGACCTGAACATGAAGCTGGAGTTCCAGCGCAACAACGAGCGCTACCAGTTCATGAAGTGGGGCATGCAGGCCTTCGACACCTTCGGCGTGGTGCCGCCTGGCTTCGGCATCGTGCACCAGGTGAACCTCGAATACTTCGCGCGCGGCGTCTACAAGAGCCCGAACGACCAGGGCGACCCCCCGGTCTACTACCCCGACTCGCTGGTGGGGACCGACAGCCACACGACCATGATCAATGGCATCGGCGTGGTGGGCTGGGGCGTGGGCGGCATCGAGGCCGAGGCCGCGATGCTGGGGCAGCCGGTCTACATGCTCACGCCCGACGTGGTGGGCTTCGAGCTCGGCGGCAAGCTGCGCGAGGGCGTCACCGCCACCGATCTGGTGCTCTACGTCACGAACATCCTGCGCAGCGAGAAGGTGGTGGGCAAGTTCGTCGAGTTCTTCGGGCCCGGCGCCGCTTCCATCCCCGTGCCCGACCGCGCGACCATCGGCAACATGGCGCCCGAGTACGGCGCCACGATGGGCTTCTTCCCCGTCGACGAGAGGACCGTCGAGTATTTCAGGGGCACCGGCCGCACCGACAAGGAGATCGAGCGCTTCGAGGCCTACTACAAGGCGCAGGGCCTGTTCGGCATGCCGGCGCCTGGGGAACTCAACTACACCAAGGTCGTCAAGCTGGACCTCGGCACCGTGACGCCCAGTGTGGCCGGCCCCAAGCGCCCGCAGGACCGCATCGACCTCGGCCACCTGGCGACCAAGTTCTCCGAGCTTTACAGCAAGCCGCCCGAGGCCAACGGCTTCAACCAGCCGGCCGAGAAGCTGCGGGTGCGCTATCCGCTGGCGCACAACGGCGAGTCGGCCGAGCATGAGCCGCCGACGCCAAAGGTCGGCGCGCCGCTCGACGAGGTGGAAATGTTTGCCAACCGGTCTACCAAGGCCGCCGCGCACGTGGGCGACACCGCGCCCCGCACCAAGGACGAGAGCGTGACCATCGGCAACGGCGACGTGCTGATTGCTGCCATCACCTCCTGCACCAACACCTCCAACCCCAGCGTGCTGCTGGCCGCCGGCCTGCTGGCCAAGAAGGCGGTGGAGGCGGGGCTCACCGTCAAGCCGCACATCAAGACCTCGCTCGCACCGGGCTCGCGCATCGTGACCGAGTACCTGGAGAAGGCGGACCTTCTGAAGTACCTCGAAAAGCTCGGCTTCTACCTGGCCGGCTACGGCTGCACCACCTGCATCGGCAACGCCGGCGACCTGGCGCCCGAGATCAACGAGGCGATCACCAAGAACAACCTGGTGGGCGCGGCCGTGCTCTCGGGCAACCGCAACTTCGAGGCCCGCATCCATCCCAACCTCAAGGCCAATTTCCTGGCCTCGCCGCCGCTGGTGGTGGCCTATGCAATCGCGGGCAACGTGATGGTCGATCTCATGACCCAGCCGGTGGGCAAGGGCAAGAAGGGCAAGGACGTTTACCTGGGCGACATCTGGCCCAGCACGAAGGAGATCGACGAGAACCTGCGCTATGCGATGAACGCCAAGGCCTTCCGCAAGAACTACGAGCAGATCCAGGACAACCCGGGCAAGCTGTGGAGCAGCATCAAGGGCACCACCGGCCAGGTCTACGACTGGCCGAAATCCACCTACATCGCCGAGCCGCCCTTCTTCGAGGGCTTCAAGATGGAGCCGCACGCATCGGACGCGGGCTTTACCGGCGCGCGCGTCATGGCGCTGTTCGGCGACTCGATCACCACCGACCACATCTCGCCGGCCGGTGCGATCAAGGAGAGCTCGCCGGCCGGCATCTGGCTCAAGGCGCACGGCGTCTCGAAGGCCGACTTCAACAGCTACGGCTCGCGCCGCGGCAACCACGACGTGATGATGCGCGGCACCTTCGCCAACGTGCGCATCAAGAACCTCATGATCCCGGCCGGCCCGGACGGCTCGCGCGAGGAGGGCGGCGTGACGCTGTTCCAGCCCGGCGGCGAGAAGATGTTCATCTACGACGCGGCGATGAAATACATCGAGCAGGGCGTGCCCACCGTGATCTTCGGCGGCGAAGAATACGGCACCGGCTCCTCGCGCGACTGGGCGGCCAAGGGCACTCAGCTCTTGGGCATCAAGGCGGTGGTGGCGCGCAGCTTCGAGCGCATCCACCGCGCCAACCTGGTCGGCATGGGGGTGCTGCCGCTGCAGTTCCGCGGCGCCGATTCATGGGAAAGCCTGGGCCTCACCGGCGAGGAGAAGATCGACGTGGTGATCGGCGGCGAGCTCAAGCCGCAGATCGACGTGAAGATCGTCGTGCACCGCGCCGACGGCACGCACCAGGAGGTGACGGTGCGCCTGCGCATCGACACGCCGATCGAGGTCGACTACTACAAGCACGGAGGCATTCTCCCGTTCGTGCTGAGGCAGCTGCTCGCGGCCTGAGTCTGCAGGCTTGGCGTGTTCAGGGACGGCACGCGCTTCGCGTGCCGTTCTTCTTTCAGTTCTTGCCGAGCCGCTGCGACAACTGGTCCAGCACGGGCCGGATGCCCGCCCCCACGTGGATCTGCGGGTTCGAAAAACCGTCTTCCTTGCCGGCATCGATCTCGCGCTGCTTGATCACCGGCACCGCCTCGGCGAAGGCCGCCTCGAAGGAGCGCGTCTTGCGCAGGGCCTCGTCGAACACCGCGCGGCCGAAGAAGGTGAGCTCCGAGCGGTGGCCGCAGCCGTAAGAGGTGTGCTCGGCATCCGCGGCGGTCATGACCAGGCTGTGCTCGGTGGCCAACGGCTCGATCCAGCCGCCCGAATAGCAGGCCGAGATCGCGATCACCCGGTGCCGGATGCCGGCCGCGTCCAGCGCCTCGCGCAGCTCCTTGGGCGTGAGCCAGGGCACGGTGAGCGGCCAGTGGGAGGAGGCCAGCTTGAAGTCGTTGGCGCCGTGGGAGGTCATGTAGATCACCAGCACGTCCTGTTCGCGGTCCATGCGCTCGGCCATCGCCTGCACGGCACGGCGCAGGTTGAGCGGCGTCGCCCAGGGCAGTTCCGCCGAGGTCGTGGCGTGGTTGACCAGGCGCAGCACGTGGCCGCGGGCGTCGAAACGCTCCTCCAGCAGGGTTGCGACCATGGCGCTCTCGCGCAGGAAAACATCCTCGGAGGCATAGGGCGCGAACACCAGGCCGTAGACCTGGGCCTCGCCGGCACGCCGGGGCGCGATGCCGTCGACCGCGCGCTGCCAGACGGCCTGCTGCGCCTCGAAGATCTCCTGCGTCAGATGCAGCCGGGGCCGCTCGGGCGCTGCGGCCGCCGCGCTCGCGTCCGGCTGCCAGACCCGTTCCTGTTCCTGCATCCCGTCCCAGATGCCGAGGGCGGTGATCGCGAGCATCCCAGGCATGTAAAGCGTCAGCCATGCCTGCCGCGGCACGTAGCGCGCCATCAGCCGCACGCCGGCCACGAAGGCAATGCCGAGCAGGCCGCCATAGACCGTCCAGAAGGCGGACGGCGTGGTCAGTGCAGCCGGGAGCCAGCCTCGGAAGTACGCCAGCGACATGCAGCCCATGAGCAGGGTCCACGGCAGGGCGGCCCAGGTCGCCAGCGCGAACCAGCCGCTCAGGGTGGCATCCGCGCGGCCGCGCGACAGCGTCAGCCAGCCGACCCAGAGGGTGATGGCGAAAGCCCAGTAGGTGTTGAGCTCGATGGCGGCGTTGAAGCTCGCCGGTCCGGCGATCTGCAGGCGCTCCAGGCCCAGCATCAGCAGGCTGGGGATCAGCACGATGACGATCAGCTGCCAGGGCGAAGGCGATCCCGTGATGCGCGGCGCCAGCAGGATGGAGGCGCGAAGCCCCTCGGTGATCCAACGCCACAGGCTGAGACCCGGCGCGACGGGGCTCTGCGCGGCAATCGACGCTTCGGCGGATGGTTCGGGGTCCAGGTCTGTCATGCCCGCGATCATGCCCGCCCGGCAGGGATACTTCAGCTGCGACTCGCCTACAGTCCCCGTTTTCGAGAATAATTCTCATTTTGACGCTTTGGATCTGCGGGTGACCTCCATGAACGGCGCGGCGACGGCCGCCATCAGCCTCGACCAGCTTCCCAGCCACCAGTGGGCCACCGTGCTCGACGTGTCGAGGCCCGAAGAAGCGGAAGCGCGCGAGCTCGTGCTTCGACTGACCGAGATCGGCTTCGTGCCCGGCGAGGTGGTGCGCATCGTCGCCAGCGGTGTGCCGAACCGCGAGCCGCTGGCCGTGCGCCTGGGCCACACCACCTTTGCCCTTCGCCGGCACGAGGCCGCGCTGGTTCGCGTCCTGCCGGGAGCCGCGCACCATGGTTGAGGCGACCCTGAGCTTCCAGCCCGGCGCTGCCGTCTCGTCGGCGCCGCCCGGCCGCATCGCGCTGCTGGGCAACCCCAACTGCGGCAAGACCGCGCTCTTCAACCTGCTCACCGGCAGCCGCCAGAAGGTGGCCAACTACGCCGGCGTGACGGTCGAGCGCAAGGAAGGGCTGCTGCGCACCGCCTCCGGCCGGCGCGTGGCCGTGCTCGACCTGCCGGGCGCCTACAGCCTGAATGCGCTGTCGGCCGACGAGGCCGTCACGCGCGACGTGGTCACCGGCAAGAGCGAGGAGGCCTTGCCCGACCTGCTGGTGTGCGTGACCGACGCCACCAACCTGCGACTCAACCTGCGGCTGGTGCTGGAGGCCAAGCGCCTGGGCCTGCCCATGGTGGTGGCGCTCAACATGACCGACATGGCGAAGAAGCAGAGCATCGCGATCGACGTGCCGCTGCTCGCCCGCGAGCTCGGCGTGCCGGTGATCGAGACGGTCGGCGTGCATGCCGGCGGCGCGCAGGGACTGCTGGCGCAGCTCGATGCGCCGGTTGCGGTCGCCCAGCCCGCGCCCTGGCAGGCGCCGGGCCTCGACGACGTGCTGGCCACCCAGCGCGAGGTGCGCCGCATCCTCGCCGCAGCGGTGCGCGAGCCCGCGGGCAGCCTGGCTGCCAGCGACCGCATCGACCGCGTGGTGATGCATCCGCTGTGGGGCATGCTGGTGCTGGCGGTCACCCTGTTCCTGATGTTCCAGGCCGTGTTCAGCTGGGCCAATGTGCCCATGGACGCCATCAAGGACGGCACGGCCGCCTTCGGCGAGCTGGTGAAGCAGGTGGTGCCCGAAGGCATGCTGCAGAGCCTGCTGGTGGACGGCATCATCGCCGGCGTGGGCGGCGTGATCGTGTTCCTGCCGCAGATCCTGATTCTGTTCCTGTTCATCCTGGCGTTGGAAGACTCGGGCTACCTGCCGCGCGCCGCCTTCCTGCTCGACCGCGTGATGGGCACGGTGGGGCTGTCGGGCCGCTCCTTCATTCCGCTCTTGTCGAGCTTCGCCTGCGCCATCCCGGGCGTGATGGCCACGCGCACCATCAGCAACTGGCGCGACCGGCTCACCACGATCATGATCGCGCCGCTGATGACCTGCTCGGCGCGGCTGCCGGTCTATGCGCTGCTGATCGCGGCCTTCATCCCGGCGCGCGCCGTGGGCGGCGTGTTCAACCTGCAGGGCATCGTGCTGTTCGCGCTGTACGTCTTCGGCATCGTCTCGGCGATGGCCGTGGCCTGGGTCATGAAGCGCTTTCGCGACAACCAGCAGCGCTCCCCGCTGATGATGGAGCTGCCGGCCTACCGCTGGCCCAACCTGCGCAACCTCGCGCTGGGCCTGTACGAACGCGCATGGATCTTCATCCAGCGGGTGGGCACCATCATCCTGACGCTGACGATCCTGCTGTGGTTCCTGTCCACCTTCCCGTCGCCGCCCGAGGGCGCGACCGGTCCGGCGATCCAGTACAGCCTGGCCGGCATCATTGGCCGCGGGCTGGAGCACATCTTTGCGCCCATCGGCTTCAACTGGCAGATCTCGATCGCGCTGGTGCCCGGCATGGCGGCGCGCGAGGTGGCGGTCGGTGCCCTCGGCACGGTGTATGCGCTCTCGGCCACCGGCGACGATGTCGCGGGCCAGCTGGAGCCGCTGATCGCCGGCAGCTGGTCGCTCGCCACGGCGCTGTCGCTGCTGGTCTGGTACGTGTTCGCGCCGCAGTGCATCTCCACGCTGGCCGCGGTCAAGCGCGAGACTGGCTCCTGGCGCTATGTGTGGATCATGGCGGCCTACTTGTTTGCCCTCGCCTACATGGCGTGCTGGATCACCTATCGTATGGCCCTGGCACTCACAGGAGGATGAGATGACGCAACAGATCATCGTCGGGCTGATCGTCGCATTGGCCGCGTTCTACGCCGTCTGGCGCTGGATGCCCGCGGGCTGGCGCCGCGCCGCAGCAGCCCGGCTCGCTTCGGGCTCGCAGCGTGCGGGGCTGGTCGACGCGCAGCGCGCGCAGCAGCTGGCTGCGTCGCTGGCCAAGAGCTCGGGCTGCGGCTCGTGCGACAGCTGCGGCAGTTGCAGCACCCCCGCTGACTCCTCGGCGCAAGCCCGGCACAACACACCCGCGCATTGAGCGGCATGAGCCGCACGGCCGCTCCGAAGGCGAAACCCGCAGCGCGCAGCGCGGAGGTTATCCAATGACTGCCGCTCATATCCTGGTCGCAGGCGGCGGCATTGCGGGGCTGGCCTGCGCCCTCGCCCTGGCCCGCCGCCGCCATCGGGTCGACCTGTTCGAACAGGCCGTGGCCTTCGCCGAGGTCGGCGCGGGCATCCAGCTCGGCCCCAATGTCGCGCGCCGCCTGCAGGCGCTCGGGGTGTGGGAGCCGCTGATGCGCATCGCCGCCAAGCCCGACGCGCTCGTCGTCCGCAGCGCGATGCACGGCGGGGAGATCGCGCGGCTGCCGCTGGGCAACGCGATGCTGCGCAGTTATGGCGCACCCTATCTTTGTGCGCATCGCGCCGACCTGCATGGGCTGCTGCTGGCAGCCGTGCGCGGCAGCGGCGCGGTCACCGTCAACACCGGGACGCGGATCACCGAAGCCGTGGCCCGGTCCGGTGCGGTCTGCGTCTCGAGCATCGGCACCCGGGCCTGGGAGGGCGACGCGCTGATCGGTGCCGATGGCCTCTGGAGCACGGTGCGCGCGCGGATCGTGGAGGATGCGTCCCCACCCTGCGCGACGGGGCACACCGCCTGGCGCGCCCTGATCAGGCAGTCGGCGTTGCCGGCTGCCCTGCGCAGCACGCAGATTACCGTCTGGCTCGGTCCCCGCCTGCATGCGGTGGCCTACCCCGTGCGCCGCGGCGAGGCGCTCAACGTGGTGGTGCTGGCCGAGGCCGCGCCGGCAGGGGATGCGCGCGACTGGGACCAGGCCAGCAGCCTGGCCGCGCTGCAGGCCGCCACCGGCCGCACGGATGCGGGCCTGCAGGCGCTATTGGAGGCCATGCCCGCCTGGCGCGCCTGGACGCTCTGCGACCGGCCGCCGCTCAGCGGTCCCGAGCAGATGGCCGGCGAGCGCGTGGCTCTGGCCGGCGACGCCGCGCATCCGATGCTGCCCTATCTGGCCCAGGGGGCCGGCATGGCGATCGAGGACGGCGTGGCGCTGGCCGAGGCGCTCGATGGCTGCGCCGCGGAGGAGGTGCCGCGGCGTCTCGCGCACTATGCGGATGGGCGCTGGGAACGCAATGCGCAGGTGCAGGCGCGGGCGCGCCGCAACGGCGAGATCTTTCATGCGACCGGCCTCGTGCGCGTGGGCCGGGACGCGGCCTTGCGGCTGCTGGGGGCCCGTCTGCTCGACGTCCCCTGGCTCTACGGCGCCTGAATGCTCAGAGGCTGAAGCTCTGCAGGTGGTCGACGCGCTCGGCCAGACCTTCGGCGCCTAGGTAATGGCTGCGCTTGCCGGTGCGCACCTCGGCCAGCGAGCTCTCCAGGTCGGCCAGCATGCTTTGCCGCACCGTCTCGAAGGCCGCCGGCAGGTCCTCGTGTTTCTCGCGATAGGCGTCGGCGATCACCCGCGCCGCGGCCGGCGCGCCGCAGGCCACGCACTCGGCAATGGCGGTCGCGCTGGGCTGGGCGCCGCGCTCCAGCAGCAGCGCCGCCAGCTCGGGCGAGACCGCGCTGTCGATGCCATCGAGTGCATCGGGCGACACCGGCGCGCCCGCGCGCACCAGCGCGGCTGCCGCATGGTGCGCCCCGTGCGCGAGCGCCAGGTCGGTGGCCATCGCGCTCCCGTGCAGGGGGCCATCGAGCGCCACCCCGGTGGCGGCCAGCTTGGCGACGAGTGCCGGATCGTCGGTCGCGACCGCGTGGCGCAGCGCGATGCGCGACAGCCGTCCATCCCGGTCCAACGTGCCCGCGGACAGCGGCGTGCGCCAGTCGACCATGGCGCGGCGGTAGAAGGCCACCAGCTTGTCCACCAGCTCGAGCGCGAGACCGTGCGACTGGTGTCGATCGTCGAGGTACGCGAGCAGCGCCTGGCCCGTGAAGTAGTCGGCGGCAGGCTCCAGCGGATCTTCCTCCAGGTGCAACGCCGCGAAGGCCGCAGGCAGGTCGTGCGCGATGGTGGTCATGCCGTCCTCGTGCATCGCGTGCGCCCAGGCCTCGGGCAGGCCCTGCTTCCAGGCCAGGATATGGCCGTAGTCGGCGCCGGCCTCGACCACCGCGTAGATGCGGTCGCTGTCCTCGAAGCCGCCGAAGGGCAGGGCGGTGAGCCGGCCGTCCCATGGCTGGCCTTGCGCGGCGGCGGCTTCCTGCGCGCTTTGCTGCTCGTGGGCAATCCAGCCCTGGAGGTCGTGGCCGGCGTCGCCGCCGCCGTTCCAGAACAGGTCGGTCCAGCTGACGGCCTCCTCGTAGCCGTTCATGCGCAGGTGCAGGTCGTAGTCGATGCGGCCGCCCGCGGTGCGCTGCCAGAGCGCGACCAGCTCGGGCGGGATCGGCCCGGCGCAGAGCGCCTGCACGGCGGCGATCTGCTCGACCGTCATCGGCGGCTGGGCGTCGAAGATCACGCGCTCGGCGAAGAGCACGATGCCGTGCTCGCGAAGAAGGCTCAACTCGTCGTCGGCAAAGTGATCGGTCATCGTCGGCTCCTTGATTGATCGTTGTTGATCTACAGGTCGGTGCGCAGCTTCCAGATCTCCGGGAAAAGCACCACATCGAGCATTTTGCGTAGGTAGCTTACGCCGCCCGTGCCGCCCGTGCCACGCTTGAAGCCGATCACGCGCTCCACGGTGGTCACATGGCGGAAGCGCCAGAGGCGGAAGGCGTCTTCCAGATCGGTCAGCTCCTCGCCCAGCTGGTAGAGCTCCCAGTGCTGCTTCGGGTCGCGATAGATGACGAGCCAGGCCTGCTCGACGCCGTCGCTGAGTTCGTAGGGCCGGGTCCAGTCGCGCTCGACATGGTCGGCCGGGATGGCAAAGCCGCGGCGCGCCAGCAGGCGCAGCGCCTCGTCGTAGAGCGAGGGGGCGCGCCAGGCCACCTCGACCTCGGCCAGCAGCTCGGGCCGGTGCGCATGGGGCTTGAGCATGGCGGCGTTCTTGTTGCCGAGCGCGAACTCGATGCAGCGGTACTGCCAGCTCTGGAAGCCGCTGGAGCTGCCGAGGTAGGGACGCATCGCGCTGTACTCGGGCGGCGTCATCGTGGCCAGCACGTCCCAGGCATGCACCAGCTGTTCCATGATGCGCGAGACGCGCGCCAGCATCTTGAAGGCGCTCGCGAGCTCGTCTTCGGCGACGCAGCGGATGGCGGCGCGCAGCTCGTGCAGCATCAGCTTCATCCACAGCTCGCTGGTCTGGTGCTGCACGATGAAGAGCATCTCGTCGTGCGCCGGCGAGCGCGGATGCTGGGCGTTGAGGATGGCATCCAGGCTCAGGTAGTCGCTGTAGCTCATCGAGGCGCTGAAATCGAGCTGCGCCTTTTCTTCGTGGACGATCTTTTCGGTGCTCATGATGGGCTTCCCTTCAGGTCACGGCCAGTTTCTGGTTGAACTCGGGCCGCTTCCATTCCTCGTGCTCCAGCACCTGTACCAGATGTTCGACGGCGTTCCAGGCATCCTCGAAGCCGAGGTACAGCGGTGTGAAGCCGAAGCGCAGGATATCCGGCATCTGGCTGTCGCCCGCGCGGAAGTCGCCGATCACGCCGCGGGCGATCAGCGCCTGCACGATGGCGTAGGCGCCCGGGCCGTTGTCGGCGAGCGCGAGGCAGACCTGCGAACCGCGCCTGCCGTGCTCGCGCGGCGTGACCAGCGTGAAGCGGCCCGGGCAGCGTTCCTCGACCAGGGCGATGAAGGCGTCGGTCAGCGCCAGCGACTTGGTGCGCAAGGCTGCCATGCCGCCTCGGCCGTCGTCGAAGGGCTCGGCCGCGAGCACCGAGTCGATCCCGCATTCCAGCGCAGACAGCGCGATGATGGGCTGGGTCCCGCACAGGTACCGCGTCACGCCCGGTGCCGGCCGGTAGTGCGGCGTGAATTCGAAGGGCGCCGCATGGCCGAACCAGCCCGACAGGGGCTGCTCGAAACGGCTCGCGTGGCGCGCATTCACCCAGACGAAGGCCGGTGCGCCCGGGCCGCCATTGAGGTACTTGTAGCCGCAGCCGATCGCGAAATCGGCCTCGCAGTCGTTGAGCGCGACCGGCACCGCGCCCGCGCTGTGCGCGAGGTCCCAGACCGTGAGCGCGCCCGCGGCGTGGGCTGCGGCAGTGAGCGCCTTCATGTCGTGCATGGCGCCGGTGCGGTAGTTGACGTGGGTCAGCATCAGCACGGCGACCTGGTCGTCCAGCACGGCGGGCAGCTCGCTTTCGTCGATGAGCTTCAGCGTGAAGCCGCGCTCGCGGCACAGCGACTCGGCGATGTAGAGGTCGGTCGGGAAGTTGCTGCGCTCGCTGACCACGACGCGGCGGTCGGTTGGCGTCATCTGCGAGAGCGCGGCGAACAGCACCTTGTACAGGTTGACCGAGGTGCCGTCGGTACACACCACCTCGCCCGAGGCGGCGCCGATCAGGCGGGCCAGCTTGTCGCCCAGGCGCTGCGGCAGGTCGATCCAGCGCGCGCTGTTCCAGGAGCGGATCAGGCCTTCGCCCCACTCCTGGGTGACCACCTCGGCGATGCGCGCGGGCGCGGCACTCGGCAGCACGCCCAGCGAGTTGCCGTCCAGGTAGATCACGCCTTCGGGCAGGATGAATTGCCCGCGCAGGGCGGCGAGGGGGTCTTGGGCGTCGAGGCGCCGGCAGTCGTCGAGGGTCATGGTCATGGGGTCGTGAGTTCGCGCAGGACGGCGCGAACGGGGGAGGCATCGGCCGTCACCAGCTTGAGCGGCAGCGCGATGAGTTCGTAGTCGCCCTCGGGCACCTCGTCGAGCACGAGGTTCTCGAGCACGCGCAGGCCCAGGCGGCGGATCACCTGGTGGCTGTCCAGCGTCTTGCTGTCGGCCGGGTCGATGCTGGCGGTGTCGATGCCGATCAGCTTCACGCCCAGCGCCGCAAGCCGCTCGATGGTGCCTGGCGCATAGGCGGCGAGCGCGCCGTCCCAGCGGTCGACCGGAGCGCGCTCGTAGGTGCGCACCAGCACGCGTGGCGGGAGCGCCTCGACGGCATGCGCGAGGTGTGCCCATTCGACCAGTGGACCGCGCGCGATCGCGTGGATCACGCGGCAGGGGCCGAGGTAGGGGGAGAGGTCCACCGCGCCGATGGTCGCGCCCTCGGGGTCGTAGTGCAGCGGTGCGTCTGCATGCGCGCCGACGTGCGGCGAGAGCGTGATCTCGCTGACATTGACCGGGCAGCCCGGCGCGATGGTCGCGGCCCATCGCTGGCGGTAGGGCGTGTCGCCGGGGAAGACCGGCGCGCCTTCATGCACCGGCGGCGAGATATCCCAGATACGTTGGTTCATGGCGCGAAGTTAGCGCCGTGAACAGGGTCGTGGTGTCGGTTATTTCCAACAGAACGCAAACATCGGCAGGGCGCCGATCAGCCCATCAGCCGGCTTGGCGGCCGAGCAGCAGGAACTCCATCAGCGCCTTCTGCGCGTGCATGCGGTTCTCGGCCTCGTCCCAGACCACCGACTGCGGGCCGTCGATCACCTCGGCCTGCACCTCCTCGCCGCGATGCGCGGGCAGGCAGTGCATGAAGAGGGCGTCGGGCTGGGCCGCGCGCATCATTTCCTCGTCCACGCACCAGTCGGCGAAGGCGGCGCGGCGGGCCTCGTTCTCGGCCTCGTAGCCCATGCTGGTCCAGACGTCGGTGGTCACCAGGTCGGCGCCGCGGCAGGCTTCCATCGGGTCCTTGAAGACCTGGTAGCTGTCGGCCGAGCGGATGCCGGCGATCGACTGGTCGACCTCGTAGCCACTGGGCGTGCTCACATGCACCTTGAAGCCCAGGATCTCGCTGGCCTGCAGCCAGGTGTTGGCCATGTTGTTGCCGTCGCCGACCCAGGCCACCGTCTTGCCCTTGATCGAGCCGCGGTGCTCGATGAAGGTGAAGATGTCGGCCAGGATCTGGCAGGGGTGGAACTCGTTGGTCAGGCCGTTGATCACCGGCACGCGCGAGTGCGCCGCGAAGGCCTCGATCTTGGTCTGCTCGAAAGTGCGAATCATCACCAGGTCGACCATGCGGCTGATCACCTTGGCGCTGTCTTCGATGGGCTCGGCGCGCCCCAACTGGCTGTCGCCGGTGGTCAGGTGCACCACGCTGCCGCCCAGCTGGTACATGCCGGCCTCGAAGCTCACGCGGGTGCGCGTCGAGGCCTTCTCGAAGATCATGGCCAGGGTGCGGTCGGTCAGCGGCTGGTGCTTCTCGTAGGCCTTGAACTTCTTCTTGATGAGCGCGGCGCGCTCGAAGACATAGGCGTACTCGTCGGCCGTGAAGTCCGAGAATTGGAGGTAGTGCCGCAGGGCCGGAGCTGTGGTCATGGTGTCGCCTCCGCGAGGAAGGTCTTCACGATCGGCGCGAGGATGGCAACGATCTCGTCCGCCTCGGCCACGCTGAGGATCAGCGGCGGCACCAGGCGGATCACGCTGTCGGCGGTCACGCTCAGCAGCAGGCCGGCCTCGCAGGCGCGGTTGAGGATCACTCCGCAGGGGCGGTCGAGCTCGATGCCCAGCATCAGGCCCTGGCCGCGGATCTCCTTCACGCCGGGCAGGCCGCCCAGCTCGCGCTCCAGCGCGCCCTTGAGGTGCGCGCCGACGTTGGCGGCGTTGTCGAGCAGCTTGTGCTCTTCCATGATGCGGATGGTCTCGATGCCGGCACGCATGGCCAGCGGGTTGCCGCCGAAGGTGGTGCCGTGGTTGCCCGGGGCGAAGAGGTTGGCGGCGCGCGGGCCGGCCACCACCGCGCCGATCGGCACGCCAGAGCCCAGGCCCTTGGCCAGCGGCATCACGTCCGGCTTGATGCCGGCCCACTGGTGCGCGAACCACTTGCCGGTGCGGCCCATGCCGCACTGCACCTCGTCGATCATCATCAGCCAGTCGCGCTCGTCGCACAGCTGGCGCACCTGGCGCAGGTACTCCCAGCGCATGGGGTGGATGCCGCCTTCGCCCTGGATGGTCTCGAAGAACACGGCCACCACGTTGGGGTTGCCTTCGGTCGCCTTCTTCAGCGCTTCGATGTCGTTGAGCGGCACGCGGATGAAGCCCTCGACCAGCGGCCCGAAGCCTTGCTGCACCTTCGGGTTGCCGGTGGCCGACAGGGTGGCAATGCTGCGGCCGTGGAAGGCCGCTTCGTAGACCACGATCTCGGGGCGCTCGATGCCCTTGTCGTGCCCGAACTTGCGCGCCAGCTTGAGCGCGGCCTCGTTGGCTTCCAGGCCGGTGCAGCAGAAGAAGGCGTTGGTCAGGCCCGAGAGCTCGGTGAGCTTGGTCGCGAGCTGCTCCTGGCCCGGCACGTGGTAATAGTTGGAGCTGTGAATCAGCTTGGCGATCTGCTCCTGCAGCGCGGGCACCAGCTCGGGATGGTTGTGGCCCAGGGTGTTGACCGCGATGCCGCCCAACCCGTCAAGGTAGGCCCGGCCCTCGGTGTCCCACACTCGGCAGCCCTGGCCATGCGACAGCGCGATCGGCAGGCGGCCATAGGTGTTCATGACATGGGGCGAGGAGGGGGCGGCAGTGGCGCTCATACGATCTCCGAAAAAGGGAAAAGGGATTCTAGGGGTGCGTTTTGACAGCGTCGTTGAGGATTGCGCATCACAGCAATGTGCGCCTTTGGTGTCTCTCGCGGGACCCGCCCGGATAGAATCCATTGTGCAGCGCAGCACCCGCCTGCGCCCTTCGCGCAATCCATGGTTTCCCCCACCGCCAAAGAAATCTTCATCCAGGGCATCACCCAAGACGGCCGGACCTTTCGCCCGAGCGACTGGGCGGAGCGGCTGGCGGGCGTGATGTGCTCGTTCCGCCCGGGTGGGCCGCAGCCAGGCAGCCATCTGAGCTATTCGCCCTGGTGCGTGCCGACGGTGATCAACGGCATCAAGTGCGTGGTCGTGCGGGCCGAGCTGCGCGATGCCGAGGTGATGGCCTGGGACTTCGTGATGAACTTCGCCCGGGACAACAACCTGCAGGTGGCCGAGGCCTGCCTGGTGCCCGATGCGGCGCCCCCCGCAGGCGCTCGCAAGTAGAAAACACCCGCCCATGAAAAAACCGCCCGAAGGCGGTTTTTCACTTTGCTGCAGCGCACCCAGATCAAACGGCGGACTGGCGGGTTGCCGGTCCGGGCTTGCCTGATGACGTCAGGCGGCGGCCTTCTCGGCGAGGGCCAGGTTCTTGACCTTGGCTGCCAGGCGGCTCTTGTCGCGAGCGGCCTTGTTCTTGTGGAAGATGCCCTTGTCGGCAATGGTGTCGACAATGCTCTGGGCCTTCGCGAAGAGTTCTGCCGCCTTGGTCTTGTCGCCGGCCACGACGGCCTTCTCGACATTCTTCACGGCGGTGCGGTACTTGGAGCGCAGCGAGGTGTTCGCGGCGTTGAGCTTGGTGTCCTGGCGGACGCGCTTGCGGCCCGAAGCGAGGCGCGGGTTCTTTTTCTTGGGCTTGGTGGATGCCATGGCTGGTGTTCCTTACAGTGTCTGCGGATGATGCGGCAAAGCCCTCCATTATAGGGGATCGGCAACCACGGGTCGCGCCAGCCGGGGAGGGTAGTCACAGGCACATACACTTCCGGCCGTGTCGCTCTTCAAATCCGCCTCCACCGTCTCGCTGCTGACGCTCGCTTCCCGCATCACCGGGCTCATCCGCGACGTGCTCATGACTTCGGTGTTTGGCGTCAGCGCGATGACCGATGCCTTCTACGTCGCCTTCCGCATCCCCAACCTGTTCCGGCGCGTGTTCGGCGAGGGCGCCTTCAGCCAGGCCTTCGTGCCGGTGCTGGCCGCCAGCAGGACGGAGCGCGGCGAGCCGGGCGCCAAGGCGCTCGTGGACCATGTGGGGACCCTGTTGACCTGGATGCTGGTGCTGTTCTGCGCCGCGGGCGTGATCGGCGCGCCGCTGATGGTCTGGGCCATGGCCAGCGGCCTGCAGAAGAACCCCGAGAGCTTCGAGGCCGCGGTCGTCATGACGCGCTGGATGTTCCCCTACATCGGCTTCATGTCACTGGTGGCGCTGGCCGGCGGCGTTCTCAACACCTGGCGCAAGTTCGCCGTGCCGGCGGCGGCGCCGGTGCTGCTGAACGTGGCGCTGATCCTCTCCATCGTCATCGGCGCGCCCTGGTTTCGGGGCATGGGCATCGAGCCGATCTATGCGCAGTGCGCGGGCGTGATGCTGGGTGGCCTGCTCCAGCTGGCGCTGCAGATCCCCGCGCTGCGGAAGCTCGGCATGATGCCGCGCATCGGCCTCGGCCTCGGCGCGATCCGCACCGCCTGGGCCGACCCGGACACGCGCCGGGTCGCGCGGCTGATGCTGCCGGCGCTGATCGGCGTCAGCGTGGCGCAGATCTCGCTGCTGATCAACACGCAGATTGCCTCCCACCTCGCGACCGGCAGCGTGAGCTGGATCACCAACGCCGACCGGCTGATGGAATTCCCGACCGCGCTGCTGGGCGTGGCGCTCGGCGTGGTGCTGATGCCCCAGCTCGCGGCCGCGCGCGCGGCGAAGGACGACGCCCACTATTCGGCGATGCTCGACTGGGGCCTGCGCCTGGTGGTGCTGCTGTCGGTGCCCTGCGCGCTGGCGCTGCTGGTCTTTTCGCGACCGCTGGTTGCGGTGTTGTTCCACAACGGCGCCTTCAGCGAGTTCGACGTGCAGCGCACCACCCTGGCCCTGATCGGCTACGGCGTCGGGCTGGTCGGCCTGGTGGCGGTCAAGGTGCTGGCGCCGGGCTACTACGCCAAGCACGACACGCGCACGCCGATGCTGATCGCGGTGGTGGTGCTGGTGCTGACCCAACTGCTCAACGTCGCCCTGGTGCCGCTGCTGCAGCATGCCGCGCTCACGCTGACCATCGCCATCGGCGCGATGATCAATGCGCTGTGGCTGCTCGTGGGCCTGCTGCGCCGCGGCAGCTACCGGCCGGAGCCGGGCTGGGGCCGCTTCCTGCTGCAGGTGCTGGCGGGCACCGCGGCACTGACGGCCCTGCTGGTCTGGGGCAATCAGCACTTCGACTGGATCGGGTTGCAGGCGCAGCGCCTGCATCGCATCGGCCTGCTGGCGGCCTTGGTGGTGGGCGCGGCACTGCTGTACTTCGCGGTGCTGGCGCTCGCGGGCGTCAAGCTGCGCAGCATGGTGCGCCGCTAGATCCACGGTGCATGCCCCGCCTTGACGCTCGGCGCGGCCTCCTCTACAAAGACACATGACGTTCAGCTTCCAGGCGCCCACCGCCCTCGAGTACTTCGGGTCGCTTGTCAAGAGCGATGATCACTTCCCCCTGCTCGAAGCCGCCGCCAGCCTGGCCCAGGACGAATACCCCGAGCTCGATGTCCAGCAGGTGCTGGGCGATGTCGACCAGCTGCTCGCGCGCCTCAAGCGCCGCCTGCCCGCCGATGCCGCGCCGCTGCAGCGGCTGCGCGCCCTCAACCAGTTCTTCTTCCACGACCTGAGCTTCGGCGGCAACGTCAACGACTACTACGACCCCGACAACAGCTACCTCAACGCGGTGCTGCGCACGCGGCGCGGCATCCCGATCTCGCTGGCAGTGCTGTGGATGGAGCTGGCGCAGGGCCTGGGCCTGCAGGCGCGCGGCGTGGGCTTCCCGGGGCACTTCATGCTCAAGGTCACGCTGCCCAAGGGCCAGGTCGTGATCGATCCCTTCACCGGCAAGTCGCTCTCGCGCGAGGAGCTCAGCGAGCGGCTCGAGCCCTACAAGCGCAGCAGCGGGCTGGTCGGCGACTTCGACGTGCCGCTGGGCCTCTACCTGCAGCCGGCCTCGTCGCGCGAGATCATCGGGCGCATGCTGCGCAATCTGAAGGAGATCCATCGCGCGCAAGAGGACTGGCAGCGCGCGATCGCGGTGCAGGACCGCCTGGTCGCGCTCTTCCCCGAGGCCTGGGGCGAGCACCGCGACCGCGGCCTGGCCCATGCGGAGCAGGGCAACACCGCGCTCGCCGTGCGCGACCTCGAGACCTACCTGGCGCATGCCGAGGATGCACTCGACATCGATGCCATCGCGGAGCGTGTCGCCGCCTTGCGCCGGGCGGAATACTGATGGCGCAGGACAGCAAGACCGCGGCCGCCGATCTCGGCACGCTGCACGAATTCCACGGCGTGCAGCCGGTGCTGCCGGTGGCCGACGCGGCCCGCGCGGCGCGCTACTTCTGCGACGTGCTGGGCTTCGAGCTCGATTTCATCGCCGGCGAGCCGCCGAGCTATGCGCGGGTGAAGAAAGGCGACCGCAGCTACGGCGATCCGGTCTACATCCGCCTGTGGCAATGCGGCCGGCGCGAGGCCCAGGCTTGGCGCGGCGAGATCGTCATCCACGTCGGCCAGGACGTCGACGGCCTGCATGCCGCCTACGTGAAGCGCGGCGTCAAGGTCATCGAGCCGCCCGCGTCGCAGCCGTGGGGGCTGCGCGAGTTCGCAATCCGCGAGCCCGACGGGCACGTGCTGCGCTTCTGCGGCTATCTCTGAGCACCTTTCGCCGCCTCACAGCTTGAGCGACAGCTTGACCGGTGACGGCCCCTCCTGCCGGTCGATGAAGGCAACGACGCGCTCTCCCAGGCGCTGGAAGCCAAGGTCGAGCTTTTGCTCCCCGAGTTGCAGATGCCGGATCTGCAGGTGGTCGATCCCGTCCGGCAGGCGCGGCTCCTCGACGCGCACCAATGCGCCACGGGCGTCGAGTTGCAGGCCCAGGCAGGCCTGCAACAACATGAAGACCGAGCCCGCCGCCCAGGCTTGCGGCAGGCAGGCGACCGGGTAGGCGATCGGCGCCTCGCCCGGGGCGCGCTCGAAGCCGCAGAACAGCTCGGGCAGCCGCATGCCGAAATGCGTGGCGGCCTCGAACATGCCGTTCAGCAGTCGCACCAGTCCGTCGCGCTCGCCATAGCGGGCCACCCCGGCGCCGCACAGGACGACGTCGTGGGGCCAGACGGAGCCGTTGTGATAGGACATCGGGTTGAAGCGCGGTGTCTCGGGCGGCAGCGTGCGAACGCCCCATCCGGAGTAGAACGCGCGCGACAGCAGCTGGGTGGCTATGGCCCGTCCACGCTCGGCGCGCGGGAGCCCGGTGTACAGCAGATGCCCCACATTCGACGCACGCACCCGGCAGGGCTGCCCGTGGCCGTCCAGCGCCAGCGCATAGAACTGCATGTCCTCCTGCCAGAAGTGCTGTTCGACCGCGGCCTGCAGCGCGACGGCGCTCTGCTGCCAGTGACGAGCCGCATCCGCGTCGCCGCGCAGTCGCGACAGTTCGGCCATCACGGCGTATGCCCGGTAGGCGTAGCCCTGGACTTCGATCAGCGCGATCGGCCCCGCCGGCGTGCTTCCGTCGGCATGGAACACCGAGTCGTTGCTGTCCTTCCAGCCCTGGTTGGCCAGGCCGGTCGTCTCGCCGCGCGCGTAGCTCAGGAAGCCCGTCGGATGGCCGGCCGCGTTGCGCTCGATCCAGCGGGCGGCGGCCTCCAGCGCCGGCCAGAAGGCGTCCAGCACATGAGGATCGCCCATGCGTTCCGCATAGGCACCGGCCAGCATGACGAACAGCGGCGTGGTGTCGACGCCGCCGTAGTACTTGGCGAAAGGCAACTCGTTCACCGCCGCCATCTCGCCCTTGCGCGTCTCGTGCATGATCTTGCCCGGCTCGGAGTCGCGGAAGGTCGAGGTGTGCTGCGCCTGGTTGTGCGCCAGGAAGGACAGCACGCCGTGCGCCAGGCCCGGATCGAGCCACAGCGTCTGCAGCGCCGTCACGATCGCATCGCGCCCGAACGGGGTCGAGAACCAGGGAATGCCGGCGTAGGGGTACGGGCCGGTGGGCAGGTCAGTGGTGAGCAGGGCCAGGTCGGCGCGCGATTTGTCCAGCCACGACTGGAAGAGGCGCCCGGAGGCCAGGACGTGTGCGCCGCGCCGCTGGCGCGTGCGCATGCTGCGGCGGGCTGCGGCTGCGGCCTGCCGGTAGCGCGAGCAGCCGGCATCCGACGGACAGGGCCCGATCTCGGCATGCAGTGTCCAGCGCTGCTGCGGATCGAGCTGGACGATGAATGCCGCGTGCCGCTCGTCCATGCGCTGGGGCTTCTCGGAGAACTCGATGCACATGCTGCGCAGCAGGCCGTCGAGTCCCTGGTAGCGCAATTCCACGCCGCGTTCCTTCAGCAGCGATGGCTCGCGGGCGCCGCGCTGCAGGCGGTGCTGGCCGCGCACCTCGAACATGTCGTGGAAATCAGCCGCGAAGTGCAGCGTCAGCGGTGCCTGCACCCGCTGGTCGCCATAGTTCAGCACGCTGATGCGCTCGAAGATGCGATCGTTCCAGATGAAGCGCTTGCGCTCCAGGTGGATCACGCCTTCCACCGTGGCCGGGCTGCCGAGCAGGGGCAGCGGGTGATTGGTCATGTTCGCGGTGAAGAACAGGTTGTCCTGGCTCACCGCACCCGACAGCAGCGAAGGCCTGCGCCCCGCCAGCCGCAGGAGGAAGGTCGACATCATGCGGGTGTCGTTGTGAAACAGCCCGTCGGCTTCTCCCGTGATGTCGCCGTAGACGTCGGCCACGAGGAAGGTGTCGCCCTCTTTCAGGACGAAGAGCCGCTGGGGATTGCGTTCGAGGACCGCCTCGACGTCGAGCTCCGCGAGCGGAGGCTCCGTGGTCATGCCTTGATTCATGCTCAAGCCACCTTGGGGTAGGAACTGCCATCCTGGTCGTGCGCAGGAAGCCGACGATACAGCTCGACGTAGTTCTTGGCCATGGTGGAGGCGGAAAAGCGTCGATCGAAGGTGGCGCGTACCTGGCTTCGGTCGAGCGCATCGATCTCGTGGACGGCGGCGACGGCTTCGTCCTCATCGGCGACGATCAGGCCGCTGACGCCGTGGTCCACCACTTCGGGCACCGAGCCGCAGCGCCAGGCGATGACCGGCGTCCCGCAGGCCATGGCCTCGATCAGCACCAGGCCGAAGGGCTCCGGCCAGTCGATAGGGAACAGCAGGGCGCGCGCGCCGCCGAGGAAATCCGCCTTCTCGGCGTCTCCGATCTCGCCGATGTATTCCACCAGCGGATGGTCGAGCAGCGGGCGGATCTGCTCCCGGAAGTATTCCCTGTCCACCGCGTCGACCTTGGCGGCGATCTTCAGCGGCAGCCCGGCGCGCCTGGCGATCGCGATGGCCCGGTCGGGCCTTTTTTCGGGCGAGATGCGGCCCAGGAAGGCGAGGTAACCGCCGCTTGCCTGCGCCCGGAAAGGATAGAGCGCCGGTTCGAGGCCGTGATGGACGGTGCCGAGCCAGCAAGCGAAAGGCAGCGGGTCACGCTGGTGCCTGGAAATGGACGCCAGCGGAAACTGCGTCCACTGTGCATAGGCTTCAGGCAGGTCCTTCAGGTCCAGCCGGCCATGCAGCGTGGTGAGCGTGCGCTGCGCCATGTCCGCGAAGAAGGGAAAGTGCAGCAGGTCGATGTGAAAATGCAGCACGTCGAAGTCGTCGGCCTGGCGCCGGACCTCCTGCAGCAACACCATGTGGCTGGCGAGGTCGGATTTCAGCGGCGCCGGGTCGAGCCGCAGTGCCTGTTGGCGCATCGGCACCAGCCGCGCGCGCGTGCGCGCGTCGGCCGAGGCGAAGAGGGTGACCTCGTGGCCCTGGCTCACCAGGGCATTGCACAGGTGGGCGACCACGCGCTCAGTCCCTCCGTAGAGGCGGGGTGGTACGGATTCGTACATCGGTGCGACTTGTGCGATCTTCATGGCCTCCGGCTCCCTGAATGAACTTGAACGCGGGGGGGCAAGCCGCAAGGAGAGCATCGGGCACAGACGCGCCGGGCCGGACGAAGGCGATTTTTCGATAGGACGAATCGCACAAGACGCAGGCGCGGCAGCCGCCGCCGCCGCTCAGGCGCGGGAGCCGAGGCGGTGGCGCGAGGGCGATCCGTCGACACCGAACTGGCGCCAGGCGCGGCGCAGCTGGGTGTCGGAAGCGAAGCCCGCGAGCTCGGCCGCGCGGGTCACGTTGGCACCCGAGTCGAGCGCCAGCCGCGCAGTGGCCAAGCGCAGGCGCCGGAGGTATTCGAGCGGCGCGACGCCCGCATGCTCGACGAACAGGCGCGTCAGGTGGCGCGACGAGGTATGGGCCACCTGCGCCATGCGCGGCACGCTCCAGTCGTCCTGCGGCGCCTCGCTCACCGCGTCCTGGACGCGGTGGAGTGCGGGGTGCAGGTGGTTGCGGTAGGCCAGGAAGGGCGAGAGCTCCGGGTCCTGCGGGCCGCGCCGCAGCGCCACCACCATGGTCTGTGCGACCTGGGCCGCCAGCGCTTCGCCGCAAATGTCGGCAATGCGATGCAGCATCAGGTCGATGCCCGTCGTCACGCCGGCGCTGCTGTAGAGCGGCGGGTCGATCACGAACACGCGATTGGCCACCACCTCGCAGCGCGGTTCCACCCGCCGCAGTTCGTCGAGGTGGTGGTGGTGCGTGGTGGCGCGCCGTCCTGCCAGGGCACCGGCATGCGCGGCCAGCAGGGCGCCGGCGCAGATGGTCACCAGCTCGAGCCGGCCGCGCTCCAGGCGCTGGCCGCGCAGCCAGCGCAGCAGCGCCTGGGTGTCCGCGCCGTCGGTCGAGACCGTGTGGCCCGGCATGCCCACCAGCACGATCCAGGCGGGACCCTCGCCCCAGTGCAGGGGCAGCGGCGCCAGCCCGCTGAGCGTCACGCCGACCGAGCCGGTCGAAGCAGGGCTCGGGGAAACGAACTCGATCGCAAAGCGCTCGGGCTGCCCCGCGGCGCGCAACTGCTGGTTGGCGATGCGCAGCGCCTCGGCCGGGCCGGCCCAGTCCAGCACCAGGCTGTTCGGCAGGAGCACGAACACCACCCGGATGCGCGGCGCGCTGCTCATCCCGCCGTCGCCTTCAGGCGGTGGCCAGCGCGCCGGCCCGCTCCAGCGCCTGGTCGACGCTGCAGAGCCTGGCGAAACGGCCTTCCAGCACGGTCGCCGTCCGGGCCTTGATGTCGGCCGCCGACAGCGGGCGGCCGTCGGGCTGCGTCATGTCGAAGGTCAGCGTCGCATCGGTGACGAAATCGACCGACCAGCCCAGGTCGGAGGCGTGACGCGTCGTGGTCTCGCAGCATTGCTCGGTCCGAATGCCGCTCACGATCAGCCGACCGATGCCGTTCTCCGTCAGCCACACATCGAGCCCGGTGCCGACCAGGGCACTGTGGCGATGCTTGGTGTAGGTGGCGGCCGCCTCGAAGGGCGCCAGCTCGGCGAGCGGCCGCACGTGGCCGGACTCGATGGCGAAGGGGTTGTCGGCGCGGGCCGGACCGTCGACGTGGAAGATGCGCACGATCGGGATGCCGGCCGCTGCGCAGCCTGCGATCAGCGCGTTCTGCGCCGCCGCGTAGGCGGCCAGGTCACGCGGGGTGAAATAGGGGCGATGGCGGAAGGATTCCTGGACGTCGATCACTATCAGACAAGACTTCATGGCGGCAATCTCCTGGGGCGTGTGGATGATGCGCCCTATTTTTCTCGCCTGTGTGCGTTCTGTCCGCTTCGTACGGGACAGGAATCGATCAAATCAGGACACTGCCCGGCCTCACACCAATCGGGCCGCCTGCAGCTCCTTCTTGAGGTAGGCGTAGAACAGCGGCGCCGCCACCAGGCCGGCCGGGCCGAACACCGCCTCGGCCACGAACATCACGGCCAGCAGTTCCCAGACGCCCATCTGCGTGCGGGCCCCCACCACCTTGGCATTGATGAAGTACTCGGCCTTGTGGATCAGGATCAGGAAGGCCAGGCAGGCCAGCGCGGTGATCGGCGAGACCGACAGGCCCACCAGCGTGATCACCGTGTTGCACAGCAGGTTGCCGACGATCGGCACCAGCCCGGCGATGAAGGTCAGGGTGATCAGCGCCGGCGTGTAGGGCAGGTTCAGTTCCCAGTGCGGCAGCACGAACAGCAGGAAGATCGCGGTCAGCAGTGTGTTGAAAGCAGCGATCCAGAACTGTGCCGCCACGATCTGTCCGAAGGCCTCGCCGAACAGGGTGATGCGCTGCTTGAGCAACTCCGCCAGCGGGCGGCCGCCGGACGCATGCCGGGCCACGGCGGCCAGGGCGCCGACGATCAGGCCGACGTAGGCGAACAGCAGGCCGCCCAGCCAGGCGCGGCCGGTCAGCGCGAGCGCGCCGGCCTGGGCGCGCAGGTAGCCGGCGATGATGCGCTGCACCTCGGCCGTGCCCTCGGGCAGGTACGCGCCGATGTCGGGCGGCAGCTTGAGCCGCAGTTCCAGCACCGTGCGGGCGATGTAGTCGAGCAACTCCTGGTATTGCTCCGGCGCGTTGAGCACGAACTCGCGCGCCTCCGAGAAGGCCAGGATCCCCAGGCCGATCGGCGCCAGCGACACCAGGGTCGCGGCGACGATGCGCGACCAGGACGATGGCGGGTCGGCGACGTCCGGTCGCGACCTTGCGGGCAGCAGCCGGTCCAGGCCCGCGTCGAACAGGCGCGCGAACCAGCGCGTGCCGAGAAAGCCGATGCAGACGCACAGCAGGCCCGGCAGCAGGCCCTGCCACATGATCAGCAGCAGGGCGCCGGCGATGAGCAGGTAGCTCGCCGTGACCAGCTTGCGCGACGGGAGAGGAGCGACAACGCTCACGGGGCGGATTTGTTCACGGCGTCTCAGGCCACGACCACGGCCGCGCCGGCGCCGCGCTGCGCGATGACGCCGATCTCGTGCACCGTCTCGCCCTCGGCGCGCAGCGTGGCCGCGCAGGCGGCGGCCTGCGCCGCGTCGATCACGACCACCATGCCGATGCCGTTGTTGAAGGTGCGGTTCATTTCCAGGTCGTCGATGCCGGCCACCTTCTGCAGCCACGCGAAGAGCTCGCTTTGCGGCCAGCTGCCCTTCTTCAGGTGGGCCGCCGTGCCCTCGGGCAGCACGCGCGGGATGTTCTCGAGCAGTCCGCCGCCGGTGATGTGGGCCAGCGCCTTGATCGGGTGACTGGCGAGCGCCGCCAGCACCGGCTTGACGTACAGCCGGGTCGGCGCCATCACCGCCGCGCGGAAGGGCTGGCCGTCCAGTGTGGCGGGCAACTGGTCGCCGGCGCGCTCGATCACCTTGCGCACCAGGCTGAAGCCGTTGGAATGCACGCCGGCGGAGCCCAGGCCGAGCACCACGTCGCCGGGCTTGACGTCCCGGCCCGTGAGGATCTTGGACTTCTCGACCGCGCCGACCGCGAAGCCTGCCAGGTCGTACTCGCCGGCCGGGTACATGCCGGGCATCTCGGCCGTCTCGCCGCCGATCAGCGCGCAGCCGCTCAGCTCGCAGCCGCGGGCGATGCCGCCGACCACCGCCGCGGCCGTGTCCACGTCGAGCTTGCCGCAGGCGAAGTAGTCCAGGAAGAACAGCGGCTCGGCACCCTGCACCAGCACGTCGTTGACGCTCATGGCCACCAGGTCGATGCCGACGGTGTCGTGCATGTTCCACTCGAAGGCCAGCTTGAGCTTGGTGCCCACGCCGTCGGTGCCGCTCACCAGCACCGGCTCCTTGTAGCGCTTGGGCACCTCGAACAGGGCGCCGAAGCCGCCGATGCCGGCCAGCACGCCCTCGCGCATCGTCTTCTTGGCCAGCGGCTTGATGCGGTCGACCAGCGCGTCGCCGGCATCGATGTCGACGCCGGCATCCTTGTAGCTGAGCGGGGTGGGCGGGGTGGAGTTCATGAGCGGGCCGGACGAAAAGAGGGGAGGGGTCGAAGAGAGGAGGACAATGGCGCCGGCAACCGAGGCGGTCGGGCCGATAGAATTCCCCACGATTTTAAGGGCCCCATTGCCCCGCGCCTTCGGCTCGTCGTTCGGCGCTCCCGCCTGTCCCATGAATCTTCTTACCGCGTCATCCGCGCCCTTCCAGCCGCCCATCGCGGCCCTGGCATGAAGCAGCTCGCGCTCGATATCGGCCTCGCCTCCGGTCCGACGCTGGCCGGCTTCTTCGCCGGGCCCAACGAACCGGCGCTGCGGCACCTGCTGCTGTGGGTCGGCGACGCACGTTCGAGCACGCTGCATTCGCCGGTGCCGACCTACCTGTGGGGCGAGAGCGCCAGCGGCAAGACGCATCTGCTGGAGGCGGTGCGAAGCGCCCTGCGCGAGCAGGGGGCGAGCGTGGGCTGGCTGCATGCGGGGCTCTCGGACCCGCCCGACTTCGACGAGCGCTGGGGCGCCGTGCTGCTCGACGATGTGCATCTCTACACGGCGGTCCAGCAGCACGCGGCCTTCAACTGGTTCGTCAACGCGCAGAGCCTGCAGCGTGGCGTGGTGGCAGCGGGCGCCGTGCCGCCGGCCGACCTGCCGCTGCGCGAGGACCTGCGCACGCGCCTCGGCTGGGGCCATGTGTTCCACTTGCAGGTGTTGAGCGAATCGGAGCGGCGCGCGGTGTTGCGCCAGGCCGCGGACAGCCGCGGCGTCATGCTGACGGACGAGGTGCTCGACTACATGCTGCACCGCTTCAGCCGCGATCTGGGCAGCCTGATGGAGCTGCTCGTGCAGCTCGACGGCTATGCCTTGCAGACCCAGCGTGCGATCACGATCCCGCTGATCCGGTCCATGCTCGAAAATGAATGAGGGCGCGTCCCGCGCCGAAGCTTTCCAATGATCAAGAAATTCATCGACAAACTCCTGGGCAAGTCCGGCATCACCGGCCCTGGCGGCAAGAACCGCTTCGGCAAGCGCCAGGAGGTGCAGGCCACGGTGCACGGCATCGACCCGCAGCTGGTGGACGAGCGCGCCAGGAACGTGGTCACCACGCTGCAGGGCGCTGGCTACGAGGCCTACGTGGTCGGCGGCGCGGTGCGCGACCTGCTGCTGGGGCTGCGTCCCAAGGACTTCGACGTGGCTACCAACGCCACGCCCGAGCAGGTCAAGAGCCTGTTCCGGCGCGCCTTCATCATCGGCCGGCGCTTTCGCATCGTGCACGTGGTCTACGGCCGCGGGCGCGAGCACGAGGTGATCGAAGTCTCGACCTTCCGCGCCTACATGGACAGCGCCGGCGCCGAGCAGGTGGCCGGCAACGAGCGCACCAGCAAGGGCGAGCTCGCCGGCATGAAGCATGCGGTGGATGCCAGCGGCCGCGTGCTGCGCGACAACGTCTGGGGCCCGCAGGAGGAAGATGCCGCGCGGCGCGACTTCACCATCAATGCGATGTACTACGACCCGGCGAGCCAGATCGTGGTCGACTACCACAACGGCATCAAGGACGCCAAGAAGCTCACGCTGCGCATGATCGGCGACCCGGCCACGCGCTACCGCGAGGACCCCGTGCGCATCATCCGCGCGATTCGCTTTTCGGCCAAGCTGGCGGCGCTGGGCTTCTCGATGGAGTCCAAGACGCTGGCGCCGCTGGTCGATTGCAGCAAGCTGCTGGCCGACGTGCCGCAGAGCCGCCTGTTCGACGAAATGCTCAAGCTGCTGCAGACCGGCCACGCGGTGGCCACCGTCGCGCAGCTGCGCAAGCTGGGCCTGGCGACCGGCATCTACCCGCTGCTCGATGTGATCGTCGAGCGGGCCGACCAGCCCTTTGTCAAGGCCGCGCTGCAGGACACCGACCGCCGCGTCGGCGAAGGCAAGCCGGTGGCGCCGAGCTTCCTGCTGGCGTGCGTGCTGTGGGCCGACGTGCGCGACGGCTGGGCGCAGCGCAGCGAGGGGCGCCACGGCCAGCGCCCGCAGGCTTCTTTCCCGGCCTTGCAGGAAGCCATCGACGACGTGTTCAACGCGCGCATCGGCGACGTCTCCGGCCGCGGCAAGCTGGCGGCCGACATGCGCGAGATCTGGATGATGCAGCCGCGCTTCGACAAGCGCAGCGGCGCCACGCCCTACAGCCTGGTCGAGCAGGCGCGCTTCCGCGCGGCCTTCGACTTCATGCGCCTGCGCGCCGACGTCGGCGAGGTGAGCGAGGCGATTGCCGAGTGGTGGCAGGAGTTCAGCAGCACCTCCGACGACGTGCGCCGCCAGGACCTGCTGGAACAGGTGCGCGACGAGCAGCACAAGAGGACGCGCCAGCGCGCCCCGGCGCGCACCGCGGCACCGGCGGTCGCGCCGGCCGGCGGCGATGCCGAGCAGGCGCTGCCGCCCGATGGCGAGTTCGCCGCCGCAGCGCCGCGCAAGCGCCGCCGCCGCCGCAAGCCGCGCACCGGCGGCGAGGCCGGCAGCAGCGTCGCGGCCGAATGACGTGAGCACCGATACGCCGGCCTACGTCGCGATCGGCGCCAACCTCGGCGACGCCCAAGCGACGGTGAGACGGGCGATGGACGACCTCGCGACCCTGCCGCACACGCGGCTCACCGCGCGCTCTTCGCTCTATCGCAGCGCGCCCTTCGAGGCCCAGGGGCCCGATTTCATCAACGCCGTGGTCGAGCTGCGCACGAGCCTCGCCCCGCTGGCCCTGCTGGCCGCGCTGCAACGCCTCGAGGCCGAGGCCGGCCGCGAGCGGCCCTATCGCAATGCGCCGCGCACGCTCGACCTCGATCTCCTGCGGCACGGCGACGCCACGACGCAGAGCGCCGTGCTGACGCTGCCGCACCCGCGCATGGGCGAGCGTGCCTTCGTGCTGCTGCCGCTGGCGGAGATCGCGCCGGCGCTGGTGACGGCAGCCCAGCTCGAGCGGGTGGCCGGCCAGCGCATCGAGCGGCTCTGAGCCCGCCTCGGCGGCGCTTGCCCATTACACTTGCCAGGCTTTTTTTCATGATGGCGTCACGGGTCGGTGATAGCCGAGAACCCCAGGAGACGCCATGTTCGGCAAGCTGCTGCCCCGCGAGGGGAATTTTTTCGAGATGTTCAATCAGCATGCCGATCGCATCGTCGAAGCCGCGCGCGCCTTCGAGCAGCTGGTGGGCAACTACAACGACCTGCACCTGCGCGAGCAGTACAACCGCGACGTGGACAACGCCGAGCGCGCCGCCGACCGCGTGACGCATGACGTCAATCGGCTGATCCACAAGACCTTCATCACCCCCATCGACCGCGAGCAGATCCACAAGCTGATCAACACCATGGACGACGTGGCCGACCTGATCCAGGACTCGGCCGAGACCATGGCGCTGTACGACGTGCGCCACATGACCGAGGAGATCATGCGCCTCACCGCCCTCAGCACCAAGTGCTGCGAGCGCGTGAAGGACGCGGTCAAGTTCCTCGGCAAGGTGAGCGAGCCGGCCACGGCCGAAGCCGCGCTCAAGACCTGCGAGGAGATCGACCGCCTCGAGTCCGACGCCGACCGCGTGTTGCGCAGCGCCATGAGCAAGCTGTTTCGCGAGGAGCCGGACGTCCGCGAGGTCATCAAGCTCAAGGCGATCTACGAGCTGCTCGAGCGGATAACCGACAAGTGCGAGGATGTGGCCAACGTGATCGAGGGCATCGTCCTCGAGAACTCCTGAGCGCGGGCGCCGAATGACAACGGTGCAGGTCGCCCTTTGGGTGGTGGTGTTGCTGGTCGCGCTGGCCATCGCATTCGACTTCATGAACGGCTTCCACGACGCGGCGAACTCGATCGCCACGGTCGTGTCCACCGGCGTTCTGAAGCCCGGCCATGCGGTGGTGTTCGCTGCCTTCTTCAACCTGATCGCGGTCTTCGTTTTCCACCTCAGCGTGGCGGCCACCGTCGGCAAGGGCATCGTGCAGCCCGGGGTGGTCGACGTGCACGTGGTCTTCGGGGCGCTGGTGGGGGCCATCAGCTGGAACTTTCTCACCTGGTACTACGGCATTCCCAGCAGCTCCTCGCATGCGCTGATCGGCGGCATCGTGGGCGCGACGATCGCCAAGGCCGGGGCCGGCTCGCTCGTCGCCGCGGGCATCTGGAAGACCGTGGCCTTCATCTTCGTGTCTCCTTTGCTGGGCTTCCTGCTCGGCTCGATGATGATGGTGTTCGTCGCCTGGGCCTTCCGTCGCTCGACGCCCTCGCGCGTGGACCGGTGGTTCCGCACGCTGCAGCTGGTCTCGGCCGGCGCCTACAGCCTGGGCCACGGAGGCAACGATGCGCAAAAGACCATCGGCATCATCTGGATGCTGCTGATCGCGACCGGCCACGCGACCGCCACCGCCGAGGCGCCGCCGGCCTGGACCATCGCTACGTGCTACGCGGCGATCGCGCTGGGCACCATGTTCGGCGGCTGGCGCATCGTCAAGACCATGGGCCAGAAGATCACCAAGCTCAAGCCGGTGGGCGGGTTCTGCGCCGAGACGGGCGGGGCGCTGACGCTGTTCCTCGCCACCGCGCTGGGCATCCCGGTGTCGACCACGCACACCATCACCGGCGCGATCGTCGGGGTGGGCTCGACGCAGCGCGCGAGCGCGGTGCGCTGGGGAGTGGCCGGCAACATCGTCTGGGCCTGGATCTTCACGATCCCGGCCTCGGCCTTCGTGGCGGCCATCGCCTACTGGATCGGGCTGCAGGTCTTCTGACCGAAGCCTGCTTACTGAGAGATCCGGCGGCCTTCCGCGATCTGGTGCTCGAAGAAGCGCTGGAAGCTGAAGGCGATGCTGGCCATCAGGATGGTGCTGCCGAAGAACAGCGCCAGCACGACGGCGCCGATGGTGAGCCAGTTGCTGCGCCCGGGCGGCGCATCGGGCGGGGCGCCGGCGTTGTAGCGTGCGTTCCATTTCTCCTGCGTCATCAGGCCGTAGACGATGGCGGTGAGGGCGCAGCCCGCGATCGTGAAGCCCAGCAGCGGCAGCAGCAGCCAGCTCCAGGCGTCGTCCACGCCGTAAAGGCGCACGCGCTCGATGCCGTAGAGCCCCAGCGCGGTCGGAATGGGGAGTAGCCACCCCAGCATGCTGCCGAAGCCGCGCAGGTAGAAGCAGTGCAGGCCCAGCGGACCGCCGAGGAAGGCGAGCCAGGCTGCCACGGTCTTGTTCTTCATTCGGGGCTCGTCTCGCTGCCCTGGCCGAGCACCTTGTCCATCAGGACCACGTCGCGCCATTGGCCGAACTTCCAGCCGCAGTTCTTCAGCACGCCCACTTGCTCGAAGCCCTGCGCGCGGTGCACGCCGATGGAGCCGCCGTTGGCCGAGTCGCCGATCACTGCGATCAGCTTGCGCACACCGGCTGCCTCGGCAGCCTCGATCAGGGCCGCCAGCAGCTGCGCGCCCAGGCCCTGGCCGCGCGCGGCCTCGGCCAGGTAGATCGAGTCCTCGGCGGAAAAACGATAGGCCGGGCGGGGCTTGAACCAGTTGCAGTAAGCGAAGCCCAGAAGCTCGCCGTCGCGCTCCGCCACGAGGTAGGGCAGCTTCTTCGCCAGCACGTCGGCCCGCCGTGCCGCCATGTCGGCGCCCGTGGGGGGCTCGGTCTCGAAGGTGCCGGTGCCGTGCAGCACGTGGTGGGCGTAGATGGCGGTGATCGCGGCGATGTCTTCGTCGCGGCTGGGGCGGATGGCGGTCATCGGAAGGCCCGGCAGAGGCCGGAAATAGTGGGAAATGTCGCTCGGGCTATAATCGCGGGCTTTTCAGCGTGCGCTGGCCGGGTGGCTATGTCGCGTGTCTCGACGCTGGAAGAACTCCGTGGGCGAACCGATTTCAGTGTTCGTCGCACCACCCGAAGGATAAATCATGGTCGTGATCCGACTCTCCCGCGGCGGCTCCAAAGGTCGTCCGTTCTTCAACATCGTCGTGTCGGACAAGCGCGTGCGCCGCGACGGCCGATTCATCGAGCGCCTGGGTTTCTACAACCCGACCGCCAAGGACAACGAGGAAAGCATCCGCATTGCGCAGGATCGCCTGGCCTACTGGAAGGGTGTCGGCGCGCAAGCCTCGCCCACGGTCACCCGCCTGATCAAGCAGGCCGCTGCCGCGGCCCCCAAGGCGGCCGCCTAAGCCGCCCGTTCCGGCGATGCTGCCCACGCTCGAAGCCGCCGAACTGCCGGCGGATGCGATCGAAGTGGCGCGCATCGCCGATGCCTGGGGCATCAAGGGCTGGTTCAAGGTCCTGCCCCACAGCGCCCAGCCCGAGGCGCTTTTCTCCTCCAAACGCTGGTTCCTGCAGCCGCCCGGCGGCAAGACGACCGGCGCGTTCCGCCTTGCGATCCGCGAGGCCAAGGAACATTCCGATTGCATCGTCGCCTCCTCCGAGGACGTGCCCGATCGCAACGCGGCCGAGGCCCTGCGCGGCGCGCGCGTGTTCGTGCCGCGCTCGAGCTTTCCCACCGCGGCGGACGACGAGTACTACTGGGTCGACCTGATCGGCCTTCCGGTCGTGAACCGGGAGGGAGTTGCGCTCGGCGCGGTGCGCGAACTGCTGGCCACCGGACCGCAGACCACGCTCGTGCTGGATGCGCTGGAGGCCGGCAAGCCGGTCGAGCGCATGATTCCCTTCGTCTCGGCCTTCGTCGACAAGGTGGACCTGCCGGGCCGGCTGATCACCGTCGACTGGCAGCCCGACTACTGAGCCGCATCGGCGCCCGCGCCCCATGCGCTTCGACGTCATCACCCTGTTCCCCGAACTGTTCGCGCCCTTCCTTGCGAGCGGCGTGACGCGCCGCGCCTTCGAGACCGGGCAGGTCGAGGTCGTGCTGTGGAACCCGCGCGATTTCGCCGAGGGCAACTACCGGCGCGTCGACGACCGGCCCTTCGGCGGCGGGCCCGGCATGGTCATGATGGCCGAGCCGCTGTCCGCCTGCCTCGACGCGGCGCTGGCCGCGCGCGGGGCCGCGGCGCCGGTGATCCTGTTCTCGCCAATCGGCGAAGCGCTGCGGCACCCAGCGGTCGAGTACTGGGCCGCGGGCGAGGGCGCAGTCCTGGTGTGCGGCCGCTACGAGGGCATCGACCAGCGCTTCATCGACGCGCGGGTCACCCATCAATTGAGTCTGGGCGATTTCGTGCTCTCGGGCGGCGAGATTCCCGCCATGGCGCTGCTGGACGCGGTGGCCAGGCTGCAGCCCGGCGTGCTTGGCGACGAAGCCAGTCATATCCAGGACAGCTTCAACCCGGCGCTGGATGGCCTGCTCGACTGTCCTCATTACACCCGGCCCGAACAATGGAGAGGGCAGGGCGTGCCGCCGGTGCTGCTCTCGGGCCATCACGAGCAGATCGAGCGTTGGCGGCGCGATCAGCGGCTTGCCATCACCGGCCAGAAGCGGCCCGAACTGGTCGAGGCGGCGCGCGCCGCCGGCCGGCTGAGCGCGGCGGATGAGAAGGCGCTCAAGAAAAAGCTATAATCTTCGGTTCCCCGATCCTCTGCCGGCCGCGTCGCCCCGATCTTCCAGGTTGCAAGACGCCCCTTGTGTAGCGCGTGCACGATCGAATCCAGGAAAGCCATGAACCTCATCCAGACCCTCGAGCAGGAAGAAATCGCCCGGCTCGGCAAGAAGATTCCCGATTTCATGCCCGGTGACACGGTCATCGTCAGCGTGAACGTCGTCGAAGGCAACCGCAAGCGCGTGCAGGCCTACGAAGGCGTGGTGATCGCCAAGCGCAACCGCGGCCTCAACAGCGGCTTCACGGTGCGCAAGATCTCCAGCGGCGAAGGCGTCGAACGTACCTTCCAGACCTACAGCCCGCTGATCGCCGGCATTGAAGTCAAGCGCCGCGGCGATGTGCGCCGCGCCAAGCTGTACTACCTGCGCGAGCGCAGCGGCCGTTCGGCACGCATCAAGGAAAAGCTGCCCGGCAAGTCCTCCGCAGCGGCTGCTCAGTAAACAGTGCCTCCCGCCGTGCAAAAAGCCGCCACCCCGGGCGGCTTTTTGCATTGGTGCCCCGACGAATCGGGGCAATCGTGATTTTTATCGTGGCGTCGCCTGTCACAGGCGGCGCCGTTTTGCGTTTTACTCGGTAGATCCCTTACTTGACCGCTCCATCACCCGCCATGCGTGCCGCCCCCGCCGAAGAGACTGTCAATGCCGTCCTGCCGTCGGCGCTGCCCTCCTTCGACCCGCGCCAGGTGCCGGTGATCGCTGTCGACACCGCGCTCCCCGCCATCCCGACCGCTCATTTCGATGCAAGGGCCCTGCGCGCGCGCTTTGCGGCTCCCCCCGCCTGGACGCCCGAGTTGCGGCGCGAGCCGCAGCTGACGAGCCGCGCGCCCGCGGCGGCTGCGGTGCTGGTCCCGATCGTGATGCGCGAGGAGCCCACCGTGCTCTTGACCGAGCGGACCGCCCACCTGTCCACGCATTCGGGCCAGGTGGCCTTCCCCGGCGGCCGGGTCGACCCCGAGGACGCCAACGTCTCGGCGGCGGCCTTGCGCGAAGCGTGGGAAGAGGTCGGCCTGTCGGCCGAGTACATCGAAGTGCTGGGGAAGCTGCCGACCTACACGACCGTCACTTCCTTCATCGTGACGCCTGTGGTCGGCCTGGTGCATCCGGACTTCGAGTTGACGCTGAATCCGTACGAAGTCGCCGAGGCCTTCGAGGTGCCGCTGGCCTACCTGATGGATCCGGCCAACCACCGTCGCCACGCCTTGATCGACGACGAGCTCAAGTCGCGCGAGTGGTTCTCGATGCCCTATCAGGACGGCCCGCACGAGCGCTATGTCTGGGGCGCGACCGCCGGCATGCTGCGCAACCTCTACCGCTTTCTCGCCGCCTGATCCCGCCGGCGGCAGGGTACCGCGCCGCGGCAGGGCGCCGGGGGCCACTCGCTATCATCGAAGCATGAGCTTCTTCGCGATCCTGTGCGCCTTGCTGATCGAGCAGGTGCGGCCACTCGCCTACCACAACCCGGTGTACGGCGGCGTTCTGGCCTGGACGCGCTGGACCAGCCGCAACTTCGACGCCGGCAAGCCGCATCACGGCTGGGTGGCCTGGGCGCTGGCTGTGCTGGTGCCCACAGTGCTCGCGCTGGGCGTGCACTGGCTGCTCGTGCTCACGCTGGGCCTGCCCTTCGCCGTGCTGTGGAGCGTCGCGATCCTCTACGTCACGCTGGGCTTCAGGCAGTTCAGCCACCATTTCACCGGCATCCGCGATGCCCTGGACATCGGCGACGAGGCATTGGCCCGCTCGTTGCTCGCCCACTGGCAGCGCGTGGATGCGGCCGACTTGCCACGCAGCGAGATCGTGCGCCACGTGATCGAGCACTCGGTGATCGCGGCGCACCGCCACGTGTTCGGCGTGCTGGCCTGGTTCTCGATCCTCGCGGCCTTCGGCCTGGGTCCGGCTGGCGCAGTGTTCTACCGCATGAGCGAATTCGTTTCGCGCTACTGGGCGCACAAGAACAATGCCTCGGTCCAGCCTTCCAGCGTCTGGGTGCAGAAGGCCGCCGACCAGGCCTGGGCGGTGATCGACTGGGTGCCCGCCCGCATCACGGCGATCGGCTTTGCCGTGGTGGGCAGCTTCGAGGAGGCGATCGACTGCTGGCGCAACGACGCCCGGCGCTTCCCCAACGAGAACGACGGCGTGATCCTGGCCGCGACCTCTGGCGCGGTTAACGTGCGGCTCGGCGGCGGCACGCTGAGCCCGGTGCCGCTGACCGACCCCTTGTCGCGGGCCCAGGCCGGCGACCCGGTGGCCGGCGCGCGCGGTCCCGACAGCGGCAGCACCCCGGGGCGCGAGCCCGAGTCGGGGCATCTGCGCAGCGTGGTCGGCCTGGTTTGGCGCTCGGTCGTGATGTGGATGGTGCTGCTGGCGCTGCTCACTTTGGCGCGGCTGCTGGGCTGATCGGATCGTCCCCTTGAGCACCGTCCCCAGCTTCTGGAGCCCGCGCATCGCGACGCTCGAACCCTATGTGCCGGGCGAGCAGCCGCGCATCGCGAAGCTGGTCAAGCTCAACACCAATGAGAACCCCTTCGGACCATCGCCGCAGGTGTTCGACGCCATCGAATGGGCGGCCTCGGAGGGACTCGAGCGCTACCCCGACCCCGAATCGGTGGCGCTGCGCGAAGCGATCGCCGCGCGCCACGGCTTGCACTGTTCGCAAGTGTTCGCGGGCAACGGCTCCGACGAGGTACTGGCCCACGCCTTCTTCGCCTTCTTCCAACAGGCCGAGCCGCTGCTGATCCCGGACATCACCTACAGCTTCTACCGCGTCTATGCGCAGCTCTACGGCATTGCCTGCGAGCTGCTGCCGGTCGACGAGGGGCTGCGCATCGACATTCCCGCGATGGCGGCGCGCGCCGCCGCCGGCTGTGCGGGCGTCGTGATCGCGAATCCGAATGCGCCGACCGGCATCGGCCTGCCGCTCGACGCCATCGAGCGCCTGCTCGCGGCATGCCCCCAGCGCGTGGTGCTCGTGGATGAAGCCTATGTGGATTTCGGCGGCGAGAGCGCGCTGCCACTGATCGAGCAGTACCCCAGCCTGCTGGTGGTGCAGACCCTGTCCAAGTCGCGCTCGCTCGCCGGCCTGCGCGTGGGCTTCGCCTGCGGGCAGGCGCATCTGATCGAGGCGCTGCATCGGGTGAAGAACAGCTTCAACTCCTATCCACTCGATCGCATTGCCAGCGCCGGTGCCATCGCCGCGCTCGAGGACGAGGCCTGGTTCGCCCACACGCGGCATGAAGTCATGGACATCCGCGAGGGACTGACGCTGCAGCTCGAGGACCTGGACTTCGAGGTGCTGCCCTCGCAGGCCAATTTCCTGTTCGTGCGCCACCCTGCGCACGATGCGGCGGCGCTCGCGGCCGCGCTGCGCGCGCGTGCGGTGCTGGTGCGGCATTTCGACCGGCCGCGCATCGCGCAGTACCTGCGCATCAGCATCGGCACGCGCGATCAATGCAGCGCGCTGGTCGATGCGCTGGCGGACATCCTGGGCTGAAGCGCCGGACTTATTCGACGCCTCTCAGGCCCTGCGCGCGATCCCTTCGAGCATCTCGATGTACTGGCCGACGAAACGCCCGGGCATGAAGCTCCCGGCACGCTCGCGCGCCTTCGCCGCTTGCGCCGCGCGCAGGGCAGGATCGTCCAGCACGCGCTGCATCTGCGCGGCCAGCGCTTCGTCGTCACCGTTCGGAAAGGTCAGCCCGGCATCGCCCACGCATTCCGCCAACCCGCCCTGGGCCGACACGATCAGGCTCTTGCCGGCCGCCAGCAGCTCCACCGCGACGCCGCCCATGGGCTCGTACCACGCCGAGGGGATCACGCCGATCAGGCCCTTCGCGACCCATTCGACCAGGCCCTCGCCGGACTGCGCGCCGACGAAGCGCACCGAGGACGCGATGCCCAGTTCCGCGACCAGGCGCTCGATCTCTGGGCGGGCGCCGCCGTCGCCGATCAGCAGCAGGCGCGGCCGGCCCGGATGGCGCTGGAGCAGCTTCGCGAAGGCGCGGATCAAGGTGTCGACGCCTTTTTCCTGCACCATCCGTCCCATGTAGAAGAACTCATACTCGGCCCCTTCTCGATCGGCGGCACGGAAGCGCTCGATCGGAAAGGGGTTGTAGATCTGCACCTGCCGCGGCAGCGGCAGCGCCTGGTTCATCCACTGCGTGATGGCGACGTTGCGCGTCACGCCGAACCGGGCGACGCTGCGACGCAGCAGCAGCTTCAAGCCTTCCTTGACTCCGCTTGCGTAGCCGCTGCGGCGTGCATGAAAAAGAAAGGAAGCAAAAGGGGCAAGCGGCGCGGGCTTGCCGTCGACCCAGCCCGCGCCGTCGATGCAGCTGGCCTGGTAGCCCACATGCACCCAGACGAAGGGCTTGCGGTAGAGCAGCACCCAGGGCTGCAGCGCCAGGCTCGCGCCGTTGAACAGCACCACGTCGGCCCAGCGCAGCAGCTCGCGCACGCGCCGGCCTGAGGGCTGGCGGATCACCTCGAAAGGGAAGGCTTCGACCTCCCGGGTCGCCGTCTGCGTGACCACCTTGCAATCGACGCCGCGGGCCACGAAACCGTCGACCAGTGCGCGCGACACGGTCTCGACGCCGCCGACCGAGGGATGGAAGACATGGGAATACAGCAGCACTTTCATCGATGGCGGGTCTGGCTCAATTCGGCGAACAGCTCGCCATAGATGCGGTAGCGCGACGGGCTGATCGGGCCCGGATGGCCCGGCGAGGTCACCTGCGGGATCACGCCGCAGCCCGGCTCGTGCAGGTGCGTGCAGTTGTAGAACTTGCACTCGCCGGCGTGCTCGGCGATGTCCGGCATCAGCGATGCGAGTTGCATCGGCTCGATGTGATTCAGCCCGAATTCCTGAAAGCCCGGCGAATCGATCAGGGCGGTGCTGCGTTCGTCGTCCACCCAGTACCAGGTGGTAGTAGTGGTGGTGTGCTTGCCCGAGTTCAACGCCTGTGAGATCTCGGCGGTGGTGGCGCGCGCGCTGGGCACCAGCAGATTGGTCAGCGTGCTCTTGCCCACGCCGGAAGGGCCGAGGACCAAGGTGGTCTTGCCGGCCAGCAGCTTCATCAGGGTCGCGCGATCGACCTCGGGCGAGGCCTTGAGCGACAGCGGCAGCACGCCATGATGCATGCGGCGGTAGGGCGCGAGCCGCTCCCACGCGCGCTCGAAAGGCGCCACCACGTCGCTCTTGTTGAGCGCGATGACGGGCGCGATGCGCTCGGCCGCGGCGGCGATCAGCGAACGCGCCAGTTGCGCTTCGGAAAACTCGGGCTCGGCCGCGATCAGGATCAGCACCTGGTCGAGGTTCGCCGCGAAGGACTTGGTGCGGATCTCGTCCTGCCGGTAGAACAGGTTCCTGCGCGTCTGCACTTCCTCGATGGTGCCCTCGTCCTCGCTGGTCTGCCAGCGCACGCGGTCGCCGACCACGGCCTGGCTCTTCTTGCCGCGTGGATGGCAGATGACGCGCTCGCCCTCGGGCGTCTCGACCACGCAATGGCGGCCGTGGCTGGCGACGACGAGTCCGTCGCGCCGTGCCGTGTGCCCGTCGGCATCGCCGCGCGGCCGGGGGCGCGCGGGCTTAGCCAAGGGCGCGGCCCATCGGCTCAGGCGGCCAGCAGGGCATCCGCCTGCGCCGCGCAGTCGAAGTCGGTGGCCGAGAGGCCGCCCACGTCGTGCGTGTTGAAACGCACCACGCAGCGGTTGTAGTGCACCGAGAGATCGGGATGGTGGTCCTGCTTGTGCGCGACCAGCGCCAGCGCATTCACGAAGGCGATGGTCTCGAAGTAGTTGGCGAAGCTGAAGGTCTTCTCGATCGCGACATCGGCGCCGTCGCCGGTGAGCTTCCAACCGTCGACGCGGGCCAGGTGGGACACGATCTCCGTCGCGCTCAGCGCGCGGCGCGTCTTCGTTTTCCAATCGATGGGTTTCAGCATGCTGCTCATGATCGTCTTTCCAGAGGTCAGGCCGTCGCCATGCGCGCAAGGCGCTCGGAGGCGGGGGGGTGCGAGTAGTAGAACTTGACGAACACCGGGTCGGGCGTGAGCGTCGAGGCGTTGTCCTGGTAGAGCTTGAGCAGCGCTCGCGACAGGTCGGCGCCGTTGGTTTGGGCGACCGCGTAGGCGTCAGCCTCGAACTCGTGCCGGCGCGAGATCAGTACCGGCAGCGGCGCCACGAAAAAGCCGAACACCGGCACCGCCAGCATGAACAGCAGGATCGCCAGCGCATCGTTGGGCGCCGTCATGTTGGGCTGCACGCCCAGCCCGGTGTAGAACCAGGCGTGGCCGGACAGCCAGCCCAGCAGCGCGAAGCCGGCCAGGCTCAGCGCGAACATCGCGGCCATGCGCTTGAGCACATGCCGGTGCTTGAAATGCCCCAGCTCGTGCGCCAGCACGGCCTCCACCTCGCCGGCGTTGAGCTGGCGCAGCAGCGTGTCGTAGAAGACCACGCGCTTGCTCGCGCCGAACCCCGTGAAGTAGGCGTTGGCATGCGCGCTGCGCGTGCTGCCGTCCATCACGAACAGGCCCTTGGCCGCGAAGCCGCAGCGCTTCATGAGCGCGGTGACGCGGGTCTTGAGCGTGGCATCGTCCAGCGGCTGGAACTTGTTGAAGATCGGCGCGATGAAGGTCGGGTAGACCAGCATCAGCAGCAGGTTGAAGCCCATCCACGCGCACCAGGCCCACAGCCACCACAGGCGGCCGGCCGCGCCCATGAGCCAGAGGATCAGCGCGGCGATCGGCAGACCGATCGCCGCGCCCAGCAGCAGCGCCTTGACGCTGTCGGCCAGCCAGAGCCGCCAGGTCATCTTGTTGAAGCCGAAGCGCTCCTCCAGCCGGAAGGTCTGCCACAGGGTGAAGGGCAGCTCGAGCAGTCCGCCGATCAGCGCGAAGGCCGCGAGCAGGGCGAGCTGCTGCCACATGCCGCCGCCAAGGGCGCCGAGCAGCAGCCTGTTGAGCAGATCCAGGCCGCCCAGCAGGGTCCAGCCCAGCAGCACCATCGCGCCCCAGACCATTTCGAGCATGCCGAAGCGGGTCTTGGCGATCGTGTAGTCGGCCGCCTTCTGGTGGGCCGCGAGCGTGATGGCCTGTGCGAAGGCGGCGGGCACCGCGTCGCGGTGGCGCGCCACATGTCGGATCTGCCGCGTGGCCAGCCAGAACTTCACGATCAGGCCCGCGACGAGCGCGAGCGCGAAGGCAAGGGTGAGCAGCAGCGAAGCGGGCAGAGGAGAGGCCATGGCGCAGCGAGTTTAGCCCGCAGGCAAGCCCGCTCGAGCACAGGGTCATCGACGACAATCGGCCGATGCCCGATTCCATCGCCACGACCGCGGCCGCGACCGCCACCACCCTCAAGAAGAGCGACCAGAACCTCGTCTGGCTGGACTGCGAGATGAGCGGCCTCGACCCCGAGAAGGAGCGTCTGCTCGAGATCGCCGTGGTCGTGACCGGCCCCGAACTGACGCCGCGCATCGACGGCCCGGTCCTGGTCATCCACCAGAGCGACGAAATCCTCGACGCCATGGACTCCTGGAACAAGGGCACGCATGGGCGCAGCGGGCTGATCGACAAGGTCAAGGCCTCCACGCTGGACGAGGCGGGCGCCGAGCACCAGCTGCTCGAATTCATCTCGCGCTACATCCCGAAGAACGGCTCGCCGATGTGCGGCAACACGATCGGTCAGGACCGGCGCTTCCTGGTCAAGTTCATGCCCAAGCTGGAGGCGTACTTCCACTACCGCAACCTCGACGTCAGCACGCTCAAGGAGCTCGCCAAGCGCTGGAAGCCGGCCGCCTACAACGCCTTCAAGAAGCAGCAGGCCCATACGGCGCTGGCCGACGTGCACGAGTCGATCGAGGAGCTGGCGCACTACCGGGATACCTTCCTGCGCCTGCAGGATTAGGTAAAAACCCCGAAGCCGTGCAATAATCGCAGGCTTCGCTTTTGGGCATGAGTCCGAAGCGCTTCTTGCATCTCCCTATCTTGCACACCGCGCCCGTTGAATGGGCCGCAGCCAAGGCGAAAGCCCAGGCTGAAATGTCGTTGGATGGTTGATGTTTTCGCCACCCGACGGGGTGCCGCTCACGGCGGCGCCCGCACTTGGATTTTTTTCGATGACCGACGCTTTTGACGCGCAGGGCGAGTTCGTGCCTGCGCAATCCGATGACTTTGCTGCTGCTCGCGGCGAATCGCCTTCCACCCCCCACACCGAGACTTTCGAGGTCTTCGAAGCACTCGAAGCCGTCGAAGCAACCGAGCCCAAGCAGCCCAACGGCTTCGTTCAAATGGGCCTGGCGAGCGAACTGATCGCCGCCGTCCAGGACCTCGGCTTCACCCAGCCCACCGCCGTGCAGGCGCAGGCCATCCCCCGCGCCATGGGCGCCGGCGGCGGCGCTGACGGTGCTGCCCGCTTCGTCGACCTGATGGTCTCCAGCCAGACCGGCAGCGGCAAGACCGCCGCTTTCCTGCTGCCCGTGCTGCACACCCTGCTGCAGCACCAGGCCGAAGCCGCGGCCGCCGCCAAGGCCGAGCACCAGCGCCAGGCCGCCGAAGCCGCCGCCCGCGGCGAAGCGCTGCCCAAGAAGGCCAAGCGCAAGGACCCGACCAACTCGCGCCACTTCAAGGCCGCCACCCCCGGCGCACTGGTGCTGTGTCCCACGCGCGAGCTGGCGCAGCAGGTGGCGCACGACGCCATCGACCTCGTGAAGCACTGCCGAGGCCTGCGTATCGCCAACGTGGTCGGCGGCATGCCCTACCAGCTGCAGATCGCCCGGCTGCAGAACGCCGACCTCGTGGTCGCCACGCCCGGCCGGCTGCTGGACCTGCAGCGCTCGATGCAGATCAAGCTCGACCAGGTCAAGTTCCTGGTGGTCGACGAGGCCGACCGCATGCTGGACCTCGGCTTCGCCGACGACCTGGCCGAGATCAACCAGCTCACCATCGAGCGCCAGCAGACCATGATGTTCAGCGCCACCTTCGCGCCGCGCATCCAGCAGCTGGCGCAGCGCGTGATGCGCGAGCCGCAGCGCGTGACCATCGACACCCCGCAGGAGAAGCACGCCAACATCAAGCAGGTGCTGTTCTGGGCCGACAACGCCCAGCACAAGCGCAAGCTGCTCGACCACTGGCTGCGTGACACCAGCATCAACCAGGCCATCGTCTTCTGCAGCACGCAGGTCGAATGCGACGGCCTCGCCGGCGACCTGCAGCAGGGCGGCTTCAGCGCCGTGGCGCTGCACGGCGCGCTGAGCCAGGGCCTGCGCAACCGTCGGCTGATGGCGCTGCGTCAGGGCCAGGTGCAGATCCTGGTGGCGACCGACGTGGCCGCGCGCGGCATCGACGTGCCGACCATCACGCACGTCTTCAACTTCGGCCTGCCGATGAAGGCCGAGGACTACACCCACCGCATCGGCCGCACCGGCCGCGCCGGGCGCGACGGCCTGGCCGTGACCTTCGCCGAGTTCCGCGACCGCCGCAAGATCTTCGACATCGAGGCCTACAGCCGCCAGCCCTTCGCGGCCGAGGTGATCCCCGGCCTGGAGCCGCAGCAGCGCTTCCCGCAGGGCCGTCCGCAGGGCGACTTCGGCGGCCGCGGCCGCGAGAACCGCGAAAACCATTCGCGCGACCGCAAGTTCGGCGGCCCGCGCGGCGGCTATGCCAATGCCAGCAGCTTCAACGACCGCGGCCCGGCGCGTGGCCACGCGCCTTCGCGCGGCTTCCAGGGCCAGGCCCCGGGCCAGGCGCAGGGCAGGGGCCGTGACGAGGCCGGTGGCTACGGCCGCAAGTCCGGCTGGGGTGACAGCGCCCCGCGCGCCGGCGGCGGTGCTGGTGCCCCCCGCGGCAACGGCGGCGCGCATGGGGCCGGCAAGGCCTTCGCGCCGCGCGACGGTCAGCGCCGCGCCTTCAAGCCGACCCGCTGAAGCGTCGATCTCCCTGCAAAGCCCGCCTCACCCCGAGGCGGGCTTTTTTTGTGCCCGCTCCCAGTCCCACGATGTGAAGCGCAGGCGCGAGGGGCTTTGCGCCGCCCGTGGGAGCGACCCGGCGAGCCGGGCGACAATGACGCACGGGACGGCCTCGCGCCCGCTCCCGTCCGAATCCGGCATCAACTCCCCCTGAAAGAACCCAAGGACCGACATGAGCACATCGAGCTACGTTGACACCCGCCTGCTGATCAATGGCGAATGGTGCGACGCCGCGAGCGGCAAGACCCTGGACGTCATCAACCCGGCCACCGGCAAGCCCATCGGCAAGGTCGCGCACGCCGGCATCGCCGACCTGGACCGCGCCCTCGAAGCCGCGCAGCGCGGCTTCCTGGCGTGGCGCAAGATTCCCGCCAACGAGCGCGCCGCCACCATGCGCAAGGCCGCCTCCCTGCTGCGCGAGCGCGCCCCCGAGATCGCCCGCCTGCTGACGCTGGAGCAGGGCAAGCCCTTCGTCGAGGCCCGCGGCGAGGTGCTGGCGGGCGCCGACATCATCGAGTGGTTCGCCGACGAAGGCCGCCGCGTCTACGGCCGCATCGTGCCCTCGCGCAACCTGGCCGCCCAGCAGTTGGTGATCAAGGAGCCGGTCGGCCCCGTCGCCGCCTTCACGCCCTGGAACTTCCCGATCAACCAGGTCGTGCGCAAGCTCGGCGCCGCGCTGGCCACCGGCTGCTCCTTCCTGGCCAAGGCGCCCGAAGAGACACCGGCCTCGCCCGCGGCCCTGCTGCAGGCCTTCGTCGATGCCGGCGTGCCGCCCGGTACGGTGGGCCTGGTGTTCGGCAACCCCGCCGAGATCTCGAGCTACCTGATCGCGCACCCCATCATCCGCAAGGTCACCTTCACCGGCTCCACCCCGGTGGGCAAGCAGCTCGCTGCCCTGGCCGGCCAGCACATGAAGCGCGCCACCATGGAGCTGGGCGGTCATGCGCCGGTGATCGTCGCCGACGATGCCGACCTCGCCCTGGCGGTCAAGGCCGCGGGCGGCGCCAAGTTCCGCAACGCGGGGCAGGTGTGCATCTCGCCCACGCGCTTCCTGGTGCACAACAGCATCAAGGCCGAGTTCGCGCAGGCGCTGGTCAAGCATGCCGAGAGCCTCAAGCTCGGCGACGGCCTGGCCGAGGGCACGACCCTCGGGCCTCTGGCCAATGCGCGCCGCCTCACAGCCATGGCCCAGGTGCTGGACGACGCGCGCAGCAAGGGCGCGACCGTGGCGACCGGCGGCGAGCGCGTGGGCTCGGCGGGCAACTTCTTCGCGCCCACCGTGCTGACGGACGTGCCGCTGGACGCCGACGTGTTCAACAACGAACCCTTCGGCCCGGTGGCCGCCATCCGCGGCTTCGACACGCTGGAAGAGGCCATCGCCGAGGCCAACCGCCTGCCCTTCGGCCTGGCGGGCTATGCGTTCACGCGCTCGATCAAGAACGCGCACCTGCTGTCGCAGCAGGTGGAAGTTGGCATGCTGTGGATCAACCAGCCAGCCGCGCCTTCGCCGGAAATGCCCTTCGGCGGCATCAAGGACTCGGGCTACGGCTCCGAGGGCGGGCCGGAGGCAATGGAGGCCTACCTCAACACCAAGTCCGTTTCGATCATGGCGGTCTGAGTCCGGCTGCAGCCGGATGGAAGGCGCGGGCGCATCGCCCGCGCTTTTTTTTGCCTGCGCGCTTGTGCGCTTACGAAAGCCCGCCCTGGCACAGGTACTTGATGTGCAGGTAGTCGTCGAGCCCGTGCACCGAGCCCTCGCGTCCGTAGCCCGAGGCCTTGACGCCGCCGAAGGGGGCAGCCTCGGCGGCGAGCGCGCCTTCGTTGATGCCGACGATGCCTGTCTCCAGCGCCTCGGCCACGCGCCAGATCCGGCGCACGTCCTGCGAGTAGAAGTACGCCGCCAGGCCGAAGGGCGTGTCGTTGGCCGCCGCGATCACCTCGGCCTCGCTTTTGAAGCGCGTGATCGGCACCACCGGCCCGAAGGTCTCCTCGCAGCTGCAGGCCATGCTGGCGTCGGCGTTCACCAGCACCGTGGGCGCGTAGTAGTTCGGACCCAGATCGACGAGGCGCCTCCCGCCGGTGAGCACCTTGGCGCCCTTGGCGAGCGCGTCCTGCACATGGCGCTCGATCTTCTCGACCGCGCGCGCATTGATCATCGGACCGATCTGCGAGGCTGTGTCGCTCGCCGGGCCCACCTGGAGTGCGCCGACGCGCCCGGCCAGCTTGTCGGCGAAGGCGTCATGCAGGCGCTCGTGCACGAACACGCGGTTCGGGGAGACGCAGGTCTGCCCGCCGTTGCGGAACTTGGCCGCTATCAGGCCTTCGACGGCGGCATCGAGATCGGCATCGTCGAACACGATGAAGGGCGCGTTGCCGCCGAGCTCGAGCGACAGCTTCTTCAGCGTGTCGGCCGATCGGCGCGCCAGGTGCTGGCCCACCGGCGTGGAGCCGGTGAAGCTGATCTTGCGCACGCGCGCATCGTCCAGCCACACGTCCACCACCTCGGGCGTGCGCTCGCGCGAGGCGGTGACGATGTTGATGACCCCCGCCGGCACCCCGGCCTCCTGGGCCAGCTTGACCAGGGCCAGCGAGGTCAGCGGCGTGTCCTCGGCCGGCTTGCACACCACGGTGCATCCGGCCGCGAGCGCCGGGGCGATCTTGCGCGCGATCATGGCCGCCGGGAAGTTCCACGGCGTGATGGTGGCGACCACGCCCACCGGCTCCCGCAGCGCGAACATGCGCCGTCCCGCCACCGGCGCGGGAATCACGTCGCCATTGGCGCGCGTGGCTTCCTCGGCAAACCACTCGATGTAGCTGGCGGCATAGGCCACCTCGCCCCGGCCCTCGGCCAGCGGCTTGCCCTGCTCGCGCGAGATCAGCCGGCCCAGGTCCTCCTGGTGCGCCATCACCAGGTCGTTCCAGCGCTTGATGATCTGCGCGCGCTGCTTGGCCGGCACCGCGCGCCAGGCCGGGAAGGCGGCGTGCGCGGCAGCTACCGCGGCGCGTGCGTCGGCGGCCGTGCCGTCGGGCACGCTGGCGAAGACGGCGCCGGTGGCGGGGTCGGTGACATCCAGGCGGCGCGTGTCGCTCGCCTCGCGCCAGTCGGCGCCGATGAGCTGCAGGCCAGGCATCAGGTCCTGGCGTTCGAGAGTCAGTGTCATGGTGTTTGTCATGGAAGGTTTCAGGCTGCAGCGACGCGCGCGGCGATCGCGATGCCCATCTCGGTGGTCGAGGCCGTGCCGCCGAGGTCGCGCGTGCGCGGCCCTTCGCGCAGCACCGCCTCGATCGCGCCGAGGATCGCGTCGTGCGCGGCGCGCCCCGCGCCCCGGCCCTGCGTGAGGAAGTCCAGCATCAGCGCCCCCGACCAGATCATCGCGATCGGGTTGGCGATGTTCTGGCCGTAGATGTCGGGCGCCGAGCCGTGCACGGGCTCGAAGAGCGAGGGGAACTTGCGCTCCGGGTTGAGATTGGCCGAAGGCGCCAGGCCGATGGTGCCGGTGGTCGCGGGGCCCAGGTCGGAGAGGATGTCGCCGAACAGGTTGCTCGCCACCACCACGTCGAAGCGCGTGGGCTGCAGCACGAAGCGCGCCGACAGGATGTCGATGTGCTGCTTGTCCACCTGCACCTCGGGGTAGTCGCGGCCGATCGCATCGGCGCGCCCGTCCCACCAGGGCATGCTGATCGCGATGCCGTTGCTCTTGGTGGCCACGGTCAGGTGCTTGCGCTTGCGCGCCTGGGCCAGCTCGTAGGCGTACTTCAGCACGCGATCGGTGCCGTGGCGCGAGAAGACCGACTCCTGGATCACGATCTCGCGCTCGGTGCCTTCGTACATCACGCCGCCCAGCGAGGTGTACTCGCCCTCGGTGTTCTCGCGCACCACCAGGTAGTCGATGTCGCCGGGCTGGCGGCCCGCCAGCGGGCAGGGCACGCCCTCGAACAGGCGCACCGGGCGCAGGTTGATGTACTGGTCGAACTCGCGCCTGAACTTCAGGAGCGAGCCCCACAGCGAGACGTGGTCCGGCACGGTGGCGGGCCAGCCGACGGCGCCGAAGTACAGCGCGTCCACGCCCTTGAGCTGCTCCTTCCAGTCGTCCGGCATCATGCGGCCGTGCTCGGCGTAGTAGTCGCAGCTGGCCCAGTCGATGGTGCGGCATTCGAGCTCGAAGCCGAAGCGCTCTGCCGCGGCCTGCACGACGCGCAGGCCTTCGGGCATCACTTCCTTGCCGATGCCGTCGCCGGCGATGAGTGCGATGCGGAAGGTGGGGGTCATGTCGGTGTCTTTCATGCGGCCAGCGCCATCTTGCGGTCCATCTCGTCGAGCCAGCCCTGGCGCAGCTCGGGCACGGAACGGGCCAGCAGCTCGTAGTAGGGATGGTGCGGCCCGCGCTCGTAGTCGGCGCGCGCCACCTGAGCGAGCTTGCGCCCGTGCTGCATCACGACGATCTCGTCGCACACCGCGCGCACGGTGTGCAGGTCGTGGCTGATGAAGAGGTAAGAGACGCCGAGCTCGCGCCGCAGCTCGGCCATCAAATCCAGCACCGCCGCGCCGACGACCGTGTCCAGCGCCGAGGTCACCTCGTCGCACAGGATCAGGTCCGGCTCGGCCGCCAGCGCGCGCGCCAGGTTGACGCGCTGCTTCTGTCCGCCCGACAGGCCGCCCGGCAGGCGCCCGGCGACGGTCTGCGGCAGCTTCACCAGGTCCAGCAGCTCGCGGATGCGCTGGCGCAGCGGCTCGCCGCGCAGGCCCTTGTAGAACTGCAGCGGCCGCGCCAGGATGCGCTCGATGGTCTGCGAGGGGTTCAGCGCCGTGTCGGCCATCTGGAAGACGATCTGGATGCGGCGCAGCTCTTCCTTGTCGCGCTGTGCGAGCGTCGGCGCGAGCGCGCGCTGGTCGAACAGGATGCTGCCGTGGCACGGGCTCAGCAGGCCGGCGACGGCGCGCGCCAGCGTGGTCTTGCCCGAGCCCGACTCGCCGATCACGCCGATGGCTTGCCCGCGGTGGAGTTGCAGGTTGATGTCCTCCAGGATCAGCTGGGCCGGGCGGCCCTTCGCATCGACCGGTCCATAGCCGGCCGAGAGCTGCTGCACGTCGAGCAGCAGCGAGGTCTCGCCCGCGACAGGGCCGCACGCACGCGGCGCCGGCCGCGCGGCGGCCAGCAGGCTCTTGGTGTAGTCGTTCACCGGCGCCGTGAGGATCTGCCCGGTGGAATTCACCTCGCGCATCTTGCCGTCGCGCAGCACCAGGATGTGGTCCGCCATCTGCGCCACCACCGCGAGGTCGTGGCTCACGTACACCGCGGTGGCGCGGCGCTCGCGCACCACGCGGCGGAAGGCGCGCAGCACCTCGATCTGCGTGGTCACGTCCAGCGCGGTGGTGGGCTCGTCCAGGATCACCAGGTCCGGGTCGCCGATCAGCGCCATCGCCGCCATCAGCCGCTGCAGCTGGCCGCCGGAGACCTGGTGCGGATAGCGCTCGCCGATGGTCTCGGGATCGGGCAGCGCCAGCTCGCGGAAGAGCTGCACCGCCTTGGCCTCGGCCTCGGAGCGCTTGCACAGGCGGTGGATGACGGTCGGCTCGACCACCTGGTCCATGATCGTGCGCGAGGGATTGAAGGAGGCGGCCGCGCTCTGCGCGATGTAGGCGACCGTGCGGCCGCGCAGCGCGCGCTGCTGCGCCGCATCGAGCGCGAGCACGTCGACCTCGCCGATCTGCACGCGGCCTGCCGAGATGCGGCAGCCGTGGCGCGCGTAGCCCATCAGCGCCAGGGCGGTGGTGGTCTTGCCGGAACCCGACTCGCCGATCAGCGCCAGCACCTCGCCGGGCTGCACGCAGAAGCTCAGGTTGTCGACCAGCGTGTTCGCGCCGGCCGTGATGCTCAGGCCCTGGACCTTGAGTGGTGCGCCCATCAGCGTGCTCCTCGTTCGCGGGCGGTGCGGCCCGGCAGGTTGTCGATGACGAGGTTGACCGAGATGGTCAGGCTCGCGATGGCCAGCGCCGGCACGATCACCGAGGCGCCGCCCATGGCCAGCGCACCGATGTTCTCGCGCACCAGCGAGCCCCAGTCGGCCGCCGGCGGCTGGATGCCCAGGCCGAGGAAGCTCATGCTCGCCAGCAGCAGCACGACGTAGACGAAGCGCAGGCCGAGGTCGGCCAGCATCGGGCCGATGATGTTGGGCAGGATCTCGCGCAGCATGATGTAGAGCGTGCCCTCGCCGCGCGTGCGCGCCACGGTCACGTAGTCCAGCGCATTGATGTTGACGGCCAGCGAGCGCGCCATGCGGTAGGCGCCCGGCACGTAGATGATGCCCGCCGTGACGACCAGCATGGGCACCGAGGAGCCGAAGCCCGCCACCATGATGAGCGCGAACATCTTGCTCGGGATGGCCGTGAGTGTGTCCAGGCCGCGGCTGAGCACCGCGTCGATCCAGCGGCCGCTGGCGGCGGCCAGCAGCGCCAGGGTGATGCCGGTGCCGCTGGCCAGCAGCGTGGCGAGCAATGCGACGCCGACCGTGTAGCGCGCGCCGTCGATGATGAGCGCCAGCATGTCGCGCCCGAGGTAGTCGGTGCCCAGCCAGTGCGTCGCGCTCATGGGCGCGAAGACGTTGGAGGTGCCCATGGCCGCCGCGCTGTGCGAGAGCAGCCAGGGCCCGAACAGGGCCGCGAGCATCCAGAACAGCAGCACGGCCAGGCCGAGCAGGCCGGAGATGCCGAAGCCGGCGAGCCAGCGCAGCGGGCTGCCGCGGCGCCCTTGCGGCGCGGGCGCGATGGCAGCCGTGGCGCTCACAATGGGTGTGGAGGTGGATGTTGTTTCCATGGAGCTCACCTCAGCGATGCCGCAGCCGCGGGTTGGCCACGATGCCGCAGATGTCGGCCGTGGTCACCAGGATCAGGTAGGCGCAGCAGAAGATCATGGCGCAGGTCTGCACCAGCGGCATGTCGCGCTGCGAGACGCCATCGACCATGAGCTTGGCGATGCCCGGGTAGTTGAAGATGGTCTCGACGATGATCACCCCGCCGAGCAGGTACGACAGGCTCAGCGCCACCGCGTTGGCGATCGGGCCGACCGCGTTGGGCAGCGCGTGCGCCAGCACCATGCGCATCGGCGAGGCGCCCTTGAGCCGCACCATCTCGATGTAGGGCGCCTCGAGCTGGTCGATCACCGCGGCGCGCGTCATGCGCATCATCTGCGCGACGATCACGCAGCACAGCACCAGCACCGGCATGGCAAAGGCGCGCAGCATCTGCCCGATCGACTCGATGTCGTTGACGAAGGACAACGCCGGCAGCCAGCGCAGCTGGACCGCGAACACCAGCACCGCCAGCGTCGCGACCAGGAACTCCGGCACCGACACCACGCCCACCGCCGTGGTCGAGGCGGCGCGGTCGAACCACGAGCCGCGCCACACCGCCGAGGCGATGCCGAGCGTGAGAGCGATCGGCACCGAGAACAGCGCCGTGATCGCCGCCAGCAGCAGGGAGTTGGGCAGGCGGCTGGCCACCAGCTCGGCCACCGGCATCTGCGTTGTGGCGGAGCGGCCGGGGTCGCCTTGCACCATGCCGAGCAGCCACTTCGCGTAGCGCTGCGGCGCCGGCACGTCCAGGCCCATCTGCGCGCGCAGCGCGGCCAGTGCCTCCGGCGTGGCCTCCTGGCCGAGCTGCTCCTGCGCGGCATCGCCGGGCAGCACCGCGGTGATCGAGAAGACGATCACCGACACCGCCAGCAGCGACAGCAGCGCCAGCGCGATGCGCTGGGCCAGGAGCTTCAGGATCACATGGTTCATGAGGATCTTCCGGTGCGCGGATCAGGCTTCGAGCCAGACGTTCTCCGCAAAGTTGTAGCCCATGAGGCCTCCCAGCGGGATCGGCGACAGCCCCTTCAGCTTGGACGTGTGCCCGTCGATGCTGGCGAGGAACAGCGGGATGCCGATGCCCGCGTCCTGGTGGATCAGGGTCTGCATGTCGGCGTACATCTGCTTGCGCTTGGCCAGGTCGGTCTCGGCGCGCGAGGCCAGCAGCAGCTGGTCGAACTTCTCGCTCTTCCAGCGCGACTCGTTCCAGGCCGCGCCCGATTGGAAGAACTGCGTCAGCAGCACGTCGGCGCTGGGCCGCGGGTTGACGTTGCCGAAACCCACCTGGCTGTTGAGCCAGTGATTCGACCAGTAGCCGTCGGCCGGCATGCGCTTGATGTCCAGCTCCAGCCCGGCGCGTTGCGCGGCCTGCTGCAGCACCAGCGCGATCTCGACCGAGTAGAGGGCCGCCGGCGACGCCACCACCGGCACCTTGCCGGTGACGCCGGACTTCTGCAGGTGGAACTTCGCCTTGTCGAGGTCGAAGGGCCGCTGCGGCAGCCCGGCGAAGTAGAAGCGGTTGGTCGGGTCGATCGGCTGGTCGTTGGCGATCACGGCGTAGTCGAGCGCGATGGTCTTCTTCATCTGCTCGCGGTCGAACAGGTACTTCATCGCCAGCACGAAGTCCGGGTTGGCGCCGGGGCCCACGTCCTTGCGCATCACCAAATCGGAATACTGGCCCGACTGCGTCGCGAAGATCGCGAAGCCCGGCGTTCCCTTCACCCGCTCCACCGAGCGCGGATTGACCGAGCCCACCAGGTCCATGCCGCCGGACAGCAGCGCGTTGACGCGCGCGCTCTCGTCGCCGATGCCCACGAACTCGATCTCGTCGAGGTAGGGCTTGCCGGGCTTCCAGTAAGCGTCGTTGCGCACCACGAGCGAGCGCACGCCGGGCTTGAATTCCTTGAGCTTGTAGGGCCCGGTGCCGATGCCGGCATTGAAGTCGGTGGTGCCTTCCTTGACGATGTGGAAGTGGAAGGTGCCGAGGATCACCGGCAGGTCGGCATTCGGCGCGCTGAGCACCACCGTCACCTCGTTGGGGCCGGTGGCCTTGACGCTCTCGATCTGGTCGGCGAGCACCTTGGCCTTGGAGGCGGTGGCCGGGTCTTTGTGGCGCATCACCGAGAACACCACGTCGGCCGGCGAGAGCGCCTTGCCATCGTGGAAGGTCACGCCCTTGCGCAGCGTAAAGACCCAGGTCTTCGCGTCCTTGGTGGTGAACGATTCGGCCAGCGCGGGTTGCGGCGTCAGGGTGCCGTCCAGCGAGGTGAGGCCGTTGTAGATCATGTTGCAGCGCGAGTAGTCGGTCTGGTTCGACTGCTTGGCCGGGTCCAGCGTGTCGGTGGCGGCGGCGGTGGCACCAGCGACGCGGATGCGGCCGCCCTTCCTGGGCGTTTGCGCATGAGCGTTCATCGCTACGCCGGCCAGGCCGCCGGCCAGCGTGGCCTGCATGCCGCCGGCCATCAGCATCGAGAGGATGTCGCGCCGCGTGGCGCCGCGCCGCAGCGACTCCATCATGCGAAGGCTTTCGCCGGGACCGACGAGATTTTCGAAGCTCTTGTGGCTGCTGTCGTTCATGGTGGGGTGCTCCTGGTGAGGCCTTGTGGTTGAAGAAAGCGGAACGAAAGAAAGTGGAGGCTCGCGGGGACGCTCAGGCGGCCAGCCGGTCCTTGAGCGTGTAGTACAGGCCCACCGCCGGCAGAAACCAGGGCGGACCGAAGTGGCCGGGGATGGCGGGCCAGTCGTGGTCGCGCCATGGGTTGGCGCTCGCGTCGCCGGCCATCACGGCGGCCATGCGCTGGCCCATGTGCACCGACATCTGGGTGCCGTGGCCGCTGTAACCCATCGCGTAGTAGAGGCCGTTGCGCTCGCCGGCATGCGGCAGGCGGTCCTGCGTCATGTCGACCAGGCCGCCCCAGCAATAGTCGAGCCGTACCGGCCCGAGTTGCGGAAAGGTTTCGGCCAGGCCGGCGCGCAGGATCTCGCCGCTCGCGGCATCGGACTGAGGACTGGAGACCGCGAAGCGCGCGCGCCCGCCGAAGACCAGACGGTGGTCCGCGGTGAGCCGGAAATAGTGGTGGATGTTGGCCACCGTGGTGTAGGTACGCCGCGCGGTCAGCAGGGCCTGCGCGCGCTCGGCGCCCAGCGGCTCGGTGACCACGATGAAGCTGCCGATCGGCACGATGCGGCGGCGCAGCCAGCCGAAGCTGCCGTAGCCGCCGTGGCGCGTCGCACCGGTGGCCAGCAGCACCTGCTGTGCGGCGACGGTGCCGCTCGCCGTGTGCAGCCGATGTGCATGGCTCTGGCCCAGGCGCTCGATGCGCTGCACGCTCGTGCCGGTGTGGATCTGCGCACCGTTGCGCTCGGCTGCTGCGGCCAGGCCCTGCGCGAAGCGGCCCATGTGCATCTGGCCGCTGCGCTTGTAGAGCAGGCCGCCGTGGAACTGCTCGCTTTGCACTTCGGCGCGCACGCGCGCGGCATCGAGGATCTCGACGTCGGTGTCGACGCCGTCGCCGATCAGGCGCTCGGCGCTGCGTTCGAGCGCGGCCATCTGGCTCGCTCGCGTGGCGAGCTTGAGCTTGCCGTGGCGCAGGAAGTCGCAGTCGATGGCCTCGTCGCGCACCAGCCGCTCGACCGTGTCCACGGCGTCGTCGTAGGCGCGGTACCAGGCACGGGCCCGGTCGGCACCGAACTTCGCGGCCACATCGGCATAGTCCACCGCCAGGCCGTTGTTGACATGGCCGCCGTTGCGCCCCGAGGCCTCGGCCGCCACGCGCTCGCCGGCCTCCAGCACCACCACGGAGGCGCCGCGCCGTGCCAGCGCCAGCGCCGCCGAAAGGCCCGTGAAGCCGCCGCCGACGACGGCGACGTCGACCCTGGCCGGCAACTCATGCGGCTCGGGCACGAAGGCGGGCGCCGAATCGGTCCAGTAGGAGTCGAGCTTCATGGCGTGGGGCGCGTGGCTGGGAGCGATCAGAGACCGACGACGCCGGGCAGGCCGCCGATGTCCTTGATCTCGACGTAGCGGTAGGCCGGGTTGCCCGGGCCATGGCCACGGTTGACGAACACCTTGTTGACGATGCCCAGGTCGTCCGCCGACATCAGGTCGTAGCGCAGGCTGGAGGACACGTGCAGCACGTCTTCGGGGTTGCAGCCCAGCGAGTCGAGCATGTATTCGAAGGCCTTCAGGCGCGGCTTGTAGGCCTGGGCCTGCTGCGCGGTGTAGACGCGGTGGAAGGGCGCGCCGAGCATCGCCACATTCTTCTGGATCTGGTCGTCCGAGGCGTTCGACAGGATCACCAGCGGGATCTCGTTGGCGATCTTGGCCAGGCCCGCGGGCACGTCCGCATGCGGCGCCCAGGTGGGCACGGCGTCGTAGTACTTCTGCGCTTCGCTGTCGAGGTACTGGATCTTCCACTTCTTGCACAGGCGGCGCACTGCGTTCTTCAGCACCACCTCGTAGGGCTGCCAGTCGCCCAGCACTTCGTCGAAGCGGTAGGCGGTGAAGTCGGCGATGAACTGCTCCATCTGCTCGGTCGGAATGCGGTCGGCAAAGATGTCGCGCGTCATCTCGCCCATGCGAAAGCGCGTCAGCGTGCCGTAGCAGTCGAAGGTGATGTACTTGGGACGGAAGGGCATGATGGTCTCTATTCCTTAAATGAAAGATGCAAATGCGACGAACTCATGACGACGTGATTGCAGCATGCGGCCGCGTCGCGGTTGTAGGGAAATGAAGTGCCTGGCGCACGAAAGCTGCGGTTTGAAGGGGCGCCGGCGGCATGCCGTGCGGTCTGCCCCGCCGGCGTGCGGCCATGCACCTTAGTGCGCTGCAGCAAAGTCGGTGAGCACGCTTTTGAAGCGCAGGTTGGCCTCCACCGCCTGGCGCCCCAGGTCCTTGCCGATGCCCGACTTCGAGCGGCCCGAGCCGCGGCGCGCCGGCTTCGATCAGCTCGGCCCAGCGGCGCAGCACCCAGGCGGCCGCGGATAAAATGGCCTGAGCGCACCTGGATCTGTCGCGGGTCGAAGACTTGCATGGGTCAGCTCGAACGGTGGTCGGAGAAAGAGGGCCGGAGCGGCGCTCGATGCTAGGCAGGTTGGCACCGCATTTGTGTGCGTAAGCGCGCGCGTTGCCGCATCGAATTGCGAAACCCGGGGCCGCGACAGTCGAAGCTTGCAAGTTGCGGCGAAGCGCGAATTCGGTCTGGCGCAAGCCACGGATGTCGTCCAAGATGAGCTGCCCTTTTGCTCGCACGAAGACCTCCCGATGCCCGCCCAGACACCGAACGCACCCGCTCTCGACGGCGTGGTGCTGAGACCGATGACCGCGGCCGACCTGCCGCTCGCACACGCCTTGACCGCCGAGCTGCGCTGGCCGCACCGCCCCGCAGATTGGGCGCAGGTCTTCGCCCATGCCGAGGGCATCGTCGCCGAGCGCGACGGCGAGCTGGTCGGCACCGCCCTGCGCTGGCGCTGGGGCGAGCGCCACGCCACCATCGGCCTCGTGATCGTGTCGCCGGCCTGCCAGGGCCGCCGCCTCGGCCACCGGCTGATGAGCGCGGCGCTCGAAGAGCTCGAGGAGCACACGGTGCTGCTGCATGCCACCGCCGAAGGCCGAGGTCTCTACGAGCGCCTGGGCTTCGTGCGCACCGGCGAGCTGCGGCAGCACCAGGGCGTGGCCCAGCCGGCGCCGCTGGTCGCGCTGCCCACGGGCTGGCGCCTGCGGCCTGCCGGTCAGAGCGAGGCCGCATCGTTGCAGGCGCTCGATGCCGCTGCACGCGGCATGCCGCGCGATGCGCTGATCGCGGACCTGCTCGACAGCGCCGATGCCTGCGTGGTGCTCGACCACGACAACGCGCCGCGCGGCTTTGCGATGCTGCGCCGCTTCGGGCGCGGGCACGCGATCGGTCCGGTGGTGGCGCCCGACGCCGAAGGCGCGAAGGCGCTGATCGCGCACCTCGCCGGGATGAATGCGGGCCACTTCACGCGCATCGACATCGACTTCGCCAGCGGCCTGGCCGAATGGCTCGAGAGCATCGGCCTGCTGCGCGTGGATGCGCCGACGACGATGGTGCGCGGCACGCCGCTCGCCAAGGCGCCGGATGGTCCCGCGCTGTTCGCGATCGTCACGCAGGCCGTGGGCTGAGTTCCATGGGCTCGACCACCTTTCTCTACAAGTCCGACCCGGTGCGCGGCCGCCAGTGGGCCGAGGTGTTCCGGCGCCGCGCGCCCGGGATCGACTTCCGCATCTGGCCCGACATCGGCGACCCGGCGCAGGTGCGCTTCCTCGCGGCCTGGGAGCCGCCGCCGCAGTTGGCGGAACGCTTCCCGAACCTGGAGGTCCTGTTCTCTTCCGGCGCCGGTGTCGACCAGTTCGACTTCGCGGCGCTGCCGCCGGACTTGCCCGTGGTGCGCATGGTGGAGCCCGGCATCGTGCAAGGCATGGTCGAGTATGTGACGCATGCGGTGCTCGGCCTGCATCGCGACATGCCGCGTTACCGGCGCCAGCAGCAGCAGGGCCAGTGGCGCCCCTTGCCCGTGCGGCCCGCCGGCGAGCGGCGCGTGGGCGTGCTGGGGCTCGGCTCGCTTGGCCAGGCCGTGCTGGCGCAGCTCGTCGGCCTGGGCTTCGATTGCGCGGGCTGGAGCCGCTCGCGGCATGCGGTCGAGGGGGTGCAGTGTCATGCCGGCGCCGACGAGCTGGCGGCCTTTCTCGGGCGCACCGACATCCTCGTGTGCCTGCTGCCGTTGACCGATTCAACGCGCGGCTTTCTCGACGCGCGCCTGTTCTCGATGCTGCCCGAAGGCGCGGGCCTGGTGCACGTCGGCCGCGGGCCGCAGCTCGTGGATGCCGACCTGCTGGCCGCGCTGGCCAGCGGCCGGATCGGCGATGCCGTGCTCGACGTGACCGACCCCGAGCCGTTGCCGCCGGAGCATGCCTTCTGGCGCCATCCGCATATCCAGCTCACGCCGCACATCGCGAGCGTGACGCAGCCGCTGAGCGCGGCGGAGGTGGTGCTCGACAATCTGCGGCGCTTCGAGGCGAGCGAGCCCATGATCGGCCTGGTCGACCGCGCGCGCGGGTACTGAGGCCCTCTGTGCACGACGGCAGGATCTGCTGTCGCGACGCGCACAACCGCAGCCTGCTTCGCACAAGGCCCTCAATGCGGCACCCGCACGAGGGGCATGCGGCCTAAGCTTTTGGACATCCAAAGGCCCGACCACCGCCCCTCATGACACACCCCACTGCATTGCCCAACAAGGCCGCGCTCGACGCCATCGACCGCGCCCACCTCATCCATCCCGTCTCGCCCTGGCGCGTGCACGAAGAGCGCGGGCCCACCGTGCTCGCCTCAGGCCGCGGCGCGTGGCTGACCGATGCCAACGGCCATGAACTGCTCGACGCCTTCGCAGGCCTCTGGTGCGTGAACGTGGGCTATGGGCAGGAAAGCGTGGTGCAGGCCGCGGCCGAGCAGATGCGCCGGCTGCCGTATGCCACGGGCTACTTCCATTTCAGCAGCGAGCCGGCCATCCGCCTGGCCGAGAAGCTGGTGCAGATCACGCCCGCCTCGCTGACCCGCGTGTACCTCACGCTGGGCGGCTCCGATTCGGTCGATGCCGCGGTGCGCTTCATCGTGCAGTACTACAACGCGATCGGCAAACCATCCAAGAAGCAGTTCATCGCGCTGGAGCGCGGCTACCACGGCTCCTCCTCCACCGGCGCGGGACTCACGGCGCTGCCGGTCTTCCACCGCGGCTTCGACCTGCCGCTGCCCACGCAGCACTACATCCCTTCGCCCAACCCGTACCGCCATGCCGACGGCGCCGACCCGCAGGCGCTGATCGCGGCCTCGGTGGCGTCGCTGCGCGCCAAGGTCGCGGAGCTGGGCGCGCACAACGTGGCGGCCTTCTTCTGCGAGCCGATCCAGGGCTCGGGCGGCGTGATCGTGCCGCCCAAGGGCTGGCTGAAGGCCATGCGCGAGGCCGCGCGCGAGTTGGACATTCTCTTCGTGGTGGACGAGGTCATCACCGGCTTCGGCCGCACCGGGCCGATGTTCGCGTGCGAGGCCGAGGGCGTGGAGCCCGACCTGATGACCGTGGCCAAGGGCCTGACCGCCGGCTACGTGCCGCTGGGCGCGACACTGATGTCGGAGAAGGTCTATGCAGGCATCGCCGACGGTGCGCCTGCGGGTGCTTCGATCGGCCACGGCGCCACCTATTCGGCGCACCCGGTCGGCGCCGCGGTCGCGCTCGAGGTGCTGCGGCTCTACGAGGAAGGCGGCGTGCTGGCCAACGGCCAGCGCGGCGCGGCGCATTTCGCGGCCGGGCTCGATGCGCTCTGCGCCCATCCGCTGGTGGGCGATGCGCGCCACCGCGGCCTGCTGGGCGCGCTGGAGCTGGTGAGCGACAAGGCGACGAAGCGCGGCTTCGATGCGGCGCTCGGGCTGCCAGACCGCATCTTCGCCGCTGGCTACCGCAACGGCCTGGTGTTTCGCTCCTTCGGCGACCACATCCTCGGCTTTGCGCCGGCACTCACCTTCACCGAGGACGAGTTCGCGCAGATGTTCGTGCGCCTGAAGAAGACGCTCGACGAGGTGCTCGACGCACCGGACGTTCGCGCCGCGCTGGCCGGCTGAGGCAACCCTGGGAGAACACCGGACGCAGCGCGCCGCGGCAGACGCAGAATCGAGTTCTCCGCGTTCACCGTCACTACACATGTCAGAAGCATTCAAGATCGACCGGCTCGACCTGCGCATCCTCGCCCAGCTGCAGAAGAACGGCCGCATGACCAACGTGGACCTGGCGGATGCGGTGGGCTTGTCGCCCAGCCCCTGCCTGATCCGCGTGAAGCGGCTGGAGCAGGCTGGCTACATCGCCGGCTATGGCGCGCACCTGCGGCTGGAGAAGCTGGGCGACACGCTGACCGTGTTCACCGAGGTCACGCTGCAAGACCACCATCGCGAGGACTTCGTGCGCTTCGAGACGGCGATCCGCGACGTCGACGAAGTGCTCGAATGCCATCTGGTGAGCGGCGGCTACGACTACCTGCTGCGCTTCCTGACGCGCGGCGTCAACCACTACCAGGAAGTGATCGAGGAACTGCTCGAACGCAACATCGGCATCGCGAAGTACTTCAGCTACATCGTGATCAAGTCGCCCTTCATCAAGACGCACTGTCCGATCGAACGGCTGTTTCCCAACCAGCGCTGACCGGCGCTTTCGCAACTCCATGCCCGAGACCCCGCCTCGCTCCCCAGCGCGCGCCCGCTTCGTGCGGCTGGCCGAAACCGACAGACCCGCGCTGGCGCTGCAGATCGATGGCCAGGCGGCCGTCGCGCTGGCGGGCGACACGCTGCTCGTGGCACTGCTGAGCCACGGGCGGCGCGTGCGCGACAGCGAATTCGGCGACGGCACGCGTGCCGGCTTCTGCCTGATGGGCGCCTGCCAGGACTGCTGGGTGTGGACGCCGGGCGGCGAGCGGCTGCGTGCCTGCTCGACGGTGGTCGAAGCGGGCATGTCGGTGCTGACGCGACCGCCCGCCGGCCATCCCTGGCCGGTGACGCCGGATCTGCAGCAGTCCCTGGCGCGGCATGCTTCGGAGGCGACGACATGAGTGACGCATCCGCTTCCGTGCCGCGCATCGTGGTCGTCGGTGCCGGGCCCGCAGGCGTGCGCGCGGCGCAGGCGCTGGTGCAGGCCGGGCTGCGGCCCGTCGTGATCGACGAAGGCCGGCGCGACGGCGGCCAGATCTACCGCCGCCAGCCCGAAGGCTTCAAGCGCCCCTATGCCAAGCTCTACGGCAGCGAGGCCGCGAAGGCGCAGGCGTTGCACCGCGACTTCGATGCGCTGCGTTCGCAGGTCGAGTACCGCGGCGACACGCTGGCCTGGAACCTGAGCGAAGGCGCGCTGCACGTGGTGCGCGCCGGCGAGCCGCAGACCGTGCCCTTCGATGCCTTGCTGGTGTGCTCCGGCGCCACCGATCGCCTGATGCCCGTGCCCGGCTGGCAACGCGCCGGCTGCTACAGCCTGGGAGCCGCGCAGATCGCGCTGAAGGCGCAGGCCTGCGCCATCGGTGCTCGCGTCGTCTTTCTCGGCAGCGGGCCGTTGCTGTACCTGGTCGCGTCGCAGTACGTGCAGGCCGGCGCCGAGGTGGCGGCGGTGCTTGACACGTCGCCAAGCGCCAAGTCCTGGAGCGCCGTGAAGGGCTTGCTGGCGCGGCCGCAGCTGGCCTGGCGCGGGCTCGGCCTGATCCGCGGATTGCGCCGCGCGGGCGTCACGGTGTTGCAGGGCGTGGTGCCGCTCGCCATCGATGGCAGCGATCCGATCGGCGTGCAGTCGGTCGCGGTGCGTGACGCCGCGGGCCGCGAGCAGCGCTTCGACTGCGATGCGGTCGGCCTCGGCTGGCACCTGCGGGCCGAGACGCAGCTGGCCGATCTCGCGCGCTGCGAGTTCGACTTCGAGCCCCTGAGCCGGCAGTGGCTGCCGCGCATCGATGCCGACGGCCGCAGCAGCACGCGCGGGGTGTACCTTGCCGGCGACGGCGCGCGCATCCTCGGGGCCGATGGCGCCGAAGCCGCCGGCCGGCTGGCGGCGCTGGCGGCGCTGGCCGACCTGGGCCATGCGCCGGGCCGGGCGCTGTACGAGGCCGAGTGCGCCGCGCTGCGCCGCACGCTGGCGCAGATGGATCGCTTCCGCGCGGGCCTGGCGCGCGCTTTCCCCTGGCCGCACGCGCAGGCCGCCGCGCTGCCCGACGGCGCGGTGGTCTGCCGCTGCGAGGCCGTCACCGCCGGCGAGCTGCGCCGCTGCGTCAGCGAGCTGGACAGCCGTGAAGTCAACCGCGCCAAGGCTTTCAGCCGGGTCGGCATGGGGCGCTGCCAGGGCCGCTTCTGCGGCCACGCATCGGCCGAGATCGTGGCGCAGGCCTGCGGCATTCCCGTCGAGCAGGTCGGGCGGCTGCGCACCCAGGCACCGGTCAAGCCGCTGATGATGAGCACGCGCGAGGTGAGCTGATGAGCGATTCGACGCATGACACCGACGTGCTGGTGCTGGGCGGCGGCCTGGTGGGCACCAGCGCTGCCTTCTTTTTACGCCGGGAGCACGGCCTCTCGGTCACGCTGCTGGAGCGCGAGCTGGTGGGCCGGCAGGCCAGCGGCACGAATTTCGGCAATGTGCGTCGGCAGGGCCGTGCGCTGTTTCAGATGCCGCTGGCCAACCGCGCGCGCGCCGTGTGGGGCCGGGTGAAGGAACTGCTGGGCGAGGACCTGGAGTTCGTGCCCTATGGCCATCTGCGCGTCTGCTACACCGAGAAGCAGGCGGCGGTGCTGGAGCAGCATGCGAGGGACGTGAAGCCGCTGGGCCTGGACCTCGAGCTCTTCAGCGCCGAGCAGCTGCGCCGGCGCTGGGGCATCTTCGCGCCCGAGGTGGTGAGCGGCTCGCTGTCGCCCAACGACGGGCACGCCAATCCGCGGCTCGCGGGCCCGGCCTTTGCGCGCGCGGCGCGGCGGGCCGGGGCGAACATCGTCGAGCATGCCGAGGTGATGCGGGTCGAGCGCGAGGGTGCGGGCTTCGTTGCGCACACCGCGGATGGCCGGCGCTTTCGTGCGCCGCAGCTGCTGGTGGCTTGCGGTGCCTGGTCGAACCGCATGGCCGAGCAGTTCGGCGAAGCGGTGCCCATGGATGCGCGCGGGCCGCAGATGGGTGTGACGGAGCCGCTGCCCTATGCGATCGGGCCGTCGATCGGCGTGTCGTCGCCGGTCGAGCACGAGGGCTTGTACTTCCGGCAGATCGCGCGCGGCAACATCGTCTTCGGCGGCGGGCTCAAGGGGCCGGCGCACACGGATCGCATCCGCGCCTACGTCAAGCCGGACAACGTGCTGCGCCAGCTGCGCGAGCTGCGGCGCCTGGTGCCGGCCTTCGAGCAGGTGCAGCTGATTCGCGTGTGGAGCGGCATCGAGGGCTATACCTCGGACTGGCAGCCGGTGATGGGGCCGAGTGTGCGTGTGCCGGGGTTGCACTATGCCTTCGGCTTCAATGGCGAGGGCTTTGCGATCGGCCCGGGGGTCGGCGAGACCATGGCCGAGCTGATCGCGACAGGGCAGACTTCGACGCCGATCGAGAGTTTTGCCATTGGGCGGTTTGCGGCCGAGCTGGCGAAGCAAGCGGCCTGAGGTCTTGCTCCCTCCCCCGGAAGGGGAGGGAGCAAGAGAGAGTTACATCGCCATCACGACGAAGACCTTGCGCAGCGTCTCCTGCACATGCCACTCGCCGGTGGTGTGCGCCGGGAAGAACAAGGTGTCGCCCGCTACGGTGATGCTCATGATTCGGTGTGGAACTGAAGATGAAAAGGGCTGATCAAGCGAGCGCGCGCTCGGCGACTTCGCACAGCCAGCGCACGCCCAGCGGCAGCGCGTCGTCGTTGAAGTCGTAGCAGGGGTGGTGCAGTGCGCGCTCTCCGTCCGGCCCCGGGTCGGCGCGGCCCTGGCCCAGCCACAGGTAGGCGCCCGGGCGGCGCTGCAGCATGAAGGCGAAGTCTTCCGAGGTGAAGGCCGCGCGCGGCGCGATGTCGGCCTGCAGGCCGACGGCTCGGGCCGCGGCGAGGGCGAGCGCCGCTTCTTCGGGCGTGTTGAGGGTGGCGGGGTAGTAGCGCACGTAGCGCACCTCGGCCTGCACGCCGTTCGCCAGCGCCACGCCGTCGACCGTGGCGCGCAGCGCGGCCTCGATGCGGTCCTGCGAGGCGAGGTCGAAGCTGCGCACGGTGCCCGTGATCGAGACCTCCGCCGGCAGCACGTTGTGACTGTGCCCGCCTTCGATGCGCGTGACCGAGAGCACCGCCGATTCGCCCGGATCGATGCGCCGCGAGACGATGGTGTGCAGCTGCGCGACGAGCTGGCTTGCCCCGAGGATGGCGTCGGGCGTGTGATGCGGCTGCGCCGCGTGGCCGCCGCGTCCGCGCAGCACGATGTCGAAGCGGTCGGCAGCGGCCATGATCGGCCCGGCCCGCGTCTGCGCCCGGCCCAGCGGCAGGTCGGGCCAGTTGTGCAGCGCGTAGACGCTGTCGCAGGGGAAGCGCTCGAACAGGCCGTCCTCGATCATGGCCCGCGCGCCGCCCTTGCCTTCCTCGGCCGGCTGGAAGATGAAGTGCACCGTGCCGTCGAAGCGCTGGGTGCGTGCCAGCTGGCGCGCGGCGCCGATCAGCATGCTGGTGTGGCCGTCGTGCCCGCAGCCGTGGTGAACCCCCTGCGTGCGGCTGGCATGGGCGGTGCGCCCCAGCTCGACCATCGGCAGCGCGTCCATGTCGGCGCGCAGGCCCACGCTTCGCGAACCGCTGCCGCAGCGCAGCGTACCCACCACGCCGGTGCCGCCCAGGCCTTCATGCACCTCGAGACCGAGCAGGCGCAGCGCCTGTGCCGCCACGCCGGCCGTGCGCCGTTCCTCGAAGGCGAGCTCCGGATGCGCGTGCAGGTCGCGGCGCAGGGCGACCAGATCGGGCAGCAGGTCGGCGACCGGCGCGGCGATCGCGTCCAGGCTCAACGCCCGGCCTCGACGGCGTCGGCCAGCGCGGCCAGCGTGTGGAAGTGGTAGTCGGGCACGGTGTGCTTGGATTCGAGCGTGCCGCCGGAGCCCTTCTGCCCATGGCGCCGCTCGATCCAGCAGGTGGCGATACCCAACTGTTTGGACACGCCGATGTCGTGGTACTGGCTTTGCGCCACGTGCAGGTTGTCAGCCTGCTTGTAGCCCCAGGCGCCCTCGAAGCGGCCGCGGGCGTAGGCGAAGTAGCGCGCATCCGGCTTCTCGCACAGCGCGTCGTCGCAGCTCAGCAGCATGTCGAAGGGCGAGCCCAGGGTCTTGTCGAAGTGGGCGAGCGCCCAGTGCTGCGCATTGGTCATGGTCACCAGCTTGAAGTGCTTGCCGAGGCGCTTCAGGGCTTCCACCGAATCGGGGAAGGCCGGCCACTGCGCCACGGAATCCCGCAGGCCGCGCGCGATCGCGTCGTTGTCTGGCAGGCCCAGTCCGGGCGCGATGGCGTGCCAGCAGCGCTCCAGGTCGTCGGGGTACCAGCCGGCCGTGCCGTCGGCGCGGGCTCGCCGGTAGGCAGCGAGGAAATCGTCGTCAGTCACGCGGGCATCGGGCGCCGCGCTGCGCAGGTAGGCGAGCATGCCGCCCTCGAAATCGATCAGCGTGCCGACGACGTCGAAGGTGAGGACCTTGAAATCTTTGAGGGACATGGGAAAGCTCCAGGGATGACGGCAGTGCCGGTTGCACAAAAGCATAGGTGCCGCTTCCTGCATGCCCGAACCGAACTGGGTCCGCGTTGCGGCACAGGATTTCGTTGTCCGCCTCTTGCCGGCATGTTCTTCTGTGGCTCCCTCGTCGTTCAAATGTGGCAGTCGATGCCTGCTCGGGAGCCGTACTCCTCCCAGCCCATGATGGTCGTGGTCAGATGAATCAGCGTGTGCTGGCGCACACCTGCGGGCTCATCGTGTTGGGAATCGCCGCCGAAGATGTAAATGGACTGACGTCTTCGTCACTTACGCAATGTGCAGTCAAAGCGCGAGGAGGGTTCTCGGCTTGCTGCGCTGCAGCTTCGTCCGGCACGCCTGAGCTCGCTCAGGCCGTGACGTAGTCGGGGTACTGCCTGCAGATCTCGTCCACCGCGCTGAGCGTGCCCGACAGGTGCTTGCGCAGCGCGGCCTGGGCGGCGGCCGGGTCCTTCGCCTCGATGCCGCGCACGATGGCGCGGTGGTCGCGCAGGATCGCTTCGGTCTTGCCCGCCGTCGGCAGGTGCAGGCGGCGCAAGCGGTCGACGTGGCCGGAGACGCGGCCGACCATCTCCCACAGGGTGGGTACGCCGCCGGCTTCGTACATCAGGCGATGGAAGGCGCGGTCTGCGCCCACGAAGTCGCCGTAGCGCTGGGCCGCCGACAGTGCGGCCTGCTGGGCGATGGTGGCCTTCATCTGCTCGACCAGGCCGGCCGGCGCCTCGAGCGCAAGCTGATGCACCAGCTCCAGCTCGATCGAGCGGCGCAGGAAATGCGCCTGGCGCGCCGCCGCGATGTCGATGCGGCTGACCAGCGTGGCGTGCTGCGGGAACACGTCCACCAGGCCTTCCTCGCTCAGGCGCAGCAGCGCCTCGCGCACCGGCGTCTGGCTCACGCCGAAATGGTCGGCCAGCTCCTGGCGCGCCAGCACGGTGCCGGGGACCAGGTCCAGCGAGAGGATTGCGTCGCGCAGCTTTTCCAGCACCTGGGGCGCGGCCAGGCGGGTGCGGTCGAGTCGGATCTTCGGCAGGGCACTCATCGGGGGTGGATTCTGGCATTGACGTACTAATATATTAGTGTTTTAATCCGCCGCAAACGCACCTGGACCAGCCGCGCCGCACGCCGTTCCCAGCCGCCGCGGCCCATGACCCCCGAGACAGCCCCGATGAAACGCCCCTACGAATCCCTGCGCAGCGCCCGGTGGTTTGCGCCCGACGACTTCCGCTCCTTCGGCCACCGCTCGCGCGTGCTGCAGATGGGCTACAGCTATGACGACTGGATGGGCAAGCCGGTGATCGCCATCGTCAACACCTGGAGCGACGCCAACCAGTGCCACGCGCACTTCAAGCACCGCGTGGAGGACGTCAAGCGCGGCATCCTGCAGGTGGGCGGCTTTCCGCTGGAGCTGCCGGCCATCTCGCTGTCGGAAAGCATGGTCAAGCCCACGACCATGCTCTACCGCAACTTCCTCGCGATGGAAACGGAAGAGCTGCTGCGCAGCCACCCGGTAGACGGCGCGGTGCTGATGGGCGGCTGCGACAAGACCACGCCCGGCCTCACGATGGGCGCGCTCAGCATGGGCATCCCCTTCATCTACCTGCCGGCCGGCCCCATGCTGCGCGGCAACTGGAAGGGCAGGGTGCTGGGTTCGGGCTCCGATGCTTTCAAGTACTGGGACGAGCGCCGCGCCGGGCGTCTGAGCGAGCAGGCCTGGTCCGAGATGGAGGCCGGCATCGCGCGCAGCCACGGCACCTGCATGACCATGGGCACGGCTGCCACCATGATGGGCATCGCCGAGGCGGTGGGCCTGAGCTTGCCGGGCGCCTCCAGCATTCCTGCGGCGGACGCCAACCACATCCGCATGAGCGCCGAGTGCGGCCGCCGCATCGTCGAGATGGTGTGGGAAGACCTCACGCCCGCGAAGCTGCTCACGCGCGCCAACTTCGAGAACGGCATCGCCTGCGCGATGGCCATGGGTTGCAGCACCAACGCCATCGTTCACCTGATCGCGATGTCGCGGCGCGCGGGCCACCCGGTGAGCCTGGACGACTTCGACGACTTCAGCCGCCGCGTGCCCGTCATCGCCAACATCCGGCCCAGCGGCGATGCCTACCTGATGGAGGACTTCTTCTACGCCGGCGGCCTGCCCGCGCTGCTGGAGCGCATCCGGGGCCATCTCCAGACCGAGGCGCGCACCGTCAACGGCCGCACGCTCGGCGAGAACATCGCAGGGGCCGAGGTCTACAACGACGACGTCATCCGGCCGCTCGCCAACCCCATCTACGCCGAAGGGGCCCTGGCCGTGCTGCGCGGCAACCTGGCGCCCGACGGCGTGGTGATCAAGCCCAGCGCCTGCGCCCCGCACCTGCTGCAGCACACCGGCCGCGCGCTGGTGTTCGACGACTACCCGGCGCTCAAGAAGGCGGTGGATGACCCGGACCTGGACGTGACGGGCGAGGACATCCTGGTGCTGCGCAACGCCGGCCCGCGCGGCGCCGGCATGCCGGAGTGGGGCATGCTGCCCATCCCGACCAAGCTGCTGAAGCAGGGCGTGAAGGACATGCTGCGCCTGTCCGACGCACGCATGAGCGGCACCAGCTACGGCGGCTGCCTGCTGCACTGCTCGCCCGAATCGGCGATCGGCGGTCCGCTGGCGCTGGTGAAGACCGGCGACCGCATCAGCGTGGACGTGCCTGGGCGGCGCATCCACCTCGAGGTCAGCGACGAGGAGCTCGCCCAACGCAAGGCCGCATGGACGCCGCCGCCGCCACGCTACGAGCGCGGCTACGGCTGGATGTTCGGCCGCCACATCAAGCAGGCCAACGAGGGCTGCGACTTCGACTTTCTGGAAACGACCTTCGGCAAGCCGGTGCCCGAGCCCGACATCTTCTGACCCGCATTCCAACCCTTTTTCTTAGAGAACGGAGACGACCCGTGAATTCCGCCACCCGCGAGCAGCTCATGAAGGTGAGCACCGCCACCTTGTGCACGGCCCTGTTCAAGCGCGGCCTGCGCAACCAGTTCATCCAGGACGTGCGGCCGCTCAACCCCGGCCTGCCCAACATGGTGGGCGAGGCCTTCACGCTGCGCTACATGCCGGCGCGCGAGGACCTGAATCCCATCAACGTCTTCCTCGACCGCAACCATCCACAGCGCCAGGCGGTGGAGCAGTGCCCGGAAGGCGCCGTGCTGGTGATCGACAGCCGCAAGGATGCGCGCGCCGCATCGGCCGGCGGCATCCTGGTCACGCGGCTGATGAAGCGCGGCGCCGCCGGCGTGGTGACCGACGGCGGCTTCCGCGACAGCCCCGACATCGCCAAGCTGGGATTTGCCGCGTACCACAGCCGCCCCAGCGCGCCGACCAATCTCACGCTGCACCAGGCCATCGACATCAACGTGCCCATCGGCTGCGGCGACGCGCCGGTGTTTCCCGGCGATGTGATCGTGGGCGATGCCGAGGGCGTGATCGTCATTCCCGCTCACATCGCCGATGAGATCGCCGCCGAAGCGACCGAGATGACCGCCTTCGAGGACTTCGTGCAGGAAAAGGTGCTCGAAGGCCGCTCCATTCTGGGCCTGTACCCGCCCACCGACGAACAGAGCCGCACCGACTTCGCGGCCTGGCGCGAGGCCCACGGCCGCTGAGGCCTTTCTTTCCGACGATCCGAGGAGACAAACCATGCGTTTCACCCGCCGCGCCGCAGCGCTGCTTCTGGCTGCGCTCGCCCCTGTGGCCGCCTGGGCCCAGGCCCCCGAATGGCCGGCCGCCAAGCCCATCGTCTACGTGGTGCCCTTCACGGCAGGAGGCTCCACCGACATCGTGGGGCGCACGCTCGCCCAGAAGCTGGGCGAAAGCCTCAAGCAGTCGGTGGTGGTCGACAACAAGCCCGGCCAGGCCGGCGGCATCGGCGCCGCCTACGTGGCCAAGGCGGCACCCGACGGCTACACGCTCTTCGGCGGCACCATCAGCACGCACGCCATCAACGCCAGCCTCTACAAGAAGCTGCCCTACGACCCGATGAAGGACTTCGAGCCGGTCTCGCTGGTTGCGCGCCTGCCCAACGTGTTGATCGTCAACAGCCAGTTGGGCGTGAACTCGGTCGCCGAACTGGTGGCCCTGCTGAAGAAGGACGAGAGCAAGCGCACCTTTGCCTCTTCCGGTGCCGGCACGTCCACCCACCTGGCCGGCGAGATGTTCGCGGACCTGATCGGCGTGAAGCTCACGCACGTACCGTACAAGGGCACGCCGCCCGCCATGACCGACGTGGCCGCGGGGCTGGTGCCCTTCATGTTCGACCAGGTGACGGCGGCGCTGCCGCTGGTCAAGAGCGGCAAGCTCAAGCTGCTGGCCGTGACGACGAGCAAGCGCATCGCGCTGGTGCCGGAACTGCCGACCATGATCGAATCGGGCATTCCCGGCTTCGAGATGTCGTCGTGGCAGGCGGTGTATGCGCCCAAGGGCACACCCAAGCCGATCGTGCAGCGGCTCAACGCCGAGATCGTCAAGGCGCTCAAGCAGCCCGACGTGCAGGCCAAGCTCTCGGACCAGCTGGCGATGGAGATCGTGGGCAGCACGCCGGAAGAACTTCGCGACCACATGGCCAAGGAGATCCCGCGTTGGGCCGAACTGGTGAAGAAGTCCGGCGCGACGGCGGAGTGAGGGCGCCCGCCCCAAGACCGCCCCCAAAGAAAAAAGCCCGCTATCTTTGGATAGCGGGCTTTTCAGCGTTGGCGCGGTAATTTTGGTGGGCCCTGAGTGACTCGAACACTCGACCTACGGATTAAGAGTCCGCTGCTCTACCAACTGAGCTAAGAGCCCCTGATCGACATTGCTGTCATTCAGGCAATCCAAAGATTATAGCCAGAATGTTCGCGCCCTCCGCTCAGCTGCGCTCAAAAATGCAGGCGATGCCCTGGCCGCCGCCGATGCACATGGTCACCAGCGCGTAGCGGCCCTGGATGCGCTCCAGCTCGTACAGCGCCTTGACGGTGATCAGCGCGCCGGTGGCACCGATCGGGTGGCCGAGCGAAATGCCGGAGCCGTTGGGGTTCACCTTTGCGGGGTCCAGGCCGAGGTCTTGCGTCACCGCGCAGGCCTGCGCGGCGAAGGCCTCGTTGGCCTCGACCACGTCCATGTCAGACGCCTTGAGGCCCGCCTTCTCCAGCGCCTTGCGCGAGGCCGGCACCGGCCCGATGCCCATGTAGTTCGGGTCCACGCCGGCGAAGGCGTAGGCCACGATGCGCGCCATCGGCTTGAGGCCGCGGCGCGCCGCTTCTTCCTTCTCCATCAGCACCACGGCCGCAGCCGCGTCGTTGATGCCCGAGGCGTTGCCCGCGGTCACCGTGCCGTTCTCCTTCAGGAACGCCGGCTTGAGCTTGGTCATGTCCTCGATCTTGGCGTCGTAGCGCACATGCTCGTCGGTGTCGAACTGCGTCGGGCCCTTGCGGCTCTGCAGCGGCACCGGAACGATCTGGCTCTTGAAGTAGCCGCTCTCGATTGCCTTCTGCGCGCGCTGGTGGCTGGTCAGCGCGGTCTGGTCCTGCGTCTCGCGGCTGATGTTCCACTTCTTGGCGACGTTCTCGGCCGTCACGCCCATGTGGATGTTCTCGAAGGGGTCGTGCAGTGCGCCGATCATCATGTCCACCAGCTTGGTGTCGCCCATGCGCACGCCCCAGCGGGCGGTGAGCGAGGACAGCGGGGCGCGGCTCATGTTCTCGGCGCCGCCGCCGACGGCCACCTTCGCGTCGCCGAGCTGGATGCTCTGCGCCGCGCTCACGATCGCCTGCAGGCCCGAGCCGCAGAGGCGGTTGACGGTGAGGGCCGGGGTCTCCTGGGCGCAGCCGCCCTCGATGGCGGCCACACGGGCCATGTACATGTCGCGCGGCTCGGTGTTGACCACGTGGCCGAAGACCACGTGGCCCACGTCCTTGCCGTCGACCTTGGCGCGTGCCAGCGCCTCCTGGGTTACCAGCGCGGCGAGTTTCGTGGGCGGGACGTCCTTGAGCGCTCCGCCGAAGGTACCGATCGCGGTGCGAACGCCGCTGACAACAACCACTTCTTTCATGACAAGTCTCCGGTGCAGGGGAAGGGAAGGGGAAAGGGGCAATGATGCACGTTTCCTGCGCGACGGCGGCGTTACGATGCCTGCCCGAACTAGGAGCCGCGAAATGATCGACCCCAACACCCCTCGCCACGTCGTGGTGACCGGCGCCGCCGGCGCGCTGGGCCGCGCCGTCGTGCAGCACTTCCTGGACCAGGGCGCCCGCATCGCCCTGCTCGACCACCGGATGGAGCACATCGTCAATGTCTTCCCGGGACTGGACAACTCGCAACACTTGTTGCTCGAGGCTGACGTGACGTCGGTGGAGCGCATGGGGGAAGTCGCAGGCCGAATCCTGGCAGCCTTTAAGCACGTGGATGCGCTGGTGCATATTGCAGGCGGCTTCGAGATGGGCGAAGAGGTGCACGCGCTGAGCCGCGCCGCCTGGGATCGCATGATGAACCTGAACGCCTGGTCCTTCGTCGCGGTCTCGCAGGCGCTAGTGCCCTCGATGATCGAGCGCAAGGCCGGCAGCGTGGTCGCCGTCACCGCCAAGGGCGCGGCGCGGGGCGCCGCCGCCATGGCGGCCTACATCGCGTCCAAGAGCGCGCTGCAGCGGCTGGTCGAGGCCTCGGCCGCCGAGCTGGCCCCGTATGGGATCACGGTGAACAGCATCGCCCCGAGCACGCTGGACACGCCCGCCAACCGCCAGGCCATGCCCGATGCCAAGCCCGAGAGCTGGGTGTCGACCGCGGTGGCGGCCCAGACCATCGGCTTCCTGGCCTCGCCCGCGGCCGCCGCGCTGCATGGCCAGCACCTGACGCTGGACGCCTGAAAAAGGCCTGGAAACAAAAAGGCCCCGGCGGATGCCGAGGCCTCATGAGAAGAGTTGGTGGAGAGGATGAGGATCGAACTCACGACCTCCGCATTGCGAACGCGGCGCTCTCCCAGCTGAGCTACCCCCCCAACGCAGGGCGAATTCTAACCAGAATCGAGAGGCCCCAGCGCGATCGGCGTCTTACATCAGCAGGTGCTCGCCCGCGTTGTCGCCGCCCAGCGTGACGTAGTTGACCTTGCGGATGTCCATGAGCTTGCGCCCGCCCGCGTAGCTGATGGAGCTCTGGATGTCCTGCTCCATCTCGACCAGCGTGTCGGCCAGCTTGCCCTTGATCGGCTCGAGGATGCGCGTGCCCTCCACGTGCTTGTACTCGCCCTTGTTGAAGTCGCTGGCCGAGCCGTAGTACTCCTTGAAGAGCGCGCCGTCGACCTCCACCGTCCTACCCGGTGATTCTTCGTGGCCGGCGAACAGCGAGCCGATCATCACCATCGAGGCGCCGAAGCGGATGCTCTTGGCGATGTCGCCGTGGTCGCGGATGCCGCCGTCGGCAATGATGGGCTTGGTCGCCACCCGCCCGCACCACTTGAGGGCCGACAGCTGCCAGCCGCCCGTGCCGAAACCGGTCTTGAGCTTGGTGATGCAGACCTTGCCCGGGCCGATGCCGACCTTGGTCGCGTCGGCGCCCCAGTTCTCGAGGTCGATCACCGCCTCGGGCGTGCCGACGTTGCCCGCGATCACGAAGGCCTTGGGCAGGTGCTTCTTGAGGTAGGCGATCATGTTCTTCACGGTGTCGGCATGGCCGTGCGCGATGTCGATCGTGATGTACTCGGGCGCCAGGCCCTCGGCGACCAGGCGGTCCACCGTCTCGTAGTCAGGCTTCTTGACGCCCAGCGAGATGGAGGCGAAGACGCCCTTGGCGTGCATGTCCTTCACGAACTGCACGTTGTCGAGGTCGAAGCGGTGCATCACGTAGAAGTAGCCGTTCTGGGCCAGCCAGGTGCAGATGGTCTCGTCGACCACCGTTTTCATGTTGGCCGGCACCGTCGGGATGCGGAAGCTGCGGCCGCCGAGCGTGACGCTGGCGTCGCACTCGGAACGGCTCTCCACCACGCATTTGCGCGGCAGCAAGAGGATGTTGTCGTAGTCGAAGATCTGCATGGAACCAAGCTCCTGGAAGGGTCGTTGAAGAACGAATGAGCGCTTGGTCTGGCCGGTTCTCGGGTGCGCCCCGCAAAGGAAGCGCGCGCAAAAAACCGGGCGCAAGAAGCTTGGGCCCGGTGCGCGATTCTAGTAGTGCGGCGGCGCGTGTGCAGACCGGCATGCAAATACCGGCCATGCAAGGGGCCGAATAAACGGCTCGCTGCGCCGCTCGCCCGCGGTTTCCTCAGCCCCCAATCAGTTGATTGGCAGGAGGTTCGAGGATCAGCTGGCGTGCACCTTGTACGATCGCCTCTTCGTCTTTGTTACGCGGGCTGGCGTAGGGCGCGATCAAATGGTGATTGAGGATGGCCTGCGCCGATGGCCGCTTTGCGGGGTCCGGATCGAGCATCCGAATGATGAGCTGATGCAGTTCGTTCGTTGAGTCCAAGCGGAGTTGTGTGAATCGATGGAGCGGATCATTCTTCCCGGCGAACTCGTTGATGAGGTCGACGGCCTCGAACATAAAGTCCTTGTAGGGGAAGGGCCGAAGGAGCCGAGGGTTGACCGGCTTGCCATCTGCAAGTCGGGGCCGAGGCGTATTCAGCTCATACAGGATCACACCCAGTGACCAGACGTCGGCCTTGTAGGTAATCAATCCCTCTTCCTTGAAGTTGTTGACCAGTTCCGGAGCGCTGAAGTCGGGTGAGTCGACCGGGCTCTCCATGGTCTCCGCGAGCGCTTCGCGCGAGGTGCCAAAGTCGCCCAGCACAAGCAGGCCGTCTTTGCCGACAAAGAAGTTTTCGGACTTCAGGTCGAGATGCATGACGCTATTGGCATGGGCCTGCGCCACGCCTTTGGCCATGTCCGCGAATATAGTCATGAGGGCATGCGACGCGTCTTGATGGGAGATTTGACCCTTCTGAAGCCCCGTCTGGATGAGTTGTTGGACCTTCCAGGCATCACCGTTCGGCGCATGTTCGAGGACCAGCATGGTGCCGGCGTCAGGGCGCTGCACGGTGCCCAGGAGACCGACGATGTGATTGTGCTCGCCTGTCTGCGCCTGGGCGTGCGTCTGTGCTTCCGCCAGGACTGCCGCCTGCGCTTTCTCGTCGTCAGACTTCAACTCCTTGACGACCACTGTCTCGGTGCCGCACCGGTAGAGATACGCTGAACCGAATGCTCCCTCGCCCAGTGGGGCTGGATCGCGCACGAAGAGCTTGTTGCCGGGGCCGCGCAATTTTGTCGGCTTGATCCACTTGAACTGCCCCAACGGTTGTTGGGCGGCTGGACGCGCGATACCGCAGCCCCGCATCACCAGGCTCACGAGGTGGTCGACGTGATGTCTGTATTCCAGATCGCCCAGCGCATGTTTCGGCGAGGCGTTGGCCCAATTCTTGGCGAATGCGATGGCCGCCTGGTAGTCAAGTGGCTCTGTGCCGGCAAGGCCTATATTGAGAGCGGCCGCTCCTTGGATGAAGCTCACGAAATCGTTGAGGGATTTTTGGGTGAACGGCGGGGTCACATTTTTCGACCGCAGTGCGTTGATGAAAAGCTGAGCCTTCCGCGTGTTCAACTGGGCGGCCGCAGTCAGGACGTTTGTGTTGAATTGCAGCAATTGCCTTGGCTTCGGCATTGCCGCGCAGGCCTTCTCCGCGTCGGAGATTCTGTCAAACAGCAACTGAAGATCCCGCGCGAGAACAGAGTCCGAGTGCTGGATCTGTTCCTCCACCTTTGCAAATTGAACTTGCGCGTCATCTTTGGCCACAACGGGCGGACACTTCTCGACTTGCTTTTTGAGGCCCAGCAAGGCAGCTTCCGTTGCAAGCTTGCGGATTTCCAGATTACCGACCCATTTGTCCCACCTGTGGGCCCACCCGGACTTCGCGCGTTGTTTGGCATAGATGACCGTGCCCTTGACTTTGAATCCGATGCGTGCATCGTTCTTTCCCTCCAATTTCAGGGGTCGAAGGGTGCGAGCATCGGGCGCCGACAGAGTCGGCGTTTTAGTCTTCTCCCCCGAAGCGTTCACTCGCTCTACTATTGTTGCTTTGAAAAAAGGTACCTTGGACTTGGCAGCTGATTGCATGGTGGATGGAGTTGAAGGCGCAGGGAAAGCTGAGTAACGATCTGCCGGAAACAATTTGCCATGATCCAAGAGATCGGCGCACCGACGAGTCATAGGGGGCGGCGCCTCCTGCCGTGCGTCATCCCGTGCAAGTTGAGTAACGATTCATCGGAAAGCGTTCCACTGCCGCCGATCCGGGCGATCGGAGCGCCGAACCGTCATGCGAACAGCACATTCCTACAATGCGCCATGCTGTTCGACGACCCCGCGCCCGCCTCCCCTTTGTTGCAAAACCTCAACCCCGAGCAGCTCGCCGCCGTCACGCTGCCCGCGGGCAACGCCCTGATCCTCGCGGGCGCAGGTTCCGGCAAGACCCGCGTGCTCACCACCCGCATCGCCTGGCTGCTGCAGACCGGCCAGGTCTCGCCCGGCGGCATCCTGGCCGTCACCTTCACCAACAAGGCGGCCAAGGAGATGCTGGCGCGCCTCACCGCGATGCTGCCGATCAACGCGCGCGGCATGTGGATCGGCACCTTCCACGGCCTGTGCAACCGCTTCCTGCGCGCGCACTGGAAGCTGGCCGGGCTGCCCTCCACCTTCCAGATCCTCGACACCCAGGACCAGCTCTCGGCCATCAAGCGGCTGATGAAGCAGTTCAACGTCGACGAGGAGCGCTTCCCGGCCAAGCAGACGCAGTGGTTCATCGCCGGCGCCAAGGAAGACGGCCTGCGGCCGCGCGACGTCGAGACGCGCAATGACGACGACCGCAAGAAGGTCGAGCTCTACCAGCTCTACGAGGAGCAGTGCCAGCGCGAAGGCGTGGTCGACTTCGGCGAGCTGATGCTGCGAAGTTACGAGCTGCTGCGCGACAACGACCCGGTGCGCGAGCACTACCAGCGGCGCTTCCGCCACATCCTCATCGACGAGTTCCAGGACACCAACCGCCTGCAGTACGCCTGGATCAAGATGCTGGCCGGCCAAATGGTGGAGGGCCGCTTCGTGCCCGGCGACAACAGCGTGCTCGCGGTGGGCGACGACGACCAGAGCATCTACGCCTTCCGCGGTGCGCGGGTGGGCAACATGGCCGACTTCGTGCAGGAGTTCGAGGTCGCGCACCAGATCAAGCTGGAGCAGAACTACCGCAGCTACAGCAACATCCTCGATTCGGCCAACGCGCTGATCAGCCACAACAAGAAGCGCCTGGGCAAGAACCTGCGCACCGACCAAGGCCCCGGCGAGCCGGTGCGCGTCTACGAATCCACCAGCGATTTCGCCGAGGCGCAGTGGATGGTGGAGGAGATGCGCCAGCTGGTGCGCGACGGCATCGATCGCAAAGAGATGGCGGTGCTCTACCGCAGCAACGCGCAGAGCCGCGTGATCGAGACGGCGCTCTTCAATGCCGCCGTGCCCTATCGCGTCTACGGCGGCCTGCGCTTCTTCGAGCGCGCCGAGATCAAGCATGCGCTGGCCTACCTGCGGCTGCTGGAGAACAAGGACGACGACACCAGCTTCCTGCGCATCGTCAACTTCCCGCCGCGCGGCATCGGCGCGCGCAGCATCGAGCAGCTGCAGGACGCAGCCCGTGCCGCGGGCCGATCGCTGCACGATGCGGTCGCCGCCGTCGGCGGCAAGGCCGGTGCCAACCTGTCGGCCTTCGTCGCCAAGATCGACGTGTTGCGCGAGCAGACCCAGGGCCTGTCGCTGCGCGAGATCATCGAGCTGGTGCTGCAGCACAGCGGCCTGATCGAGCACTACCGCAGCGAGCGCGAAGGCGCCGACCGCATCGAGAACCTGGAGGAACTGGTCAACGCGGCCGAGAGCTTCGTCACGCAGGAGGGCTTCGGCCGCGACGCGGTGGCGATGCCGGTCGACGAGCTGCGCCAGTCGCCGGCCAGCCAGGGCCTCGATCCGAACCGGCCGATCTCCGACGAGCCACTGGCGCCGGACGCCGAGACCGGCGAGACCATGAGCCCGCTCGCCGCCTTCCTGACTCACGCCGCGCTCGAATCGGGCGACAACCAGGCGCAGGCCGGGCAGGACGCGGTGCAGCTGATGACCGTGCACGCGGCCAAGGGCCTGGAGTTCGATTGCGTGTTCATCACGGGCATGGAGGAGGGCCTGTTCCCGCATGAGAACTCCCTGTCCGACCACGAAAGCCTGGAGGAGGAACGCCGGCTGATGTACGTGGCCATCACCCGCGCCCGCCAGCGCCTGTACCTGAGCCATTCGCAGACCCGCATGCTGCACGGCCAGACCCGCTACAACGTGAAGAGCCGCTTCTTCGACGAGCTGCCCGAGACCGCACTCAAGTGGCTGACGCCGAAGAACCAGGGCTTCACGCCCTCGGCCTTCGGCTACGGCGGGGGTTACGCGAGCACGCGCGGCGGCAGCTATGGCAGCAGCAAGGAGAGCTTCGCCAGCCCGCCCGTGCCGCAGCAGAAGGCCGCGCCTTCGCATGGCCTGCGTTCGGGCATGCAGGTCTTCCACAACAAGTTCGGCGAGGGCACCGTGCTGGCGCTCGAAGGCAGCGGGGACGATGCACGGGCGCAGGTCAACTTCCCGCGCCACGGCATCAAGTGGCTGGCGCTGTCGGTGGCGAAGCTGACGCCGGTCTAAGGGCGGATGCGAATTCGCCCGGTCAGTCCGCCTGGAAGCTGTCCCTGAACGTAAACCACGTCGAGCTCAGCGACATCGCCGCCAGCACCAGCGCGCTGCCGATCATCAGCGCACCGCCGATGGCCGAGGCGCCGCCGCCCATGCCGACGGCGCCGACGCCGACCAGCACCGTGGCCACCAACCCGATGCCGATGCCCGCGATGAGGAACACGCCGAACCACGAGAGGCAGAACATCGCGTAGGCGCCGAAGTTGCGGAACAGCGCGACCAGGCTGAAGAACAGGCTCTTCACCGGCTCCACGTGGTGCCAGTGCACCAGCGCCGGCGCATGCCACATGGCCAGCGACAGCGGCAGGTTGAGCACCATGACGAAGAGGCGGGCGGTCTGGAAGTCGCTGCTGGCCATCACTTCGGCCGACAGCGTCTCGTCGAGGAGGTAGGCGCGTGCCAGGTAGCCGTCGTCCACGAGGGCCGAGAGGCCCACCACGATCACGAAGTAGGCGGCCGAGATCAGGCCCAGCACGATCATCGGCTTCCACTCGCTGCGCACCGCTTCGGCGGCGGCGGTGAACATGGCCGGCGCGGCCGGCTTTTGCCGGTCGTTGGCGTAGGCGACCGAGGTGGCGACCATCAGGCCCAGCGTCATGAAGGGCAGCAGGATCGGCGCCAGCACGCTGCCGACCAGCGGTAGCTGCGAGGCGATCGAGATCGAGGCCATGAAAAGGAAGAACAGCGAGATGAAGGCCAGTGGCTGCCGCCAGAAGGTCTTGAGCCCGATGCGGACCCATTCGGCGCCGGTGCGTGCCGGCACGAGGTTCAGTTTCATGGGTGGACAGGCCCCTCAGGCGGCCTGCGGCTCGCCGAGGGCGGCGCTGGAAGAGAAGGGGGCGGCCGGCGCCCGCGAGCGCTCGCGCAGCACGCGCTCGAAGTGGGTCGGGTCATGGGCCTTGAGCATGCTCGCCTCGCGCGGCAGGTGGAAGTCCCACAGCCGCGAGATCCAGAAGCGCAGGGCCGCGGCGCGCAGCATGGCGGGCAGCAGGGCGCGCTCGGCGGCGGTCAGCGGCCGCACGGTGCCGTAGGCGGCCAGCAGGGCGTCGGCGCGCAGCGCGTCGTGCCGGCCGGTGGGCAGGTCGATCGCCCAGTCGTTGAGGCACACCGCCAGGTCGAAGAGCCAGGTGTCGGTGCCGGCGAAGTAGAAGTCGAACACGCCCGTGAGGTGTGGCGAATCGCCCTCGGTGGCGAACATCGCGTTGTCGCGGAACAGGTCGGCGTGCACCGGACCTCGCGGCAGCGCCGCGTAGGCCGAGGACTCGGCGATGTGGTTCTGGTAGGCCAGCTCGCTCTTCAGCAGTGCGGCTTGCGGCGCTTCGAGGTAGGGCAGCACCACCGGCGCGGTGTCGTTCCACCAGGCCAGGCCGCGCAGGTTGGGCTGGATGCGGGGGAAGTCGCGGGCCGCCTGGTGCATGCGCGCCAGCAGGCGGCCCAGCTCGGCGCAATGGGTGGCCGTGGGGGCCAGCTCGCTCTTGCCCTCGAGGCGCTGCACCAGCGCCGCCGGCTTGCCCGCGACCCGGTGCAGGAACTCGCAGGGCGCATTGGCCGGGATGGAGAGCGCGTGTCCGCTGGGCGGCGCTATCGCCGGGTCGGCCACCGGCTCGGGCACCGGAATGCCGCGCGACGCCATGTGCTTCATCAGGCAGAGGTAATAGGGCAGCTGCTCCGGGCCCAGGCGCTCGAACAGCGTCAGGACAAATTCGCCCGACGCGGTGCTCGCAAAGTAGTTGGTGTTCTCGATGCCGCCCTCGATGCCTCGCAGGGCGGTGAGCGGGCCCAGGCCGACGCGCTGGACCAGCGCATCGGCTTCGTCGAACCCGACTTCGGTGAAGACCGCCACAGCTTTTTAGAACTTGAGCACGTTCCAGACCCGCGCGCCGTTGCCGTTGCCGCCGGTCTCGGTCTGGCTCTGCCGGTCGCGCCCGCTGTTGTTCGGCAGCACCTCGTACGAGGGCACGTTCGCCTTGGGCTGCACCGTGATGCTCTGGGTCTGGCCGCCGTAGCGCACCTCGTCGACGCGGGCGCCGGAATCCTCGACGCGGATGTGCTCGATCTTCTGGTTGCTGCGCGGCGACTCGGGCGCGGCCTGGGCCGCGTCGGGCGGCGGTGCGCTCTGGGCATGAACGGCGGCCAGCGGTGCGGCACAGGCCAGCGCGGCCAGCAGGGCGCCGCGGGCGAGCAGAAGAGGAGTGGAGAGCATGGATGGATTGTAGGCGGCGGCCCCGTGGGCCGCTGTCAGCCGGCGGCGACGGTCGCCGTCGTGCGGGCGCCCGCTCGCGGCGCGGCAAAATGCCCCGATGACCGACAAGAAAACATTGCTGCTCGTGGACGGCTCGAGCTACCTCTACCGGGCCTTCCACGCGATGCCCGACCTGCGCGCGGTGCCGGGCGACCCCGGCAGCCCGGCGACCGGCGCCATCCGCGGGATGATCAACATGCTGCAGTTGTTGCGCCGCGAGGTGCGGGCCGACTACGCCGCCTGCATCTTCGACGCGCCGGGAAAGACCTTCAGGGACGCGTGGTATCCCCAGTACAAGGCCAACCGCTCGCCGATGCCCGACGACCTGCGCAGCCAGGTCGAGCCCATCCACGAGGTGGTGAGGCTTTTGGGCTGGCCGGTGCTGTGCGTGCCCGACGTCGAGGCCGACGACGTGATCGGCACCCTGGCGCGCACCGCGGCGAACCAGGGCGTCGAGGTGATCGTCTCCAGCGGCGACAAGGACCTGAGCCAGCTGGTCGACGAGCACATCACCATCATCGACACCATGAACGGCAAGAAGCGCGACGTGGCCGGCGTGACGGCCGAATTCGGCGTGCCGCCCCGCCTGATGATCGACTACCAGACCCTGGTGGGCGACACCGTCGACAACGTGCCCGGCGTGGAAAAGGTGGGCCCGAAGACGGCCGCCAAGTGGCTGCTGGAATACGGCTCGCTCGATGGGCTGATCGCGCGCGCCGGCGAGGTCAAGGGCCAGGCCGGCGAGAACCTGCGCAAGGCGCTCGACTGGCTGCCGCAGGGCAAGCGCCTGGTGACCATCCGCACCGACTGCGAGCTCGACGGCCACGTGTCCGGGCTGCCCGCGCTCGACGGCATCGCCATCGGCCCGCAGCAGGTCGAGCCACTGAAGGGCTTCTACGAGAAGTACGGCTTCAAGAGCCTGGTGAAGACGCTGGAGGCGCACGAAGTCCCGCCCGAGCTCATCGAGGAGAACAAGGCGAAGGGCGGCCCCGAGGGCGGTACCGGCCTGCTCGAGGAGCCGGCCGCCGACGCCGCGGGCAAGGCCACCAACCTGGCCTACGACACCGTGCTGAGCTGGGAGCTCTTCGACACTTGGCTGGCGAAGGTCGAGGCGGCCGAGCTGGTCGCGCTGGACACCGAGACCACCTCGCTGGACGAGATCCATGCCGAGATCGTGGGCATCAGCTTCAGCGTCAAGCCCGGCGAGGCGGCCTACATCCCCGTGGCCCACAACTACGGCGACGCGCCGGCGCAGCTGCCGCGCGACGAGGTGCTCGCGAAGCTCAAGCCCTGGCTGGAGGACGGCACGAAGAAGAAGCTGGGCCAGCACGTCAAGTACGACCGCCATGTGTTCGCCAACCACGGCATCGAGGTGCAGGGCTACGCGCACGACACCATGCTGCAGAGCTACGTGCTGGAAGTGCACAAGCCGCACGGCCTGGCCAGCCTGGCCGAGCGCCACCTGGGCCGCAGCGGCATCGACTACGAGGACCTGTGCGGCAAGGGCGCGCACCAGATTCCCTTCAGCCAGGTGTCGATCGAGAAGGCGGCCGAGTACGCCTGCGAGGACTCCGACCAGACCCTGGACGTGCACCTCGCGCTCTGGCCGCAACTGCAGGCCGACGACAAGCTGCGCTTCGTCTACGAGCTGGAAATGGCTTCCAGCGAGACGCTCTACCGCGTCGAGCGCAACGGCGTGCTGATCGACGCGCCCACGCTGGCCGCGCAGAGCAACGAGCTGGGCAAGCGCATCCTGGCGCTGGAGCAGGAGGCCTACGAGCTCGCGGGCCAGCCCTTCAACCTGGGCTCGCCCAAGCAGATCGGGGAGGTCTTCTTCACCAAGCTGGGCCTGCCGGTGGTCAAGAAGACGCCCAGCGGCGCGCCGAGCACCGACGAGGAAGTGCTGGAGAAGCTGGCCGAGGACTTCCCGTTGCCGGCCAAGATCCTCGAGCACCGCGGCCTGTCCAAGCTCAAGGGCACCTACACCGACAAGCTGGGCCAGCTGGCCCATCCGCGCTCGGGCCGGGTGCATACGCACTATGCGCAGGCGGTGGCAGTGACGGGGCGCCTCTCGAGCAACGACCCCAACCTGCAGAACATCCCCATCCGCACGCCCGAGGGCCGGCGCGTGCGCGAGGCCTTCGTGGCGCCGGCGGGCAGCGTGATCGCGAGCTCCGACTACTCGCAGATCGAGCTGCGCATCATGGCCCACATCAGCGGCGACGCGTCGCTGCTGCGCGCCTTCACCGAAGGCATCGACGTGCACCGTGCGACCGCAGCCGAGGTCTTCGGCGTGGCGGTGGACCAGGTGTCGAGCGAGCAGCGCCGTTATGCCAAGGTCATCAACTTCGGGCTGATCTACGGCATGAGCAGCTTCGGCCTGGCGCGCAACCTCGGCATCGAGACCAAGGCGGCGGCCTCCTACATCGACCGCTACTTCGCGCGCTACCCGGGCGTGAAGGTCTACATGGACGAGACCAAGGCGCTGGCCAAGCAGCGGGGCTATGTGGAGACCGTGTTCGGCCGCCGCCTCTACCTGCCCGAGATCAACTCGCCCAACGGACCGCGCCGCGGCGGTGCCGAGCGCGCCGCCATCAACGCGCCGATGCAGGGCACGGCGGCCGACCTGATCAAGCTCAGCATGGTCAAGGTGCAGCAGGTGCTCGACGCCGAGCAGCGCCGCACCAAGATGATCATGCAGGTACACGACGAACTGGTGTTCGAGGTGCCCGAAGATGAAGCCGACTGGGTCCGCAGCGAGATCCCCCGGCTCATGGCCGGCGTGGCGGAGCTCAAGGTTCCGCTGCTGGCCGAGATCGGCTTTGGTCCCAACTGGGACAAGGCGCATTGAAAGAAGACAAAGACAAGACCCAAGGAAAGACAAACGAATGAAGTTCTCGCATTCCCTCCGCACCTTCGCCCTCGGCGCCGTCTGTGCCGCCTGGCTGGGCATCGCCTCGGCCGCACCCGACGATCGCATCGCCGCACTGGCCGCCAAGGAAAAGCCCGTGCTGCTCGACACCCTCAAGCAGCTGGTCTCCATCGAGTCCGGCAGCCGCGATCTCGAAGGCCTGGACAAGATCGCCAACCTGATCGCCGACCGCCTCAAGGCGATGGGCGGCCAGGTCGAGCTGGTCGACCCGACGGCCGAGGCCTACCGCATGGAAGACACGCCGGAGAAGATCGGCAAGGCGGTGCGCGCCACGTTCAAGGGCACGGGCAGCAAGAAGATCATGCTGATCGCCCACATGGACACGGTCTACCAGATCGGCATGCTCAGCAAGCAGCCCTTTCGCATCGAAGGCGACAAGGCCTACGGGCTCGGCATCGCCGACGACAAGCAGGGCGTGGCCGTCATCCTGCACACGGTGGCGCTGCTGAAAGCGCTGGACTTCAAGGAGTACGGCACGCTGACGGTGCTGATCAACGGGGATGAAGAGATCAGCTCCCCCGGCTCGCGTGCGCTCATCAGCCGGCTCGGCGCGGAGCACGACGTGGTGATGTCGTACGAGGGCGCATCGATCAAGGAGGACAAGCTCTCGCTCGCCACCGCCGGCATCGCCTCGGTCTCGCTCAACGTCACGGGCAAGGCCTCGCACGCGGGCTCTGCGCCCGAGCTGGGCGTGAACGCGCTCTACGAGCTCTCGCACCAGATTCTTCAGATGCGCGACCTGTCCGATCCGGCCACCGGGCTCAAGATGAACTGGACCATCTCGAAGTCGGGCACCAACCGCAACGTGATCCCGGCGTCGGCCAGCGCCGGGGCCGACGTGCGGGTGCTGAAGGTCAGCGACTACGACCGCATCGAGAAGCAGGTGCAGGAGCGGGTCAAGAAGCAGTTGATCCCCGAGGCCAAGGTCGAGATGAAGTTCGAGCGCCGCCGCCCGCCGCTGGAGGCCACCGACGCCTCGCGTGCGCTGGCCGCGCATGCGCAGGCGGTGTACAAGGAGCTGGGCCGCGAGCTGGGCGCCGACGACAAGGTGGCCGGCGGCGGCACCGATGCGGCGTTTGCCGCGCTGAAGACCAAGGCGCCGGTGGTGGAGCGCTTCGGCCTGCAGGGCTTCGGCGCGCACTCGGCCGATGCCGAGTACGTGCTGATCGATTCGATCGAGCCGCGTCTGTACCTGGCGGCGCGGATGGTCATGGACATCTCGCGCGGCAAGACCGTCGGCCACTAGCCGTTGGCTCGACGCGATGCGCCTGCGCCACATCGAGGTCTTCAACGCCATCATGCTCACCGGCAGCGTGAGCGCGGCGGCCAGGCTCATCAACATCACGCAGCCGGCCGTCAGCCGCACGCTGCAGCATGCGGAAATCCAGTTGGGCTTCCCGTTGTTCCAGCGCGCCAAGGGACGGCTCACGCCCACCACCGAGGCGCAAGCGCTCTATCCGCACATCGAGCGCCTGTTCGCGCAACTCGACGAGGTGCAGCGGCTGGCGGCCAACCTGCGCACGGGCAGCGATGCGGGGGAGCTGCGCATCCTCACGGTGCTGGCGCTGAGCTACGAGGTGCTGCCGCGCGCGCTCAAGGCCTTCCGGCAGAAGCATCCAGGCATCGCCGTCACGGTGGAGTCGCTGCACTCGCCGCAGATCATGTCGGCGCTGCTGCGGCAGGAGGCGGACGTGGGCTTCGCCTTCAGTCCCGCGGTGCATCCCTCGCTCACGCAGGAGGCGCTGGCCGACAGCCGCATGGTGTGCATCGCGCCCAAGGGCATGCTGCCGCGCGCGCTGGTGCGCAACGGCTCGGCGGCGCTGCACGACCTGGTCAAGCTGCCGGTGGTGGGGCTGGACAGCCGCGACCCGGTCGGCACCAGCCTGAGCCAGGCCTGCCGGCAGGCGGGCGTGGGCTTTCAGCAGGCGGTGGTCACGGTGCAGACCTACCACGCGGCGCTGGCCATGGCGCACCATGGGCTGGGCGTGGCCCTGGTCGATGGATGCACCGCCAGCTCGGCCGATCGCGACAAGGTGGATGTGCTGGCACTGGAGCCGCGCATCCCGGTGCCCATCCGCGCGCTGCGCTTTGCCGAGCGGCCCGACTCGGTGGCGGTGCGCGGCATCACGCGCTGCATGCGCGAGGCGATCGAGGGGATGGCCTAAGCCGCCAATTGCCGGGCCACGCGCTCCGCCGAGCCGAAGGCCAGGGTGAAGCCCAGCGCGCCGTGGCCGGTGTTGAACAGCATGTTCGAAGGCGCGGCGGCCAAGCGTCCGATGACAGGCACGCCCGTGGGCGTGGCCGGGCGCATGCCGGTCCAGGGGTGCAGCGCCTCCAGGCGGCTCGCTTGCGGGAACACGGCGTGGGTCGCTGCCGCCAGTGTCTCGATGCGCGTCGCCGGAATGCTGGCATCGTGCCCCACCAACTCGGCCATCCCCGCCACGCGCAGCCGCGAGCCGATGCGCGCGAACACCACCTTGCGCGCGCTGTCGGTCACGCTCACGCGCGGCGCGGAGTCCGCGGCCGGGTCGACGTCGACGGTGATGCTGTAGCCCTTGAGCGGATAGACCGGCAGGTAGGCACCGAGCTGGCGGCCCAGCCGGTGCGAGGCGGTGCCCAGGGCCATGACGAAGGCGTCGGCCTCCAGGTCGCCGGCGCTGGTCTGCACCGCGGCGACGCGCCCGTTGCGCCGGTCGAAGCCCTGCACCTCGCAGTCGAGCAGGAAGCGCACGCCGCGCGCCCGCAGCGCACCTTCCAGCGCGATGCAGAGCTTGAGACAGTCGGCCGCGCACTCGCTGGGCGTGTGGATGGCACCGGCCATCTGCGTGCGGTAGGCCGCGAGCGCCGGCTCGATCGCGATGCATTCGTCGGGTGTGACCAGGCGCTGCTCGCTGCCCATCGTGCGCTGCAGCTCGAGCTGCCGGCGCGCGCCCTCCAGCGAGGCGGCGCTGCCGTACAGCACCAGCTTGCCGGTGGCGGAGAAATCGCAGTCGGGCTCGAGCGCGGCCAGCATGGCCTCGAAGGCGGTGCGGCTCTCGGCCGCGAGTGTGAGCAGCTGCGCCGTGGTCTGGTGCGAGGTGCGGGCGTTGCAGGCCGCGAGAAAGGCCAGGCCCCAGCGCCACTGCAGCGGATCGAGCTGCGGCCGCAGCTTGAGCGGGGAGGTGGGCGAGAACAGCAGCTTGGGCAGCTGCTTCCAGATCGAAGGGTCCGCCAGCGGCTGCACGTAGGAGTAGCTCAGCTGCGCACCATTGCCGCCGCTGGCACCGGACCCGGGCGCCGCGCGATCGACCACGCTCACCTGGAAGCCCCGACGGCTCAACTGCCAGGCCGTGGCCAGGCCCACGATGCCGGCACCCAGCACACCCACATGCATGACGCTTACTTCCTGTCGCTTGTTTGGAATGCGCCGACTCTAGGCGGTGGCCGCGCGTGCGTGAAATGCCAAAAGCGGGGCAAGCCATAGCCAAAGCTCATGCCCCGAAACCGAGGGGCATAACATTTGATCATGGCCGTGCCTGCAAAAGGAATTGTGACCTCGGCGTGAATCGTTCCTACACTCCGCAACATATTCCAATCGACCGAAAGGGCTCGCATGAAGATTTCTGTATTGATGGCTGCCGTGGTGCTCGCCGCCGTCGCAACGGGCGCGCAAGCCGCCGACACCCTGGCCAAGATTGCTGCCTCCGGCAAGATCACGCTCGCCTACCGCGAGTCCTCGGTGCCCTTCAGCTACCTGGATGGAGGCAAGCCGATCGGCTTCTCGGTCGAGCTGTCCAATGCGGTGGTCGAGGCGGTCAAGAAGAAGCTCAACAAGCCCAACCTCGAGGTGGCGATGATGGCCGTGACCTCGCAGAACCGCATCCCGCTGCTGAGCAACGGCACCATCGACCTGGAGTGCGGCTCCACCACCAACAACAGCGCACGTGCCAAGGACGTGAGCTTCGCCGTCAACCACTTCTACACGGGCACGCGCCTGCTGGTGAAGAAGTCCTCCAACATCAAGGACTACGCCGACCTCGCCAAGAAGACGGTCACCAGCACGACAGGCACCACCAACGCGCTGGTCATGCGCAAGTACAACGCCGAGAAGAACCTCGACATGGACATCGTGCTGGCCAAGGACCATGCCGACGCCTTCCTGCTGGTCGAGAGCGGCCGCGCCGTGGCTTTCGCGATGGACGACATCCTGCTGTACGGACTGATGGCCAATGCCAAGAACCCCGCCGAGTTCGAGGTGGTGGGCGAGGCGCTGCAGGTCGAGCCCTACGCTTGCATGCTGGCCAAGGACGACAAGGAGTTCAAGAAGCTGGTGGACGACACCTTCGTCGGCCTGATGAAGAGCGGCGAGTTCGAGAAGATGTACACCAAGTGGTTCCTGCAGCCGATCCCGCCGAAGAACGTGCCGCTGAACCTGCCGATGAGCCAGCAGTTGCGCGACAACATCAAGGCGCCGAGCGACAAGCCAGCAACCTGAGCGCAAGCGTTGGTCGCAGCAGGGGGCGTGATGCTGAAGTCGCAGACGGTGGGCATCCTGGGCGGCATGGGGCCGGCGGCCGGCGCCGACTTCGTGCGCCTCTTCGTCGAGGCCTGCGCCCGGCTGATGCGCGAGCGCGGCGAGCCGGTGCGCGACCAGGCCTTCCCCGAGCACTGGCTGGCGCAGGTGCCGGTGCCCGACCGCAGCGGCGCGCTCGAATCGACCGCGCTCGGCGCCCATCAGCCATTGGAGCCCATGCTGCAGGCCCTGGGCCGGCTCGCTGCCCTCGGCACCCGCGCCGTGGCGATCGCCTGCAATACGGCCCATGCCTGGCATGCCACGCTGCAGGAGCGCTTTCCGCAGATCGAGGTGCTGCACGTGGCGCGCGAGGTCTCGGCGCAGCTGGCGGCGGAAGGCGTGCGCGACACGGCGCTGATGGCGACCGAGGGCACCTACCGGGTCGGCCTCTACGAACGGGCGATGGCCGATGCGGGCCTGGCCTGCCACCTGCCGCTGGCCGGGGAGCGCAAGCTGCTGATGCGCGGCATCTACGAGGGCGTGAAGGCCGGTGACCTGCGTCTGGCCGAGGATTGCTTCAGCCGGGTCGCGCTGCAGTTGGCCCACCGGCATGGTCCGGTCGCCATCGTCATGGGCTGCACCGAGATTCCGCTGGGGCTGCAAGACTCGGCGGCAGTTGCGGGGCTGCGGCTGGTCGATCCGGCGCGGGTGCTGGCCTCGGCGCTGGCCGTGCGGGCCTACCGAGGGGCCTGAAAGCAGGTTGCCGGTGCCCGGGGGTCTCATGGCGGCAAAGGCTGCAGCATCCCCCTTGACACGGTTGATAAGATGAAAGCGGCTGTGGCCACCCTGAAAGCCGTCCCGATGGGCGGCTTTTTGTTTTCTTTGTTGAAGCCGTCATGAATCTGTTCGTCATCATCGCCGCGACCCTGGTTGCCGGCATCGGAAGTGTCTGGATCGCCGCGCTGCTGCTGCGCGTGGGCGTGCGCAGTGGCGGCGGCGTCGATCCGCAGCACCTGCTGAGCCTGGCGGCCGGCGCGCTGCTGGCCACGGCCTTCATGCACCTGCTGCCCGAGGCCTTCGAGAGCCGCATCGAGCCGGGCCTGCTGTTCGGCGTGTTGCTCGGCGGGCTGGTGCTTTTCTTCCTGCTCGACAAGGCGGAGCTCTGGCACCACGGCCACGAGCATCATCATGGCGAGGGCGCGCATCACGACCACGGGCACGAACACGGACACGCGCACGGGCACGGCCACGATCACCAGCGCAAGGGCGGCGGCTGGGCCGTGCTCACCGGCGACAGCGTGCATTGCTTCGGCGACGGCATCCTGATCGCCTCGGCCTTCATCGCCGACCTGCGCCTGGGCCTGGTGGCGGCGCTCGCGGTGCTGGCGCACGAGGTGCCGCACCACATCGGCGACCTGGTCGTGCTGCGCCAGAGCTCGCCCGATGCGCGGGCCGCGCTGGTCAAGGTGTCGCTCGCGGGCACCATGACGGCGCTGGGCGGCGTGGCCGGTTGGTGGCTGGTCGACCAGCTTCATGGCTGGCTGCCCTACTTCCTGGTGCTGGCTTCGAGCAGCTTCGTTTACGTGGCGCTGGCCGACCTGATCCCGCAGTTGCAGAAACGCCTGAGCGCGCGCCAGACCGCGTGGCAGGTCGCCTGGCTCGCCGCCGGGCTCCTGCTGGTCATGGGCGTGAGCCGCCTGGCCCACGGCGAGCACGGCCATGCGCACGAGCACGCCGAGCCGGCCCACGAGGAGCACGGGCACAAGCACTGAAGGCCCGCAGACGCGGCGCTTTCCGACAAGACGGCCCCGACGGTCGGTTGCAAACTCGGGGCTACCCAAGTCGGGCGAGGAGGCTCACACTTGGGGACTCGCCTGACCGCGAGCCAAACAGCCTCTAGGAGCCGATCATGAACCGCGCCGATCCCCCGCTGCGTTCCGTCGATCCCGTCGACGAGCCGGACGAACAAATCGAGGACGACGAGCTGTCTGCAGAAGAAGCCGTGGACGAGGAAGACGCCGAGGTGTTCGACGAGCTCTCCGAGGAAACCGGCATCGACCTGAGCGACGCCAGCGAGCTCGACGCCGACAACGTGCCGGCCGACGAGGAGTTCGACCGCGTCATGCAGGCGCCGGATTGAGCGGGGCGCCGGCTTGCGCCGGACCTTGGGCGATCAGTCCTCGAGCGTGAAGCCCGCCTTGATCGTCACCTGCCAATGGGCGATCTTGCCGTCCTTCACATGGCCGCGGGTCTCGGTCACCTCGAACCACTGGATGTTGCGCACCGACTCATTGGCCTTGGCAATCGCACGCTGCACGGCGTCGTCGCTGCTCGTGGGCGAGGAGCCGGTGAGTTCGAGGAGTTTGTAGACGTGATTGGACATGGAGCGCTCCTTGTGGATGAATGCGGGCACACTGCCGCGAACGGGGCAGCGGCCCGTGCATCATAGGCCTCAGGCCGCGGTTTCCATCTGCGCCATCAGCTCTTCCTTGCGGGCGGCGAGCTGTTCCTTCAGCGCGGCGAGGTCCATCTTCGACTTGCGCGCCTTCTCGAAGCGTTGCTCCCGCTCTTCCTTCATGTGGTGGTCGGCCAGGGCCTGGCGATCCGGGACTGCGGCCTTGGCTTCGGCCAGCTTGTTGAACTTCTGGAGAGCTACTTGACGGCGATGTGGTCGGCGTCGAGCAGATCGACGGCGTCGTTCTTTTTGGGCGGTGCTTTGCTCATGGTGGGGTCCTTTCGGACGGAAGCAACAGGCGCGCTACTTGGCGCCGCCTGTGTACTTGGTGACGCTCTCCGCCGTCATGTGATACCCGCTCACCCCCATCATCGAGTCGTTGCGCAGGGTCTGCAGCTTGCCGGTGATCCACACCGTGTCCATGGCACGGAACTTCGCGCCCTGGCGCGGGCGCACATGCACGATCTGGTTGGCCGGCGGCGGCGGCGTGTGGATGCAGGCGCCGAAGTAGGGCACCAGCAGGAACTCCGTGACCTCGCCCTTGTTCTCTTCCAGCGGCACGATGAAGCCCGGCAGCTTGATCTCCACGCCGTTCATTTCCGGATTGGTGGGCGCGTTGTTCGAGACTTCCTGCATCTTCAGCAGCAGGTCGTTGGCGCGCGGGTCGCCGTCCTCGAGCTTGCTCAGGTCCATGCCCTTGAATTCCTTCATCGGGTCCCAGTCCTTCGGCACCAGCTCTTCCCAGGCGATCAGCCGCGGCTGGCCCGGTGCAGGCTTGGCGGCGGCGCTCTTGCCGCCCAGCGGGTTGGTGGCGGTGGTCGCCTGCGGTGCCGGATCGGCAGCGTAGGCCGTGACGGCCGCGGCGCACAGCGCAAGGAGCAGGGGGCGCAATGTCTTGATCATTGTCAAATCCTTGGGGAGAGGCCGTCTGCAAGGGAGAGGCGGTACGCGCGAACGCCCGGCAGCAGGCTGGCCAGCCAGCCCGCCACCAGCAGGCCGGCGAGCAGGGCCCATTCGTTGAGTGTAGGTCCGGACAGCGAGAGCGTCAGCCCGAACTGGGCCTGCAGCCATGGCGAGAGCAGGGCAATGCCCAGCGCCGCGGCGACCAGGCCGAACGCCACGCCCAGCAGCGTGACGATCGCGCCTTCGAGCGCCAGCAGCGCCATCACATGCCGCAGGCTGGCGCCCACCGCGCGCAGCACTGCGAGCTCGCGGCGCCGCTCGTTCAGGCCCGCCATCACCACCGAGACCAGGCCCGCCAGGCTGACCAGCGCGACCAGCGCCGACATCAGCAGCAGCGCGTTCTCGCCGACGCCGATCACGCTCCACAGCTCGTCCAGCGCCACGCCGGGCAGGATGGCCATCAGCGCCTCGGGCTGGTAGGTCGAGACCCAGCGCTGCACCGCGAACACCGCAGCCCGGTTCTTGAGGCCGACCAGCGCGGCGGTCACGGTCTTGGGCTTCAGATCGAACTTGCGCACCTGCTCGGCCGGGATGTGCATGCCCGGCAGCGGCGCGCCGCCGCGCCATTCGAGGTGAATGGCCTCCATCGCCTCCAGCCCGATATGCACCGTGCGATCGACCGGCGTGCCGGTGCGCGCGAGCACGCCCACCACGGTGAAGGGCTTGTCGGCGTGCTCGGCCACGTTGAGCTCGCCGCTGCCGTGCGCCAGCGTGATGCGCTGCCCCACGTGGTAGCCCAGCCGGTCCGCCACCTCGGCGCCGACGACCGCATCGAAGAGCTCGGCAAAAGGTTTGCCTTCGCGCAGCCGCAGCGGCTGGCGGTTGCCGTAGCGGAAATGCTGGAAGTAGTCCGGCGAGGTCGCGAGCACCGCGAAGCCGCGGTGCGAATCCCCGAGCGACAGCGGCACCACCCAGTCCACTCCGGGGTGCGCGGCCAGCGCCTGCACGCTCTGCCACTGCATGTTGTTGGTGGCGGCGCCGATGCGAAACACCGAGTACAGCAGCAGTTGCGAGGAGCCGGTGCGCGCGCCCACGATCAGGTCGGTGCCCGAGACGGATGCGGAGAAGTTGTCGCGCAGCTCGGTGCGGATGCGCTCCACACCCAGCAGCAGGAAGGTGGACAGCGCGATCGACAGCACCGTGAGCGCCAGCGTGAAGCGCCGGTTCCAGGCGCTCTTCCACGCGATCGCGAACAGGGCCTTCATGCGGGCTCGCCCATGGCCGCGCGGTTGATCTCGGGCAGGAGCAGGTGCCGGCCGAAGCGCGCCGCGATGCGCCGGTCGTGGCTCACGAACACCAGCGCGCTGCGGTTCGCGCGGCAGGCCTCGACCAGGACGTCGAGGAAGGCCTCGCGCCGGTCTTCGTCGAGGGCCGAGGTGGGCTCGTCGGCGATCACGACTTCGGGGTGCCCGATCAGCGCGCGCGCCGCGGCCACGCGCTGCTGCTGGCCGACCGAGAGCTGCATCGCCTGGCGTTTCCACAAGGCTTGCGGCAGGCCCATCGCTTCGAGCAGCTGCGCGGCCTGGGCGCGGGCGCCGCCTTCGCGTCCGGCCTGCTCGCGGCGGCGCGCCGAGAAGCGGCAGGGCAGCAGCACGTTGTCGAGCACGCTCAGGTAGGGCAGCAGGTTGAACTGCTGGAAGATGTAGCCCACATGCGCGACGCGCTGGCGGTCGCGCGCGGCGCCGGAGAGCGCGGCCCAGTCCTGGCCCAGCAGGGTGACGCGGCCCGCATCGGCCACCAGCACGCCGGCCAGCAGCGACAGCAGCGTGCTCTTGCCGCAGCCGCTGGGCCCGTGCAGGAACACGGCCTCGCCGGCCTCGATCTCGAACAGCTCGATGTCGATGCAGGGTGCGGCGGCGCCGGGCCAGGCGAAGCGCAGCGCCTCGGCGCGAAGAACGGCGCTCACCGAATTACTTGCTGCCCCACGTCAGCCGCGCGGCGGGCCGCTTGAGCGTGCGCTTGAACTGGCCGTCCGGCGAGGCGATCTGCGCGTCGACCTGCCGCAGGCCCTTGAAGGCGCCGAACAGGCCCAGCTCGATGAACTTGGCCTCAGGGGCCTTGGTGCAGTTGAAGGCGAAGGTGCCGTCGAGGTCGGCATGGCCTTCGCCCGCGCTGGGTTCAGCCTTGCCCAGGCCCAGCGCCGCGGAGCGCAGCGTGACCGGGCCGAGCTTGCAATTGGCGGCCGGGTCGATCTTGAACAGCTGGTCGGCCGCGCGCAGCTGCGCGACGACGTCGTCCGCCATCTTCTTCTCGGCCTCGGTCTTGGGCGCATGCTCGTAGCCGACGAAGTTCTCGAGCGGCGATTCCATCTCGATGACGACGGTCGGGCCGTCGATCGCGATGTCGAGCTTGAGCTGGCCATGCACATGCGCGCGCGCCTGTGCCATGGCGGCCAGCGGCGCAGCGGCCATCAGGCCTGCCAGCGCCAGCCCGGGAAGAACGCGTTGAAGATTCATGCATTCGCACCTTGCCGGGTCGGCAGTCCCGGCGTGTTGCTCCATTCGCTCCAGCTGCCGGCATAGAGCGCGGTCGGCCCGAGCCCGGCGATCTGCATCGCGAGCACATTCGGCACGGCGCTCACGCCGCTGCCGCAGTGGTGGACGACCGTTGCGGGGTCCCGGCCCGCCAGCAGTGCGTCGAACTCGGCGCGCAGCTGCGCGGCCGGCTTGAACTTGCCCTCGGGGCCGAGGTTCTCGGTGAAGGGCCGGTTCAGGGCCCCGGGGATGTGACCGGCAATCGGGTCCAGAGGTTCCACCTCGCCGCGATAACGTGCGGCGGCGCGCGCGTCGATCAGCGTCTGGTCAGCTTTCTCGAGCCGGGCGGCGACGGTGCGTGTGTCGACCAGGGCCACGAGCGGTTGGCGGGGCACGAAGTTCGACTGGAAGCGTGCCGGCTCGTCGCCGCTGCTCGTCGTGCCGCCCGCCGCCTGCCAGGCCTGCAGGCCGCCATCGAGCACGGCCACGGCGTCGTGGCCCATCCACTTGAGCATCCACCAGAGCCGGCCGCAGTAGTTGGCGCCGTTGCGGTCGTAGACCACGGCCTGCATGTCGTTGGCGAAGCCGATGCTGGACAACCAGGCTGCGAAGCGCTCGCGGCTGGGAAGCGGATGCCGGCCACCGGAGGCGGGCGGGCCTTCGTCGGCCTGCGCCACCACCACCTCGCCGCGAGCGCCCGGCACGCCGTGCTTCGCGCTCAAGTCGCTGTCGAGATCGGCGTAGATCGCGCCCGGGATATGGGCCGCCCGGTATTGCTCGATGCCGGCCTCCGGCTTCATCAGGTCGAAGCTGCAGTCGAACACCATCTGCGGTGCGTTGCCGCGCTGCAGGGTCATGAGTTCTTCGACGGAGATCAGGGTCTGGTACATGGCAATCCTTCCTTGCTCAATGCTCTTCCGCGGGTGCCTTGGGCAGCGAGCGCTGGCGCAGCACCGTGGCCGCGATGCCGCTGCCGACGATCAGCACCATGCCAGCCCATCCGCCTGCGTCGATGCGGTCACCGAACAGCACCACACTGTAGATGGCTGCGAAGACAATTCCGGAATATTGCAGGTTGGCCACGACGAGCGTACCGCTTTGGGTCTTGGCGCTGGCATAGGCGCGCGTCATGCACAGCTGTCCCAGGGCCGCGAGCACGCCGACCGGCAGCAGCCACATCGCATGCGCCCAGGTCCATTGCGCCCAGGGCGTAAAGCTGCCCAGCACCGTGACGAGGCCGCCCGCCACCGCCGAGCCGAGCGCGAAATAGAAAACCGTGCGCGACTCGGGCTCGCCCACGCGCGAGAGGGCGACCACCTGCATGTAGGCGAAGGCGGCGGTCAGCCCGGACATCAGGCCCACCAGCCCCGCGAAGCCCTGGCTCTCGCCCACGCTGGGCTTGAGCATCAGCACCACGCCGCCGAAGCCCGCCAGCACGGTGAGCACCAGCGCACCCTGCAGCGGCGGCCGCGCCACGCGCCCGTCGCGGCCGGGCACCGGCACCCAGGCCAGCAGGGCACCGCCGACCAGGAAGGCCGCGATCCAGACGCTGCTCATGTAGTTGAGCGTCATCGCGGTCGCCAGCGGCAGGTGGGCGATGGCGTAGAACCAGGCGCCCATCGAGAACACGCCGATCAGGCTGCGCCAGGCGTGCATGCCGGGGTAGGGCGTGGCCAGCGTGATGCCGCGCTGGCGCGCCAGCGCCCACAGGAACAGCATGCCGATCAGGCCGCGGTAGAGCACCAGCTCGGCGCTCGTGAACCAGGCCGAGGCGATCTTCACGCACACGCCCATGGTGGCGAAGATCAGTGCGGCCAGCACCATCCAGAGGGCTTGCACTTAGGGCTTCATCTCGCTCATCTCGCGGCGGTACCACTCGTGGAACTGCTGCATCCCGTCTTCCATCGGGCTCTGGTACGGGCCGCTCTCGTCGACGCCGCGCAGCATCAGCGCACGGCGGCCGGCGTCCATGCGCTCGGCGATCTCGTCGTCCTCCACGCAGGTCTCCATGTAGGCGGCCTGCTGCGCCTCGACGAATTCGCGCTCGAAGGCGACGATCTCCTCGGGGTAGAAGAACTCGACCATGTTGAGCGTCTTCTGCGGCCCCATGGGGTGCAGCGTCGAGACCGTGAGCACATGCGGATACCACTCGATCATCACGTGCGGGTAGTAGGTGAGCCAGATCGCGCCGTACTTGGGCGGCTTGCCCTCGCGGTACTTCAGCAGCGCCTCCTGCCACTTCTGGTAGACCGGGCTGCCGGCGCGGCCCAGCCGGTTGGCCACGCCCACCGTCTGCACCGAGTGGTGATGGCCGAACTCCCAGCGCAGGTCGTCGCAGGTCACGAAGCTGCCGAGGCCGGGGTGGAAGGGGCCGACGTGGTAGTCCTCGAGATAGACCTCGATGAAGGTCTTCCAGTTGTAGTTGCACTCGTGCAGCTCGACGCGGTCCAGTGCGTAGCCCTCGAAGTCGAGGTCCGCACGCGGCCCGATGCGGGCCAGGTCGGCCGCGACGTCGCGCCCGAGACCCTTCGGGTTCTGCTCGAACAGCAGGCCGTTCCATTCGGTCAGCGGGTAGTTGTGCAGGTCCAGGCAGGGGTCCTGCGCGAAATGCGGGGCGCCGATCAGCTTGCCGGTGGTGCGCGCGTCGGCGGCCGCATAGGTCCAGCGGTGCAGGGGGCACACGATGTTGCCGCCGCCGGCTTGCGGATCGAGCTGGCCGCGGCCCTGCAGGATCAGCGCCTGGCGATGCCGGCACACGTTGGAGATCAGCTCCACGCCCTTGGGCGTATGCACCAGCGCACGGCCATGCTGCTCCTGCGGCAATGAGTGGTAGTTGCCCGGCTCGGGCACGGCGAGCCGGTGGCCGACGTAGCGCGGACCGCCGGCGAAAAGGGTTTGCAGCTCGCGGGCGTAGAGTGCCTCGTCGAAGTACGCGGAAACTGGAAGTTGGCTCGAAGCCTGCTGCAGTTGAAGACTTAAATCAGACATGGGTGACCTGACCAAGCTCCCCACAGGGAGAAAGAACGGAAGGAGGTGCCGCTGAAGAGTGGGCGGCCCGAAAAAAATCGCCGGCAGGCGCCGGCGCGAGAGGGCGCGATTGTACCCCGGGAAAAATAGGCGTGCCGCTGCTTTACCCGCAGGCAGCGGGTCCCGCCAGGCCGGGCCGGCACCGCCTCGGGGCGGGCCGCGGTGCCCCCGCCCTAAAATGCCCTGTTTCATCCCCCATCGCCGAATGCCCAAGGTGCCTCCTCCCTCCCCACCAGCGTCCTCGCCCGCCGCCCTCGACACCGGCGCGCTGCCCGCAAGCTACGAAGCCGGGCTCCAGGAACTCGAACAGCTGGTGGCCGAGCTCGAATCGGGGCAACTGCCGCTCGACCAGCTGCTCGGCAGCTACCAGCGGGGCGCGGCACTGCTGGCCTTCTGCCGCGACAAGCTGCAGGCGGTCGAAGATCAGATCAAGGTGCTCGACGCGAACGGCCTCAAGGCCTGGGCCGGCGAATGAGCGCCGCCCGGCCGCCCGAAGGCGCTCACCCCCTCCTTCAGGAGGGGGGGCGCGAAGTACACGAAGTGACGAGCCTGGGGGAGGCCACCCCATGTGCCGTTGATGCCTTGCGCTGGGACGCGCAGCGCCTCGCGGCCTGGAGCGAACCGCTGCTCGCGCGCGTCGAGGCCGCGCTCTCGCAATGGGTCGGCGTCGATGCGCCGGTGCTGCTGGGCGATGCGATGCGCTATGCGGTGCTCGACGGCGGCAAGCGGCTGCGGCCCTTGCTGGTCTTCGCCGCCAGCGAGTCGGTGGGCGGCCAGGCCGAGGCCGCGCTGCGCGCCGCCTGCGCGGCCGAGCTGATCCATGCCTATTCGCTGGTGCACGACGACCTGCCGTGCATGGACAACGACGTGCTGCGCCGCGGCAAGCCCACGGTGCATGTGAAGTTCGGCGAGGCCGATGCGCTGCTGGCGGGCGATGCGTTGCAGGCCCTGGCCTTCGAACTGCTCACGCCCGAGCGCGAAGGCATCGCGCCCGCGGTGCAGGCCCGGCTCTGCCGCCTGCTGGCGCGCGCGGCCGGCAGCCAGGGCATGGCGGGCGGCCAGGCGATCGACCTGGCCAGCGTCGGCCTCGCGCTCGACGAGGCCCAGCTGCGCGAGATGCATCGCCTGAAGACCGGCGCCCTGCTGCAGGGCAGCGTCGAGATGGGCGCGGCCTGCGGCACCCTCGATGCCGACGCGCTCGATGCGCTGCGCGCCTACGGCGCCGCCATCGGCCTGGCCTTCCAGGTGGTGGACGACATCCTCGACGTCACGGCCGATTCGCAGACCCTCGGCAAGACCGCCGGCAAGGACGCCGCGAGCGACAAGCCCACCTACGTCTCCCTGCTCGGCCTCGACGGCGCGCGTGCGCAGGCGCGCGAGCTGCTCGCCCAGTCGCTCGAAGCCCTCGACCGCAGTGCCCTGCCCGATACCGGCGCCCTGCGCGCGCTGGCCTACATGGTCGTGGACCGCGATCGATAGACAACTACAAAGCCCATGGCCCCGCTGCTTCCCACCCTCCACGATCCCTCCGCCCTGCGCCATTTCGACCGCGCCCAGCTCAAGCAGCTGGCCGACGAGGTGCGCAGCTGCGTGCTCGACAACGTCTCGCGCACCGGCGGGCACCTGAGCTCCAACCTCGGGACGGTCGAGCTCACGGTCGCACTGCACCACGTCTTCAACACGCCGCACGACCGGCTGGTGTGGGACGTGGGCCACCAGACCTATCCGCACAAGATCCTCACCGGCCGCCGCGAGCGCATGCCCAGCCTGCGCCAGATCGGCGGCATCTCCGGCTTCCCGCAGCGCAGCGAGAGCGAGTACGACACCTTCGGCACCGCGCATTCCTCCACCAGCATCTCGGCCGCGCTCGGCATGGCGCTGGCGGCCAAGCAGAAGGGCGAGGACCGGCACGCCGTCGCGATCATCGGCGACGGCGCGATGACCGCCGGCATGGCCTTCGAGGCGCTCAACAACGCGGGCGTGTACGACTGCAAGCTGCTCGTCATCCTCAACGACAACGACATGTCGATCAGCCCGCCGGTGGGCGCGCTCAACCGCTACCTCGCGCAGCTGATGAGCGGCAACTTCTACGCCGCCGCCAAGAACGTGGGCAAGAGCGTGCTGCGCGCCGCGCCGCCGTTGTTCGAGCTGGCCAAGCGCCTGGAGCAGCATGCCAAGGGCATGGTGGTGCCGGCCACGCTGTTCGAGCAGTTCGGCTTCAACTACGTCGGCCCCATCGACGGCCACGATCTCGACTCGCTCGTGCCCACGCTGGAGAACCTCAAGCACCTGCACGGCCCGCAGTTCCTGCACGTCGTCACGAAAAAAGGGCAGGGCTACAAGCTGGCCGAAGCCGATCCGGTGGCCTACCACGGGCCCACCAAGTTCGATCCGGCCATCGGCCTGGTCAAGCCCGCGACCGCGCCCAAGCAGACCTTCACGCAGGTCTTCGGCCATTGGCTGTGCGACATGGCGGCGCAGGACAGCCGGCTGGTCGGCATCACGCCGGCGATGCGCGAGGGCTCGGGACTGGTGGAGTTCGAGCAGCGCTTTCCCGAGCGCTACTACGACGTCGGCATCGCCGAGCAGCACGCGGTCACCTTCGCCGCGGGCCTGGCCTGCGAGGGGCTCAAGCCGGTGGTCGCGATCTACTCGACCTTTCTGCAGCGCGGCTACGACCAGATGATCCACGACGTGGCGATCCAGAACCTGCCGGTCGTGTTCGCGCTCGACCGCGCAGGCCTGGTGGGCGCCGACGGCGCCACCCATGCGGGTGCCTACGACATCGCCTTCATCCGCTGCATCCCCAACATGAGCCTGGCCTGCCCGGCCGACGAGGCCGAGTGCCGCCAGCTGCTCTCCAGCGCGTTCGCGCAGGACCATCCGGTGGCGGTGCGCTATCCGCGCGGCGCGGGCGCCGGCGTCGCGACGCCGCCCGGACTCGAGCCGCTGCCCTTCGGCAAGGGTGAGCTGCGCCGTTCGGGGCAGCGCATCGCGATCGTGGTCTTCGGCACCTTGCTGCATCCGGCCCTCAAGGCCGCCGAGGCGCTCGATGCCACGGTGCTCAACATGCGCTGGGTCAAGCCGCTCGACGTCGAGCTGCTGCTGAAGACCGTGGCCACGCACGAATGCATCGTGACCCTCGAGGAGGGCGCCGTGATGGGCGGCGCAGGCAGCGCCGTCATCGAGGCGCTGCAGGCGGCCGATGTGCAACTGCCGGTGCTGCAGCTCGGCCTGCCCGACCGCTTCATCGAGCATGGCGATCCGGGCAAGCTGCTGGCGAGCATCGGGCTCGATGCGGCGGGCATCGAGCAATCGATACTCGAGCGCTTCGGCGCGGGCGAGCCCGCAGGGAAAACCCGCCCCGGTGCCCTGTAAGCATTTTTTACAATCTCGCTGCCTCGACAGCGATGTCGGCAACGCGGCCACGAGCCGCGTTCTTGTTTTTTCCAAGCACTCGGAGTCAACCTCAATGGATCGTCGTTCCCTCATCAAAAACGCAGGCATCGCCGGCGTCCTCGCTGCCGGCATTGCGCCCGCAGTCCACGCGCAGGCGGCAGTGCGCTGGCGCCTGGCCTCGAGCTTTCCCAAGTCGCTGGACACAATCTATGGGACGGCCGAGGTGTTCGCCAAGCAGGTGAGCGATGCGACGGGCGGCAAGTTCCAGATCTCGGTGCATGCGGGCGGCGAGCTGATGCCGGCCCTTGGCGTGGTGGACGGCGTGCAGAACGCCTCGGTCGAGATGGCGCACACCGCGCCCTACTACTTCTACGGCAAGGACCCGACCTTCTGCCTCGGTTGCGCGGTGCCTTTCGGCATGAACACGCGCCAGATGAACGCCTGGATGTACGAAGGCAACGGCCTCAAGCTGATGCGCGCCTTCTACGCCAAGTACAACATCATCAACCTGCCCGGCGGCAACACCGGCGCGCAGATGGGCGGCTGGTTCCGCAAGGAAATCAAGTCGCTCGCCGACCTGAAAGGCCTGAAGTTCCGCACCAACCCGATCGCAGGCAAGGTGCTCGAACCCTTCGGCATGATCCCGCAATCGATCCCCGGCGCCGACCTGTATCCCGCGCTCGAGAAGGGCACGATCGACGCGCTCGAGTGGGTCGGTCCGTACGACGATCAGAAGCTCGGCTTCAACAAGGTCGCCAAGTTCTACTACTACCCCGGCTGGTGGGAAGGCGGCCCGCAGCTGGACTTCTACATCAACACCAAGGCCTGGGAAGGCCTGCCGGCCGAGTACAAGGCCGTCGTCGAAGCGGCGGCCGCGCACGCCAACATCACGATGACCGCGAAGTACGACGCGCGCAACCCCGTCGCGCTGAAGCAGCTGGTCGGCTCGGGCACCACGCTCAAGCCCTTCACGCAGGACGTGATGAACGCGGCCTTCAAGTCGGCCCAGCAGATCTACTCGGAGCTGAACAACACCAACCCCGAGTGGAAGAAGATCTATGGCGACTGGGCCAAATTCCTGGCCGACCAGAACGCGTGGTTCCGCTTCACCGAAGGCACCTTCGACCGCTTCATGCAGCAGCAGAAGCTGTAAGCGCTGCGCCTCGCTTCCTGATGCAAAAAGCCCCGCCGGTCACGGCGGGGCTTTTTTCTTTGGTGCGCCGATGGCAAGAGGGTGCCCGCAAGATTGCGCGACAAAAAACGAGTATTTGATTCGCCCTGGCTCGGCTACATTCCGCGCCACATCAAGAAGCCAGGGGCCCCATGGCCTACCAGATCGGGACGCGCAATGCGAACACGGTGCTGCGTCTGCGCGACGGCGAGACGCAGGTCCTGGCGGGCTTGCTGAAGGACGAGCAGAACCACAATGCCGCAGGCATTCCCGGCCTGGGCCAGGTGCCGGGGGTGGGCCGGCTGTTCTCCAATCAGACCTCCACCAATGGGCGATCGGAGATCGTGCTGCTGATCACGCCGCGCATCGTTCGCGCCATGCCGACACCGCCGGCCCATGTGGTGGAGTTTGCTTCCGGCACCGCGGAGAGCGCCGGCATCAGGCCCATGAGGCTCACGCCGGGCGGGCGCTACGGCGCCGCGGACACGCAAGCGGTGGAGGCCAAGCCATGATCCCGAGTCGCGGTTTCACGCTGATCGAGATGATGGTGACCGTGGCGCTGGTCGGCATCCTGGCGTCCGTCGCCGTGCCGCTGACCCAGATGGCCATCCAGCGACAGAAGGAGCAGGAACTGCGGGCCGCGCTGCGCGAAATCCGGAGCGCCATCGATGCCTACAAGCACGCGGGCGACGAAGGCCGGGTCCATCGGTCGGCGACGACGACGGGCTACCCGCCATCGCTCGAAGCCTTGGTCGAGGGTGCGGCAGACCTGAAGGATCCCGGCCGTCGAAAGATCTTCTTCCTGCGTCGCGTGCCGCGCGATCCGATGAATGCCGACACCGCGCTGGCGCCGGCGGCCACCTGGGGCAAGCGTGCCTATTCGAGCGAAGCCGATCGGCCGATGGAGGGCGACGACGTCTACGACGTCCGCTCGCTCAGCGGCCGGGTCGGCTTGAACGGCCTTCCGTACTCGCAATGGTGACGCCGATGAAGCGCAGGTTCGGATTCACGCTGATCGAACTGCTGGTCGTGATGGCCATCGTCTCGGCGCTGCTCGGCATCGTTGCGCCCCGCTACATGCACAAGGTCGCGGTGGCCAGGGAAGCGGCCTTGAAGGAGAACCTTTCGGCGCTGCGCATCGGGCTCGACCAGTACTACAGCGACAGGGGGACGTACCCCGAGGCGCTCGGCGACCTGGTCGCCCGGCGCTATTTGCGCGCCGTGCCGCTCGACCCCGTGACCGAGCGCCGCGACACCTGGGTGCCCGCCATTCGAGAGGAGGAGGGCGGCAGGAAAGTGGTTCACGACGTGCGCAGCGGCGCGGCCGGCAACGCGACCGACGGCACGCCCTTCGCGTCGTGGTAGACGGCATGCGGCGCAAGCGTCAGCGTGGGGTCGGCTATCTGTTCATGCTGCTCGCCCTGGCAGTGCTGTCGCTCGGCGCCGGCAAGGCGGTGGAGGTCTACACGACCTCGGCCCAGCGCGAACGGGAAGCGGAACTCGTGCATGTGGGCGCCCTGTACCGCCAGGCGATCAAGGACTACTACCTGAGTACACCCGGCGGACAGCACCGCTACCCGGCGCGGCTCGAAGACCTGTTGAAGGATTCCCGGCACTTGGTGACGCGGCGCTATCTGCGCCAGCTCTACGTCGACCCCATGACTGCGCAGGCGTTCACGCCGCTTCTCGCGCCGCAAGGGGGCATCTGGGGCGTGGCCAGCAGCTCGTCGAAAACGCCGATGCGCGCGAAGAGCCCGAACGAAGCGACTGTGCGGCCGGGCTCGGCGCTGAGCTACCAGGATTGGCGGTTCATCTACGACGGCGCTTGATCCGGTGCGCGTGTCATCATCGGCATCTTCTGTCGACGCAGATCTCACATCAATCGGAAAGGGCGCTGCCGGATGGCTCGCGTGCGTGACCCGGCTGGCTACGACGGCCAGCGAGAAATGATTCTTTCCAACGCGGCGCAGCTGTTCGCGCAGCGCGGCTATGCGGGCACCTCGATGAACGAGGTGGCTGCGGCCTGCGGCGTCTCCAAGGCCACGCTCTACCACTATGTCCGCGACAAGCACGACCTCGCCGTGCGCATCGCCGAGGAGCATGTGCAGCGCCTCGAAGCGGTGGTGGAAGAGGTGATGCGCGAGCACGCCACGCCCGAGGCCCGGCTCGCCGCGCTGATCCGCAGCTTCGTGGCCGAGTACGCCATGGCGCAGAACGCCCAGCGCGTGCTGACCGAGGACGTGCGCTTCCTGCGCGAGGAGGACCAGGCCCGCATCATCGGCGTCGAGCGGCGCGTGGTCGCCGCCTTCGCGCGCACCATCGCCGAGGTGCGGGGCGAGGATGCGACGAGCAAGCTCGGCAAGCCGATGGCCATGCTGCTCTTCGGCATGATCAACTGGATGTTCACCTGGATGAAGCCCGGCCGCGAGCTCGACCACGAGGCGATCGGCGAGATCGTCGCCGACCTGTTCTTCGGGGGCGTGCGGGCGGTGGCGCTGCCGCCCGCGCTGGCGGCGAAGGGCGATCGCGCGACCGCCGGCGCGCGCAAAGCGCGCTGAGGGCTCAGCCGCGCCGCGTGGCGATCAGCGGGCGCACGTCCGGCGACTGCAGGCGCGGCCGGTTCTCTTCCGCCGCCGCCAGCGGCTGCACCTCGACAAGGCTGGCGAGGCAGCGGCGGGTGAGGTCCTGGTAGGTCTGCGTGCCTTCCTGCTTCCAGGCGATTTCTTCGTCGTTGAGCTGGCGCCGCACCCGGGCCGGCACGCCGGTCACCAGGCTGCGCGCCGGCACCTTCATGCCGGCCGGCACGAAGGCGCAGGCCGCGACGATGGCCGATTCGCCGACCTCGGCCTCGTCCATCACCACCGCGTTCATGCCCACCAGCGCGTCGCGCCGCACCACGCAGCTGTGCAGCACCGCGCCGTGGCCGATGTGGCCGTTTTCTTCCACGACCGTGTCTTGGTCGGGGAAGCCGTGGATCACGCAGTTGTCCTGCACGTTGGAGCCGCGCTCCAGCACGATGCGGCCGAAGTCGCCGCGCAGGCTGGCGCCGGGGCCGACGTAGCAGCCGGGGCCCACGATGACGTCGCCGATCAATACGGCGGTGGGGTGGACATAGGCGCCGGAGTCGACCACCGGCACCACGCCTTCGAGCGCATAGCAGGGCATGAAATCCGCTCCGTACTGATTGGAAAAAAGGGCGGCCCGCGCTAGCCTTCAGGGTTAGCACCGAGGACTAAAGCTTGCGAGGGCAAGATCGCGAATCCTATAATCAACCGAACGGTCGGTCAATTATTGGAAGCGTCTTCCTTGGGCCGATCGTCAACCCCATCCCCAGCACCACGATGAACGAACCCCTGGTACGTATCACCCATTCGGGCGCCGTGCGCACGCTCCAGCTCAACCGGCCGGAAGCGCTCAACAGTTTCACCTCGCAGCTGCATGCCGAGCTCATGGCAGCGCTGGACGAGGCCGCGGCCGACAGGGGCGTGCGCTGTGTCGTGCTGGGCGGCTCGGGCCGCGCCTTTTGCGCCGGGCAAGACCTGTCCGACCCGATGGTCGCGCCCGACTTCACGCCCGGCGCCGCGCCCAAAGACCTGGGCCGGGTGATCGAATCGCTCTACGCGCCTCTCGTGCTGCGCATCCGGTCGATGCCCGTGCCGGTGATCGCGGAGGTCCACGGCGTCGCGGCCGGCGCGGGCGCCAACCTGGCGCTCGCCTGCGACCTGGTGGTGGCCGGCCGCTCGGCCAGCTTCATCCAGGCCTTCACCAAGATCGGCCTGGTGCCCGACACCGGCGGCACCTGGCTGCTGCCGCGGCTGGTGGGCCCGGCGCGCGCGCTGGGCCTGGCGCTGCTGGGCGACAAGCTGCCGGCGGCCGAGGCGGCGCAGATGGGCCTGATCTGGAAATGCGTGGAGGACGACGAGCTCAGCCTCACCGTCGAGGGCCTGGCGCACCGCCTGGCCGCGATGCCCGTGCGCGCACTGGTGGCGACGCGGCAGGCGCTGGCCGAAGCGCAGACGCTGGACCTGCCCGCCGCGCTGGCGCGCGAAGCCGCGCTGCAGCGCGAGCTCGGCGCCGCTGCCGACTACCGCGAAGGCGTGGAGGCATTCCGCGCCAAGCGCCTGCCGCAGTTCAACGACCGTTGAGACGAAAGCCCCATCGATGAGCGACAACGACGCCCAGCAAACCGCCGAACGCGTGCGCGATGCCATGTTTGCCAACGACCGCGCCGTGCGCGGCCTCGGCATGGAGATCGAAGCTATCGCGCCCGGCCGCGCCGACGTCACCATGATCGTGCGCGAGGACATGCTCAACGGCCACGACATCTGCCACGGCGGCTTCATCTCGGCACTGGCCGATTCGGCCTTCGCCTATGCCTGCAACTCCTACAACGAGGTGACGGTGGCTTCCGGCTTCGGCATCGACTTCGTCGCGCCCGCGCGCCAGGGCGACCGCCTGGTCGCGCGCTGCGTCGAGGTCTCGAAGGCCGGCCGCACGGGCGTCTACGACACGGAGGTGTTGAACCAGCGCGGCGAGCGGGTCGCGGTGTTCCGCGGGCGTTCCTACACACTCAAGGGCAAGCCGGTGGCACCGGCCTGAATGCAGCCCCCAAGACCCCCAAAGGAGTACCTTCCATGCCCGTGAAACGCCCCGCGCCCGGCGAGCTCGAGCCCATCGAAAGCGCCAGCCGCGACGAGATCGCCGCGCTCCAGCTGCAGCGCCTGAAGGCCACCCTGCAGCGCGCCTACGACCAGGTGCCGCATTACCGCCAGGCCTTCGAGGCGCGCGGGGTGCATCCCGACGACCTGAAGCAACTGAGCGACATCGCGAAATTCCCCTTCACCGTCAAGAAGGACCTGCGCGACAACTATCCCTTCGGCATGTTCGCGGTGCCGCGCGAGCAGGTGGCACGCATCCACGCCTCCTCGGGCACCACCGGCAAGCCGACCGTGGTGGGCTACACCCTGCAGGACATCGAGCACTGGGCGAATCTCGTGGCGCGCTCGATTCGCGCCGCAGGCGGGCGGCCCGGCGACATCGTGCACGTGGCCTATGGCTACGGCCTCTTCACCGGCGGGCTCGGCGCGCACTACGGTGCCGAGCGCGCCGGCTGCACCGTGATCCCGATGTCGGGCGGCCAGACCGAGAAGCAGGTGCAGCTGATCCGCGACTTCCGGCCCGACATCATCATGGTCACGCCCAGCTACATGCAGGTGATCATCGAGGAGTTCCAGCGCCAGGGGCTGGATGCGCGCGAGAACTCGCTCAAGGTCGGCATCTTCGGTGCCGAGCCCTGGACCGAGGCCATGCGCCGCGAGATCGAGCACAAGGGCGGCATGGATGCGGTCGACATCTACGGCCTGTCGGAAGTGATGGGCCCGGGCGTGGCCAGCGAGTGCATCGAGAGCAAGGACGGCCCGGTGGTCTGGGAAGACCATTTCTATCCCGAGATCATCCACCCCGAGACCGGCGAAGTGCTGCCCGACGGCGAGGAGGGCGAGCTGGTCTTCACCTCGCTCACCAAGGAGGCGCTGCCCATCATTCGCTACCGCACGCGCGATCTCACGCGCCTGTTGCCGCCCACCTCGCGCAGCTTCCGCCGCATGGGAAAGATCGTCGGTCGCAGCGACGACATGCTGATCATTCGCGGCGTCAACGTCTTCCCGACGCAGATCGAGGAGATCGTGCTGGCGCACGAGAAGCTCTCGGGCCAGTACCTGATCAAGGTCGGCCGCGAAGGCCACCTGGACCACGTGGAGGTGCGTTGCGAGCTGCAGCAGGGGGCCGCCGACCTTCCCGATGACGAGTGCGACCAGATCGCGCAATGGGTGCAGCAGCGCGTGAAGACCCTGGTCGGCATCTCGACCACGGTGCTGGTGCAGCCCCCCGCCACGCTCGAGCGCACGCTGACCGGCAAGGCCCGGCGCGTAATCGACGAGCGCCCCAAAACCTGAAAGGACACGCCATGTACACGCAGGCCATGGACACCATGGGCAAGGACAAGGACGGCCCCAAGGCCGTGCGCTCGGCCGAGGAGATGCGGCTGGAAGAGCGCTTCGACGAACGCATCGATGCCGGCGGCTTCATCGAGGCCAAGGACTGGATGCCCGAGCACTACCGCAAGACGCTGGTGCGCCAGATCAGCCAGCATGCGCATTCCGAGATCGTCGGCATGCTGCCCGAGGGCAACTGGATCAGCCGCGCGCCCACGCTGAAGCGCAAGGCCATCCTGCTGGCCAAGGTGCAGGACGAGGGCGGCCATGGCCTTTATCTTTACGCCGCCGCCGAGACCCTGGGCACCAGCCGCGACCAGATGCTGGACGCGCTGCACAGCGGCAAGGCCAAGTACAGCTCGATCTTCAACTACCCGACGCTGACCTGGGCCGACATGGGCACCATCGGCTGGCTGGTGGACGGCGCGGCGATCATGAACCAGGTGCCGATCTGCCGCTGCTCCTATGCGCCCTATGCGCGCGCCATGATCCGCATCTGCCGGGAAGAGAGCTTCCACCAGCGCCAGGGCTACGAGGCGCTGCTCACCATGATGCAGCACGGCACCGAGGCGCAGAAGGCCATGGTGCAGGACGCGGTGAACCGCTGGTGGTGGCCCTCCATCATGATGTTCGGCCCGCCCGACGACCAGTCGCCCAACAGCGCGCAGTCCATGCGCTGGGGCATCAAGCGCTTCACCAACGACGAGCTGCGGCAGAAGTTCATCGATGCCGCGGTCGAGCAGGCCAAGGTGCTGGGCGTGACCCTGCCCGATCCCGACCTGAAGTGGAACGAGGAGCGCCAGGCGCATGACCATGGGGCTATCGACTGGGCCGAGTTCTGGCGCGTGATCGGCGGCGACGGGCCTTGCAACCGCGAGCGCCTGGGCGCGCGCGTCAAGGCCTGGGACGAGGGCGCCTGGGTGCGAGAAGCGGCCCTGGCGCACGCGGCAAAGCACGAACGAGCAGAAAGGTTGGCAGCATGAGCAGCGTTGAAGAAGGCACCTTGCCCTCCCCTGGTGAGGGGAGGGTGGGGGTGGGGTCGAGCACGGAAACCCCGAAGGCCACCGCGTCCGAAGGACGCGAGTGGCCGCTGTGGGAAGTGTTCGTCCGCAGCAAAGCGGGCCTGGACCACAAGCACTGCGGCAGCCTGCATGCGCCCGACCCCAAGATGGCGCTGCAGATGGCGCGCGACGTCTACACGCGGCGCCAGGAAGGCGTGAGCGTCTGGGTGGTGCGCTCGGACCAGATCGTCGCCAGCGACCCCGGCGACAAGGACATGTTCTTCGACCCGGCGGAAGACAAGGTCTACCGCCACCCGACCTTCTACGTGCTGCCGAAGTCGGTGGACCACATGTGAGTTGAAGCGCCCCATGCAAGCCTCCATCGAACTCGACCGCAGCGCTTCCGTGCAGTACCTCCTGCGCATCGCCGACACCTGCCTCATCCTCTCGCAGCGGTTGGGCGAATGGTGCGGCCATGCGCCGGCGCTCGAAGAAGACATCGCCATGACCAACATGGCGCTGGACCTGGTGGGCCAGGCGCGCGCGCTCCTCACCCGCGCCGGCCAGCTCGAAGGCCGCGCGCACGACGAGGACCAGCTCGCCTTCCTGCGCGACGAGCGCGACTACTTCAACGCCACGCTGGTCGAGCTGCCGCGCGGCGACTTCGCTTTCAGCGTGCTGCGCAACGCGATGGCCGCGACCTTGCTCAAGCTGCTATGGGAAAAGCTCGAAGCCTCGAGCGATGCCGAGGTGGCCGCCATCGCCGCCAAGGCCATCAAGGAAGCGCGCTACCACCAGCAGCATGCGGCCGACTGGGTGGTGCGCCTGGGCGACGGCACCGACGAATCGCGCTCGCGCATGGAGGCCGCCCTGGCCCAGCTGTGGCGCTACGTGCCCGAGCTCTTCGCAGCCGATGCCGTCGACGAAGCGGCCCGCGCCAGCGGCCTGGGCCCGGCCTGGTCCGAGCTGCGGGAGGCCTGGTTTGCCGAGATGGCTTCGGTGCTCGAGGAGGCCACCCTCGCGATGCCGGCCGAGTCGGCGTTCATGAGCACCGGCAAGCGCGGCGTGCACAGCGAGCACATGGGCTACATCCTGGCGGAGATGCAGCACCTGCAGCGTGCCTATCCGGGCGGAGTGTGGTGATGAATGCATTGCGCTCTCCTGCCGCCGACGAGGCCCGCGTCGCGCACGCCTGGGACGTGCTGGGCACGGTGCTCGACCCCGAGGTACCGGCCTTGTCGGTCTGCGACCTGGGCATCGTGCGCGAGGTGCTGCCGCGGGAGGAGGGCCTGGAGATCGTGCTCACGCCGACCTATTCCGGCTGCCCGGCCACGGAGGTGATCGAGCGCAGCGTGCTCGACGCCCTCGACGCCGCGGGGCTCGGCCCGGCGCGCGTGACGCTGCGCCGCGCCCCTGCGTGGACCACCGACTGGATGAGCGCCGAAGGCAAGCGCAAGCTGCGCGAGTACGGCATTGCACCGCCGGGCGCGGCGTCCCTGCCGGGCGGCGCGGTCCCGATCCGCCTGGTGCGGCGCCAGGCCGCCGCGCCGGTGGCCTGCCCGCATTGCGGCAGCGCCCACACCGAGCGTCTGTCGGCCTTCGGGTCGACGGCCTGCAAGTCGCTCTACCGCTGCCTGGATTGCCGCGAGCCCTTCGAGCACTTCAAACCCCTCTGAGGCCCCATGAGCGTCATCTTCCACCCGCTGCGCGTACGCAGCATCGAACCCGACACCGCCGAGGCGGTGGTCATCTCCTTCGACGTGCCCGAGGAGCTGCGCGGGGTCTTCGGCTTCACCCAGGGCCAGTACCTCACCCTGCGCAAGGAGATCGACGGCCAGGACCTGCGCCGCTCCTATTCCATCTGCGCCGGCGTCGACGACGGCGAGCTGCGCGTGGGTGTGCGCAAGGTGCAGCAGGGCCTGTTCTCCAGCTGGATCAACAGCTCGCTCCAGCCCGGCGACACGCTGCAGGTGATGGCGCCGCAGGGCCGCTTCTTCGTGCCCATCGAGCCCAAGGCGCGCCGCCACCACGTGGGCATCGCGGGCGGCAGCGGCATCACGCCCATCCTCTCGATCATGAAGACCGTGCTGGCGCGCGAGCCGCAGTCGCGCTTCACGCTCATCTACGGCAACCGGCAGCTACGGTCCACGATGTTCAAGGAGGAGATCGAGGACCTGAAGAACCGCTACATGACGCGTCTGTCGCTGCAGCTCGTGTTCTCCGACGAGCACACCGACGTGCCGATCAACGCGGGCCTGATGAACCGCGAGAAGATCGCCGAGTTCCTGCAGGGCCTGGTGCCGCCCGGCAGCATCGACCATGTCTACATCTGCGGCCCCTTCCAGATGAACGACGAGGCCGAGGCCGCACTGCTGGAAGCCGGCGTGCCCGAGGAGCGCATCCACATCGAGCGCTTCGGCCTGGCCCAGTCGCCCACCGGCACCGTGGGCGCGGTGGTGCACGAGCCGCAGCCGGGCGATGCCGAGACGGCGCGCATCACCATCGTGCGCGACGGGCTGGCGCGCGAGATCCCGTTCACCAAAGGGCAGCCGAGCATCCTCGACGCGGCCTCCTCCGCCGGCCTGGAGGTGCCGTACTCCTGCACCTCGGGCGTGTGCGGCACCTGCCGTGCCAAACTCCTGGAAGGGGAAGTGCGGATGGAGCGCAACTTCGCGCTCGACAAGAATGAGGTTGCAGGCGGCTTTATCCTCACCTGCCAGGCACATCCCCTGACCGAGCGCGTGCGGCTGTCCTTCGACGAACGCTGAGCGCGGGCGATTTATCAACTACCGGAGACTGTTCATGAATTCTTTCACCCGCCTCGGCGTGGCACTGCTGTGCGCCATGGCCTTCGCCGCGCAGGCCGACGTCAACGTCGGCGTGACGCTGTCGGCGACCGGGCCGGCCGCCTCCCTCGGCATCCCCGAGAAGAACACCATCGGGCTGATGCCCAAGACCATCGGCGGGCAGAAGATCAACTACATCGTGCTCGACGACGCCTCCGACACCACCGCCGCGGTGTCGAACACGCGCAAGCTGATCAGCGAGAACAAGGTCGACATCGTGCTCGGCTCGACCGTGACGCCGAACTCGCTGGCCATGATCGACGTGGTGGCCGAGGAGAAGGTGCCGATGATCTCGATGGCGGCCTCGTCGCGCATCGTCGAGCCCATGGATGCCAAGCGCAAGTGGGTCTTCAAGACGCCGCAGAACGACATCATGATGTCGCTCGCCATCGCCGAGCACATGGCCGCCAACGGCGTGAAGACGGTGGGCTTCATCGGCTTTTCCGACGCCTATGGCGAAGGCTGGTTCCAGGAGTTCACCAAGGCCGCCGAGCTCAAGAAACTCAAGGTCGTGGCCAACGAGCGCTATGCGCGCAGCGACACCTCGGTCACCGGCCAGTCGCTCAAGCTGATCTCCGCCAAGCCCGATGCCGTGCTGATCGCCGGTTCGGGCACGCCGGCCGCGCTTCCGCAGAAGACGCTCAAGGAGCGTGGCTATGCCGGCAAGGTCTACCAGACCCACGGCGTCGCCAACGCCGATTTCCTGCGGGTCGGCGGCAAGGACGTCGAGGGCACGCTGCTGCCTTCCGGCCCGATGCTGGTGGCGTCGCAGCTGCCGGATTCGCACCCGGTCAAGAAATCCGCGAAGGCATACGTGGAGGCCTACGAGGCCGCCAACGGCAAGGGCAGCGTGTCCACCTTCGGCGGCCATGCCTGGGATGCCGGCCTGATCATGAGCGCCGCGATCCCCGTCGCGCTCAAGAAGGCGCAGCCCGGCACGCCGGCCTTCCGCGCCGCGCTGCGCGATGCGCTGGAAGAGGTGAAGAACATCCCCGGCGCGCATGGCATCTTCACCATGTCGCCCACCGACCACCTGGGCCTGGACCAGCGCGCGCGGGTGATGGTCAAGATCGAGAACGGCGCCTGGAAGTACCAGCCAGCGGACTAAGCTCTGCCCCAGTTGGCTCACTTCGTGTAGCCGCCCACCCCCGCACCGGGGGCAACACCAGCGGCCCGGCAAAGCCGGTTCCGCGGTGGCACTTGGCTCGCCCCCAGGTTGGCTCACTTTGTGTAGCCGCCCACCCCCTACCTGGGGCAACACCAGCGGCCCGGCAAAGCCGGTTCCGCGGTGTTTCCCGAAGGGGGCCGCGTTCGTTTTTGAGCAATGAGTCAATTGGAGCCTTTGCGCTCTGCGTCGGAGTGGATGCATGGACATGCAAATCGCCCTGATCCTGGGGCAGGACGGTATCGTCAACGGGGCGATCTACGGGCTCATGGCGCTGGCCCTGGTGCTGGTGTTCTCCGTGACCCGCGTCATCTTCATCCCGCAAGGGGAATTCGTGGCCTTCAGCGCGCTGTCGGTGGTGGCGCTGCAGGCCGGCCGCGTGCCGGCCACGCTGTGGCTGCTGCTGGTGCTGGCGGCGGCGGCGCTGGTCGTGGAGCTGTGGCGCTGGAAGCGCGGCGCGGCCGTCGACTGGGCCTCGACCCTCGCCTGGTGCGTGGTGCTGCCGCTGGTGGCCTGCGCGCTGGTGCTCCTGCTGCGGCCCGAATCGCAGTTCACGCAGACGCTCGCCGCGCTCGCCGTGATCGTGCCGCTGGGCCCGCTGCTCTACCGGCTGGCCTACCGCCCGCTGGCCGATGCGACCGTGCTGACGCTGCTGATCGTCTCGGTGGCGTTGCACGGCGTGCTGGTGGGGCTGGGGCTACTCTTCTTCGGCGCCGAGGGCTCGCGCACGCCTGCCTTCTCGGAGATGCGGCTGGACCTAGGCGGCGTCGCGATCACCGGCCAGGCGCTGGTGGTGGTGGCCGTCACGGCCGCGCTGGTGGTGCTGATGTTCCTGTTCTTCGAACGCTCGATCGTGGGCAAGGCGCTGCGCGCCACCGCGATCAACCGCGTGGGCGCGCGGCTGATGGGCATTCCCACCGGGCTCTCGGGCGACCTGAGCTTCGCGCTGGCGGCGGCGATCGGCGCGGTCTCCGGCCTGCTGATCGCGCCGATCACGACCATCTACTACGACACCGGCTTCCTGATCGGCCTGAAGGGCTTCGTGGCCGCCATCGTCGGCGGGCTGGCCAGCTATCCGCTGGCGCTGGCGGGCGCGCTGATCGTGGGCCAGCTCGAGGCCTTCTCTTCCTTCTGGGCCAGCGCCTTCAAGGAGGTGTTCGTCTTCACGCTGATCATTCCCGTGCTGTGGTGGCGCTCGCTCAGCAGCCGGCATGTGGAGGACGAGGAATGACGCGGCGGCATCTGACGCTGGCCTTCATCGTCGCGCTCGCGGCGGTGTGGGGCTTCCTGCCGGACTTCTCGGTCACGGTGCTCAGCTACATCGGCCTCTACGCCTTGGTCGCGGCCGGCCTCGTCATGCTCACCGGCGTGGGCGGCATGACTTCCTTCGGCCAGGCCGCCTTCGTCGGCGCCGGCGCCTATGCCACGGCGTGGATCTGCACGTCGCCGATGGTCGCCTCGGCGCTGGGCGGCATCAGCCCGGCGCTGCTGCCGTGGATCGGCCTGCTGTTCGGCATTGCCGTGACCTTCCTCATCGCCTGGGGCCTGGGCGCGATCACGCTGCGGCTGTCGGGCCACTATCTGCCGCTGTGCACCATCGCCTGGGGGCTGAGCTTCTACTTCCTGTTCGGCAACCTCGAGTTCCTCGGCGGCCACACCGGCGTGGCGGGCGTGCCGGCGATCGTGGTCGCCGGCGTCTCCTTCGCCTCGCCGCGCTCGCTGGGCCTGGTCATCTGGGGCGTGCTGCTGCTGGCGTTGTGGGCGCTGCACAACCTGCTCGACTCGCGCGAGGGGCGCGCCATCCGCGCGCTCAAGGGGGGCCGGGTGATGGCCGAGTCGATGGGCGTGGACACCGGCCGCTACCGCATCAAGGTCTTCGTGCTGGCGGCGCTGCTGGCGGCCCTGTCGGGCTGGCTCTACGCGCACCTGCAGCGCTTCATCAACCCCACGCCCTTCAACCTCAACATCGGCATCGAGTACCTGTTCATGGCGGTGGTCGGCGGCGCGGGCCATCTGTGGGGCGCGGTGCTGGGCGCGGCGCTGATCACCCTGCTGAAGGAGCAGCTGCAGGACATCCTGCCCAGCCTGCTCGGATCGAGCGGCAACTTCGAGGTGATCGTGTTCGGCCTGTTGATGCTGGTGGTGCTGCAGCGCTTTGCCGACGGGCTGTGGCCGACGCTCGCGCGGCTCGTCAACCGGTTCCTGAAGCCCGCCGCAGTGCGTGCGCCGCGCCAGGTGCTGGCGCTGCCCGCAACCGCCTTGCCGCCGCGCGGGCAGATCGTGCTGGAGGCCAAGGCCGTGACCAAGCGCTTCGGCGGCCTGGTGGCCAACGACGCCGTCGGTCTCGACGTCAAGGCCGGCGAGATCCATGCGCTGATCGGGCCTAACGGGGCGGGCAAGAGCACCTTCTTCAACATGGTCTCGGGGGTCGACGATCCGACCGAAGGCGAGGTGCGGCTGATGGACCGGCCGATGACCGGCAAGCCTTCGCGCGCCTTTGCGGCGCTGGGCCTGGGCCGCACCTTCCAGCACGTGCGCCTGCTGGGCCAGCGGCGCGTGATCGAGAACGTCGCGCTGGGTGCGCACAGGCGCGGACAGCGCGGCTGGATCGCTTCGATGCTGCGGCTCGACCGTGCGGAAGAGGCCGCGCTGCTCGCGCAGGCGCGCCAGCAGATCGAACGCTGCGGACTCGGCGAATTCGCGGAAGTCCCGGCAGGCTCCCTGGCGCTGGGCCAGCAGCGCGTGGTCGAGATCGCGCGCGCCCTGGCGGGCCATCCCGCGGTGCTGCTGCTGGACGAGCCCGCGGCCGGCCTGCGCCATTTGGAGAAACGCGCGCTCGCCACCTTGCTCGACCAGCTGCGTGCCGAGGGCCTGGGCATCCTGGTGGTGGAACATGACATGGAGTTCGTGATGAATCTGGCCGATCGCGTCACCGTGCTGGAGTTCGGCGCCGTCATCGCGCGCGGCACCCCGGCCGAGGTGCAGTGCGATCCCAAGGTGCTGGACGCCTACCTGGGCGGGGTGGACGAGCCCGCGAATGAAGGCCGCCTGGTGGAGCAGACGGCATGAGTGCATCAGCCCTGCTCCAACTCGAAGACTTCTGCGTCTCCTACGGCCCCGTCGAGGCAGTGCACCACGTCGACCTGCGCGTCGACACCGGCGAGATCGTCACCGTGATCGGCCCCAACGGCGCCGGCAAGACCACACTGCTGTGCGCGGCCATGGGCCTGCTGCCCTCGCGCGGCCGGGTGCTGCTGGGCGGCGAGGCCATGACGCGCATCAGCGTGGAAGCGATGGTGGCGCGCGGCGTCGGCCTGGTGCCCGAGAAGCGCGAGCTCTTCGGCGAGATGCCGGTCGAGGACAACCTGCTCCTGGGCGGCTTCTCGCGCTGGTGGCGCGGCGAGCGCGACCAGCGCCAGCGCATGGACGAGGTCTTCGCCATCTTCCCGCGCCTGGCGGAGCGCCGCGCGCAGATGGCCTCCACCCTCTCTGGCGGCGAGCGGCAGATGCTGGCCATCGGCCGCGCGCTGATGGCACGCCCGCGCCTCCTGATGCTGGACGAGCCCTCGCTGGGCCTGGCGCCGCTCATCGTGCGCGAGGTGCTGCAGGTCGTGTCTTCGCTGCGCAAGCACGGCGTGTCGGTGCTGCTGGTGGAGCAGAACGCGCGCGCCGCCCTGCAGGTGGCCGACCGGGCCTATGTGCTGGAGATGGGCGCGGTCGCGCTGCAGGGCGCGGCCTCGGAACTGCTGCACGACCGCCGCATCATCGACACCTACCTGGGGCTGGGGGCGCGAGCCGACAAGATGGCATAGCGAGCGCGGCATGCGCGGCCTTGTCCTTCACCGCGGGGCCGCGCCGCGGCACAGAATCGCGCGCCGAGGCCCGGCATCCCGCGCGGGCCGGCACGCGAAGGCTCTTTCAGGGGGCCAGGAAACCATGGCTGGAAGACCCGGCGAGACCCGCATCGGCATCTCAGGCTGGCGTTATGCGCCCTGGCGCGGCAAGTTCTATCCCAAAGGGCTGCCGCAGCGCCAGGAGCTTGCCTTCGCCTCGCGCATGCTGCCCACCATCGAGCTCAACGGCTCCTTCTATTCGCTGCAGCGGCCCGAGTCGTACCTGGCCTGGCACGACGAGACGCCGGACGGCTTCGTGTTCGCGGTCAAGGGCTCGCGCTACATCACTCACATGCTCCGGCTGAAGGACGTACGCACCGCGTTGGCGAACTTCCTGGCCTCGGGCGTGCTGGCGCTGCGCGCCAAGCTGGGGCCGATGCTGTGGCAGTTGCCACCTTCGATGGCCTACGAGCCGGAGCGGCTCGACGAATTCTTCTCGCTTCTGCCGCGCGACACGAGTGCGGCGCTGACTCTCGCGCGCGAGCACGACGGTCGGCTCGAGGCCCGCACCTGGCTCAAGCGCTCCGCGAAACGGCCGCTGCGGCACGCGGTGGAAGTGCGCCATCCGAGCTTCGTCGCCCCGGACTTCATCGCCATGCTGCGCCGGCACGGCATCGCGCTGGTGGTCGCCGACACGGCCGGACGCTGGCCGCTGCTCGAGGACCTGACGGCCGACTTCGTGTACCTGCGGCTGCATGGGGACAAGGAGCTCTATGCGAGCGGCTACGACGATGCCGCGCTCGACCGCTGGGCTGCGCGGATCGACGCATGGCGCCAGGGCCGCCAGGTGAAGGATGCACGCAAGGCCTCGACCCGCGCCGCGCCGCGCCGAGCCCGGCGCGACGTGTACTGCTACTTCGACAACGACATCAAGGTGCATGCGCCCTACGACGCCGCGAACCTGGCGCTGCGGCTGGGCGTGCCGACGGGGCTGGGGCCTGATGGAGAATTCGCTGCATGATTTTCTTCAAGCACGCCTGCATCGCCGCCATCGCGTCGCTGCTGACCTTGTCGGCTCACGCGGGCGCCTGGGGCGAGGGCGCCTTCGACAACGATGCCGCGCAGGACTTCCTGGCGGAATGCACGCGCTCGGCGGACGCGGACCTGGTCTCGCAGGCCATCGAGCTGGCGCTGGTCGCGAGCTTCGTCGATGCCGATGACGGGGCGGCAGCCGTGGCCGCCGGCGAGGTGATTGCCGGCGCCCTCGGCAGCAGCGCGGCGCCGAGGACGAAGGTGGTGCCATGCCTGGCCGCGGTGCCGCGCGACCAGCTCCGGGCGCTGGCGCTGCGTGCAGTACAGGCCGCGGACCGGGTGGCGGACCCTGCCGTTTCCGAACTCGCGCAGCAGTGGGCCGAGGAGAAGCCGAACCGCTGGTCGATCGGGCTGCGGCAGCTGGCGGCGCGTCTTCGGCGTTAGGAACGCTTGGCGCCCGACTACCGCCTCGGCCCCTTGAAGCTCCACCACGGCAGCAGCGCGCTCAGCGACTGCACCTCACCGCTGCCGGCGCTCTCGTAGCCCGCGAGCGTGCCGAGCTGGTGCTGCCAGGCGGCGCTGCGCAGCAGCACCAGCAGCGCCTGGACGGCCGGTTGGTCCAGCGCCGACTTGAGGCAGGCCAGGTGGTAGCGCTCGTTCACCAGCGGCACGAAGCCCAGGCCCGCGCCGCGCGCGGCCGACTCGATGCCCAGGCCCGCATCGGCCCGGCCCGAGGCCACCGCGTGCGCGATCGCCGCATGCGAGGGCTCATCGCGTTCGTAACCATCGAGCGCATCTGCGTCCAGGCCTTCCTGCGCCAGCAGCTCGTCGAGCAGCACGCGCGTGCCGGTGCCGAGTGCGCGATTCACGTAGCGCGCGCGCAGCTGCACGACGTCGGCAATTCCGCGCAGGCCCAGCGGGTTGCCGGGCGCGACGATCAGGCCCTGGGTGCGGCGCGCGAAGCCGATGATCTTGTGCAGGCCAGGCTTGAGCAGCGGCTTGTAGGTGCGCTGCGCGAGCGAGCCGGCAGGCGGCCGCTCCAGCGTGTGGAAGCCCGCCATCACGCAGCGCCCTTGGTTGAGGGCGCTGATCGCGTCCACGCTGCCGGTGAAGCGGATGTCGAGCTGCAGCCGCGCGCGCTCGGCCGCGTGCGCGCGCAGCAGCGCCAGCGCATCGTCGTGGCTGGCATGCAGGCTCAGCACATGCTGGCTGTCGTCGAAGGCCATCGCGAAGGCGCGCTCCAGGTCGGCATGCAGGGCCTCGATCTGCGGCGCGAGCCGGGCCTGCGCCTGGCGCTCGGCCCACAGCAGCTTGTCGCCGAACTCGGACAACTGCGCCGAGCGGCCTTGCTCGCCACTCACCAGCGGATGGCCGAGGTTCTGCTCCCAGCGCCTGAGCTCGCCCCAGACATGGCGGTACGACAGGCCCAGCGCCCGCGCCGCGGACGAGATGGAGCCGTGCTCGCGCACCGCGTGCAGCAGTTCCATCAGCGGGTTGCGGATCAGCGTGCGGCCGCTGCGGCGCGGGGCGATGGCGTAGGACAGTTCGATCTGTTGCACGTTGGGGCAGCGAAGGCGGGATTGGCGCAAAGGATTATGCAAAGCCCGCCCGCCACCTATGCAAGTGCTTGCATAAGTTGCACGCGCAAGCTTGCCGGATACTGGGTGGCTTGCGCATCACGCCCTCATGAACACTTTCACAGACAGCGCCATCGCCGCCTGGCACCTGCTGGCTTCCGGCGATCCCGTTCTGCTCGGCATCGTCGGCCGTTCGCTGGCCGTCAGCGCCACGGCCTGCGCGCTGGCCTGCGGGCTCGGCCTGCTGCTCGGCGCCTGGCTCGCTGTCGCGCGCTTCGCCGGCCGCGGCCTGCTGCTTACGCTGCTCAACACGCTGCTCGCGCTGCCCTCGGTGGTGGTGGGGCTGGTGATCTACCTGCTCCTGTCGCGCTCGGGCCCGCTGGGCTTCCTGGGCTGGCTGTTCTCCTTCAAGGCGATGGTGCTGGCGCAGACGCTGCTGGTGCTGCCGGTGGTCACGGCGCTCACGCGCCAGGTCATCGAGGACGCGGACCGGGCCCATGGCGAGCAGCTGCGCTCGCTCGGCGCGCGCTCACTCGCGCGGGCGCTGCTGCTGGTGTGGGACGAGCGCTATGCGCTGGTCACCGTGCTGATCGCCGCCTTCGGCCGCGCCGTGTCGGAGGTCGGCGCGGTGATGGTGGTGGGAGGCAACATCGACGGCTTCACGCGCGTCATGACCACCGCCATCGCGCTCGAGACCAGCAAGGGCGACCTGCCGCTGGCGCTGGCATTGGGCCTGGTGCTGCTGGGGGTGGTGCTGCTGCTCAACCTTGCAATCAGCGCACTGCGCGGCTGGCGCGAGCGTGTCGATGGCGGCGCGGTCGACGCGGCGGGGCTGCGGCGGATGGAGGCGGCGGCGTGAGCAACATCCGGCCGCACGGCGATGCGCGCCCCCGCCTTCGCGTGGTGGCCGCACGAAGCGGCGACGCGCCCGAAGCAGCGGCGATGGCCGGCGCGGCGCTCTTCGCCCTGCGCGAGATCGACGTGCGCTACGGCCGCGTGCCGGCGCTCGTGGGCGTCACGCTGTCCATCCATGCCGGCGAACGCGTCGCCCTGATCGGCGCCAACGGCAGCGGCAAGAGCACGCTGCTGCGCGTGCTGCACGGACTGGTGCCGCATGCGGGCGGCGCTTTTGTCAACGCGGTGCCGCCGCAGGCGCAGGCGATGCTGTTCCAGCGTCCGCACATGCTGCGCATGAGCGTGCGCAACAACGTCGCGCTGGCGCTCTGGCTGCACGGCGCGCGGTGGCGTGACGCGCAGCGCGAGGCGGTGGTGGCGCTGGGGCGGGTTGGCCTGGACAGCGTGGCCGGGCGCAATGCGCGCACCCTCTCGGGCGGGCAGCAGCAGCGCATGGCGCTGGCGCGTGCCTGGGCGCTCAAGCCGGCGGTGCTGCTGCTCGACGAGCCGACCGCCAGCCTGGACCCGACGGCCAAGCGAGAGGTCGAAGCCCTGATCGCCGACGCGGCGCATGGCCGCACGCTGGTGTTCGCGAGCCACAACCTGGGCCAGGTGAAGCGGCTCGCGAGCCGCGTGGTCTACCTCGAGCACGGCCGGGTGCTGGCGGATCTGCCGGTGCATGATTTCTTCAACGGACCTCTCCCCGAGGAAGCCCGCCAATTTGTCAAGGGAGAGCTGGCATGAAGGCATTCGAGTTCCTTGCGGCGGCACTCGCCCTGGCGGCGGGCAGCGTCGCGGCGCACGCCGAGACGATCACCATGGCGTCCACCACCTCGACCGAGCAGTCGGGCCTGTTCGCGCACCTGCTGCCGGCCTTCAGGCAGGCCAGCAGCATCGACGTCAAGGTGGTGGCGGTCGGCACCGGGCAGGCCATCGACATGGCCAAGCGCGGCGATGCCGACGTGCTCTTCGTGCACGACACCGCGGCGGAAGAGAAATTCGTCGCCGAGGGCTTCGCCGCCAAGCGCTTCCCGGTCATGTACAACGACTTCGTGCTGGTCGGGCCGAAGAACGATCCGGCGGCGGCGAAGGGCAAGGACATCGCGGCGGCGCTGAAGAAGGTGGCTGCGGCCAACGCCGCCTTCGTCTCGCGCGGCGACAAGAGCGGCACCGACGCCGCCGAGCGCCGGCTCTGGGCGCAGGCCGGCCTGGCCGAGGCAGGCCAGCCGGTGCCCAACGACAGGAAGGGCACGGGCTACAAGGAGTGCGGCTGCGGCATGGGGCCGGCGCTCAACATCGCGGCCTCCAGCGGCGCCTACGTGCTGGCCGACCGCGGCACCTGGCTCAGCTTCAAGAACCGCGCGGACCTGGCGGTGCTGGTGGACGGCGACAAGCGGCTCTTCAACCAGTACGGCGTGATGGTGGTGAGCCCCTCGAAGTTTCCGCAGCTCAATAGCGTCGGCGCGCAGAAGTTCGTCGACTGGGTGATCTCGCCGACGGGGCAGTCGACGATCGCGAGCTACAAGATCGGCGGCGAGCAGCTGTTCTTCCCCAATGCGAGCAGCCAGTAAGGCGTTGCGCGCCATGGCCGTCGCCTCGGGCCTGATCGCCGGCGCGGCTGGCGCGGCTGGCGCGGCCGGCGCGGCTGGCGCACAGGCGCAGACCATCGCGGTCCATGCGGCGGGCAGCCTGCGCGCGCCGCTCACCCAGGCCGCGCAGGCTTTTGCGGACGAGCTGGTCGGCGGCGCGGGACAGCGTGCGTTGCGGCAGGCTGGCTTTCTGGCGCCTTGACAGGCCCAGGCTGCGGCTTGCCCATCCACTGCGGACGAAGGCCGTCAGCAGGACGCCAGCGCCTGATCTGCCATGGCGCGGCGGCTTACCGGTCCAGCGGCAGGTAGAGGCTTTCCTTGACTTCTTCCATCACCACGTAGCTGTTCGACTCGGCCGTGACGGGCAGCTTCTTCAGCAAGTCGCCCAGGAGGCGCCGATAGTCGCTCATCGCGCGCAGCCGCGCCTTCACCAGGTAGTCGAAGCCGCCCGACACCAGGTGGCATTCCATCACCTCGGGCACATGCAGGAGCTCGGTGCGCACCTTGTCGAAGACATCGGCCGACTTCGAGGACAGCGTGATCTCGACGAACACCAGCAAGGTCTTGCCGATGGCCTGCGGGTCGATGCGGGCGTGGTAGCCGGTAATCACGCCCTCGCGCTCCATGCGCCGCACGCGCTCGGTGCAGGGCGAGGTCGACAGGCCGATCTGCTGCGCCAGCTCGGTCATGGGGATGCGGCCCTGGCGCTGGAGGATGTCGAGGATCTTGCGGTCGGTACGGTCGAGTTCGGTCATTTCACTCCGGGAAGCGCCTTGGGGGCCGCGACGGCAGCAAGAAGCACTGGAAAGTCGCCATATTTAAGTGAAGTTTATGGCAAGAAGATGAATAACCTTGGCTTCTCTCTTGGAGTCGACGGGGTATTGCAATGAAAGTGATTGTTCTTGGCGGCGGCGTCATCGGTGTCACGACGGCTTACTACCTGGCGCGCGCCGGCGCCGAGGTGACGTTGGTCGATCGCCAGGGCGGCCCGGCGGCGGAGACCAGCTTCGCCAATGCCGGCCAGGTCTCGCCCGGCTACTCCACGCCCTGGGCCGCGCCAGGCATTCCGCTCAAGGCGCTCAAGTGGATGTTCCAGAAGCACGCGCCGCTGGCGATCCGGCCCGACGGCAGCCTGTTCCAGCTCCGCTGGATGGCCGCGATGCTGAAGAACTGCTCGCCCGAGCGCTACGCGATCAACAAGGAACGCATGATGCGCGTGGCCGAGTACAGCCGGGACTGCCTGCGTGAGCTGCGCGCCCAGACCGGCGTGCGCTACGAGCACCGCACGCAAGGCACCCTGCAGCTGTTCCGCACGCAGGCACAGCTCGATGCGGTGCAGCGCGACGTCGCGGTGCTGCAGGAATGCGGCGTGCCCTTCGAGCTGCTCGACCGCCACCGGCTCGCCGAAGTCGAGCCTGCGCTGGCGCGCAGCGCAGGGCAGCTGGCCGGCGGCCTGCGCCTGCCGAACGACGAGACCGGCGACTGCCATCTGTTCACCCGCGGCCTGGCCGATGTGGCGCGCGGGCTCGGCGTGAGCTTCCGCTTCGAAGAGTCCGTCGAGAGCCTGCTGACCGAAGGCGGGCGCATCGCCGGCGTGCGGCTGGCCGGGCCGAAGGCCGAGGTGCTCAAGGCCGACCGCTACGTGCTCGCCTTCGGCAGCTATTCGCGCGCGCTGATCGCGCCGCTGGGGCTGCACATCCCGGTCTATCCGGTCAAGGGCTATTCGCTGACCGTGCCGCTGCTCGACCCCGCGCTGGCGCCGCAATCCACCGTGCTCGACGAGACCTTCAAGATCGCCATCACGCGCTTCGACGACCGCATTCGCGTGGGCGGCATGGCCGAGCTGGCCGGCTTCGACCTGCGCCTGAACCCGCAGCGGCGCGCAACGCTGGAGCGCGTGGTCGGCGAGCTGTTCCCCGGCGGCGACCTGCCGCGCGCCAGCTTCTGGACCGGCCTGCGCCCGATGACGCCCGACAGCACGCCCATCGTCGGCCCCACGCCTTTTTCGAACCTGTACCTCAACACCGGCCATGGCACGCTGGGCTGGACCATGGCCTGCGGCTCCGGCAAGCTGGTGGCCGACCAGGTGATGGGACGGCGGCCCGACATCCGCACCGATGGCCTGGCGATGGACCGCTATGCCGCACCGGAGCGCGGGCGCCTCGTCGGCACCGCGCCGGGCACGGCCTCGGCCTGATCAGGCCGGCTGCTGCGCGGCGCGGTCCTCGAGCAGCTTCACCAGCGTGTGCAGCACGCGGTTGACCGGCGTCGCGACACCCAGCGCCTCGCCCTGGCGCAGCACGTAGCCGTTGAGGTGGTCGATCTCGCTGCGCTTGCCGCGCGCGAGGTCCTGCGCGGTGGAGGAGAACTGCGAGGGCATGGTCTCGGCGATGCGCTGCACGGCGGCCCAGGTGTCGCCGGGCACCGAAACGCCGCCGGCCTCGGCCACGGCCAAGCATTCGCGCACCACGTCGCCCATCACGGCCTGCACGCCTTCGCCCTGCGAGATGCGGCCATAAGGCAGCTGCGTGATCGCCGACAGGGCGTTGTAAGCGCAGTTGAGGATCAGCTTGGCCCACAGCGCGCCGGTGACGTTGTCGGAAATCTGCGTGGGCACGCCGGCGGCGATCAGCAGCTCGGCGACCTCGGCGCTCTGCGTCGAGGTCGCGATGACCAGCTCGCCGCGCCCGTGGTGCCTGACGTGGCCCGGCCCGGCCATCTCGGTGGCCACGTAGACCACCGTCGCCGCGACCTCCTGCGCCAGCGCCGCCTGCAGGCGCGTCGCGTTGTCGACGCCGTTCTGCAGCGTGAGCACCAGCGCATCGGGCGCCAGGTGCGGGCGCATCGCGGCGGCGGCACTCTCGGTGTCGGTGGACTTCACGCAGAAGAGCACCAGCCGGGCGTCGCGCACCGCATCGACTTCTGTGCTCGCTTCCATCGGCACGCGGGCCTGGAAGGACTGCGTGTCCAGCAGCAACCCTGCGCGGCGGATCGCCTCCACATGCTGCGGCCGCCCGATCAGCACGACCGAATGTCCCGCGCGCGCCAGCATGCCGCCGTAGTAGCAACCCACCGCACCCGCGCCCATCACCGCAATCCTCATGACCTGCTCCGTCGACGAACTGCGTGCATGGTAGTGCGCTCGCCGCGGCCTTGCGCGAGCGAGGGATCGCTTGCTCGGAAAGGGGAGGGGAGCCTCCGGCCTTGCATGGGAACTTTCGTGGCACATGGTCAGGGCCGCCATCCCGTGGCACGCTAGACGGTTCATGAAAAGCAATACCCGCGGCACGCTCGAGATGAGCGCGGCCATGGTGATCTCGGGCACGATCGGCTGGGCCGTCGTGCGCTCGGGCCAGCCGATCGTCGATCTCCTCTTCTGGCGCTGCGTCTTCGGCGCGGCCACGCTGCTGGTCGTCTGCGGGGCGATGGGCATGCTGCGTGGCACGCTCAGCCTGCGCCTGATCGGCCTCGCGGCGCTGGGGGGTGTCGCCCTGGTCCTCAATTGGGTGCTGATCTTCGCCGCCTTCTCCCGCGCGTCGATCTCCATCGCCACGGCGGTCTACAACACGCAGCCCTTCATGCTCGTGGCGCTCGGCGCACTGTTCTTCTCCGAACGGCTGACCGCGACCAAGCTGGTGTGGCTGGGCGTCGCCTTCGCCGGCGTGCTGCTGATCGCACAGGCCCGGCCCGATGCGGGCTACGGCGGCACGGACTATGCGGCCGGCGTGCTGATGGCGCTCGGCGCCGCCTTCCTCTATGCGCTCGCCGCGATCATCACCAAGAAGCTCAGCGGTGCGCCGCCGCACCTGATCGCGCTGATCCAGCTGTGCGTCGGCATCCTGGTGTTCGCGCCTTTTGCCAAGCTTTCTGAGTTGCCCACCGATGTGGGCGCCTGGACCGCTTTGGTTGCCATGGGCGTGGTCTACACCGGCTTGGTGTACGTGCTTCTCTACGGCGCGATCCAGAAGCTGCCGACGCACCTGACGGCGGCGCTGTCCTTCATCTTTCCGATCGTGGCGATCAGCGTCGATTTCCTGATCTTCGGCCATCGGCTGCGACCGATGCAATTCGTCGGCGCGGCCGCCATCCTCGTCGCCGCGGCCGGGATGAATCTCGGCTGGTCCCTGCCGCGATCGAAAGCGCCGGTCCCGCAATAGAGACCGGCGAGGGCGGCGCGCCCCGCCATGACCTCCCACGTCATCGACCCGCGGCGCGCCCGCGGCGACCATTCGTTCACCCCGCGCCGTTGCGGGCCCTCGAGACGAAAGGAATCGCCACCATGAACACCGCCGCACCCGATGCCGCGCGCATCGCCGAACAGTACATCGCCGTCTGGAACGAGACCGATGCCGAGCGCCGCCTGAAGCTGCTCGAAACCCACTGGAGCGCCGACGCGCGCTACGTCGACCCCGTGATGCAAGGCAGCGGCCACGCGCAGATCAGCGCGCTGGTCGGCGGCGTGCACCAGCGCTATCCGGGCTTCCGCTTCAAGCTCAAGGGCCAGGCCGATGCGCACGGCGAGCACCTGCGCTTCTCGTGGACCCTGGGCCCGAGCGGGGCCGAGGACCTGGTCGAAGGCACGGACTTCGTGCAGCTCGAATCCGGCAAGCTGCGCGCGGTGACCGGCTTCCTGGACAAGGTGCCGGTCGGCGCGTGATCCTCACTCGACGATCGCGACGCCCTTGACCTGCGCATGCACGGCCGCGCCCGCGCGAAGGCACAGCAGCGCGGCCGACTTGCGCGTGATGCGCGCCAGCAGGCGCGCGCCGCCGGCGTCCAGCCCCACCATGACCTGCGCCGAGCCGTCCTCCGCGAGATCGATCACGGTCGCCGGCAGGATGTTGAGCACGCTGGTGTCCGCCTGGGGCGTGAGCGTGAGGCTCACGTCGCGCGCCTGGACGCGCACCCGCACCGCCTGGCCGACGCGCGTGCCGCCGTGCGGCAGCCACAGCGTGCCGCCGGCGAAGGCGAGCTGCGTCAGGCCGAAGGCCGCATCGAAGCCCGCGACGGTCGCGTCGATGATGGCGCCGGCCGCATCGCCGTGCGCCAGCGGCAGGTCCAGCCGGGTCATCAGCGCATTCGCGGGGCCGCTGGCCAGCACGCGCCCGGCCTCCATCAGCACCAGGTGATCGGCCAGGCGCGCCACCTCGTCGGCCGCGTGGCTCACGTAGATGACGGGGATGTCGAGCTCGGCGTGGAGCCGTTCGAGGTAGGGCAGGATCTCGCGCTTGCGCTGCAGGTCGAGCGAGGCCAGGGGCTCGTCCATCAGCAGCAGCCGCGGGCTGGTGGCCAGTGCGCGTGCGATGCCCACGCGCTGGCGCTCGCCGCCCGAGAGCGTGTCGGGCCGGCGGGCGAGCAGATGGCCGATGCCCAGCAGTTCCACCGCCTGTTCGAGCGGCACCCGCCGCTGCGCGGCGGCGACCCGCTTCATGCCGTATTCGAGATTGCGGCGCACGTCGAGGTGCGCGAAGAGGCGCGTCTCCTGGAACACGTAGCCCAGCGCGCGCCGGTGCGTCGGCACGAAGGTCGCGTCGTCCTGCCAGCGCTCGCCGTTCACGGCCACGAAGGCGCCCGGCGCGTGCTGCAGCCCTGCGATGGCGCGCAGGCAGGTGGTCTTGCCGCAGCCCGAGGGGCCGAAGAGCGCACTCACGCCGCGGCCCGGCAGGTCCAGCGCGACCTCCAGCGAGAAGCCGGGGTGCTCGACCTTCAGGCGTGCCTGCACGCCCGTGTCTGCCGCCGCATCGCCCCTCATCGCCGCCGCCCCGTGGGATTGAGCGCGTAGAGCGCCAGCAGCACCAGGAAGGAGAAGACCACCATGCCGCCGGCCAGCCAGTGCGCCTGCGTGTACTCCAGCGCCTCCACGTGGTCGTAGATCTGCACCGACACCACGCGCGTCTTCTCGGGAATGTTGCCGCCGATCATCAACACCACGCCGAACTCGCCCACCGTGTGAGCGAAGCCCATCACCACCGCCGTGAGGTAGCCGGGCCGCGCCAGCGGCAGGGCCACGCTGAAGAAGCGGTCGAGCGGCGAGGCCCGCAGCGTCGCCGCCGCCTCGAGCGGCTCGCTGCCGATGGCCTCGAAGGCGTTCTGGATCGGCTGCACCACGAAGGGCATCGAATACACCACCGAGCCGATCACCAGGCCCGCGAAGCTGAAGGGCAGCAGCCCGACGCCCAGCCATTGGGTGAATGCGCCGATCGGCCCGTTCGGCCCCATCGTCACCAGGAAATAGAAGCCCAGCACCGTGGGCGGCAGCACCAGCGGCAGGGCCACCAGCGCGCCGACCGGCCCCTTCCACGCCGAGCGCGTGCGTGCCAGCCACCAGGCCAAAGGCGTGCCCAGCAGCAGCAGGATCAGCGTGGTGAGCCCCGCCAGCTTGAGCGTGAGGACGATGGCGCCAAGGTCGGCCGCGGTGGGCATGTGCGAAGGGCGCTGCTAGATCTCGTAGCCGAAGGAACGGATCACCGCCTTGGCAGCGTCGGACTTGAGAAAGGCCATGAGCGCCACGGCGGCCGCATTGTCCTTGCCGCGGTTCAGCAGCACCGCGTCCTGGCGGATCGGGCTGTGCAGCTCGGCCGGCACGATCCAGGCCGAGCCGCTCTTGAGCTTGCCGTTCTCCCACACCTGCGACAGCGCGACGAAGCCGAGCTCCGCGTTGCCGCTGGAAACGAAGCCGAAGGTCTGGCCGATGCTCTCGCCCTGCACGAACTTCGGCTCCAGCCGGGCGAACACGCCCAGGCGCGTCATCGCCTCGACCGCGGCCGCGCCGTAAGGGGCGAGCTTGGGCGCGGCCAGCGCGATGTGCGCGAACTGCCCGCTCTTGAGCACTTCGCCCTTGGCGTCCACCAGGTCGGGCTTTGCCGACCACAAGACCAGCTTGCCGGTCGCATAGGTGAAGCGGTTGCCCGGCACGGTCGCGCCTTCCTTGTCGAGCCTGGCCGGCGTTTCGTCGTCGGCCGCGAGGAAGACGTCGAAGGGGGCGCCGCTCTGGATCTGCGCGTAGAACTTGCCCGTCGCGCCGGAGGCCAGCACGGCCTTGTGGCCCGTCGCCTTCTCGAAGTCGGCAGCCAGCGCCTTCATCGGCCCGGCGAAGTTGGCCGCGACGGCGACCTGGACCTCGGCCGCATGGACGGCGAGCGTCGCGCCGAGCACGAGGAGGGCGGCGAGCGAACGGGAGAGCAAGAGGCTGGACTTCATTGCGCTATTCATCGACGGAATAGCGCGAGTGTAAGGCCCGACGGCACAATGCGGCGCATGGCATCTCCCCGATTCGGCGACGCGCTCGGCCACGGCATGAGCGACAAGCGCATCGACATCCTGCGCGGCATCGGCCGCACGGGCAGCATCTCGCAAGCTGCACGCGAGGCGGCGGTGAGCTACAAGGCTGCCTGGCAGGCGGTGGCCACGCTCACCAACCTGGCCGGCGTGCCGCTGGTGGAGCGGGCGGTCGGTGGCGCGGGCGGCGGGGGAGCCTCGCTCACGGCGCATGGCACGCAACTGCTCGAGCTCGCGGACGCGCTCTCGCGGGCGCGTCGCGACGTGCAGTCGCGTGGCGGCGCGGCTGGCGCGGCCGGTGCGGGGACGGCGGTCGCGCGGCTCGCCATCCGCACCAGCATGCGCAACCAGCTGCCGGCGACGGTGCAGGCGATCGAATCCACCGGGCGCATCGTCCGCGTGCAGCTGTCGCTGGGCGATGCGCAGCCCATCGCCGCGCGGATCACGCAGGAGAGCGCCGAGCTGCTCGGGCTGGCCGAGGGCATGGCGGCGATCGCGCTGTGCAAGGCGACCGCGGTGCGCATCGAGCGTGCCTCCGCGCCGCGCCGCAGCCGGGGCAACCAACTGGCCGGCGTGGTGCAGGGCGTGGCGCGCGGAGCGGACGGCGACGAGATCGCGATGGCGCTGGAAGGGGGCCTGCAGCTCGTCGGCTTTGCGCCCGGAGGGTCGGGGCTGCGTGCGCGGCAGCGTGTGCTGGCCACTGTCGACGAGGCGGCGGTCGTGGTGGCGCTCCCAGGCTGAGTCGAAGCTCCAGCTCGCTCAGGGCGCAGCCCGGCCGCGTTGCAAGTCCTCGCGATGCCGTCCGTTCAGACAACGCTGCGGTTGTCCAAGCCATCGCCATGGAACCAAGGCGAAAGAGCTGCCACTCATTGCAGGCGCGCAGTGCGCTATTCATGTCCATCGGTGCATGCCTTGGCCTCTGCGCTGTCTAGCGCGGCAGAAGCCCTCTGGCCTGCAGATTTTCAACTCACTTCAGACGAAAAGCCCCATGACTACTTTCAGCGCCATGAACCGCACAAGATCAAGCAGTGCCCCGGGGCGAGCGCCCGAGTTGCCCCAACCGCCAAGGAGCGAGCTGCCAAGACCCTCTGACTCGGTGCCAAGGTCCGATCGAAGCAACACTGATGGACTGACAAGGCAGCCCAAGCTACTCCAGCCTCTGACAGCTCAAGCGTGCGGCGATCAATGGAAAGTGGTGCGGGAGTGCCTGGCAAAAGCAGGCATCGAGAGTCTGAAAGTGTCCGACGACAGCGTCGTCGCGGACACAAGACTGGGCAAAGAAGCAGTCGCCCCCATCGCCAAGGTCATCGGAATCCTGGTGGACGCGGATCACCTCATGGAGGCATGCACGCTGATGCGCATGTGCAAGCCGTCGATACGGCTCGCCCTGATGGAAACGTGCTCGCCAGATTGCGTCGACAAGTTGACGAGCAGCAAGAATCCGGAAGTCAGCAAAGCCGTGGACAGGGCGCTGATCCTGGCGGCCCGCTATGCGTTGCGCCATGACCTTCCACAGTTCTTCAAGCTGCTGCCGCTCTGCTCGCCCCAGGCAAGGGCGCACTTGTATGAGTGCTTTCCGTCGCTTACCAAGGACATGGCCGAAGACTTGAACGAGCACGCGTTCATCGAGGCGGTGCGTATCACGCTGGCATGGATTCCAGAGCTGAATACGCACGCATGCCTGGCCGAACTGCACTCGCTCCTGTCGATCGCTGGCCACCTCGAGGGTCACAATCGCACATGGGCGGTGTGGATGAAGTGCATCATCCAGCCCGCGCTGCAGCAGGTTCACGATCAGGCGGCCAGCGAGGATGAGCCACTGAAATTCAAGTGCAAGCTTGACGAGCTGCAAACCATGGCGCAGCTTCCTCCATTGGCGAACGAAATGGCCAGGGTGTTCTTCATGGCTGGCGAGCCGCACTACTTCGACCTCGTCGCAACGGTTTTTTCTTCGCACGTGGGTGGGGCACCGCAACACGAACAGGCGATCATTCTGGCAATGCTCGACGGGCTCGGAATTCAAAGCGATTTCAACATGCTAAGCCTGATGGCTGGCGCGCTGCCGACGCTCTGCAGTACCCATTCCTTCGAACTCGAGGTCATTTTGAGGATGGGCCAAGGGCGAAAGTTGGTCGCGCAAGCCGTGCAGGGCCTCCTCTTGCATGGGGTCAGCGATGCGACAGTCGCTTTGCTGTTCGAGGCGCTTGCGCATCGCGTGGATCTTCGTGCCGTGCCGAGGCCGCTCTCAGAGCCGGCGATGATGGACCTGTCAAGGCACATGGCGACACTCGATCTTGACCCCTTCCTCGGCAACTGCGCCCGACGCTTGCGTCAGTGGGCTCCTGGCTGGAGGTACCTGTTGCTCATGAACCTGGATGCCGAGATTGCCGGAGATCCATTTCTGTGGAGAGCAAGCCAAGCGATCGATGCTGCCGCTGCAGACCCCCTGCTCGGCGGGGCGGAGGAGAAGCTCGATCTCTTGAGTAGCCGGGCCGTCATCAAGGCCCTGCTCTCCATGCAGGCAATCTGCGTGCCCAAAACCGACGAACCCTTGTTGTCCGCTGGTGCCTTGCGCAACGTCATGCGCGCGGTTGTGAGTGACGAAGCTCTCGTGTCGGACCTATGCAACGACCTCGCGACTCATCCGGAGCAGTCCGTCAAGGAGGCGCTGTGCACAGCAATGGCACGCGCGCTCATCAGCCTTCTGGATGATGGCTCCCGGTGCAGGTTCAATCCAGAACTTCCTGCCACTCATGTCGCGAAGAGCGTGGCACAGTTCCTCATCTCTCAAAACGGCGCAGGCGAGAAGGTGAAGAGTGAAATTGGTGAGGCGGCGTGGACAAGAATCTCGAGTCTCGCCACGTGACATACGCGCGTGCCAGCGCAAGCGAGCTGTGCAGTCGCTTCGGAAACCAGTTGCTGGCCTCGTCGTGCCATTCGTAGGCGAAGCGCACCGCGATGCAGGCGCCGGCGAAGGCCTGCAGCATCGGTAGACAGGGAGACAGCGCTCAAGACCCTGGAGCATCCGGTCAAAGCCCGTGCGCGGCGAGGCTTGAACCTCAGCGCATCGGCCACTGCCCCGCCCTGCGCATCGCCGGCCAGCGGCCAACGGTCAACGCGCGCAGTACCCATTCCACCGGGCCATAGCTGAAGCGCCGCAGCCACCACGCGCTGGCCGCCATCTGCCCGGCGAAGAGGGCCAGTGCGATCAGCACGCCGAGCCCCGGCGAGACCCGGCCCATGAGGCCGAACCCGTAGCCGGTGAAGACCAGCGCGCAGACCAGCGACTGCAGCAGGTAGTTGGACAGCGCCATGCGCCCCGCGGGCGCCAGCGCGCGGGCGATGCGCGCACCGGCATCGCGCTGGAACAGCATCAGCGCGAGGCCCATGTAGGCGGCACTGAGAAAGGGTGCGGTCAGCAGGCTCACGCCCAGGCCCAGGATCTCCCGGCCCGAACCCAGGCCCCCTGCCGTCGCGTTCGCGTAGAACACGGCACCGGGCAGGCCCACGGCCAGGCCCCATGTGACGAAGCGGCGCCGGAGGCCGCGCCAGGCGTCGAGGTGCGCGAAGACGCGGCGCTGGCCCGCCGCGAAGCCGACCATGAACATCGCCAGCGCGCACGGGCCCTGGATCAGCACCACGACCCACCAGCTGTTGACCAGCTCGCGCAGGCGCTGCGCGATGACGCTGGCGGGCGGGCCCAGCCAGGCCTGCTGAGCGGCTTGCGCGCGCGCCAGGGCGCCGGCGAAGTCCGTCATCTCGCCCGGGCGCATCTGCGGTGAGCCCATGACGATCAGGACCACGGCCGGCAGCAGCGTGAGGACAAAGGCGCGCCGCAGCGCCTGGCGCTCGTGCTGGCGCCGTGCCGCGAGGAGCACGAGGCCCAGCACCGCATAGACGCAGAGGATGTCGCCGTGATAGAGCCAGATCGCATGCGCCGCGCCGAGGAGTCCGAGCCCGAACAGCCGGCGCAGCATGCGCGGCACGAAGGCCGCGCCGCTGTGCCGGGCCGCGCTCATCTGCAGGGTGAAGCTGTAGCCGAAGAGGAAGGAGAAGAGCAGGTAGAACTTGGTCTCGAACAGGAAGGCCGCCAACCAGCGCACGGCGTGGTCCACGGGCCTGTCGAAGAGCGGATCGGGTGCGCCTGCGACGTAGTAGGCGGAGGAGAAGGAGGCGATGTTGACGACCAGGATGCCCGCCAGCGCGAAGCCACGCAGCGCGTCGAGCTGGAGCAGCCGTGCCGGCGGGTGGGCATCGGGAGAGAGGGTGGCCATGGGCGGATCGTAGAGCCCATGGCCACTGGGCCGCGCGCGCAGGCGCGGGCGCGCTCAGGCCGTCAGGCCTTTTCCGGCACCGGATTGCGGAAGCTCACATTGAGCAGGTTCCACGCATTGATCACCGCGATGGTGAAGCCGAGCTCGGCGATCTCCTCGTCGGAGAACTGCGCCTTGAGCTTGGCGAACTCCTCGTCGCTCGGGTCCCGGTTCGGGATGGCCGTGACGATCTCGGCCCAGGCCAGCGCGGCGCGCTCGCGCTCGGTGAAGAAGGGCGCCTCGCGCCAGCCGGCCACCGCGTTGAGGTGGCGCGCGTCGATGTCCTGCTTGATCAGGTCTTGCCAGTGCATGTCCATGCAGAAGGCGCAGCCGTTGATCTGCGACACGCGCAGCAGCACGAGGTCGTACAGGCGATGGCCCAGCAGGTCCTTGCGGACGGCGCCGGAGAGGGTGATCAGGGAGTGGAAGGCCTTGGGCGCGAGCTGATGGAAGGGAATGCGTGCGGTGTGCGTCATGAGCTGAATGTCCTTGGAAGGTTGCCGCGGAGAGCCGCCCCATGCGGCCCTCCATGCACCTAAGACGCACCGCGGTGCGCGTTTGTGACAGACCCTGGAATCCGCGCGCATGCCGACGCCGGGCTCAGGGTTTGTCCCGGTCATTCATGGACTTGGAAAATCTCAAAAAAGATACTAATATCAAAAACACGTACCAACGCGAACGCGTTCGGAAAGCCCATCCCGGCGCGCACGGCGCCGATCCCAAGGAGACATCAGCGTGGAAACAGGATTGATATCGCCACCGGCAAGCGCCGCATCCGCGTCGGCCGACGAGCAGAAGATCACGGGCTACGGCTGGAAGGCCCTGGCCGGCTCGGCCATCGGCTATGCCATGGACGGCTTCGACCTGCTGATCCTCGGCTTCATGCTGTCGGCCATCTCGGCCGACCTGCATCTCACGCCGGGACAGGCCGGCTCGCTGGTCACCTGGACGCTGGTGGGCGCGGTCGCCGGCGGCATCCTCTTCGGGTCGTTGAGCGACCACTACGGCCGCATCCGCGTGCTGACCTGGACCATCGTGCTGTTCGCGGTCTTCACCGGCCTTTGCGCGTTTGCACAGGGCTACTGGGACCTGCTGGTCTACCGCACCATCGCCGGCATCGGGCTGGGCGGCGAGTTCGGCATCGGCATGGCGCTGGCGGCCGAGGCCTGGCCGGCGAAGCACCGCGCACGCGTCTCGTCCTATGTGGCGCTGGGCTGGCAGGCCGGGGTGCTGGGGGCGGCACTGCTGACGCCGCTGCTGCTGCCTTCGATCGGCTGGCGCGGCATGTTCCTGGTCGGCGTGATTCCCGCCGTGGTCGCCTGGGTGATCCGCAACAGGCTGCACGAGCCCGAGGTCTTCGTGCGCAGCGCCGCGCGAAAGAAGGCGCCGAAGGGCCGCTCCTTCAGGCTGCTGGTGAAAGACGCGCGCACCACGCGCACCAGCCTGGGCATCGTGGTGCTGTGCGCGGTCCAGAACTTCGGCTACTACGGGATCATGATCTGGATGCCCAGCTTCCTCGCCAACAAGCTGGGCTTCAACCTCACCAAGTCGGCGCTGTGGACCTCGGTCACCATCCTCGGGATGATGGCCGGCATCTTCGTCTTCGGCCAGCTGGCCGATCGCATCGGCCGCAAGCCCAGCTTCCTGCTGTTCCAGGCCGGCGCGGTGGCGATGGTGCTGGCCTACGCCCAGCTCGACGATCCGATCGCGATGCTGTGGGCCGGCGCGCTGATGGGCCTGTTCGTCAACGGCATGCTGGGCGGCTACGGCGCGCTCATGTCCGAGGCCTATCCGACCGAGGCGCGCGCCACTGCGCAGAACGTGCTCTTCAACATCGGGCGCGCGGTGGGTGGCTTCGGGCCGGTGGTGGTGGGGGCGCTCGCCACGCAGTACTCCTTCCAGGTTGCGATCGCGCTGCTGGCGGCGATCTATGTGCTGGACATGGTGGCCACGCTGTTCCTGATTCCGGAGCTCAAGGGCGTCGAGCTGGAGTGATGTCATGAGCAACAACGACTGCTTCCAGCGCAACGCGCAGAGCGTGGCCTCGCACCGCTGCGAAGTCGCCGAGCACCGCTGGGTCAACGCGCGCTACAAGTACCTGCGCCTCGCCGCCGAAGCCGACCTGGCGGGCATGACCCGCCCCGGCCAGTTCTATCAGTTGCGGTGCCCAGGCACCGATGCGCTGCAGCCCTTCCTGCTGCGGCCGATGAGCGTCTACGGCACCGGCCCCGAGACCGGCAGCATCGAGTTCCTCTACAACGTGACCGGCGTCGGCACGCGCGCACTGGCGGCCTTGGAGCAGGGCGGGCACATGGAGATCGTGGGCCCGCTGGGCAACACCTTCGGCTTCGAGCCCGGCTTCCGTCACGTGATGGTGGTGGCGCGCGGCGTCGGCCTGGCGACCATGGCGCCTCTGGTGCGCCAGGCCGCGGCGGCCGGCGTGCGGATCACGGCGATCCTGTCGGCGCGCCGCCCCGAGGACCTGATGAGCGAGCAGTTCCTGCGCGGTGCCGAGGCCCGGCTGCACTGCGTGTACGACAGCGACGGCAGCGCCTCGGTCGAATCGGTCGAGGCGCTGCTGCGCCGCCTGCTCGATGCCGATGCGCCCGACGCGCTCTACACCTGCGGCTCGCACCGTTTGCTGATGCTGCTGCAGCGCCTGCTCGCGGACTACCCGCAGGTGCGCGGCGAGGTCGCGATGGAGCAGCGCATGGCCTGCGGCATGGGCGTGTGCCTGTCCTGCGTGCGGATGTTCGACCGCGAAGGCGACAAGCAATTCCTGCGCGTGTGCCGCGAGGGCCCGGTGTTCCCGATCCGCGAGGTCGTGGGGGAGGTGGAGTTTGGCTGATCTGTCCGTCCATGTCGGCGCGCTCGCGCTGCGCAATCCGGTGATGCCGGCCTCCGGCTGCTTCGCCATCGAGTACCGCGAGGCGCTGGACTTCGGCCGCCTCGGCGCGCTGGTGATCAAGAGCGTCTCGCCGGCCTGCCGTGCCGGCAATCCCACCCCGCGCGTGGCCGAGACACGGGGAGGCATGCTCAATTCCATCGGCATCCCCAGCAAGGGGCTCGCGCACTTCCGCCGCGACGTGCTGCCGGCCTACACGGGCCACGGCACGCCGGTGGTGGTCTCCATCTCCGCCGACACGGTGGACGAGTTCGCGCAGGCCGTCGCGGAGATGTCGCTGCCCGAGGTCGCGGTCATCGAGGCCAACATCTCCTGCCCCAACCTGGAGGCCGACGGCATGGCCTTCGCGATGACGCCCGAGACCACCTACCAGGTGGTGAGCGCCATCCGCCGCCGCACCCGCCACCCCTTCTGGGCCAAGCTCACGCCCAATGCCTCGCAGATCGCGGCGGTGGCCAAGGCGGCCGAGGAGGCCGGCGCCGACGCGCTGGTGATGGGCAACACGGTGCTCGGAATGGCCATCGACGTGCGCACGCGCAAGCCCCGGCTGGGCAACGTGATGGGCGGGCTCTCGGGCCCGGCGATCAAGCCGATCGCGCTGCGCATGGTGCACCAGTGCCATCGCGCCGTTCGCATCCCGATCGTCGGCTGCGGCGGCATCGCGAGCGCCGAGGACGCCGTCGAGTTCATGCTGGCCGGCGCGAGCGCGGTGCAGGTGGGCACCGCCTCTTTCCTCGACCCGGGCGCGATGCAGAAGATCATCGATGGGCTGGCGGCCTATTGCGAGGACACGGGCGTCGAGCGGCTGCGCGAGCTCACCGGCGCGGTGGAACTGGACCGCCATCTGTCCGACCGCTGGCTGCGCTTCGCACAGCAGTCGGGTTGAGGAGGGCGCGATGCAGGCATCTTCACTGCGCCCGCTGGCCGAGCGGCTCTTCGCCGAGCTGCGCACGCTCGGCTTCGACGGCATCGGCGTCACGCGCGACAGTTATGGCGCGGGCGAATCGGCCGCGCTCGATCGCCTGCGTGCCTTCGCCGAGGGCGAGGGCCTCGCGGTGGAAGCCGATCGCGCCGCCAACCTCGTCTTCCGCCTGCCCGACACGGCGCCCGATGCGCCCGCGGTCTGGGCCGGCTCGCACATCGACTCGGTGCCACAGGGCGGCAACTTCGACGGCCTCGCGGGCATCGTCGCCGGGCTGCTGTGCCTGGTCGAGCGCCGGCGCGCCGGCCGCACGGGCGGGCTGCCGCTGCAGGTGCTGGCCTTCCGCGGCGAGGAGAGCGCGTGGTTCGGCAAGGCCTACATGGGCTCGGGCGCGCTGTTCGGCAAGCTCGGCCCGCAGGAGCTCGAACTGCTGCAGCGCTGCAGCGGCGAGACGCTGGGCGCCTGCATGCGCCGGGCGGGCGCCGACGTCCAGGCCATCCGCGCCGGGCAGCCGCTCGTCGATCCCGCGCGCGTGCGGGCCTACCTGGAGCTGCACATCGAGCAGGGCCCGGTGATGGTGGCGCGCGAGCTGCCGCTGGCGGTGGTCTCGGGCATCCGCGGCAACGTGCGGCACAACCGCATCCGCTGCATCGGCGATGCCCAGCACTCCGGCGTGGTGCCGCGCTGGTTGCGCCACGATGCGATGTTCTCGGTGGCCGACCTGATCATGCGGCTCGACGGCCACTGGCGCCTGTTGCTGGAGCAGGGCAGCGACCTGGTCGTGACCACCGGCGTGGTGGGCACCGACCCGGCCGAGCATTCGATCTCGCGCGTGCCGGGCCAGGTGCTGTTCAGCTTCGAGGCGCGCAGCCAGAGCCGCGACACGCTGGAGCGCTTCTACGACCTGATGCGCGCCGAATGCGCGGCCGTCGAGCGCGAGCGCGGCGTGCGCTTCGAATTCGACCGCCGGCTCGACAGCCCCCCGGCGCTGATGGACGCGGGCCTGTGCGGCCTGCTGCGCGACGCCTGTGCCGCTCAGGGCACGCCCTTCGACCTGATCCCCAGCGGCGCGGGCCACGATGCCGCGCTCTTCGCCAATGCCGGCATCCCGAGTGGCATGCTGTTCGTGCGCAACCAGAACGGCTCGCACAACCCGCACGAGGCGATGGAGATCGACGACTTCATGCGCGGCGTGCAGGCCATGGGCCATGTCTTCGACCGCCTGTGCAACCAGACCCCATGACTGACCACGTCACCCTGCGCCGCCCCGACGACTTCCACCTGCACCTGCGCGACGGCGAGATGCTGAAAGCGGTGCTGGGCCACAGCGCACGCCAGTTCGCGCGCGCCATCGTCATGCCCAACCTCAGGCCGCCTGTCACGCGCGTGGCCGAGGCCAGGGCCTACCGCGAGCGCATCCTGGCCGCACTGGCACCGGGCCAGCGCTTCGAGCCGTTGATGACCGCCTACCTTTGCGACGACACGCCGCCCGATGAACTGCGCCGCGGCTTCGAGGAGGGCGTGTTCGCCGCGGCCAAGCTCTATCCGGCCGGGGCCACCACCCATTCCGAATTCGGCGTGACCTCGATCGTCCGTGTGGGCCGTGTGCTCGAGGCGATGCAGGCGCTGGGCATGCCGCTGCTGCTGCACGGCGAGAGCACCGACCCGGCGGTCGACGTGTTCGACCGCGAGGCGATGTTCATCGACACCACGCTGCGGCCCCTGCTGCAGGACTTCCCCGCGCTCAAGGTGGTGATGGAGCACATCACCACCGAGGAAGCGGTGGACTTTCTCTCGGCCGACGGCAGCGGCCGGCTCGCCGCCACCGTGACGCCGCAGCACCTGATGTTCAACCGCAACGCGATCTTCACCGGCGGCATCCGCCCGCACCATTACTGCCTGCCGGTGCTGAAGCGCGAGCGGCACCGGCTGGCGCTGCGCCGCTTCGCGACCTCGGGCTCGCCGAAGATCTTCCTGGGCACCGACTCCGCGCCGCACCTGCGCACGCTGAAGGAGGCGAGCTGCGGCTGCGCCGGGATCTTCAATGCGCCGGCGGCCGTGCAGAGCTATCTCACGGTGTTCGACGAGGAGAGCGCGCTGGAGCGCTTCGAGGCCTTCGCCAGCGTCCACGGCGCGCGCTTCTATGGACTGCCCCTGAATGGGAGCACACTCACGCTGCGCAGGGCGCGGTGCGATGTGCCGCAGGACATCGCACTGCCCGGCGGTGGCAGCCTTCATCCCTTCCTGGGCGGCAGCACGCTGCCCTGGGTGCTGGAGGACTGAGTCCGAAACAACACCGAGGAGAGCAACCATGAGCAAGATGCGAATCGAACACGACCTGCTGGGTGATCGCGAAGTGCCGGACGAAGCCTATTACGGCGTCCACACCCTGCGGGCCAAGGAGAACTTCCAGATCTCGGGCACCACCATCTCGGCCTTCCCCGAGCTGGTGATCGCGCTGGCCTCCGTCAAGGAAGCGGCGGCGCAGGCCAATGCCGAGCTGGGCCTGCTGCCGCCCGAGCTGCGCGACGCCATCGTGGCCGCCTGCGAGGAGATCCGCCACGGCGCGCTGCACGAGCAGTTCGTGGTCGACGTGATCCAGGGCGGCGCCGGCACCTCCACCAACATGAACGCCAACGAGGTGGTGTGCAACCGCGCGCTGGAGATCCTCGGCCACAAGCGCGGCGAGTACCAGCACCTGCACCCCAACGAGCACGTCAACATGGCGCAGAGCACCAACGACGTCTACCCGACGGCGATCCGCATCGCCACCTGCTTTGCGATCGAGCGGCTGCTCGCATCCATGGAGCACCTGCGCTCGGCCTTTGCGGAGAAAGCGACCGAGTTCGCCCACCTGCTCAAGATCGGCCGCACCCAGCTGCAGGATGCGGTGCCCATGACGCTGGGGCAGGAGTTCTCGACCTACGCGGTGATGATCGAAGAAGACATCGCGCGCCTGACCGAGGCCTCGGCCTTGATCCGCGAGATCAACCTCGGCGCGACCGCCATCGGCACCGGCATCACCGCGCACCCCGAGTACGCGGGCAAGGCGCTGGCGGCGCTGCGCAAGATCACCGGGCTGGATCTTTCCACCGCGCCCAACCTGATCGAGGCCACGCAGGACTGCGGCGCCTTCGTGCAGCTGTCGGGCGTGTTGAAGCGCATCTCGGTCAAGCTGTCGAAGACCTGCAACGACCTGCGGCTGCTCTCCAGCGGCCCGCGCTCGGGCTTCGGCGAGATCAACCTGCCGCCGATGCAGGCCGGCTCGTCCATCATGCCGGGCAAGGTCAACCCGGTGATCCCGGAAGTGATGAACCAGGTCTGCTTCGAGGTCTTCGGCAACGACCTGACCGTGACCTTCGCGGCCGAGGCCGGGCAACTGCAGCTCAACGCCTTCGAGCCGATCATCGCGAGCGCCCTGTTCCGCAGCTTCAAGCACCTGACCAACGGCTCCAGGACGCTGGCCGACCTGTGCGTCAAGGGCATCACCGCCAATCCCGACCGGCTGCGCGAGAGCATCGAGCGCTCGATCGCGCTGGTCACCGCGCTCAATCCGATCATCGGCTACAAGCAGGCCACCGAGGTCGCGACCGAGGCCTATGCCAACGGCACCAACGTGCGCGAGGTGGTGCTCAGGCGCAAGCTGATGACCGAGGCCGAGCTGGACGACGCGTTGCGCCACGAGGTGCTGACGCAGCCGCGGGCGTACGAGAAGGCGCAGAAGCCCGGCTGACGCCCAGCGACCCGGCGATATAGTCGCGCTCTTCATGCCCGTACTCCTCCAGCCGATGCCCGACGCCGACACGAGCTTTTCCTCGTCCATCGACTACCAGGCCCTGGGCGACCGGCTGCGGGCCTACCGCATCGGCGCCTCGCTGCTGGCGGAGGACGTGGCCGAGCAGCTGGGCGTGTCGCGCGCGGTGGTCTACCGCATGGAGAAGGGCGAGATCGTCAAGATCGAGACGCTGGAACGCCTGGCCCGGTTGCTGGGCACCTCGATGGCCTCGCTGCTGGGTGTCGAGGTCGAGTATTACGGCACCGTGCTCGGGCTGATGGAGCGCATGCGCCAGCTGGAGCAGAGCTCGGAGCGCATCATTTCGCACTTCGAGCCGATCTCGCTGCTGCTCACCTCCGACAACTACCTGCGCCACCTGCGCGAGATGCTGCTCGAGGCCGCGCCGCGCGGCGGCGCCAAGGGGCCGCGGCCGGCCGACATCGAGCAGATGCTGCGCATCCTGGCCGAGCGCAAGGCCTTCTTCGAATCGCGGCGCCCGCACATCGTGAGCCTGGTCGGCCTGCGCGAGATCGAGCGCTTCGTCCACACCGGCCTGGTCGGCCGGCTGGACCTGCCCGAGGCGGTGCATGCCGAGCGCATCCAGGCGGCGCGCAGCGAGGTGCTGCGCATGGCCGAGTTGATGGAGAGCGAGCCGCTGCACGTGCGCATCGGCGTGGTGGACGACGCGATGCCGGCCGCCACCTTCCAGGTCTTCTCCGGCCCGCACCATGCGGTGGTGGCGGTGAGCCCCTTCCGCTTCGGCGAGCTGCCCAACGTGCGCAACGGCATCGGCACCGTCACGGCCTCGCCGGAGGCGGTCGCCATGTATGAAGAGATGATCGACCGCCTGTGGAAGGCGGCCTACAAGGGCAGGAGCGGCGCGCAGCAGCTGCGCCGGCTGCTGGAGCGCATGCCATGAGGCCGGCGCGGCCCACCCAATTCAGTTTGACGAGGAACCGATGAATTTCCAAGACACCGCGACGCGCTTCGAGCGCGCCGAATCCGGCACCGATTCGTTCAAGATCCTGGCGAAGGACGCCTACCAGGCGATGAAGGACGACCCGGGCAATGCGGGGCTTTACTTTGTGATCGGCGTCGCGGCGCAGTCCTATGTGCGCCGCTACGAGGACCAGGGGGTGGCGCCGGAGTTTGCGGACAAGGCCAAGGCGATTCTCGTGGGCTACAACGCGAAGATCGTGGAGGCGCTTGCGGCGGATGCGGGCACGCGGCTGCGGCTGCTGGGCGAGGTGGCGCTCGATTACGAGTGGCAGGTGCAGGACTTCTGAGCAGCCCCTAGGCAGGCTGGGCGAGCCGCGTGAGCTCGTCCGAAATCTCATCCACGCTGTTGGGCCGCACCAGCCGCCCCACCTCCTGCCCGTCGCGCAGGAAGACCAGCGTCGGCCAGAGCTTGATGCCGAAGGAGCGCCCCAGCGGGCGCCCACTGCCGTCCTCGATCTTCAAATGCCGCAGCGGCTGCGTCCCGGCCAGGGCCTTCGCGATGAGCGGCTGCGCCGCCTTGCAGATGCCGCACCAGGGGGCGCCGAACTCGACCACGGTGGAACCGGACAGACCGTCGACCTCCGCACGGGAGGGCTCGATGCTTGCGTAGTTGGTGTTCATGCCGCGATTCTGGAATGGCCGGCCCAGCCGCGCTTGCGCGGGGATTTCGGCGGCTCGCGTCGGTCTTCGCCGACGAGCCGGCGCGGCGGGCTCACGCCGACTTGCCCCGACCCCCGCCCAGCTTGCGATAGACGGTCGCGCGGCTGATGCCCAGCGCACGCGCCGCCTCGGCCACGTTGCCGCGCGCATCGTCGACCGCGCGGCGGATCAACGCGGCCTCGACGTCGCGCAGGCGCGGGCGCTCGGAGGCGGCTGCATGCCCCAGCGGCGCGCGATCGGCGAGCTGCGGCCTGGCCTGCACGCGCAGGCCGGACCACAGCGGCACCTCCAGCACCGCGTCGCCGCGGCGCGCCGCGTCGAAGAGCATCTGCGGCGGCAGCGCGAACAGCTCGTTGCAGTGCGGCGGCGCCTCCGCGCCCGGCGGCTGGTGCAGCATCTGGCGCGCCACAGTGTTGCTGGCCGTGACGCGGCCGTCGGCATCGACGCACAGAAGGCCTTCGCTTCCCGGCCCGGCGCCGTAGCCCGGCCAGTCCAGGCGCAGCCGCAGCGTGCAAGGATGGCTGTGCACCATCGCGTTCTCGATGCTGCGCGCCGACTGCGCCGCCAGGTGCCGCAGCTCGGGGCGCTCGGCCACCTGCACGCCGGTCAGGTCCAGCATGCCGATGCATTCCCCTTGCGGGCCGAACAGCGGGGCGCCCGCGCAGCTGTAGATGCTGGTGGCGTCGAAGAAGTGCTCGCCGCGGTGCAGCCACACCGGTTCGTGCTCGGCCAGCGCGGCGCCGATGGCGGTGGTGCCGACCGCGCGCTCCGACAGGTCGACGCCGACGCGCGCGATGTCGCGTGCATGGCGGTCCGCGGGGTTGCTGCCGCCGGGCAGGGCGCCGACCTCGATCACGATGCCCTCGGCGTCGGTCAGGATCGCGAAGTAGCGGGTGTCGGCGATGGCGCGCGACAGCCGCGCGAGCACCGGCCGCGCGGCGGCGAGCAGGGCCCGGTTGCGCTCGGCCGCCCGGTGGATCGCGTGGCGCGTGACCGGGTCGAAGCTCACCCGCTGCTGCGGCCGGTGGCCGGCCGCGAGGCAGCGCTGCCAGGAGCGCAGCAGCCAGGGTTCGATGCGGGCGCCGCGTGTGCCCGCGGGCTCGCCCTCGATCCATTCGCGCCGCGCCTGGGCGATGGTCAGGGAGCGCTCAGGCAGGGGCGTTGAAGGTGTGCTCATCGTGATGGAGGGGCGTCGCCATCGACGCATGTCGACGGCCTGCGCGCGCGGCAGGATGTTTCATTTTGAGAATTTCAAGGACAACCCGCAAGCGCCTAGGGTTTTGCCTAGGGTTGTGGCCCTGCCCCGCGTCCAACATTCCAGTTGCTCAGCCATCACCAAAACGGAGACAGCCACATGCAGGTTTCATTCACGGTCAACGGCCGCGCGGTCACGGTCGATGCGCCCCCCAACACCTTCCTCGTGCAAGCGATTCGCGAGCACCTCCAGCTGACGGGCACGCACGTGGGCTGCGACACCGCGCAGTGCGGCGCCTGCACGATCCACGTCGACGGCCGCGCGGTCAAGTCCTGCAACGTGCTGGTGGCCCAGGTGGCCGGCGCCGAGATCACCACCATCGAGGGCATCGCGCAGCCCGACGGCACGCTGCATCCGATGCAGGCGGCCTTCAAGGAGTGCCACGGCCTGCAGTGCGGCTTCTGCACCCCGGGCATGGTGATGAGCGCCATCGACCTGTGCAAGCACCACCCCAAGGCCAGCGAGACCGAGATCCGCGAGCTGCTGGACGGCAACCTGTGCCGCTGCACGGGCTACCAGAACATCGTCAAGGCCGTGCAGATGGGCGGCGAGGCCATGGCGGCCGCGCCGGCCACCGCGGCCACGGCATAAGGAGCACCACCATGGGCGCACCCGACTTCGCGAAGCTGCCGCACATCGGCGAGGCACTCAAGCGCAAGGAAGACTACCGCTTCCTGACCGGTGCCGGGCAGTACACCGACGACGTGAACCTGGCCAACCAGAGCCATGCCGTGTTCCTGCGCTCGCCGCATGCGCATGCGGCGATCAAGTCCATCGACACCGCGGCGGCCTCGAAGATGCCCGGCGTGGTGGGCATCTTCACCGGGAAGGACATCGACGGCAAGATGGGCGGGCTGCCTTGCGGCTGGCTCATCAACAACCCCGACGGCACGCCGATGAAGGAGCCGCCGCACCCGATCCTCGCCATCGGCAAGGTGCGCTACGTCGGCGATCACGTGGCGATGGTGGTGGCCGATACGGTGGAGAACGCCAAGAACGCCGCCGAGGCGATCGAGGTCGACTACGACGTGCTGCCCGCGCTGGTGAGCGTGGCAGACGCGGCGAAGAAGGCCGGCGGCGTCACCCTTCATGACGCGGCGCCCGACAACCAGTGCTACAAGTGGGCGCTGGGCGACAAGGCGCAGGTCGATGCGGTCTTTGCCAAGGCGGCGCACGTCACCAAGCTGGACCTGGTCAACAACCGCCTGATACCCAACGCGATGGAGCCGCGCGTCGCCATCGGCAGCTACAACCGCGCCAACGACGAGTACACGCTCTACGTCGCCAACCAGAACCCGCACGTCGAGCGGCTGCTGATGACGGCCTTCGTGCTGGGCCTGCCCGAGCACAAGGTGCGCGTGATCGCGCCCGACGTGGGCGGCGGCTTCGGCTCCAAGATCTTCCTCTACGCCGAGGATGTGGCGCTGACCTGGGCCGCCAAGCAGCTCAACCGCAGCATCAAGTGGACCGGCGAGCGCTCCGAGGCCTTCCTGTCCGACGCCCACGGCCGCGACCACGTGAGCCATGCCGAGATGGCGATGGACAAGGACGGCAAGTTCCTCGCGCTGCGCGTGCACACCGACGCCAACCTGGGCGCCTACCTGTCGACCTTCTCGACCGCGGTGCCGACCATTCTCTACGCCACGCTGCTGGCGGGCCAGTACACCACGCCGCAGATCTACGTCGAGGTCGATGCCTGGTTCACCAACACCGCGCCGGTCGATGCCTACCGCGGCGCGGGCCGGCCGGAGGCGACCTACCTGCTGGAGCGCCTGGTCTCGCGCTGCGCCTGGGAAATGAACCTGGGCCAGGACGAGATCCGCAAGCGCAACTTCATCACCCAGTTCCCCTACCAGACGCCGGTCGCGCTGCAGTACGACACGGGCGACTTCCACGCCTCCATGGACAAGGCGAAGGACCTGGCCGAGGTGGCCAGCTTCGCGGAGCGCAAGAAGGCGACCGAGGCCAAGGGCAAGCTGCGCGGCATCGGCTACTCCAGCTACATCGAGGCCTGCGGCATCGCGCCTTCCAACATCGCGGGTGCCCTGGGCGCACGCGCGGGCCTGTTCGAGTGCGGCGAGATCCGCGTACACCCGACCGGCAGCGTGACCGTCTTCACCGGCTCGCACAGCCATGGGCAGGGCCATGAAACCACCTTTGCGCAGGTGGTGGCGGCGCGCCTGGGCATTCCGGTCGAGAACGTGGACGTGGTGCACGGCGACACCGGCCGCGTGCCCTTCGGCATGGGCACCTACGGCTCGCGCTCGATCTCGGTCGGCGGCGCGGCGATCATGAAGGCGCTCGACAAGATCGAGACCAAGGCCAAGAAGATCGCCGCCCACCTGATGGAGGCGAGCGATGCCGACGTCGAATTCGCCAACGGCGAGTTCACCGTCAAGGGCACCGACAAGAAGATTCCCTTCGGCCAGGTGGCGCTGACGGCCTACGTGCCGCACAACTACCCGCTCGACAAGCTGGAGCCGGGGCTGGACGAAACCGCCTTCTACGACCCGACCAACTTCACCTTCCCGGGCGGCACCTACATCTGCGAGGTGGAGGTGGACAAGGAGACGGGCGAGGTGAAGATCGATCGCTTCACCGCGGTGGACGACTTCGGCACCATCATCAACCCGATGATCGTCGAGGGCCAGGTGCACGGCGGCATCGTGCAGGGTCTGGGCCAGGCGCTGATGGAGAACTGCGTCTACGACAAGGAGAGCGGCCAGCTGCTCACCGGCAGCTTCATGGACTACGCCATGCCGCGCGCCGACGACTTCCCGATGTTCAAGCTGGACACCACCTGCACGCCCTGCACCCACAACCCGCTGGGCACCAAGGGCTGCGGCGAGGCCGGCGCCATCGGCTCGCCGCCGGCGCTGATCAACGCAGTGCTCGATGCGCTGGCGCCGCTGGGCGTCAAGGACTTCGACATGCCGGCCTCGCCCCACCGCGTGTGGGAAGCGATCCAGAAGGGCAGCGTGAGCCCGACGCAGGAACCGCAACAAGCCGCCTTGACCGCCAGCACCCAAGGGCGCCCGGCGCCCTGACCACGGAGGAAAACCAACATGTACGCCTTCACCCTCGAACGTCCCGCCAGCGTGGCGGATGCGGCCAAGCTGGCCGCGGCCGGCGGCAAGCTGCTGGCCGGCGGCCAGACCCTGCTGGCCTCGATGAAGCTGCGCCTCGCGGCGCCCGAGCAACTGGTCGACCTCGGCGGCATCAAGGAGCTCGCCGGCATCAAGAAAGAGGGCAACGCCTTCGTGATCGGCGCCATGACGCGCCATCTCGACGTCGGTGCCAACGCCGAGATCAAGGCCGCCTTCCCGGCGCTGGCCTGGCTGGCCGACCACATCGGCGACCGGCAGGTGCGGGCCATGGGCACCATCGGCGGCTCGCTGGCCAACAACGATCCCTCGGCCTGCTACCCCAGCGCGGTGCTGGGCTCGGGCGCGACCGTGATCACCAGCAAGCGCGAGATCGCGGCCGACGACTTCTTCCAGGGGCTGTTCGCCACCGCGCTGGAAGAGGGCGAACTGATCACCGCGGTCCGCTTCCCAGTGCCGAAGCGCGCGGCCTACGAGAAGCTGCGGCAGAAGGCCTCCAACTTCCCGCTGGTCGGCATCTTCCTGACCCAGGGCGACGGCGGCGTGCGCGTGGCCGTCACCGGTGCGGGCAACGGCGTGTTCCGCCACCAGGGGCTCGAGGACGCACTGGCCAAGAGCTTCACGCCCGAGTCCGCGGCCGGCGTGAAGATCGATGCGAGCGATCTCAACAGCGACCTGCATGCGACGGCCGCCTACCGCGCCAACCTGATCAGCGTGCTCACGCAGCGGGCCGTGCGCAAGGCGCTGGGCTGAGGATGCGGGAACCGAACGCAGAGGGCGCGGAGCTTTCGCAGAAGGCGCAGAAAAAACACTGAAAAGCTTCGGCGGGTATCGTCTGCGACTTCTGCGGATCTTCTGCGTCCTCTGCGTTCAAGAATGATTTTTCCCAGCATCGACTCTGTCATCGCGGGCCTCGAGCAGGCCGGCTACTACGCCGACCGGCGGCTGGCGACGGCGGTTTTTCTCGCGCTCAAGCTGCAGCGCCCGCTGCTGCTGGAGGGCGAGCCCGGCGTGGGCAAGACCGAACTGGCCAAGGCGCTGTCGAGTGCCCTGCAGCGCGAGCTGCTGCGGCTGCAGTGCTACGACGGCCTGGAGCAGCGCGAGGCGCTCTACGAATGGAACTACGCGGCGCAGCTGCTGCACATGCGTGCGGCCGAGGCGCACGGCGCCGCGCGCGACGTGGAGGCCGAGGTCTACCAGCCGCACTACCTGATCCGCCGGCCGCTCCTGCAGGCCCTGCAGGCGCCGGCACCCGGCGCGGTGCTGCTGATCGACGAGGTCGACCGCGCCGACGAGCCCTTCGAGGCTTTCCTGCTCGAATACCTGGGCGAATACCAGGTCAGCATTCCCGAGCTGGGCACGGTGCGCGCGCTGGTGCCGCCGGTCACGCTGCTCACCAGCAACCGCACGCGCGAGCTCAACGACGCGGTCAAGCGTCGTTGCCTCTACCACTGGCTGGACTATCCGGAGCGCGAGCGCGAGCTCGCCATCGTGCGCGCGCAGGCGCCGGGGGCCAGCGCGCGGCTGTCCGAACAGGTGGCGGATTTCGTCGCGCGGCTGCGCAGCGCGCCCTTCGCGAACGCCTTCCAGCGCGCGCCCGGCATTGCCGAGAGCGTGGAATGGGCCCGGGCGCTGATCGCGCTCGACACGCTCGCGCTCGACCCCGAGGTCGTGGTCGACACCGCGGGCATCCTCTTCAAGCAGCGCGATGACGTGGCGGCGCTGACGCTGGAGCTGGCCTCGGATCTGTTGAAGCCCGAGGAGGCGGGGACATGAAGACCGTCGGTCTTCACGGGTAGCGACATGCAGCAGCTCGGTGACGCCCGCCGCGGCAAGCTGGCCGACAACATGGCCGGCTTCGGCCGCGCTTTGCGCCGCGCGGGCGTGCGCACCGACTCCGCGCGCATCGCGCTCGCGGCCGAGGCCGCGATGCTGGTGGGCGTGGACAGCCGGCCCGACCTTGCGGCCGCGATGGAGGCGGTGATGATCAGCCGCGAGCAGGACCGCGGGGTCTTCCGCGAGCTCTTCGATGCCTGGTTCCGCGACCCGGAGCTTGCCAACAAGCTGCTCTCGCAGATGCTGCCCAGCGCCGAGGGCAAGGCCGAGCCCTCGAAGCGCCGGCCGCGGGTGCGCGAGGCACTGGCGGCGCCGCGCGATCCGGTGCAGGCCGCGCAGACCGAGCGCGAGGTGGACTTCGATGCGGCCATGACCGCCAGCGACCGCCAGCGCATGCACCATGCCGACTTCAACGCGCTGGGCGCCGCCGAGTACCGGCTGGTCGAGCGGCTGGCGCGCGACGTCGCGCTGCCGGTGCCCACCGTGGCGGCGCGCCGCCTGCATGCGGCCGGCAACGCGCGCGCGCATTCGCGCATGAACTGGCCCGGCGTCTGGCACGAGGCCGGCCGCACCGGCGGCGAGATGCTGCGCCTGCCGCGGCTCTCCCGGCGCACGCAGCCGCTGCCGCTGCTGGTGCTGATCGACGTCTCGGGTTCGATGGAGCGCTATGCGCGCCTGCTGCTGGCCTTCCTGCATGCGGCAACGCGGCGTGCCGGGCGGCGCGACGTGTTCGCCTTCGGCACGCAGTTGACGGACCTGACGCCGGCCTTCCGCATCGCCGACACCGACGCGATGCTGGGCGCCGCCGGCCAGGCCATCGCCGATTTCGCCGGCGGCACGCGCCTGGGCGCCTCGCTGGCCGAGCTGCGCCGGAACCATGCGCGCCGCCTTACCGGCCGCCGCACCCTGGTGCTGGTGATCAGCGACGGCCTGGACACCGGCGAGCCCGAGGTGCTGGAGCACGAGCTGCAGTGGCTCAAGCGCCATTCGCGGCGCGTCCTGTGGCTCAACCCGCTCTTGCGCTACGAAGGCTATGCCCCGCTTGCGCGCGGGGCGGCGGTGCTGCACCGCCATGCGGACGCGATGCTCGCGGTCCACAATCTGAACGCACTGGAACAACTGGCCTCGAGCCTCGCGGCGCTGATGCGCTGCGGCCGCTAACCAAAAGGACACCACCATGGAAATGCTCGGCAACCGCCAGCTCCCGATCACGCAGCAGCAGGCCTGGGAGGCGCTCAACGATCCCGAGACGCTGAAGAAGTGCATCCCCGGCTGCGACAAGTTCGAGCCCTCCGGCGACAACGAATACACGGTGGCGCTGGCGGTCAAGATCGGCCCGGTCTCGGCCAAGTTCAACGGCAAGGTGCGGCTGGCCGACATCATGCCGCCCGACAGCTACAAGCTCTCCTTCGAGGGGCAGGGCGGCGTGGCGGGTTTCGCCAAGGGATCTTCCAGCGTCTCGCTCAAGCCGGTGGCCGATGCGCAGGCGCCGGCCTGCGAGCTCGACTACACGGTGCAGGCGCAGGTGGGCGGCAAGATCGCGCAGCTGGGCCAGCGGCTGATCGACGGCGCTGCCAAGTCCACGGCCGACGACTTCTTCAAGCGCTTCGAGGCCGAGATGCAGGCGCGCTACGGCCCGCCGCCCGCGGCCGAGAGCGCGGAAGCGTCGGCTGCGGAACCGGCAGAGAAGACCGGCACGATGGCGGGCCTGATGCGCAAGATGGGCTTCGGCAAGAAGGACGACACGCCCGAGGGCGGCAACGGCGAGAAGCCGGGCGAATAGCGCAACGGAAGACGGTAGACGGAAGACGGGAATGGAAAACCTCGACGTGATGGTCCTGCGCACGCTGCGCGACTGGCGGCTCGCAAGCCGCCGCGCGCTGCTCACGACGGTGGTGCGCACCTGGGGCTCCTCGCCGCGGCCGGTCGGCTCGATCATGGCGCTGGCGGAGGACGGCGCGGTGGTCGGCTCGGTCTCGGGCGGTTGCATCGAAGACGACCTGATCGCCCGCTACAGCCGCGCCCATGGCGCGCAGGGCGAGATGCCTTCCGGCCCGCCGGCACTGGTCAAGTACGGCATCACCGCCGACGAGGCGCACCGCTTCGGCCTGCCCTGCGGCGGCACGCTGGAGCTGCTGCTCGAATACGACCCCGACGCCGCCTCGCTGGCCACGCTCGTCGAGGCGCTCGAACAGGGGCGGCTGATGCAGCGCACGGTCTCGCTGGCCGACGGCGCCGTGCGGCTGGCCGAGGCGGGCGCGCCGGCCGAGCTCGTGGTCAACGACCAGGAGCTGGTCAACACCTTCGGGCCCGAGTACCGCATGCTGCTGATCGGCGCCGGCCAGCTGGCCGAGTACCTGTCGACCATGGCCAAGTTCAGCGGCTTCGCGGTCACCCTGTGCGACCCGCGCGCCGAGTACCGCACGGCCTGGTCGACGCCCGGCGTCGCCATCAGCACCGAGATGCCCGACGACGCGGTGCTCGCCTTCAAGCCCGACCGCCGCAGCTGCGTGGTCGCGCTCACGCACGACCCCAAGCTCGACGACCTGGCGCTGCTGGAGGCGCTGCAGAGCGAGGCCTTCTACGTCGGCGCGATCGGCTCGCGCCGCAACGCGCAGGCCCGGCGCGAACGCATGATCGAGCACTTCGACCAGACCGAGGCTTCGCTCGCGCGCCTGCGGGGGCCCATCGGCATCTACATCGGCAGCAAGACGCCGCCCGAGATTGCGGTGAGCGTGATGGCGGAGATCCTGGCGGTGAAGAACGCCGTGACGCTGCCGCGCGAGACCGAGGTCGCGGTGGCCAAGTCGGCCTTCGGCTGAGCGCGCTGGCCGAGGGCCCCCTTCAACGCTTGCGCAGGCCGGCGAGGAAGGTGGTGCTGCGGCCGAAGGCGCGCTGCATCTCCTTCGACTCGCGGGCCTCCTTGCCGGCTCGGGAGAAGGCGAAGACCGCGGCGGCGAGCGCGAAGCAGGCGCCGATCGCGATCAGCAGACCGGTGAAGGAACCCAGCCACCAGGCAGTGGCGAGGACGGTGATGCTGGCGAGAAGAGGTAGGGCACGCATGGGGTGAAAAGTACCAGAGCACGCGCCGCACGGCTATGAACTATTGCTCGGAAGAAGCGGGCAGGCCCGTCTTATTCCGCCGTGCCCGGCACGCGCGTGGGGCTGCCATCGAAAACGGCGAGCAGCAGCGGCGTGAGCGCCTCCATGCGCGTCTGCGCGGGCCCCTCCTGCGGCAGCAGGCCCGGCCTGAAGCCCGCTGCTTCGAAGCGCCGCAGCAGCGCGGCATCGGCACTGATGATGTGGATCGGCACGTCCCACGAGGCGCCCGCGCCGCTCACGCTGGCCAGCGGCTGGTGGTCGCCGATCACGATGGTGAGCAGTTGCCGCGGCGCGCGGTGCTCGAGGTAGTCCCCCAGCCACTGGAAGGTGTAGGCCAGGGATTCGAGGTAGGCCGGCACGGGTGTCTGCCACGAGACCGGCGCGGCCAGCGATTGCGCCAGCTCGGCCGGCGTGTAGGCCTCGCTGCCCGCGAGCTTGTCCCAGTCGGTGACGTAGGGCGGCAGCGGCCGAAAGGGCGCATGGCTCGCGAGCGTCGCGAAGACCATGAAGCGCGGCGCGCGCTGGCCGGGCGGGGCCGCCAGCTCCTGCGCGTGCAGCAACGCCATCGAGGCCTGGTCGGGAATGCGCCAGTAGCCGAAGGCCGGCCCGCGGTAGCCGATGCGTTCGGCGTCGCCATAGCGGTCGTAGCCGTAGAAGCTGCCTTCCGGCCAGGGCCGCTGCAGGCCGGGCATCCAGTTCACGGTGCGCCAGCCATGGGCCTGGAAGTGGCGCACCAGCGTCGGCCGCTGTGTGGCCAGCAGCAGTTCGTAGGCGCCGGGGTCCTGCATGTCCACGCCGCTCAGCAATTCAGCATGGGCCAGCCACGACGCGCCGCCGTAGGTGGGCGAGCGCACGCGCGCCGACACCACCTGCAGGCCGCCGGCCGCGAGCGCCTGCGCGAAGGCCGCGCGCCGCGGCGCGAGCGCGGCGGCCTGTTGCGGATTGTCCAGTGTGGTGGCGCCGTAGGACTCGGCGAAGAGCAGCAGCACGTCCGCGCCGCGCAGGCCGGCGAGACTGCCGTGCGCGAAGTCCGGGCTGGGCGAGAGTCGCACGCTCGCCTGTCCGGGCAGCAATTGGCCGGCCAGCACGCCGGCCTGGTGGGCGAGGATCGGCGCCACCGGCATGGAGAAGAACCAGCGCGTGTCGCGCCCGCCGATGCCGTGCGCCGCAAAACAGGCGCCGAGCAGCAGGCCGGCCAGCCCGATCGCGGGCCGCGGCCGCGGCCAGGCCAGGGCCTGCGCGATCGCGCGCCAGCACTGCAGCGCCAGGCCGTACAGCAGCAGCGGCACGGCCAGCACGGCCAACGCGCCCAGGCCGATCTGCCAGGCCGAGAACTCGCCCATGCGCAGCACCTCCAGCGCGTGGCGGCTGTCCCAGTAGAGGTTGAGCTGCCGGCCGAACACGGCCGACACCGTGACGTCGAGGTAGCGCGCGACGATCCAGCAGGCGCTCGCGGCCGACAGCAGGCGCAGCGCGCGCGTTCCGGGTTGACCGCGCCACCCCATCCAGGCCGAGAGCGCCACCAGCGCCACGACCAGCTCGAAGGACAGCCGCAGCGCCGGGCGCGGCCACAGCCCGGGGCCGTGGTTCTCCAGCGTCAGCAGCGCATTGAGCAGCAGCAGCGGCAAAGCGATGCGCGCGAGCCAGCGGCCCCAGCCCGCCGGCGGCATCGAGGACCGCTGTGCGCTCATCACTTGCGCCTGGCTTCGAACTCGATGATCAGCGCGACCTCGTCGCCGACCCAGCCGTTGTCGACGCCGTAGCGCATCCCGTAGGTGCTGCGCTTGAAGCTGCCGCGCGCCGAGACGCCCATGATGTAGTTCTTGTCGATGGGCGAGGTGCCGCTCTTGTTCCAGGTCGCGTTGAGGGTGAGCGGCTGCGAGCGGCCCAGCAACTCGAGCTGGCCTGCGATCTCGAAGGTGCGCTCGCCGGTGAGCTTGGCGTTGGCCGCAGTGAACACCATGCGCGGGAATTCGGCGCTGTTGAGGAAGTCCGCGCTCTTCAGATGCTGGTCGCGCTTGGCGTAGTTGCTGAATACGCTCAGCGTGTCGATCTCGATGCGCACCTGGCTGAGCGCGGCGGTGGCTTCGTCGAAGCTGTAGCTGCCGCGCGCGGCGCGGAACATGCCCAGCACCTTGGCGTAGCCGATGTGGTCGACCAGGAAGGCCGCGGTGAGATGCTCGGGGTCGAGCTCGTAGCGGGCCGGCTCGGCGCGCGCGGAGACCGCGGCAAGGGCCAGCAGGAAGCTTGCGCACAGCGTGCGCACGGCGGGAGCTTTCATGTCGCGGTTTCCAGGGAGAGTTGTCGATGGCGCACCAGCCACGCGATGTCGATTGCGAAGGACGCCGCCAGCAGGGCCAGACTCGCGGCCGCGAGGGCACGGCTCCAGGGCAGCGCGATGACCGGGCACAGGCACACGATCAGGCTGGCGATCTGCACCACGCACACCGTCTTGCGGCGCTGGCTGGGCGGCAGTGCGCGCGCCAGCCACGGCCAGGGCCGCGCGGCCAGCACGAAGAGATAGCGCATCAGGCCCGCGGCCAGGATCCATGCGCCGGCCTTGCCGAAATGAAGCGCCAGCAGCGACAGCACCAGCACCAGCAGCGCGTCGGTCTCCATGTCGAAGCGCGCGCCGAAATCGCTGGCGAGGCCGCCGCGGCGCGCGAGCGGGCCGTCGAGCGCATCGAGCAGCGCTGCGCCGGTGGCGACCGTGATGCAGCCCCAGGCGACGGCATCGGCGACCACCTCGCCGACCAGGGCGGCCAGCAGCGCGATCAGCGCCAGGCGCCCCAGCGTCACGCGATTGGCGGCGCCGAAACGCGCGTTCGGTGCGTGGGAGGCGAGGCCAGCGAGCACCAGCGCGAAGGCCGCGGCGAACACGGCCAGCGCCTTGAGCTGGAACCACGGCCCGAACGCGCCCAGGCGCCCCACCAGGGCAGCCAGTGCGGCCAGCAGAACGAAGCAGGGCAGGGCCTCGTGCCAGGCGTCGCGCCGCAGCGCGGCCAGCCGTTCGGCGCCGCCCGCGGGCACATCGGAGGATCGCGTGAGCATGGTCTTAAGATCGGTTGCCGAACACGAATCGACGACCCAAGGAGCATGCCAGCAAATCCATCTCGCGTCGCCCCGGGCGAGCCCCGGGCCTGCTGGGTCGAGGGGCCGGGGCGCGCCGGCCTGCGGCCGTCCGCGCTGGCCGTGCCCGGCCCGGGCGAGGTACGGGTGCGCACGCTGCACAGCGGCATCAGCCGCGGCACCGAGCTGCTGGTGTTTCGCGGCGAGGTGCCCGAGAGCGAGTACGAGCGCATGCGGGCGCCGTTCCAGGAGGGTGACTTCCCGGCGCCGCTCAAGTATGGATACGCGAGCGTGGGCGTGGTCGAGCAGGGGCCGCCGGCACTGCTGGGGCGCACGGTCTTCTGCCTCTATCCGCACCAGACCCACTACGTCGTGCCGGCCGAGGCGGTGCATCCGCTGCCCGAGGGCCTGCCACCGGCGCGCGCCGTGCTCGCAGCGAACATGGAGACGGCCGTCAACGCGCTGTGGGATGCGGCGCCGCACATCGGCGATCGCATCGCGGTGGTGGGCGCGGGCGTGGTGGGGCTGCTGGCCGCCTGGCTGGCCGGACGCATGCCGGGCTGCGAGGTCGAGGTCGTCGACACGAATCCCGGGCGCCGTGCGGTGGCCGAGCAACTGGGGCTGAGCTTGGCGAGCCCGCAGGCCGCGCGCCCCGATGCGGACCTCGTCATCCATGCCAGCGGCAAGGCCGAGGGCCTGGCCACGGCGCTGCGGCTCGCCGCTTTCGAGGCCACGGTGCTTGAGATGAGCTGGTACGGCCGCCAGGCCGTCGCGCTGCCGCTGGGCGAGGCCTTTCATTCACGGCGGCTCACGCTCAGGAGCTCGCAGGTCGGGCATGTCGCGCAGTCGCAGCGCGCGCGCTGGAGTCATGGCCGCCGGCTGGCCTTGGCGCTGGCACTGTTGCGCGATCCGGCGCTCGATGCGCTGCTGACCGACGCGGCGCCCTTCGACGAGCTGCCGGCCGTGCTGGCGCGCCTGGCCGCGGGCGCGCCCCAGACCTTGTGCCATCGCATCGACTACCCCTGAACTCTTCACCGACTCACTCGCAAGGAAGCCCATGTACAGCGTCAATGTCCGCGACCACTTCATGATTGCCCACAGCTTCCGCGGCGCGGCCTTCGGTCCGGCGCAGCGCCTGCATGGCGCGACCTATGTGGTCGACCTGGAGCTGCGCCGCGCCGAGCTCGATGCCGACGGCATGGTGGTCGACATCGCGCGCGCCACGGAGGTCCTGCGCAGCGTGCTGGCCGAGTTCAACCTGCGCAACCTCGACGAGGACCCGGCCTTCGAGGGCCGCAACACCACCACCGAGTTCATGGCGCGCGTGATCTTCGACCGCGTCGCCGCGCGCATCGCGGCCGGCGAGCTCGGCCCGCATGCCAGCGGGCTCGCGGCCATGCGCGTGCGGCTCAACGAATCGCATGTGGCCTGGGCGGCCTACGAGGCGGCGCTTTGACGGGCGAAGGCCGCTGCAGCTTCCTGGTGCCGGGCGACCTGCACACGCGCACCGGCGGCTACACCTATGACCGGCACATCATCGAGGGCCTGCGTGCGCGGCAGTGGGTGGTCGAGGTGCTGTCGCTGGGCGAAGGCTATCCGGCACCGGATGCGGCCGCACTGGCGCGCGCTGCGCGCGTGGTCGAAGGGCTGCCCGATGGGGCGCTCGCCGTCGTCGATGGGCTGGCCTTCGGCGTGCTGCCCGAGCTCATGCGGCAGCATGCGCAGCGGCTGAGCTGGGTTGCGCTGGTCCACCATCCGCTGGCGCTGGAAACGGGGCTGGATGCGGCCCGGCAGCAGGACCTCGCCGACAGCGAGCGGCGCGCGCTCGCCCATGCACGGGGCGTGATCGTCACCAGCCATGCCACGGCACGCGCGCTCGCGGACTTCGAGGTCGAGCCTTCGCGCATCGTCGTGGTCGAGCCGGGCACCGAGCCGGCGCCGCTGGCCACGGGTTCGGGCGGCGAAGCCCTGTCGCTGCTGTGCGTCGCCACCGTGACGCCGCGCAAGGGCCATGCCTTGCTGGTCGAGGCGCTCGCCGGATTGAAGGACCGGCGCTGGGTGCTGCATTGCGCCGGCAGCCTCACGATGGATGGCGCGTGCGCGTCCGCGCTTGCGCAGGCCATCGATGCCCATGGCCTGCGCGAACGCGTGCTGCTGCACGGCGAGCAGGACGAGACGGGCCTGCGCGCGCTCTATGCCAAGGCCGATGCCTTCGTGCTGCCCTCCTTCCACGAGGGCTACGGCATGGCGCTGGCCGAGGCGCTGGCGCATGGGCTGCCGGTGATCAGCACGCGCGCAGGCGCCATCCCCGACACCGTGCCGGATACAGCGGGCATGCTGGTGACGCCCGGCGATGTCGTCGAATTGCGCGCCGCACTGCAGCGCCTGATGGACGATGCGGCCTGGCGTGCGCTGCTGGGCGCCGGCGCGCGCGCCGCGCGGAGCCGCCTGCCGAGCTGGGCGCAAAGCAGCGCGCGCTTCGCATCTGCGCTCGCGGGCTTCGAGCGATCGGCGACTTTGCCATGACGGGATTCAGCGCCGATTGGCTTGCGCTGCGCGAGCCTCACGATCTTGCGGCGCGTGCTGAATCTGCCGCGACGCTGGATTTGCGCGGCATGGCAGCCCGGATGCGCCGGAATGCGCAACCGCTCGACGTCCTGGACCTGGCTTGCGGCACCGGCGCCAATCTGCGCGCGCTCGCGCCGAGGCTGGGCGGCGCGCAGCGCTGGCTGCTGATCGACCATGATCCGCTGCTGCTGGCTGCGCTGCCCAGCGCCTTCGCGGCGTGGTCGCGCGCGCAAGGCCTGGTCTTGCGGGCCGAGTCCGAGTCCCTTCGCATCGAGGGACCGGATTGGAATGCAGATGTTCGATGGCGCTGCGCTGACCTTGGGAGCGCGCTGGAGGCTGTGCCCTTCGCGGACGCGCAGCTCGTCACCGCCGCGGCACTGCTGGACCTGGTGTCCGCATCCTGGCTCGATGCGCTGTTCGAGCGAGTGCAAAAGGCGAAGGCGGCGGTGTTCTTCGCGCTCAGCGTCGATGGGCGGGTGAGCTGGGAACCGGTGGTCGAAGAGGACGAAGCCGTACACCGGCTGTTCGCGGCGCACCAGCGGCGCGACAAGGGTTTCGGGCCGGCGCTCGGCGGCGAAGCCCCGGCGATGGCGGCCGCTCGACTGGCGGCCATGGGCTACGGCGTGAGTCAGTCGCGTAGCGACTGGCACATCGAGGACACGACCATGCTGCAGGCCATGATCGACGGCATGGGCAGCGCGGCGCTGGAGCAGGGTCCGGGCGCCCACGCGCTCGTTCGAGCGTGGCAGAAGCAACGGCGGGCGTCAGCGCCGCGCAGTCGCCTGCACGTGGGGCACATGGACCTCTTGGCGCTGCCAGCGTAGGTACGCCCCCCAAAGGCGCTGAAGCCACTAGGGCAGCTTGACCATTCAATAGCCGACGCGCGCCGGGCCTGCGCGTCAGGTGTTGGTGGTCACGATTGCGCTCTCAAGGGGGCGAACTCGCCGCCCGCAAATCCAGATCCCACAGCACATCCGCCCCCATACGGAACACGCGTGAAACGGGCCGCGGGCAATCGCGCATCGCCGCGCCGCCCGGCAGCGACAGCCCCGGCCGCCCGTTGCCAATCAGCACCGGCGCGACGCTGAGATGCAGCCGGTCCATGCACCCTTGCGCGATGAAGCGCGAGACGGTGATCCCACCGCCTTCGACAAAGAGCACTCGCAGGCCGCGCTCCTGCAAGACGGGCAGCAGCGCGCGCAGATCGGGCGTGCCATCGGTATTCGACATCAGGCCAGGCACGCCCAGCACCTGCTCGGCGCCCACGCGCCGCGCCGCCTCGTCCTCGCGCGCCGCATCGCAGACCAGCAGCGTGGGGGCCTGCCGGTCCGACAGCACCCGCAGCGTCGGCGCCAGCCGCAGCGAGGGGTCGATGAGCACCCGCACCGGATGCTCACCCGTCACCTGGCGGGTGGTGAGCTGTGGGTTGTCGATGGCGGCGGTGCCGGCGCCCACGATCACGGCGTCGCACAGCGCGCGCAGCCGGTGCAGGTGCTGCAGCACCTGCGGCCCGTTCACGAAGTTGGAATCGCCGCCGCGCGTGGCGATGCAGCCGTCGAGGCTCTGGCCCAGCTGGCCGATCACCCAGGCGGGGCCTTCGGGCGGGCGGTCGAGCGCGGGCTTGAGCAGCGCGAAGAGCTCGAGGGCTTCTTCGTCCCATGCGTCCTCGTCGAGCATGAGGCCATGCGTCGGGTGACGGGTGAAGGGCTGCAGTGCATCGGGCGCCGGTGGCGGGCCCATGCCCCGGCGGTGGCGCACGATGGCGAGGCAAAGGGGCCACAGCGCTTCCACGCCGGGCCGCGCGCGTGGGGTCGGGGTCATGAGGGGGCGCAGGTCGCGGGCATTCACCACCTTGGCTTGTAGTAGGGGTCGTCCGTCGCAGCACCCGGCGCGCCGGTGCCGCCCCACTGCGCGAAGGCCAATGCAGCCGCCACCCAGGCGGTGGCGACCGCGGCCACGATCAGCGGCTCGACCCAGGTGCGGGCGCTTGCGCTCGGGGGCGGCGCGGCGCGTTGCAGGCGGCGGCGTCCCCAGTGCACGAGCGGGCCCGCGGTGAAGGCGCCGGCAAGCAGCAGCAGCGTCAGGGGTCGAGCTTCCGTCAGCAGCGCCGTAGCGAGCGTCAGTGCCAGCCAGGCCAGCGTCGAAACGAGGGCACCGGCCGCGCCGAAGGCGATGCGCACGAAAGGCCAGAGCCACAGCGCACACCCCGCCACCGCGGCGGCCAGCGCCAGGCTCAATTCGAAGAGCAGCGCCGAGCCGGATGTCATCGCGATGGCAGCCAGGCCCAGGCTGGCCACGACGAGGATCGCGGCCGCGTTGGCGCGGGCCGCGTGCTCCCGCAGCACGGCGCGGATCACGGCCGTGCCCAGCACCCAGAGGCCGATCATGAGCGGCAGCGCTTGCGCGGCCAGGCTCGCCAACGCGAGCGCCCACAGGATGCTGGCCGTCAGCCACTCGGTTCGGCGCCCGGCATGCACGGCCTCCAGGCCCAGGCCGGCCAGCGCCACGATGGCATAGATCCACGGCAGCCTCTCGGTGAGCGAGCCGGGCGGCAGGCGCCAGCCCAGGATCCACGCGGCGGTGCCGACGATGGCCAGCGCGCCGCCCGCTGCCGCCCAGCGCCGGCCCTGCACCGGGCCCAGCGCGCCGCGCAGCATGCCGGTCACCATGAAGGCGACGACGAGCGGCAGCGCGAAGGCCTGGAACAGCGGATGGTGGAGATCCATCGTGGGGTTATGAGCTGCCGGGCCGCATCAGTCAATGGCGGCGGCCTGGGGCGAGATGCCCTGGGCCAGCGCCGCCTCGTGCTGGGCGGCGAGTGCGCGGCCGAAGCCTTCGCGCTGCTGCAGCCGAGCCCAGTAAGCGTTGACGGCAGCCGGCATCTGCGCCTGCAGCCCCAGCTGCCCGGCAAGCATCAGCGCATAGGCGACCGAGATGTCGGCGGCGGTGAAGCGGCCCGCGCAGAGGAACTCGTTGTCTTGCAGCACGGCGTCGATCCAGCGCAGCCGCGACAGGAACCACTTCGTGTAGTCCTCGGCCGCCTGCGGCAGCTTGCGCTCGTCGGGCTCGAAGTGGCCATAGCGCAGCACGATGGTCTGCGGAAAGGTCAGCGTGGCTTCGCCCTGGTGCAGGCCGTTGAGCCAGGCGCCGAAGCCGGGCTCGTTCGGGCGCACGGCCAGGCCCTTGATGTTTTGCGGATCGAAGCGCTCGGCCAGGTACTGACAGATCGCCGCCGACTCGGTCATGCGCGTGTCGCCGTCGATCAGGAATGGGATGGTGCCCAGTGGATTGACCTCGAGGTAGCTGCGCTGGTGCAGGCGGGGCGGGAAGGGCAGCATGCGCAGCTCATAGGGCGCACCCAGCTCCTCGAGCATCCAGAGTGGGCGAAAGGAACGGGCACTGACGCAGTGGTAGAGGACGACCATGCGCCACTCTACCTGCGCGCCCGGCATCTCAATCGAGGGTCGCGCCCGATTGCTTGACCAGCTTCTGGTGCTTCGCGAGCTCGGACTGGAAGAAGGCCGGTGCGGCATCCGGCCCGGTGTCCAGCACCATCAAGCCCTGCCCGGAGATGGCGTTCTGCGCCTCGGGCGAGGCCAGCGCCGTCTTCATGGCGCCGTTGTAGGCTTCGACGAGGTTTTTCGGCAGCCCGGCGGGGCCGATGAGGGCGATCCAGGCATCGAAGCTGTATCGGGGCACGCCGGCCTCCGCCAGCGTCGGAACGTCCGGCAAAGCGGCGGAGCGCGTGGGCGTCGACACCGCCAGCGCGCGCAAGGCGCCGGCCTTGACTTGCGACGCGACCTGCGACACCGACACGAAGCCCAGCTGCACCTGGCCGCCGATCAGGTCGGTGATCAGCGGGCCGGTGCCGCGGTAGGGCACGTGCTTCATCTCGATGCCGGCCTCGCTCACCAGCAGCTCGCCCGCCAGGTGCAGCGTGCTGCCATTGCCGGCCGAGCCGTAGTTGAGCGTGCCGGGCTTGGCCTTGGCGAGCGCGATCAGCTCCTTGACGTTCTTCGCGGGCACCGAGGGATGCGCCACGAGCACCAGCGGCACGGTGGCGATCACCGCGATGGGCGTGATGTCCTTGAGCGAGTCGTACGGCACGGTCTTGTAAATGCCCGGATTGACCACGTGATTGGATGAGATCATGCCCACGGTGAGCCCGTCCTTCGGCGACTTCACGATCTGCGTGGTGCCGGGGATGCCGCCGGCACCGACGACGTTCTCGACCACGACCGGATGGCCGGTGGCCTTGCCGAAGGACGGTCCGATGGCCCGCGCCACCGCATCGACGGTGGAGCCGGCGGCGAGCGGAACGACCATGCGGATCGGCTTGTCGCCGGCGGCGGGCTGGGCACCGGCCACGCATGGCGCGAGCGCCAGGCCCGCGCCGGCCAGCAAGGCCGCGAGGCATCGGTGGAAGGGAGAATTCTTCATGGGTTTTTATCCTTGGATGTGGGGTTCATGCGTAGCGCCGCTGCAGTGCCTCGAAAGACAGCAACTCGCCGGCGATGGCACTGGCGGCGACTGTGGGCGGGCTCGCGAGCCAGACCTGGCCCGGCCCGCCGCGGCCGGGAAAGTTGCGGTTGATCGCGCTCACCGTGACCTGCTCGGCGTGCTCCGAGGTGCCGGGCCCGCAGTTGCCGCAGGCACCGCAGGAGGGCTGCAGGATGCGCGCGCCGACCCGCTCGAAGGCGTCGAGGTAGCCGCGCGCCACGCAGTGGTCGCGCACCGCCGTGGTCCCGAACTGGAGGTAGAGCGACACGTGCGCCGGAACCCGCAGGCCGCGGTCCGCGGCCCAGCGCAGCACCGTGTGGTAGTGGTCGAAGTCCTCGCGCTTGCCGGCCGTGCAGGAGCCGCCGTAGGCGATGTCGATGCGCACCGGTTCCTTCACCTCGGCCAGCGGCATGCCGTTGCCGGGGTCGCCGGGGCGGGCGACCATCGGCGGCACGGCGCCGCAGTCGATGCGCAGGGTCTCGGCGTAGTGCGCGCCGGCGTCGCTCTGCATCCAGTCCTCGAGTGCGAACGCGATGCCACGCCGCTCGCGCAGGAAGCGAACCGTTTCCGCATCGGGTGCGACGATGCCGGTGAAGCCGCCCATCTCGGCCGTCATGTTGGTGAGCGTGGCGCGCTCGTCGGTCGACAGCTGCGCGACGGCCTCGCCGCAGAACTCGAAGACCTTGCCCAGGCCGCTGCCGGCGCGCAGGCGCGGCTCGGCCAGCAGGTGCAGCACGATGTCCTTGGCGGTGACGCCGGGGCGCAGCGCGCCCTCGAGCACGATCCGGACCGACTCCGGCACGGTGAGGCGCACCGCGCCGGTCATGAAGGCGTTGGCCATGTCGGTGGTGCCGACGCCGAAGGCCACGCAGCCCAGCGCGCCGCTGTGCGGCGTGTGCGAGTCGGTGCCCACCACCAGCTGGCCCGGCAGCGCGTAGTGCTCGGCCATCATCGCGTGCGAGATGCCGGCGGCGTTGCTGCCGTCGTCGGCGCGGGCTTCATCCTCGGTCAGCGTGCGATGCGAGCGCAGGCCGTGCTCGGCGGCGAGGTCGCGCTGCGCCTCCACCATGCGATGCACGTTGGGCACCAGGCCCCCGCGCACGTGGGCGGGGCTTTCCTCGACGTAGGAAGTGTGGTCTTCGAAGACGACGATCGACGCCGGCTCGTGGAGCTGCAGCGCCCGGCCGAAGCTGGCGTGCAGCATGTGGGCCGCCATGCCGGTGTAGTACTCGTGGATGAAGCGCCAGTCGGCACGCACGAAGGCGCCTTCGCCGCGGGCCGGATGCGCTGCGATGAGTTCGGTGGCGAGGGCATGCCGCGCGACGATTTTCTCGAACAGGGTGCGTGGCCCTCCGGCGCCGGCCTCCGGCGCGCTTCGCACATCGCGCATGAAGCGCTGGCCGAAGCGAAGCAGGCCACCGCTCTCCAGGATGGCCGCCGCCAGCGCATCGCGGCCGGCGAGCAATTCGGCGAGCGGGATCGACTCGCCGGCGCGGATGCGCCGGATCAGCCCGAAGTCGGTGGAGGTGAAGAGGCCGATGTTGTCGGCGTTCTGGCGGTAGATGCGCTCGAAGCTCTCGGCGATGACGAGCCGCACTCCGGCCAACTTCTCCGCCGCCGGGCTGTGCTCGCGGGACGACCCCTTGCCATAGCGCTTGCCGGCGACCACGACCTCGATGCCGCTCGTGCGGATCGCATTCGTGCCGATCGGCAGCCTGTCGCCGGCCTTGAAGCCGGTGTAGGGATAGCGCCCGAGCTTGTCGTCGTAGTGCGTGAGGATGGGCAGCGGCGTGATCTCGTCGGTGGAGACGTCGTCGCGCAGGGGCAGGGCCTCGGCGAGCGCCGGCGTGTCGCCCGCCAGGCAGCGTTCGGCCACCTGGGGCGCCACGCCGAGGAACAGGATGCGGGGCGCGAAGCGAAGCGCGGAAGGGTTTTCGGCGGCGGCTGGCTGAACGGCTGGCATGCGGCATCTTCGCGGCCAGGCGGTGCGGCGGGAAGCGCCAAGACGGCAGACGGGGTCTCGCGAAATGCGAGAGCTGGGCCCTCAGGCGCGCAGCGCGTCGATCAGCGCGGCCACCGGCCGCGGCCGCGGCGTCTTGCGCAGCGCGTAGAGATGCAGTTCGCGCTGCGCCCAGGCCTCTGCCAGCGGCCGGCGCACGAAGCGCGGGCTTCCTGCGTAGGCCGCCGCGGCGCTCTGCGGGACCACCGCGATGCCCAGGCCCGCTTCGACCATGCGGCACACCGCGTCGAAGCTGCTGACCCACACGGCCGGGGTGAAGCTTTGCTGCAGCGCCTGTGCCCGTTCGTGCAGCCCGCGATCGAGGGCGCCGCCGCGATGGATGCCGATCAGCGGATGCGCCAGCAGCTCGGCGAAGGCCAGCGTCTTGCGTCGCGCGAGCGCGTGGCCGAGGGGCAGCACCACCTGGAGCGGATCGAGCGCGAAGCGCCAGGCGTCCAGGCCGGCGGGCACCGGCGTCTCGACGCCCACGCCCACGTCGGCGCGGTCGTCGAGGCAGGCGCGGATCACGTCGCGCGTGTCTTCCTCGTGCAGCGAAACTTCCACCCGCGGATGCGCTGCCATGAAGGCGCGCAGGCGCTCGGGCAGGAAGCCGATCACGGCCGACATGTTGGCGTAGAGCCGGACCGTGCCGCGCATCTCGCCGCCTTCGAGCTGCACCTCGCGCACCAGCGACTGCAGGTCCTCGTCGATGCGCTCGCCGCGCGCCAGCACCAGGCGGCCGGCATCGGTCAGGGCGATGCCGCGCGGCGAGCGCACGAAGAGGGCGGTGCCGAAGGCGTGCTCCAGGTCGGCGATGCGCCGGCTCAGGGCCGAGGGCGCGATGTGCTCGAGCTCGGCTCCGCGCACGATGGAGCCGGCCCGCGCGGTCGAGACGAAGAGGCGCAGGCTGTAGGCATCGATGCGGCGGGTCATGGGGCGCATCCTACGGGCGGACCCTCTGCAGCTCGCCGCCGCCGTGCAGGGGAAAACACGTAGGCGCCGAAGGGGACAAGGAGGGCGACACGCTGAAGGACAATCCATCCATGAGTTCAAGCCAAGACATCGTGATCATCGGTGGGGGCCACGCCGCCGCGCAGCTGTGCGCCGGCCTGGCCGAGGCGGGGCAGGGCGCCCGCGTCCACCTGGTGTGCGAGGAGGACAGCATCCCCTACCACCGCCCGCCGCTCTCCAAGACTTTTCTCAAGAGCCCCGAGGAGGCGCCGCAATTGCATCGCGCCGAGACCTGGTATGCCGAAGCCGGTATCACGCTGCACCTGGGCGATCCGGCGCTGGCGATCGACCGTGCCGCGCGCACCGTCACCTTGCGCTCCGGCGCCGTGCTGGGCTGGGAGCGGCTGGTGCTGGCCACCGGCACGCGTGCGCGCCGGCTGCCTGCGCTGGTGGGGCTGTCGAACGTCGCACTGCTGCGCGCGGCCGACGAGGCGGCGCAACTGCGCTCCATGCTTTCCGCGGCGCAGCAGGTCACGGTGCTGGGCGGCGGCTTCATCGGGCTGGAGGTGGCGGCCACGGCGCTTGGGTTGGGCAAGCGCGTCACCGTCCTGGAAAGCGCGCCGCGGCTGCTGAGCCGGGCCGTGTCGCCGGCGTTGTCCGAACATGTGCTGGCCACCCATCGCGCCGGGGGCATGGACATCCGCGTCGGTGCCAAGACCGGCGCCTGGCAGACCGAGGGCCAGCGCCTCGCGGCGATCGAGGTCGACGGCGAGGCGCTGCCCGTCGATCTGCTGATGGTCGGCATCGGCGCGGTGCCCGAGACCGCGCTCGCGCAGGCCGCCGGCCTCGAGTGCGCCGACGGCATCGTGGTCGATGCCTACATGCAGACCAGCGACGAGGCCGTGCTGGCGGTGGGCGATTGCACCCGCTTCCCGGACCGGCGCGCCGGCCAGGCGCTGCGGCTGGAATCGGTGCAAAACGCCAACGACCAGGCGCGCACCGCGGTGGCGACACTGACCGGCACGGCGCGGCCGCACGATGCGGTGCCTTGGTTCTGGTCAGACCAGGGCAGCCTGCGCCTGCAGATGGCGGGACTGGTGCCGGCCGAGGGCACGCCCGGCGCGAGCATGGTGCGCCGCCCCGGCGCGAATGCAGCAGCCTTCTCGCTGCTGCACTATGTCGACGGCGTGCTGCGCTGCGTCGAATCGGTCAACGCGCCGGTCGACCACATGATGAGCCGCAAGCTGCTGGAAGCGGGCCGCAGCCCCGACCCGGCGGTGGCTGCGGACCCCGCCGTACCCCTGAAGACACACCTGGCTTAGGTGCTGGCGGCTGCGGTGCGTTTGCTGCTGCGCTGTTCGGCCGCTGCGCTCTTGCGCAGCTCCGCATCCATGGCGCGCGTTCCGGCCGCGAGTGCGGCCTCGTAGGTGTCGGCTTCGTACTCGGCGGCCTTCAGTACCTTCTGCGGCGCGCCGCTGTCGTCGGTCTGCAGCAGCGTCCAGATGAAGGCTCCAGGCGCCGCCTCGTCGATGGTGAGCTTGATCGGAGGATGTTTCATGGCCCACTCATGGTGGGCGGCGCAGCCGCCGATTTCTGTAGGCGAAGTTCCCTCGTCGCGGCGGTTACATCATGAGTGGACGGCTCAGCCCGCGCGGCTCGCCTCGGCCGGCCGATCGCCGCTATCCACCGGCACCTGCGAACCGGCGCGCAGCAGCAGCGCACCCAGCAAGGCCGCCGCGCCCGCGAAGATGGCACCGACGACGAAGGCCAGCTGATAGCCGCCCACCAGCGCGACCAGCGGCCCGGCGCCGGCGGCCTGCATGCCCTCGGTGCGCGCCGAGGCCAGGCTCGCGAGCACCGCGAGGCCCAGCGCCCCGCCCATCATGAAGGCGGTGTTGACGATGCCCGAGGCCAGGCCCGATTCGCTGGGCGCCACGTCGCTCATCGCGACCAGCAGCATCGGGTTGAGCGCGATGCCGGCGCCCAGGCCGAGCAGGGTCATGCCGGGCATCACGTGCAGCAGGAAGCTGCCTTCTACCGGCGCGCCGGCAAAGAGCAGCAGCCCCGCCGCCGCCAGCAGCAGCCCGAAGGCCAGCGGCCCGCGGTTGCCGAAGCGCATCACCAGCTTGGCCGACAGCCCCAGCGAGAAGGCGGCCATGATCAGGTTGGCCGGCAGGAAGGCCAGCCCCACCTGCATCGGGGTGTAGCCCAGCACCAGCTGCAGGTAGAGCGCGGAGATGAAGAACCAGGCGAACATCGCGGCGGCCCACAGCACGCCCATCACGTTGGCGACGGCAACGTTGCGCAGGCCGAACAGGCGCAGCGGCATCAGCGGATGACGCACGCGGGCCTCGATGGCGATGAAGACGGCCAGCAGCAGCGCCGCGATGCCGAGCAGGCCCAGCGTCCGTGGGGAGGTCCAGCCGGCTTCGTTGCCGTTGACGATGGCGTAGACCGCCAGCATCAGCGACAGCGTGACCGTGAGCGCACCTCCAGCGTCCAGGCGCTCGCCGGCGGCATGGCCGGGCAGGTGCGGCAGCAGCGCCAGGCACAGCGCATAGACCGCCACGCCGATCGGCAGGTTGACCAGGAAGATCCAGTGCCAGCTCAGCGCATGCGTCAGCAGGCCGCCGAGCAGCACGCCGATGCTGCCGCCGCCGGCGCAGACGAAGCCATAGACGCCCATCGCCTTGGCGCGCTCGGCCGGCTCGGTGAACAGATTCATGATCAGCGACAGCGACACCGCCGAGACCACCGCGCCGCCCAGGCCCTGCACCGCGCGCGCCGCGATCAGCAGCGCCTGCGAGTTCGACAGGCCGCAGGCCAGCGAAGCCAAGGTGAACAGCGTGATGCCGGCGAGGAACAGCCGGCGGTGCCCGAACAAGTCGCCCAGCCGGCCGCCCAGCAGCAGGAAGCCGCCGAAGGTGAGCATGTAGGCATTGACCACCCAGACCAGCGAGGTCTCGCTGAAGCCGAGGTCGGTGCGGATCGAGGGCAGGGCGACGTTCACGATCGTGGTGTCGAGCACGATCATCAGCACGCCGAGGCACAGGACCATCAGCGCCAGCCAGCGTCGCCGCCCTTCGATGTGTTGCTGGTTCATGTTCTCTTTGACGTCCGCCGGCGAGCGCTCGGCGAATTGGTTTGTGGATGGTGTACACAAACCATAGCAAAGATGCTGGACGCCGTCCACATGCCCTAGGGAGATTCGTAGCCGCGGCGCACGCCGCGGCCGCTGCCCCCCTCGGGCTACCCCTGGTGTTGCACGGCTAGGCCCGCCTGCGCAGGCCGGCGGGTCCGCGCTCAGTAGCGGTAGGGATTGTTCGGACGGCGGTCGTAGTAGTTGGGCACGCCGTCACCGTCGCGATCGCGGTCGTAGCGGTTCGGCACGCCATCGCGGTCGCGGTCGCCCCAGCCGCGTTCGCGGTGGTAGTAACGGCGATCGTCGTGGCCGTAGTAGCGGCGATCGTCGTGGCCGTAGTAGCGCGGCTGTGGAGCGTAGTAGGCGCGCGGCGGTGGGGGCGGCGCCGGAACGACGATCACCCGGTTGTCGTAGCGGCCGTCATACGCCTGGGCCGGTGTGGTGGCGAGGGCGCCGAGGGAGAGCAGCGCGGCGGCACCAAGGGCGAAAGCGGTCTTTTTCATGTGAGCTCCTCAGGGTGGAACGAGTGACTACATCGTGCGCCGCCTCTGTGAAGCAGCGGTAAGCCGGAAGCGAAATCTTGTATAGCCGTGTGACGCTTTCGGCCCTACTGCAAAAGTAAACGCCGCCGTTGCAGTATTTGTTTACATGTAGCTAAAATGTATTACATGAACACGGATCGTGACAATTTCCACGACTGGGGGCGGGACAAACCCGACACCAGCTTCGACTCCATCAGCCGGCCCGAGTCCGTCGAGGATTCAGAACACGAGGCGGTCAGCTGGGCACGCCTGGCCATCTTCGCGCTGCTCGGCGTGGTCCTGGTCGCCGGCTTCAAGTGGTTCGCTGGCCTTTGAGGACCGGCCCGGCTACCCGAGGGCGTGCGCCTCGTCGACTTGGCGCGTGTGCGTGAAAGATCTCCCGCAATACCTGCAGGACCAGACGTGTGTGCTATCTGAACCATAGCGTTCAGACCACTAAAGTACACATTCGTAACCAGTTGTGTGATTTCCTTCCTTAGGCGATGAATACCTAAGACCTAAAGTCGAAAGTATTCAATTTCCGCTTCGGCGGGCTCGCTTGTAACTCGGAAGGTAACAAAATGAACTGCGTCTTCAGGATCGTCTGGAATTCGGCGAAGGGCTGCTGGGCCGTGGCTTCGGAGTTGGCAACCGGCGTCAGCAAGACATCGGCGAGCGGCAGCTCCCAGTCCCGTTCGCAGCTCGAGATGCCCAGGTTTCTGCGGGCCAAGGGACTGCAGGCGTGCATGGCCTTGGCGCTTCTCGCGCTTGCGGGGGTGGCGTCGGCGGCGAACTGCGGGAACGACAAGGACGTCGGCAATGCTACGTGTACGAGGCCGGATCATGGCCCGGCACCGGCACCGGCACCGGCACCGGCACCGGCACCGGCACCGGCTCCCGCACCAGCACCGACACCGGCACCCGCACCTGCACCGGCACCGGCACCGGCACCGGCACCGGCACCGGCTCCCGCACCAGCACCGACACCGGCACCGGCACCGGCTCCCGCACCAGCACCCGCACCTGCACCGGCTCCCGCACCAGCACCAGCACCTGCAGCGGCACCGGTACCGGCTCCCGCACCAGCACCAGCACCAGCACCAGCACCAGCACCAGCACCAGCACCAGCACCTGCACCTGCACCTGCGCCTGCGCCTGCGCCTGCACCTGCGCCTGCGCCTGCACCTGCACCTGCACCTGCACCTGCGCCTTCGCCTTCGCCTGCACCCGCAGCGGCGCCCGCAGCGGCGCCTGCGGCCGAAGCCGAGCCCGCAATCGTTTCGACCACCACCGGGGACACCGAGTCCAAGCCTCCGGAAGCCGAGACGACCGCCCAGGCCTCAGCGCCCGCAACCGCGCCGCCCCCTGCCCGGCCGGTCTATCGGACCGAAGTGCCGCTCTTCGCCGCGCTCCCTGCCCAGCTTCGGCAAGCCGATCTCGCGATGCTCGGCAACATGCACGGCCGCGCCGGCGACGCCGGTCCGGACCGCAGCGCCTGGGCGCGCGCGATCTACACCGACCTCGACGTGCGCCAGGCCGGGGGCGCTGCCCCGCAAAGCCGGGGCCACGTCGGCGGCGTGCAGGTGGGCGCCGACCTCCTGGCCGGCGGCAATTGGCGCGTCGGCGTCTACGTCGGGAGCCTGGACGGAAGCGCCGACGTGAGCGGCAACGCGAATGGCACCTTCGGCAGGGTCGGCACCACCGATCTGCAGTCGCGCTATCTCGCCGGCTATGCGAACTGGCACGACGCGGCCAGCGGCTGGTACGCCGAGGCGGTGCTGCAAGCCGGCCACCACCGCTACAACGCGCGACCGGATGGCAGCCTGCCGGTGTCGGGAAAGGCGCGCAGCGTATCGGCCTCGGTCGAGGCCGGCAAGTCCTTCGCGCTGAGCGAAAGCTGGAGCATCGAGCCACAGGTCCAGCTGATCCGCCAAAGAACACGCGTGGACGACGTGTCGATCAACGGCGCACTGGTCCAGCAGCATGCCGATGGCGGCTGGATCGGTCGCCTGGGGGTGCGGATCAAGGGCGACATGCCCACCGGCGCGGGCCGGCTGCAACCCTACGCGCGGTTCAATGTCTACCGCGCCAGCTCGGGCGCCGATGTGGTGGATTTCGTTGCCCCTGCCGCAGCCAACCGCGTGACCAGCGGCAGCGGCTACACCGCGACCGAAGTGGCAGGTGGACTCTCGCTGGCGCTCACGCCGGCGACCACGGTGTACGGCGAGATCGGCCGCACCTTCAGCGCGGGCGGCGACGCCCGGGTGAAGTCATTGGTGCAGGGGACGATCGGCCTGCGCGTGACCTGGTAGCCGTGCAGGCTCGAGGCGCGTGGGGTCGGGCGGTGGCTCACGCGCGCTCGGGCGGCACGTTATCGCCTTTCTGGCGCTCCCGGAACAGCGCGGCGCGCATCAGGAAGATGGTCGTCACCGGCGCGCTGAGGGCGACGAAGAACGCGATCAGCGCCGCATGCAGGAAGAGGTGCGCGCCCTGGACCGAAAAATAGACAGTCGTGGCCAGCGTGATGCACCAGGCGCCCAGCGTGGAGCCCAGCGTGGGCGCATGGATGCGCTGGAAGAAGGTGGGCAGCCGCACCAGCCCGAAGGAACCGATGGCGGCGAAGGCGGCGCCGGCGAGGGCGAGGACCGCGGTCAGGATCTCGGCCCACAGCGGCAGCGGGCCGGCGATGAAGTCGGTCATTCGATCACCTCGCCGCGCAGCAGGAACTTGGCGAGCGCCGTGGAGCCGACAAAGCCGAACAGCGCGATCAGCATCGCGGCCTCGAAGTACACGCTGCTCGCGTAGACGATGCCCAGCACCAGCATCATCAGCATGCCGTTGATGTAGAGGCAGTCCAGCGCCATCACGCGGTCCTGTGCGGTGGGACCGACGAGCAGGCGCGCCAGCGCGCAGAGCATGGCCACGGCGAGCAGCAGCAGCGCCAGCTTGAGGGCCCAGAGAAGTACCGGCGTCATGATTCGAAGATCTCCATCAGTGCGCGCTCGTAGCGGGTCTTGATCATGTCGATGAAGGCTGCCTCGTCGTCCTCGTGGAAGACGTGGATCAGCAGGGTCGAGCGGTCCAGCGCGATCTCGCCCCAGGCGGTGCCGGGGGTCAGGCAGAGGATCATCGCCAGCGCGGCGAGCGCGTTGGGGTCGCGGATGGCGAGCGGCACGCGCACGAAGCGGGGCGCCAGGTCGCGGCTGCGCCGGATGAGGAGGAGGCGCGCCACGGTGAGCGCCGAAGCGACCAGGTCGTAGGCCACCAGCCCGAACAGCCTGAGGACCAGCATCGGCTTGCGGATCTTCGCCTGGGCCGGCCGCAGGCTTTGCGTCAGCAGCGGGACCGCGATCGAGAGCAAGGCCGCGAGGAGCAGCGTGGCCGGATCCAGCGACTGGTTCAAGAGCAGCCACACGGCGAACAGCGCCAGCGACAGCGGCGGCGAGGGCAGCCAGCGTTTGATCATGGTGCCTTGTCTCCCGCAGGGGCGGTGGTGGGGCCGGGCCGCTGGCGCGCGCCGAACACGGCCTCGCGGTAGGCGCTGGGGGAGCGCAGCCCCTGGGCGGTGGCGCTGGCATGCTGCATCACGGGCTCGGCCATCAGCGTGAGGGCCAGGCAGGCGGCCAGCAGCGCCGCCACCGGCAGCACCTCGAGCGCGCGCAGCGCGGGCAGCGTCTGGTGCGGCTGGGTCCAGAAGTGGCGGATGCCGGTGCGGCTCAGCGCGATCAGCGTGAGAAAGCCGGAGACGAGCAGCAGCGCCGTGAAGGCCCAGTGGGCCGGCGTGAGTCCGCGCGCGCCGCCGAGCAGGCCCGAGAGCATCGCGAACTTGCCGACGAAGCCCGACAGCGGCGGCAGGCCCGCCAGCAGCAGCGTGCAGCCCAGGAAGCTGAGGCCGAGGAAGGCAATGCCGGCCGGAATGGCGCGGCCGTAGAGCGCCTGGGCGTCGTCGTCCAGGTTGACGTCGTCGAGGTGGCGCAGGTCTTCAGCGAGAAAGGGCGCACCGCCGGCGGCCTCGTGCGGCGCGATGCTCAGGCCGGCGTTGCGCCAGCGCTCGATCATGTCGATCAGCAGGAAGAAGGCGCTCACCGCCAGCGTGGAGCTCAACAGGTAGTAGAGCGCGCCGGCCCACACGGCCGGCTGCCCGAGCCCAATGGCCGCCAGCAGCGTGCCGGCCGACACCAGCACGCTGAAGCCCGCCAGGTTGGACAGCCGCTGCGTGCCGACGATGCCGAGCGCGCCGCAGAACAGCGTGGCCAGCCCGATCGCGACCAGCACGCCCTGGCCGAAGAGGGCCGAGCTGCCGGCGTCGGGTGCGAACAGCAGGCTCCACAGCCGCAGCACCGTGTAGACGCCCAGCTTGGTCAAGAGCGCGAAGACCGCGCCCACCGGCGACACCGCGGCGCTGTAGGCCGGCACCAGCCAGAAGTTGAGCGGCCAGGCGCCGGCCTTGGCGAAGAAAGCGGTGGCGAGGATGGCCGCGGCGGCATGCACCAGGCCGCGATCGGCCTGCGGCAGCTGGGCGATGCGCAGGCCGAGGTCGGCCATGTTGAGGGTGCCGGTCACGCCGTAGAGCAAGGCCGCGCCGACCAGGAACAGCGAGGAGGCCGCGAGGTTGATCGCCACATAGTGCAGTCCGGCCTGCACCCGCAACCGGCCGGAGCCGTGCAGCAGCAGACCGTAGGAGGCGGCCAGCATCACCTCGAAGAAGACGAAGAGGTTGAACAGGTCGCCGGTCAGGAAGGCGCCATTGAGGCCCATCAGTTGCAGCTGCAGCAGCGGATGGAAGTGCATCCCCGCGCGGTCCCAGCGCGAGGTGGAATAGATAGAGGCGCAGAAGGCGATGACGCCGGTGAGCGCGACCATCAGGGTCGAGAGCCGGTCGGCCACCAGCACGATGCCGAAGGGCGCGCGCCAGTTGCCGGGCAGGTAGACGCCGACCGAGCCCGGCCCGCCGCCGGTGCCGGCGGCATTGACCCAGCGCAGCAGCGCGAGCGCGGCGATGAGGCCCAGCAGGCCGGAGACCACGCTCAGGAAGGATTTGGCGCGGCGGCGCTGCTCGCCCATCAGCAGCATCAGCGCGGCCGTCAGGAGCGGCAGCAGGATCGGCACCGCGACCAGGTGCGGCATGCCGAACTCGAGCAGGCGGTCGAGGAAGGCGATGAGCCGCGTCATTCCGCGACCTCCTTCTTCTCCTGGCCGTCCACGTGGTCGGTGCCGCTGAGCCCGCGGGAGGCCAGCAGCACGACCAGGAACAGCGCCGTCATCGCGAAGCCGATCACGATGGCTGTGAGCACCAGCGCCTGCGGCATCGGGTCGGCCGTGTTGGCCAGTGTGGCGGCGATGCCGGGAATCAGCACCGGCTCGCTGTCGATCTTGACGCGGCCCATGCTGAAGATGAAGAGGTTGACCGCGTAGGAGATCAGCGTGAGGCCCATGATCACCTGGAAGGTGCGCGGGCGCAGCAGCAGGTACACGCCCGAGCCGGTGAGGATGCCGATGGCGATGGCCAGCACGGCTTCCATCAGGCGGCGCCCTTCGCTTCGAGCGCGGCGCGCTCGGCTTCCTTCTCTGCCTGTTCGTCGGCCCAGCGGTGGCTGCGGATGGATTGGTGCGCCAGCGCCGTGAGGATCAGCATCGTCGCCCCCAGCACCAGCGCGAACACGCCGATGTCGAAGAACAGCGCGCTTGGCACATGCACCTCGCCCAGCACTGGCAGGTGCAGATGCGCAGTGTGCGTGGTGAGGAAGGGGTAGCCGAAAACCAGCGCACCCGAGCCGGTCGCCAGCGCCAGCAGCAGGCCGGTGGCAATCCAGCGGCGCGGGTAGATGCGCAGATGCTCCTCCACCCATTCGGCGCCCGAGACGATGAACTGCAGCAGGAGCGCCACCGACATCACCAGCCCGGCGACGAAGCCGCCGCCCGGCTGGTTGTGGCCGCGCATGAAGAAGTAGACCGATACCAGCACCGCGAGCGGCAGCAGGAAGCGCACCAGCACGGCCGGCACCATCAGGTAGCCGACGGCTGTGTCCGGCGCGCGGCGCGGGTTCAGCAGGTCGCTGCTGCCGTCGTCGGGCTGCGCCCGCTGCTGTGCGGGCAGGGCCATGGATTCGGGCGCGGGGCGAAAGCGCCGCAGCAGCGCATAGACCGTCAGCGCCACGATGCCGAGCACGGTGATCTCGCCGAAGGTGTCGAAGCCGCGGAAGTCGACCAGCATCACATTGACCACGTTGGTGCCGCCGCCTTCGGGCAGCGCGTGCTCGAGGAAGAAGGGCGAGATGCTCTGCGGGAAGGGCCGCGTCATCATGATCCAGGCGAGCGCCGCCATGCCGCCGCCCGCCGCGGCTGCCACGAGCAGATCGCGCCCGCGTCGGCCCCAGGGCCGCATCCGCGCGCGCATCGGCTGCGGCTTGGCGAGGCGCATCGGCAGCCAGCGCAGGCCGAGCAGGATCAGCACCGTGGTCACGGTCTCGACCACCAGTTGCGTCAGCGCGAGGTCGGGCGCCGAGAACCAGATGTAGGTGGTGCAGCACACCAGGCCCGCGCCCGAGGCCAGCATCAGCGAGGCCAGGCGATGGAACTTGGCCTGCCAGGCGGCCGCCAGCGCGCAGGTGCAGCCGATCACCCAGGTCATGGCGAACATCGGCGAGAAGGGCAGCGGTTCGCGCGCGCCGGGCGCCGCCGGCGCGAGCCACAGCGAGGCGCCGGCCCCGGCCAGGGCCACCGCGATCAGTAGCAGCAACTGCGCCTGCAGGCGCCGCGTGCCCAGCAGGCGCCGGCTGCGCCGGCCGACCTCGCTGAGGCGGGCCAGCAGGTTCTCGAACAGGCGCTGGCCGTCGATGCGATGCAGGATTGGGGTGAACTGGAGCGCGCCGCGCGCGCGACCGCGACGATGCAACAGGTAGAGCGCGGCGCCGCCGACCAGCGCGAGGAAGCTCATCGCCAACGGCAGGTTGAAGCCATGCCACACAGCCAGGCTGTACTCGGGCAGCACGCCGCCGACCACCGGCATCGCCGCGGTGGCGAGGAAGGCGCCCACCGACCATGCCGGCGCCACGCCCACCACCAGGCAGATCAGCACCAGGAGTTCGGCCGGCACGCTCATCCAGCGCGGCGGCTCGTGCGGCTGCTTCGGCACCTCCGGCCCGGGGGGCGGGCCGAAGAAGACGTCGAACACGAAGCGGGCCGAGTACGCCACGCTGAAGACGCCGGCCAGCGTCGCGAGCACCGGCAGGCTGCGGTTGACCCACGGCGTCGCCTGGATGAAGACCGTCTCGGCGAAGAACATCTCCTTCGAGAGGAAGCCGTTGAGCAGCGGCACGCCCGCCATCGAGGCGCTGGCGATGATGGCCAGCGTGCCGGTGATGGGCATGAGCTTGAGCAGGCCGCTGAGCTTGCGGATGTCGCGCGTGCCGCTCTCGTGGTCGATGATGCCGGCCGCCATGAACAGCGAGGCCTTGAAGGTCGCATGGTTCATCACGTGGAAGACGGCCGCGACCGCAGCGAGCGGGCTGTTGAGCCCGAGCAGCAGCGTGATGAGCCCGAGGTGCGAGATGGTCGAGTAGGCGAGCAGCGCCTTGAGGTCGCGCTGGAACATGGCGACGTAGCCCCCCAGCAGGAGCGTGGCGGCGCCGGCGCCGCCCACCAGCCAGAACCAGAGCTCGGTGCCGGAGAGCACCGGCCACAGCCGCGCCATCAGGAAGACGCCGAGCTTCACCATCGTGGCCGAGTGCAGGTAGGCCGAGACCGGCGTGGGCGCCGCCATCGCGCGCGGGAGCCAGAAGTGAAAGGGGAATTGAGCGCTCTTGGTGAAGGCGCCGAGCAGGACCAGCACCAGCACCAGCGGATAGAGCCGGTTGGCGCGGATCTGATCGCCCGAAGCCAGCACCGCGTCGAGCTCGTAGCTGCCCACGATGCGGCCCAGCACCAGCACGCCGGCCAGCAGGCACAGCCCGCCCGCGCCGGTGACCGTGAGCGCCATGCGCGCGCCGCGCCGCGCGTCGCGCCGGTGGTTCCAGTAGCCGATCAGCAGAAAGGAGAACAGGCTGGTGAGTTCCCAGAACAGCACCATCTGGATCAGGTTGCCCGAGAGCACCACGCCCACCATCGACCCCATGAAGGCGAGGAAGAAGGAGAAGAAGCGCGGCACCGGGTCGGAGGACGACATGTAGTAGCGCGCATAGAGCACCACCAGCGCGCCGATGCCGAGCACCAGCATGCAGAACAGCCAGGCGAAGCCGTCCATGCGGAACACGAGGTTGAGGCCCAGCGAGGGAATCCAGCGGATCTCTTCGCGGATCACGTCGCCCGCGGCGAGGCGGGGGAAGAACCATGCTGCCTGCACCGCGCAGCCCAGCGCGACCAGGCCTGCCAGCGTCGATTCCCGGTTGCGCGCATTCGACGGCAGCAGGGCCGCGATCACACTGGCAACGAAGGGAAGTGCGACGAGGAGGGCAAGGGGCATCGCGGTCGATTCTATCGACCGCCTCTCCTGCAAGGCCCTTCGCTCAGGCGCTGAGCTGATGCACCGTGCGGATGCCGAGCCAGGTGAGCATCAGCGATCCGGCGACGTGCAATGCGGCGGTGCCGAGGGCCAGGCCCAGGCGCTCGTTCATCAGCATCGAGACGACCTCGGCCGAGAAGCTGGAGAAGGTGGTGAGGCCACCGAGAAAGCCGGTGATCAGCAGCAGACGCCAGACCGGATCGAGTTGCGGCATCGCCTGGAACGTGGCCACGGCGATGCCGATCAGATAGCCGCCGATGAGGTTGGACGCGAGCGTGCCGTAGGGGAAGGCGGTGGTCGTGAGCCAGAGGCTCAGGCCCCAGCGGGCCAGCGCGCCCAGCGAGGCGCCGAAGCAGATGGCAAGTACGGGCAGCACGGCGCGGATTCTAGGTGCTCACTTCTCCACGCCCATCACCGTGTTGGGCAGCACCGTCACGATGCTCGGGAACACGGTGATCAGCGCGATGCACAGCACCAGGCAGAAGAAGAAGGGGATCGCGGCCTTGGCGATCACGTTGCTGTCCTTGCCGGTCATGTTCTGCAGCACGAAGAGGTTGAAGCCCACCGGCGGCGTGACCTCGGCGATCTCGACCAGCAGCACGACGAAGATGCCGAACCAGATGAGATCGAAGCCGGCTTTCTGGATCATGGGCAGCACCACCGCGCTGGTCAGCACGATCATCGAGATGCCGTCGAGCGCGGTGCCGAGCACCAGGTACACCAGCACCAGCGCGCCGATCAGTGCGTAGGGCGACAGGTGCATGCTGTCCACCCACTCGGCCAGCTCGCGCGGGATGCCGGTGAAGGCCATGGTCTTGGTCAGGAAGGCGGCGCCGGCCAGGATGAACATGATCATGCAACTGGTGCGCGTGGCGCCCATGATGCCGTCCTTGAAGTTCTGCCAGGTGAGGCTGCGGCCCCAGGCTGCGATGGCCAGCGAGCCGAGCACGCCGAAGGCCGCGCACTCGGTGGCCGTGGCCCAGCCGGCGACCAGCACCCAGACGATGAAGACGATCAGCAGGCCGCAGGGGATCAGGTTGCCGGAGAGGCGGATCTTCTCCCGCAAGCTCGTCGGCGGATCGGCCGGCGGCACCTGGTCGGGATGGCGCAGGCTCCACCAGCCGATATAGCCCGAGAACAGCAGCATCAACAGGAAACCCGGCAGGAACCCGGCCAGGAAGATGCGGATGATCGACGCGTCCGCCGCCACCGCGTACACCACCATGGTGATGGATGGCGGAATGAGGATGCCCAGCGTGCCGGCGGTGGCGAGCGAGCCGATGGCGAGCTTCTCGTTGTAGCCGCGCCGCTTGAGCTCGGGCAGCGCGACCTTGGCGATGGTGGCGCAGGTCGCGGCCGAGGAGCCCGAGACCGAGCCGAACACGCCGCAGCCGAGGATGGTGGTGTGCATCAGCCGGCCCGGCACGCGGTTGAGCCAGGGCCTGAGGCCTTCGAACATCTCTTCGCTCAGCTTGGTGCGAAACAGGATCTCGCCCATCCAGATGAAGAGGGGCAGCGCCGCGAGCTCCCAGCTGGCGTTGCTTTCCCAGAAGGCCGAGAACAGGTTCTTGCCGGGCAGGGTGTTGGTGAAGAAAGCCTGGCCGACCCAGCCGACGATGGCCAGCGTCATCGCGATCCAGACGCCGCCCGCCAGCAGCACGAGCATGATGGCGAGCAGCAGTGCGCCCATGAGGAGGGTGTCGAGCACGGGAGTCCTTGTTGATCTAGATGTCGGACGAGAAGTCGCCGGCGGCGTGGCGCTCTTCGACCGCGCGCTGGTAGCTCGGCTTCTCGCCGCGCACCACGCCGACGAGCTCGTCGATCATGGCGATGAGCAGCAGCCAGCAGCCGATGACGAAGGTTGATTGCGGAATCCAGATCGGGATCACGAGCAGGCCGGTCGCCATCTCGGCGAACTCGTAGCTTTCCCAGGTGAAGCTGGTGGCCCAGTACGTGAGGTAGGCCACCGAGACGGCCGCGATCAGCAGGCAGAAGACGTCGAGCGCGCGCCGCAGCTTGGGGCGCACCGAGTCCAGCAGCAGCGTCACGCGCACGAAGTCGCCGTGCCGGAAGGCATGTGCCATCGCGAAGAAGGAGGCCGCGGCGCACAGCCACGCGACGGCATCGTTCATGCCGCTCACGTGCCAGTTCATCTGGCGGCCGACGCCGGCCACGACCATCAGCACGAAGATCAGGAACACGCAGAACGCGCCGAGCGCGCCTGCGCCGAGGTACAGACGGTCGAGCCAGCGGCGCATGGTTGTCTACTTCTTCTTGTAGGTGTCGACGATGGCTTGCCCGTCGGCACCGGCGGCCTTGAGCCAGTCGGCCTGCATGATGCCGCCGACCTGGCGCATGTCGGCGTCGAGCTTGGGCGAGGGCTGGTGGATCTTCATGCCGCGCTCGGCCAAGAGGCGCTTGTACTCGTCGTTCTTTTCCTGCGCGACCTTCCAGCCGCGTGCTTCGGCATCCGCCGCCGCTTTGGTCACGGCCGCCTTGGCGGCGGGATCGAGTGCGTCGAAGGCCTTGGCGTTGACCAGGATCGCGTTCTTCGGGATCCAGGCCCGCGTGTCGTAGAAGTTCTTGATGTGCTCGTAGGTCTTGGTGTCGTAGCCGGTGGACCCGGAGCTCATGTAGCTCTCGATCACGCCGGTCGCCATCGCGGCGCTCAGTTCGGCCTGCTGGATCTGCACCGGCTGCGCGCCGATCAGCTCGGCGATCTTGGCCGTGGCCGGGCTGTAGGCGCGCCACTTGATGCCGCGCAGGTCGGCCACCGAGCCGATCTCTTTCTTCACGTAGATGCCCTGCGGCGCCCAGGGCACCATGAACAGCACCTTGATGCCCTGCGCGGCGAGCAGCTTCTCCATCGCGGGCTTGGAGGCCTCGTACAGCTTCTTCGCCTCGGGGTAGGTGGTGGCGAGGAAGGGCACGCCGTCCAGCGCGTAGATCGGGTTCTCGTTGGCGAAGTTGGCCAGCAGGATCTCGCCGGCCTGGGCCTGGCCGCTCTGCACGGCACGCTTGATCTCGGGCGCCTTGAAGAGCGATGCGTTGGCGTGCACGGTGATCTTGACCTTGCCGCCGGTGGCCGCATCCACGTCCTTTGCGAACTGGGTGATGTTCTCGGTGTGGTAGTTGGTGGCCGGGTAGGCCGTGGGCAGGTCCCACTTGGTTTGCGCGAAGGCCGCTGCGCCGAGGGTGAGGCCGGCGAGGGCGATGCCGAACTTGCGATTCATGGGCTCTCCAAACGTACGGATGTGAAAAGGCGTCGGGGAGCATACGTGCAAATATCGGGCCACTGCGTGGGGCTTTCCCCTGACGGCGCCGCCCGGCGCGTGAGGCAGCCGCTCGCAAAAAAGCCGCCCGGGGGCGGCTTTCGGTTGGCAGTGCGGTGCGGCCGCACGCAGCGCTCAGGGCTTCGCGTCGGCCTTCTTTGCCGAGCCTTCGGCCTTTTCCTTCTTCGACTCGGCCTTGGCGACCTTGGCTGCCGGCGCCGTGCCGCCGAAGCTCTGGCCGTTGACCGTCAGGCCCTCGGTCGACAGCTTGGCGGCCGCCTTTTCCTTCACGCCCTTGACCCGGCTCATGAGGTCGGGCCAGTCCTTGAAGTCTCCACCCTTCTTCCGCTCGTCGATGATGCGCTTGGAGAGCGACGGGCCCACGCCCCGGATCGCATCGAGCTCGGCATCGCTCGCCTTGTTGGCATCGACGGCCGCCCACGAAGCAGCGGCAAACAGCATGGCCATGACGGCCAGTATCTTCTTCAACATTCTTGAAATTTCCCTGTCAACGTTGTGAAAGGGACGCTCCTCGCGTCCCGCCGCATGCGGATTGCATGCGGCGATGGATTTGAACGAGAAGTTCGCGAACGGTGTTGTCGTTGCGACAATTTGAGGGATTTCAGAGCTCTTCCACGCGGCGCGGCGGATAGCTGTCCCAGGCCTGGCAGCCCGGGCAATGCCAGAAATGCTGGTGGGCTTCGAAGCCGCAGGCGGCGCACCGGTAACGCATCAGCGGCCGCGTGGCCTGGTCCAGGGTGCGCTGCACGGGCTGGCGGTACTGCTCGTGCGCGAAGCGCTCGCCGGCCAGCCAGCGCGAGGCAGCCACGAGCGAGGGCTGATGGCTCAGGTGGGCGATGTAGCCGTCGCGCGGCTCCGGCGGGCTCGAGGCTTCGGCCGCGAGATCGTCGGGGAGCATCGGCGTGCCGCCGAGCGCCATGATGGCTTCGAGCACGTCGATGGAGGGCGACTCGGCATAGCGCCGCTGCAACGTGAGCAGCGCTTCGCCGCCGCGCTGCGAGGCGACCGCGGCCTGCTGCAGCATGGCGGCATAGAGCGGCAACGCCAACGGGGCGGTCTCGCACAGGGCTGTGAGCGTGTCGTAGGCGCCGGCGGAGTCGCCGTTGCGCAACTGCAGCGCGGCGGTGTCGATGGCCGGCCGCGGCGCCTGCGGGGCCAGGATGACGGCTTGTTCCAGCAGTTGGGCCGCGCTCTGGACATCGCCGGCGGCGACTTGTTCCGCAGCCCGCTCGCAGAGATGGTGGGCGCGGCGCACGCTGTAGCTCGCCTGTTCGGCCTCGTCGAGCTTCTGCGCCACCGCCGCGGCCTGGGTCCACTCGCGCGAGCGCTCGTAGATGGCCAGCAGCGCCAGCCGTGACTCGTTCTCGTAGCGGGTGCCTTCGAGCTTCTGCAGCGCAGCCTCGGCGCGGTCGAGCAGGCCTGCACGCAGGAAGTCCTGCGCCAGCGCATGCTGTGCCCGGTCGCGATCGGCACGGCTCAGGTCGCCGCGGCCCAGCAGGTGCTCGTGCACGCGCACGGCGCGCTGGTACTCGCCGCGGCGGCGGAACAGGTTGCCGAGCGCGAAGTGCAGCTCCTGGGTGTCGGGGTCGTTCTGCACGGCCTCGATGAAGGCATCGATGGCCTGGTCCTGCTGCTCGTTGAGCAGGAAGTTGAGGCCGCGGAAGTAGGCCTTGGGCGCCTGCCGGTTCTCGATGCGCAGCTGCCGAAGGTCGAAGCGCGAGGCCAGCCAGCCCAGGATGAATGCGAGGGGCAGGCCGAGCAGCAGCCAGCTGAAATCAAAGTCCATGTTGGCGCACGGCGGGAAGGTCGGTGGCGGCTGCTGGTGGCGTGGCCGCGGCGCTTGCTGCAGGCGGGACGGGCGAGGCTGGCAGCTGGGCCGCGGCGCTGCGGTGCTTCCACCAGCCCGGCAGCATGCCGAGCGCGCCCACCACCAGTCCACCGGCAAAGGCGGCGAGCACGACAAGCACCAGCGGGGCGCGCCAGGAGGTGCCGAAAAAGAAGTAGACGGTGGCGTCGTGCTGGTTGTTCAGCGCGAAAGCGAAGAGGGTAAAAAAAATGGCTGCCTTGAGCAGCCACAGGAGATATTTCATGCGCGTCCCCGTTGGCGGGGGAATTCTATGCTTCAGCCTTCGCGCTGACGCTGCTCGGCATCCAGCTCCGCCGTGCGCGCGTCGACCGCTTCGCGCAGGGCCTTGCCCGGCTTGAAGTGCGGCACGCGCTTCTCGGGGATCTGCACGCTTTCGCCCGAACGCGGGTTGCGCCCGATGCGCGGCGGGCGCCGGTTCACCGTGAAGCTGCCGAAGCCGCGGATCTCGATGCGGTGCCCGCGCACCAGCGCGTCGCTCATGGCGTCAAGAATGGTCTTGACGGCGTATTCGGCGTCGCGGTGCGTGAGTTGCGCGAAGCGGGCGGCTAATTCCTCAACAAGGTCTGAACGAGTCATGTAACAGGCGAAAACACGGCAAGGGCTTCGCCCTCGCCGTGTCCTTCTGTTTCTATTATTTTTCGTTGTTGGAGTCGAGCTTCGCGCGCAGCAGGGCGCCCAGGCTGGTCGTGCCCGCGTTCTCGCGTGCCGACTGCTGGCTCAGGTTGGCCATCGCGCCTTGCTCGTCGGCCAGGTCCTTCTGCTTGATCGACAGCTGGATGTTGCGGGTCTTGCGATCCACGTTGACCACCACGGCCGTGACTTCGTCGCCTTCCTTGAGCACGTTGCGGGCATCTTCCACGCGGTCGCGGGAGATCTCGCTGGCGCGCAGATAGCCGATGATGTCGTCGCCCAGGTCGATCTCGGCGCCGCGCGGGTCGACGGTCTTGACCTTGCCGGTCACGATCTGGCCCTTGTCATTCACCGTGGTGAAGGTGGTGAAGGGGTCGCTGTCGAGCTGCTTGATGCCCAGGCTGATGCGCTCGCGGTCGACGTCGACGGCCAGCACGATCGCCTCGACTTCCTGGCCCTTCTTGTAGTTGCGCACGGCGGTTTCGCCGGGCTCGTTCCACGAGAGGTCGGACAGGTGCACCAGGCCGTCGATGCCGGCAGCCAGGCCCACGAACACGCCGAAGTCGGTGATCGACTTGATCGGGCCCTTGACGCGGTCGCCGCGCTTGGTGTTCTGCGCGAATTCCTGCCACGGGTTGGCCTTGCACTGCTTCATGCCCAGGCTGATGCGGCGCTTGTCCTCGTCGATCTCAAGGACCATGACTTCGACTTCGTCGCCCAGCGAGACGATCTTGTTGGGGGCGATGTTCTTGTTGGTCCAGTCCATCTCGGACACGTGCACCAGGCCTTCGATGCCGGGCTCGAGTTCGACGAACGCGCCGTAGTCGGCGATGTTCGTGACCTTGCCGAACAGGCGCGTGCCTTGCGGGTAGCGGCGCGAGACGCCCATCCACGGGTCGTCGCCCATCTGCTTGAGGCCCAGCGAGACGCGGTTCTTCTCGGTGTCGAACTTGAGGATCTTGGCCGTGATTTCCTGGCCGGCCTGCACCACCTCGCTCGGGTGGCGGACACGGCGCCAGGCCATGTCGGTGATGTGCAGCAGGCCGTCGATGCCGCCGAGGTCGACGAACGCACCGTACTCGGTGATGTTCTTGACCACGCCGCGCACGACTGCGCCTTCCTTCAGGGTTTCCATCAGCTTGGCGCGCTCTTCGCCCATGCTGGCCTCGACCACGGCGCGGCGCGAGAGCACCACATTGTTGCGCTTGCGATCGAGCTTGATGACCTTGAATTCGAGGGTCTTGTTCTCGTAGGGGGTCAGGTCCTTGATCGGACGGGTGTCGATCAGCGAACCCGGCAGGAAGGCGCGGATGCCGTTGACCAGCACGGTGAGACCGCCCTTGACCTTGCCGCTCGTCGTGCCGGTGACGAAGTCGCCGGATTCGAGGGCCTTCTCGAGGGCGAGCCACGAAGCCAGACGCTTGGCGGTGTCGCGCGAGAGGATGGTGTCGCCGTAGCCGTTTTCAACGCTGCCGATGGCAACGGAAACGAAATCGCCGGCCTGGACTTCGAGTTCGCCCTTGTCGTTCTTGAACTCCTCGATCGGCACGTAGGCTTCGGACTTGAGGCCTGCGTTCACGACGACGTGGTTGTGTTCGACGCGCACGACTTCGGCGGTGATGACCTCGCCGCTGCGCATTTCGGAACGCTTCAGGGATTCTTCGAACAGGTCGGCAAAAGATTCAGACATGTGTCATTTCCTTCCGTCACGCAGGGTTTGCAGCCGCAAATGCAAGATCGCGGGGCGGCTGGCTGGGTCTGGAGACGGCGGTTGGTGGGCTCGGGGCCCGGGTTGAGTTGAACAACCAGCAAGCCGGTGCGCTGTCGCGCGGCGGGGACCTGCTGGACCGAAAACACCCTTCAGGCGGACCCGAAGGGCTGTACTTCCTGCCACCAGGCAATCACTTGCTCGACCGATTGCTCGACCGAGAGCGTGGAGTTGTCCAGGAGGCGGGCATCAGGCGCCGGCTTCAAAGGGGCGACGCTGCGGGAGGAGTCCCGGAGGTCGCGCGCTTCCAGATCGGCGCGAAGACTGTCGAGTGTAGTCGAAATACCCTTTGAAATCAATTGCTTATGCCGCCTTTCGGCGCGCTGGGCAGCGCTGGCGGTCAGGTAGACCTTGAGGTCGGCATCAGGGAAGACCACCGTGCCCATGTCGCGACCGTCGGCCACCAGGCCGGGCAGGCGGCGGAAGCTCGTCTGGAGCGCCAGCAGCGCCTCGCGAACGGCAGGCAGCGCGGAGACGCGGGAGGCATCCATGCCGGCCGCCTCGGTGCGGATGGCGTCGCTGACGTCCTCGCCGGCCAGCAGCACCTTGCCGTCGGCGAAGCGCAGGGGCAGCGTGCGTGCAAGCTGGGCGATCCGGGCCTCGTGGGCGGCGTCCGCCTCGAGGCCGTTGCGGCGCATCGTCAGCCCGGCGACCCGGTAGAGCGTGCCCGAGTCGAGATAGTGGTAGCCCAGTTGGTACGCCACGGCCACGGCCAGCGTGCCCTTGCCCGAGGCGGTGGGGCCGTCGATGCAGAGCACCGGCACCTCGGCCGCCTCGGCCACCGAGAACAGGGTCTCGAAGTAGTCGGGGAAAGTCTTGGCCACGCAGTCCGGCTCGAGGATGCGCACGGGCAGCCCAGCCGGGTTGAAGGCGGCCAGCGAGAAGCACATCGCCACCCGGTGGTCGTCGTAGGTGTGGATGCTCGCGGCACGCCAATCGGCCGGCCGTAGCGGATGCACGCGGATGAAGTCGGGGCCGTCCTCGACGGTGGCGCCGAGCTTGCGCAGCTCCTTCGCCATCGCGTCGATGCGATCGGTCTCCTTGACGCGCCAGCTCGCGATGTTGCGCACCAGGCAGGGGCCGTCGGCGTAGAGCGCCATCACCGCGAGCGTCATCGCGGCATCGGGAATGTGGTTGGCGTCGAGGTCGATCGCCTTGAGAGGCCAGGCGCCGCGGGAGATTGCCAGCCAGTTGGGGCCGCTGTCGATGTGCACGCCCATCTGCCGCGCCGCGTCGACGAAGCGGATGTCGCCCTGGATCGAATCGGCGCCGACGCCCTCGATGCGGATGCCATCGCCCTTGGCGATTGCACCCAGCGCGATGAAGTAGCTGGCGGAGGAGGCGTCGGCCTCGACATGAATGTCGCCCGGCGAGCGGTAGCGGCTGCCGGCCGGGATGACGAAGCGTGCCCAGCCCTCGCGCCGGACCTCGATACCGAAGCGCGACAGCAGGTTGAGCGTGATCTCGATGTAGGGCCTGGAAATCAGCTCGCCGATCACCTCGATGGTGATGTCGCGCTGCGTTGCGGCCAGTGGCAAGGCGAGCAGCAGGGCGGTTAGGAACTGGCTCGAGACATCGCCGCGCACGCGGATCGGCGCGGCCAGCTGGAGCGTGTCGAGCGGCACCGGGTGAACGGCCAGCGGGGGATAACCGGGATTGCCGAGGTAGTCGATGCGGCAGCCGAGCTGCACCAGCGCATCGACCAAATCGCCGATCGGCCGCTCGTGCATGCGCGGCACGCCGGAGAGCTCGAATTCGCCGCCGAGAAGGGCCAGCGCCGCCGTCAGCGGCCGCATGGCGGTGCCGGCGTTGCCCAGGAAGAGCTTGGCGCCGGAAGTGCGCAGCCGGCCATCCAGACCCTCGATGCGCAGCGTGGCGCCTGCGCGCTCGATGCGGCAGCCGAGCGCCGCCAGGGCGTCGAGCATCACCCGCGTGTCGTCCGAGTCCAGGAGGTCGTGCACGGTGGTCGTGCCGCCGGCAAGCGCCGCCAGCAGCAGCACGCGGTTGGAGATGCTCTTGGAGCCAGGCAGGCGCACGGTGCCGGAGGCGCCCGCGAGCGGCGGAAGGTCAAGAAACGGCGTGGAGAACATGGCTCAGTCGGGCGATACGCCGGCGCCGGGCTGCCATTGGGCGCGCGCGCGGCTCGCTGCGGCGATCGCGTCCTCGAGGGCCTGCGAATCGCCCGTGCCCATCAGGGCTTCGAACTGCGAGAGGGCCGCGCGGAAGGCCCGCGATTGCTGCAGCACCTGCTCGCGGTTGGCCAGCAGCACGTCGCGCCACATGGCGGGGTCGGCGGCCGCGATGCGCGTGAAATCGCGGAAGCCGGGGCCGGCCAGCTCCAGGAAGCGCGACCCCTCGGGCTGGGACGTCAACGCGTTGGTGAAAGCGAAGGCGAGCAGGTGGGGCAGGTGGCTCACGGCCGCGAAGGCCTTGTCGTGGGCTTCCGGAGTCATGGTCACGACCTTGGCGCCGATCGCGGACCAGACCTGCGTCGCGCGCTGCACGTTGGAGCGCAGCGTGGCCTTGACGGGCGTCAGGACGACCTGGCGTCCGGCGTAGAGGCCGGCGTCGGCATGCTCGACGCCGGCGACTTCCTTGCCGGCGATCGGATGTGCGGGAACGAAGCTGGCGAAGTGGTCGTGCAGGCCGCGCCGCGCGGCCTCCATCACGTCGCCCTTGGTCGAGCCCACGTCCATCACCAGCATCTGCTCGGTGATGCCATGGCGGATCGCCTTGAAGGTGGCCTCGGAGGCGCCCACCGGCACCGCGATCAGCACCAGGTCGGCGCCCGAGACGGCGAGCAAGGCGGAGGGCGCCGTGACGTCGATCACGCCAAGCTGCCGCGCGCGCTCGGTGGTGGAGGGTGACTTGCTGTAGCCGACCACACGCTTGACCAGCTTGGCGCGCTTGAGTGCCAGTGCGAAGGAGCCGCCCATCAGGCCGCAGCCGATCAAGCCGAGCTGTTCGAACATGCGCTGCCTCAGGCGGTGACGGGGTAGGCGCCGATGACCTTGTAGAACGCGCAAAGCTTGCGCAGTTCGGCGAGGGCGGCGGCCACGTTGGGCTGCGAGGGGTGGCCGTCGAGGTCGATGTAGAAGTAGTACTCCCACTGGCCTGTGCGCGCGGGGCGCGACTCGAAGCGCGTCATCGAGACGTCGTTGACCTTCAGCGGTACCAGCAGGTCGTGCACGGCGCCGGGCCGGTTGGGCACGGAGACCACCAGGCTGGTGCAGTCCTTGCCCGAGGCCGGCGGCATGGCCAGGGTCTGGGGCAGGCAGATGACGGCGAAGCGGGTGCGGTTGTACGAATCGTCCTGGATCGCATGCGAGACGATGTGCAGCCCGAAGCGCGTGGCTGCGCGCTCGCTGGCCAGGCCGGCCCAGGCCGGGTTGCCGGCGGCGAGGCGGGCGCCTTCGGCGTTGCTGGAGACGGCGCGCCGCTCGGCATGCGGCAGGTGCTTGGACAGCCAGGTCTGGCACTGCGCGAGGGCCTGCGGATGGGCCAGCACGGCCTCGATGCCCTCGAGCGAATTGACCGTGCGCAGCAGGTGATGGCGCACCAGCAGGCTGACCTCGCCAACCACGTGGGTCGGGGAGTGCAGGAACAGGTCGAGCGAGCGCGTGACCACGCCTTCGGTGGTGTTCTCGACACCGACCACGCCGTACTGAGCGCTGCCGGCTGCCGTGGCATGGAAGACCTCGTCGAAGCTGGCGCAGTAGATCAGGTCGGCGGCACCGCCAAAGTACTCGACGGCGGCCTGCTCGCAGAAGGTGCCCTCGGGGCCGAGCACCGCAACGCGCTGCGGCGACTCGAGCGCCAGGCAGGCCGACATGATCTCGCGCCAGATGGCGGCCACGTGCAGCGACTTGAGCGGGCCGTTGTTGCTCTGCTGCATCTTCTCGATCACCTGGGCGACGCGATCGGGACGGAAGTAGGGCGTGCCCTCGCGCTTCTTGACTTCCCCCACCAGCTCGGCCACGTGGGCGCGGCGGTTGAGGAGGTCGAGCAGCTGCTGGTCGAGCGAATCGATCTGCACCCGCAGATCGGCGAGGCTGGCGGAAGGGTCGGAGGCGGGGGGCTGAGGGGTGGAAGCGGTCATCGGTCGGATCGAACGCACTCTACGCGTGCGACCGCTCGAATTCTCGCATGTAGCCCACCAGCGCCTGCACACCCTCGAGCGGCATCGCGTTGTAGATGCTGGCCCGCATGCCGCCGACAGACTTGTGGCCCTTGAGCTGCAGCAGGCCGGCCTCGCGGGCGCCTGCGAGGAAGGCCTCGTTGCGGCTCTCGTCCTTGAGGAAGAAGGGGACGTTCATGCGCGAGCGGCAATCGGGCGCGACCCGGTTCTCGTAGAAGGGCGAAGCGTCGATGAAGTCGTACAGCAGCCGTGCCTTGTCGACGTTGCGCTGTTCCATGGCCGCGACGCCGGTCAGCGCGCCCTCGGCCTGTTGCCGCAGCCACTGGAAGGTGAGTCCGGCGATGTAGATGCCCCAGGTCGGCGGCGTGTTGTACATCGACTTGTTGTCCGCCACGATCCGGTAGTTGAAGGCGCTGGGGCAGATCTCGAGCGCATGGCCCAGCAGGTCGTCGCGCACGATCACCAACGTGAGGCCGGCCGGGCCGAGGTTCTTCTGGGCGCCGCCGAAGGCGAGGCCGACGCGGGTCCAGTCGACCGGACGCGAGGCCACGTGCGAAGAGAAGTCGATGACGAGCGGGGCCTTGCTGCCCAGCGCGGCCAGGTCGGGGAGCTCCTGGAACTCGACACCGTGGATGGTCTCGTTGGAGCACAGGTGTACGTACGAGGCGTCGTCCGACAGCTGCCAGGTCGAGGGCGCGGGCATCCGCGTGTGCTGGCTGTCGGCGTTGGAGGCAGCGATATGCGAATTGCAGTAGCGCAGTGCCTCTTTCTGGGACTTGGCGCTCCAGCTGCCCGTGATCACGAAGTCGACCTTGCCGCCGCGCGACAGGTTCATCGGCACGATCGCGTTCTCGCCCAGGCCGCCGCCCTGCATGAAGAGGATGTGGAAGTGCTCGGGCACTGCCAGCAGCGCGCGAAAGTCCGCTTCGGCCTGCGCGCAGATCGCACCGAACTCCTTGCCGCGATGGCTCATCTCCATCACGCTCATGCCGCTGCCTTGCCAGTCCAGCATCTCGGCGGCGGCGCGCTGCAGCACCGCCTCCGGCATCGCAGCCGGACCGGCGGAGAAGTTGTACGGGCGTGGACCCGAGCCCGTCGTCACTTCTTCGCGGGCGCCTTGGGCGCGGACTTGGCTGGCGCTGCGCCTTCGGTCGGGGCACCCAGGGCCTTGGCGACGTTGGCGTCGAGCGTGCGCATCTTGGGCTCGATGCTGGAGCGGGTCTCGGCCACCAGCTTTTCCGTCAGTGCGGTCTGCATCTTCGGGTTGAGCTCCTGGTACTTCTTGCTCAGGGGTGAGTTGATCCAGGCCAGCAGCTGGCGCAGCTCTTCTTCGGTGAAGTTGTCGCGCAGGATCGGGCCCAGGGCGTCCGGTGCCAGCGCCACGGCCTTGTCGCGCACGAGGGGATAGGCGTCGTCGAAGTACTTCTTGAGCTCGGCATCGGCGGCCTTGGCGGCGGCCTCGCGCTTCTCGGCCGGGACCTGCGTCTGCAGGTACTGAGAGCCGGCCTGCGCGATGGGCGCACTCGACTGCTCGACCAGTCCGCGCGCCAGCGCTTCGATGCCGGGGCGCTGCAGGTCGAGGAACTGCTTGACCATCGCCGCCTTGTCCTGGGCCATGGCCATCGAGCTGCCGGCGAGCGCGACCGCGACGAGCGCGAACTTGAATTTTTTCACTGAGGGTTCTCCGTTGAAGATGATGAGGAAGTGTCGTCGGCGCCGTTGTCGCTCTCCGCATTCGCATCGTTCTCGACGATGCGCTGCAGGCCACTGAGCTTGGCGCCTTCGTCGAGTCCGATCAGCGTGACGCCTTGCGTCGCGCGGCCGAGTTCGCGGATTTCGGAGACGCGGGTGCGCACCAGCACGCCTTTGTCGGTGATGAGCATGATCTCGTCGTCGGCGTGCACCAGAGTGGCTGCCACGACTTTGCCGTTGCGCTCACTCTGTTGAATGGCGATCATGCCTTTGGTTCCGCGCCCGTGACGGGTGTACTCGGTAATGCTTGTGCGTTTTCCGTAACCATTTTCGGTTGCGGTGAGCACGCTCTGCTCTTCGTCCTCGGCGACCAGCATGGCGATCACGCCCTGGCCGTCTTCCAGTGTCATGCCGCGCACGCCGCGCGCATTGCGGCCCATGGGGCGCACGTCGTTCTCGTCGAAGCGCACGGCCTTGCCGCCGTCTGAGAACAGCATCACGTCGTGCGCGCCGTCGGTCAGCGCGGCACCGATGAGGTAGTCGCCCGGGTCCAGGTCGACCGCGATGATGCCGGCCTTGCGCGGGTTGCTGAACTCGTCGAGCGCGGTCTTCTTGACCGTGCCCATGGAGGTCGCCATGAAGACGTACTGGTTGGCCGGGAAGGTGCGCTTCTCGCCCGTGAGCGGCAGCACGACGTTGATCTTCTCGCCTTCCTGCAGCGGGAACATGTTGACGATCGGCCGTCCGCGCGAGCCGCGCGAGCCGGCAGGCACCTCCCACACCTTGAGCCAGTACAGCCGCCCGCGGTTGGAGAAGCACAGGATGTAGTCGTGCGTGTTGGCGATGAAGAGCTGGTCGATCCAGTCATCTTCCTTGGTCGCCGTCGCCTGCTTGCCGCGCCCGCCGCGCTTCTGTGCACGATATTCACCCAGCGGCTGGCTCTTGATGTAGCCGGCATGGGAGAGGGTCACGACCATGTCGGTGGGGGTGATCAGGTCTTCCGTCGACAGGTCGAAGGCGCTGTGCTCGACCTGGCTGCGGCGCGCGCCGAGCTTGGTCTGGCCGAACTCCTGCTTGAGGGTGGTGAGCTCGTCGCCGATGATGGTCGACACGCGCTCGGGCTTGGCCAGGATGTCCAGCAGGTCGTCGATCTCGGCCATCACTTCCTTGTACTCGGCGACGATCTTGTCCTGCTCCAGGCCGGTCAGGCGCTGCAGGCGCATCTGCAGGATTTCCTGGGCCTGCGTTTCCGAGAGGCGGTAGAGGCCGTCGGCGCCCATGCCGTAGTCGCGCTCGAGCCCGTCGGGACGGTAATCGTCGGCGTTGATGACGCCGCCGTCGGCGCGCGTGCGGGTGAGCATCTCGCGCACCAGCTTGCTGTCCCAGCGGCGGGCCATCAGTTCGGCCTTGGCCACCGGCGGCGTGGGCGCGTTGCGGATGATGGCGATGAAGTCGTCGATGTTGGCCAGCGCGACGGCCAGGCCCTCGAGCACATGGCCGCGTTCGCGCGCCTTGCGCAGGTTGAACACCGTGCGGCGCGTCACCACTTCGCGGCGGTGCTGCAGGAAGACCTCGATCAGGTCCTTGAGGCTGCACAGCTTCGGCTGGCCATCCACCAGCGCCACCATGTTGATGCCGAAGGTGTCCTGCAACTGGGTCTGCTTGTAGAGGTTGTTGAGTACCACCTCCGGTACTTCGCCGCGCTTGAGCTCGATCACCAGCCGCATGCCCGACTTGTCGGACTCGTCCTGGATGTGGCTGATGCCTTCGATCTTCTTCTCGTGCACCAGCTCGGCCATGCGCTCCTGCAGCGTCTTCTTGTTGACCTGGTAGGGCAGCTCGTCGACGATGATCGCCTGGCGCTGGCCGCGGTCGATGTCCTCGAAGTGGCATTTGGCGCGCATCACTACCTTGCCTCGGCCGGTGCGGTAGCCGTCCTTGATGCCGTTGATGCCGTAGATGATCCCGGCCGTGGGGAAGTCTGGTGCCGGGATGATCTCCATCAGGTCGTCGATGGTGGCGTCCGGATTGCGCAGCAGGTGCAGGCAGCCATCGACGACTTCGTTCAAGTTGTGCGGCGGGATGTTGGTCGCCATGCCGACCGCGATGCCGCCCGAGCCGTTGACCAGCAAATTCGGGAGCTTGCTGGGCAATACCAGCGGTTCTTTTTCGCTGCCGTCGTAATTGGGACCGAAATCGACGGTCTCTTTGTCGATGTCGGCCAGCATTTCATGCGCAATCTTTGCGAGCCGAATTTCCGTGTAGCGCATCGCGGCCGCGTTGTCACCATCGACCGATCCGAAATTTCCCTGACCGTCGACCAGCATGTGGCGCATCGAGAAGTCCTGCGCCAGCCGCACGATAGTGTCGTAGACCGATTGGTCGCCGTGCGGGTGGTACTTGCCGATGACGTCGCCGACGATACGGGCCGACTTCTTGTACGGCCGGTTCCAGTCGTTGTTGAGCTCGTGCATCGCATACAACACTCGGCGGTGGACCGGCTTGAGGCCGTCCCGCGCGTCGGGGAGGGCGCGTCCCACGATCACGCTCATGGCGTAATCGAGATAGCTGCGGCGCATTTCCTCTTCGAGGCTGATGGGCAGAGTTTCTTTGGCGAACGAGGTCATGGGCAGCGTGCTGACGGCGGAGAACCCGAAATTTTACGCCGCGGAGGGTGTCGCACCGCCGCAACACAAGGCCGGGATTCCGCCTCCGTCCTACGTTTCCGGGGCGCCTCCCGGGCAGTTTGCCAAAGATCCCATGGCACAATCGCCTCAACGTTTTGGGTGGTGGTCACTTAAAGCGTCCTTGATTCGCAGCGCGGCTGCGGCTTTTTCCCCAAGAGGAGAACCATGAAGAAACTGAATAAAGTGGCGATGATGTTTGCAGTCGCTGCGCTCGCCACTGCCGCCGGCGCGCAGACCCGTGTCACCGCCGCGAACGGTGGGCCCGTGATCGACAACTGGCAAAACGGTACCAGCGAATTGGTGTGGAAGAACGGCACGAACGAACTGTGCTGGCGCGATGCGAACTGGACGCCTGCCACCGCTGCCGCTGGCTGCGATGGCGCCCTGGTTCCGCCGCCTCCCGCCGCCGTGACCCCGCCTGCTCCCGCGCCCGCTGCTCCGCCCCCGCCGGCCGTTGCAGCCTCGAAGGTCACCTTCGCTGCCGACGCCTTCTTCGACTTCGACAAGTCCGTGCTCAAGCCTGAAGGCCGCGCCAAGCTGGACGACCTGGTCTCGAAGATCCGCGACGTGAATCTGGAAGTGATCATCGCCGTCGGCCATACCGACTCGATCGGCACTGACGCTTACAACCAACGCCTGTCGGTCCGCCGCGCCGAAGCCGTCAAGGCCTATCTGGTCTCGAAGGGCATCGAACGCAACCGCGTCTACACCGAAGGCAAGGGCGAGAAGCAGCCTGTCGCCGACAACCGCACCAAGGAAGGCCGCGCCAAGAACCGCCGCGTGGAAATCGAAGTGGTCGGCACCCGCGCCAACCGTTGATTCGCAAGAATCTTCAAAAAAGACCCCGCCTCGGCGGGGTTTTTTAATGGGCGAACGCATTGCGGATTCGGGCAGGCGGCTTGAAGGCAATTCGCGTCGTTTCATAATCCGCATATGACTGAAATCGTGAATGCTGATCCGGCGGAACTCGCCAAATTCTCCGAGCTGGCCCATCGCTGGTGGGATCTGGAAAGCGAATTCCGACCGCTCCACGAAATTAATCCGCTACGGCTGGAGTGGATCGAAAGTATTGCGCCCATCGCAGGGCGCAAGGTGCTGGACGTGGGTTGCGGCGGCGGGATCCTTGCCGATGCGATGGCGCGGCGCGGCGGCGACGTGCTCGGCATCGATCTGGCCGACAAGGCGCTCAAGGTCGCACAGCTTCACGCGCTGGAGGCCGCGACGCGCGGCGTGAAGTACAGGGGGATAAGCGCCGAGGCGCTGGCTGCCGAGCAGCCCGAGAGCTTCGACATCGTCACCTGCATGGAAATGCTCGAGCATGTCCCGCAGCCGGCCTCGGTTGTCCAGGCTTGCGCCCGACTGGCCAAGCCGGGTGGCTGGGTTTTCTTCTCGACCATCCACCGCAACCTGAAGTCCTTCCTGCTCGCGATCGTCGGTGCCGAGTACGTGCTGGGCATGTTGCCGCGCGGCACGCACGAGTACCGGAAACTGATCCGGCCCAGCGAACTGGCCGCCCACTGCCGCGCTGCCGGGCTCGATCTGCGCGAGACCCGCGGCCTGCAACACAACCCAGTCACGCGGCGCTACTGGTTGAGCCACGACACCAGCGTCAACTATATGTTCGCCACGCGCAAGCCGGCGCCAGCCCAGTCATGATCCTTGCCGATGCGACCCGAGCCGTCCTGTTCGACCTGGACGGCACGCTGATCGACAGCGCGCCCGATTTGGGCGCCGCAGCCGACCAGATGCGCACCGATCGTGGCCTGGCCTCGCTGCCGATGGAGCGCTACCGCCCCATGGCCGGCTCAGGCGCGCGCGGGATGCTGGGCGTGGCCTTCGGCATCACGCCCGCCGCACCGGAATTTGCGCCGCTGCGCGAGGAGTTCTTCCTCAACTACGAGGCGCGGATGATGCGCACACGGGTGTTCGAGGGCGTGGCCGAGCTCGTGGCGGCGCTTTGTGCGCGCGGCTTGCAGTGGGGCGTGGTCACCAACAAGTCGGTCCGCTTCACCGGACCGCTCACGCGGGCAATGCCGCTGTTCGGCACCGCGCGCGCGATCGTCAGCGGCGACACCACCCCTTACGCCAAGCCGCACCCGGAACCGCTGTTCGAGGCAGCGCGGCAACTGGGCGTGCCGCCCGAGCGCTGCATCTACGTGGGCGACGACGAGCGCGACATGGCGGCCGGCCGGGCCGCCGGCATGCGCACCGTGGCTGCGGCCTATGGCTACATGGGCGCCGAGGCCGATGTGACGCTCTGGGAGGCCGACGCCGCCATCGCATCACCCATGGAGCTCTTGCAGCTACTGGAACCGGCCTAAAATAGGTGCTCCTGGGGCTGCACTGGTTTCGACGTGGGTTCGGAATCGCAGCGGGGCATGTCGAGCTGAATGCGCTCGTAAAACAGATTCAAACAAACTAACTGCAAACGACGAACGTTTCGCACTCGCCGCTTAATTGCCGGTGAGCTTTGCAACAGCAGGCCGATGGGCTGGGCAAGGGGGCACGGAGCAATCCGCGCCTCCCGGCTGCAAAGATAATCCACATCGGCTGGCCTCGATCCGGGTACCTTGGGTCGAGGCGAGAACCAAGGGTACTGGCGGCCGGTGTAGCGTGCGACTGCGCGACACCGGTGGCGAGACTCAAAACAGATCGCTAAACATGTAGATCTGCGCGAAGAAGGCTTGCGGACGGGGGTTCAAATCCCCCCAGCTCCACCATTCAACCTGCAAAGGCTTTGTCTTTGCGTTCACGATGTCGCGGTTTGCTCCCAAGCGAGCCGGCATCGCCCATCGTCTGCGCCCTCCCTTCAAGTACGATGCCGCGCCGGAGGACAGGCCAGTTGAATCGGCCCTGTCGACTCGGACGCAGATTTGGGAGACGCACCATGACAATCACCACGCCTTCGACGCTTCCGGTCACCTGGGCTGACCTGTGCAGCGCCGCCTTCTGGCGCTCGCTCGCGCCGCAGCTTTGCATCGGCGGTATGCAGTCGGATGCCGGGGCCGCGCCGCGGCAGAGCTATGAACGGCTCGCGCAACGGATGTCGAAGGACGGCTATTTCGGCGGCAGCGACGAGGAGATCGAGCAACTGGCGCCGCTTGTCGGAGAGGCCGTGAAGCGCTGCGTCGCTGTCGGGCTGCCGGCCGTATTCGCGTGGATCTACGACGAGCCGTGGGCTTGCTACGCGCGCCTCCGGCCCGTGTTCGCGCATTTTCTGGGTGCCGAGTTCAAGCCCTTGCCGGCGTTCTGGGCATGGCATGTCGATCCGAAAAAGGGCGAGACCGGCTGGAAGCCCCACCGGGACAATCGCTACAACTCGCTTGCCGCGGATGGGTCGCCCCTCTCGCTCACCTGCTGGATCCCGCTGTCCGACGCGAACCCGTTCAACAGCTGCACCCGCCGGCACGCCCGAACCGCCGACGCCCGTGTTCGCCGCGCGTGCCCTGCCGGCGAAGCCTGGCGACTACCTGCTCTGGGACCAATGCGTCATGCATTGGGGTGGCCCAACCAGCGAATTCGCCGAGCATCCGCGCATGAGCATGGCACTCGAGTTTCAGCGCGGCGATGTTCGCCCCATCATGCAGCCATTCCAGCGCGGGGAGCATCTCCCGGCCATGTCGCCATGGCTGGAGCAGAAGCCCTATCCCAGCTTTGACGTCCGCCTGCAACTCGTTGCGCGGCAGATCCTTCAGTACCAGCACATGTATGGCTTGTCGCAGAGCCTCGCCGATCTCGCGGCGTATTTGCTGACGGCGCCCACGCGCGACGCCTAGCAGCGGCGTCCAAGCCGCCAATTCTGATTCTTTCTTTCGCATTCCTCGCGCCTTGTCGCACGCGGGCTATAGTCCGCTCGCTCGCGCCTTCAGCCGGACGGGATCGGCCTTCCGGCAGGCAACGGAGACACCCGTGGCCGGCGCGCTGGAGGACACCCATGGAATCATCGACGACGCCCGCGACTTCGAACTACTACGATGTCGTTCCGTACGAGTCTCATCCCTTTCCACAATCGACGGCTGAGCATCTCGAGGCCCTGGCCTTCCTCTTCGGCCTCGCCGCGCCGCCGCTCAAGCAGGCGCGTGTGCTCGAACTGGGCTGCGCGGCGGGTGGTAACCTGATCCCCATCGCCGCCCGTCATCCGGACGCATCGATGGTGGGCGTGGACCTGTCCTCGGTCCAGATCCGCCAGGGCCAGGCGGCCATCGACAAGGCCCAACTCAAGAACATCGAGCTGCGGGCCCTGGACATCACGGGCATCGACGCTTCCTTCGGCCAGTTCGACTACATCATCTGTCACGGCGTCTACAGCTGGGTGCCGGCGCCGGTGCAGGACGCGATCCTGCGCATCTGCTCCCAGAATCTGGCGCCCGAGGGCGTGGCCTACGTGAGCTACAACGTGTACCCGGGCTGGAAGGCCCGCGAGATCGTGCGCGACGCCATGATCCTGCGCGGTGCCCCGCGCGACGAGCCCGGCGAAAAGCTGTCGTACGCCCGCGGCATGCTCGAGTTCCTGGAGCAGTCGGCGCGGCCGGACAGCGTGCTCAAGAAGACGCTGGAAGAGAACATGCCGATCGTGCGCAACTCCGGGGCGTACTACCTCCTGCACGAGTTCCTCGAGCCGCACAACGCCCCTTGCTACTTCAAGGAATTCGCCGCGCGCGCCGGCGCCCACGGCCTCACTTACCTGGCCGACGCCGAGCCCTCGACCATGTTCGTGCAGAACTACGGCGAGAAGGTGCGCGATCCGCTCCTGCGCGAATGCGGCGGCAGCCAGATCATGATGGAGCAGTACCTGGACTTCCTGGTGAACAGGACCTTCCGCCAGACGCTGCTGGTCAAGCAGGAGCGCGCTTCAGGCATCCGTTATCGCCTCGACATGGCGCGCATCCGCGCGCTCGAATATGCAGGCGTGTTCTCGTCCGAGGATGGCGAGGTGCTCACGCTCGATGCACGCGAGCAGGTCTGCCGTGCGATACGCAACCTCAAGGTCACGTTGCGGCTGCCGGTCCACAAAGCGGTCGCCCAGGTGCTCGACGAGCGCTATCCGGCGAGCACGCCGACCGATGCGCTGATTGCCGCAGTCTCGGCGCGCACCGGCGAGCCGCGCGCCGCGGTCGAGCCTCCGGTGATGGCGATGCTGGAAGAACTGCTGATCCTCGGCGCGGTGCGCATCCGGCGCACGCCGCCGCAGGCCAGCGTCTCGGTGTCGGCCTTCCCGCGGGCGCCGGCCGTGACGCGCAATGCCTCGGGCCTTGCACTGAGCGCGGGACCGACGGCCGTCGCCTGCAACCAGTGGCACGAACTGGTGGGCCTTTCGCTGCTCGAACGCTGCCTGCTGCCCCTTCTCGACGGCAAGCATTCGCACGAGGCCCTGGCCCAGCACCTCGCCACCGAAGCCCGCGCCGGACGCCTGCGCTTCATCAAGGATGAGAAGCCGCTGACGGACGAAGCGGCGTTGCGCGAATTTACGCAGCAGCAAGTCGCACTCGCCCTGCGCGACCTCCGTCGAAAGGCGCTGATAGAGGCATGATGCACTCCTTTGCAAAAAGGAGATCGCAGTGAAACAACTCGTGTGGACCACGGCGGCGCGCAGCGCGGTCGTGATGGCGCTGGCGCTGGCCGGCGCAGCTCAATTGCATGCGGCCTCACTGGCGCCCGCGGCGGCAGAAAACGGCATGGTGGTGAGCGCCCAGCACCTGGCGACCAAGATCGGCGTGGATGTGCTCAAGCGCGGCGGCAACGCCATCGACTCGGCGGTGGCAGTGGGCTACGCGCTTGCGGTGGTCTATCCGGCGGCCGGCAATCTGGGCGGCGGCGGCTTCATGACCGTGCAGCTGGCCGACGGCCGCAAGACCTTCCTCGATTTCCGCGAGAAGGCCCCGCTGGCGGCAACCGCCAACATGTACCTCGACAAGGAAGGCAACGTCGTCAAGGGCCTGAGCACCCACGGCCACTTGGCCGTCGGCGTGCCGGGCACCGTGTCCGGCCTCGAAACGGCGCGCCAGAAATACGGCACCATGCAGCGCGCCGCACTGATGGCGCCGGCGATCACCCTGGCCGAACGCGGCTTCGCGCTGGAGCAGGGCGATGTCGACATGCTCACCACCGCCACCGCCGACTTCAAGAAGGACCCGGCCAGCGGCGCCATCTTCCTCAACAAGGGCGAGCCCTTCGCGGTCGGCCAGAAGCTGGTGCAGAAGGATCTGGCGAAGACGCTCAAGGCTGTCAGCCAGAAGGGCCCCGATGGCTTCTACAAGGGCCCGATCGGCGACGCCATCGTGAAGTCGAGCCAGGCGGGCAAGGGCATCATCACCCAGGCCGATCTCGACCAGTACACGACACGCGAGCTGGCGCCGGTCGAATGCGACTACCGCGGCTACCACGTGATCTCGGCGCCCCCGCCGAGCTCGGGCGGGGTGGTGGTCTGCGAGATGCTGAACATCCTCGAGGGCTATCCGCTCAAGGACCTGGGCTTCCGCTCGGCCCAGGCGGTGCACTACCAGATCGAGGCCATGCGGCACGCCTACATGGACCGCAACAGCTACCTCGGCGATCCCGACTTCGTCAAGAACCCACTGGACCGCCTGCTCGACAAGGGCTATGCAGAGAAGATCCGCGCCGTGATCGATCCGAAGAAGGCTGGCGTCTCCAAGGACATCAAACCCGGTGTCGCGCCGCACGAGGGCAGCAACACCACGCACTACTCGATCGTCGACCAGTGGGGCAACGCGGTCTCGGTCACCTACACGCTCAACGACTGGTTCGGCGCCAAGGTCACGGCTGCTGGCACCGGCGTGCTGCTCAACAACGAGATGGACGATTTCACCTCGAAGGTGGGCGTGCCCAACCTCTACGGCCTGGTGCAGGGCGAGGCCAACGCCATCGCTCCGGGCAAGCGGCCGCTGTCCTCGATGAGCCCGACCATCCTGACCAAGGACGGCAAGCCCGTCTTCGTGACCGGCACGCCGGGCGGCAGCCGCATCATCACGGTCGTGCTGCACAGCATCCTCAACGTGGTGGACTACGGCATGAACGTTCAAGAGGCGGTGGATGCGCCGCGCTTCCACCAGCAGTGGCTGCCCGACGTGACCAATGTCGAGACCTTCGCGCTCAGCCCCGACACCCGCAAGATCCTGACCGACATGGGCCACAACCTCGGCGTGCCCCAGCCGGCCAACCACGCGGCGGCGATCATCGTCGGCGCGCCTTCGCTGGGCGGCAAGCCGGTGGGCAAGAACCGCTTCTACGGCGCCAACGACCCGCGGCGCAATACCGGCCTGGCGCTCGGCTATTGATGCGGATCGAGGAGATCCTCTACACCCAGGGCTTCGGCACCCGGCGCGTCTGCGCCGGGCTGGTGCAGCAGGGCTTCGTTCGGGTGGGCGGGGCCACCGTCGGCGATCCCGGCGAAGAGTTCGAGGTGCAGGGCCTGCGTTTCACGGTCCAGGGCACCGAGTGGGCCTACCACGAGAAGGCCTACCTGATGCTGCACAAGCCGGCCGGCACCGAGTGCTCGCAGAAGCCCTCGACCTATCCGAGCATCTACACGCTGCTGCCCGCGCCCCTGCGCCTGCGGCCCAACAAGGGCGCCGTGCAGGGCGTGCAGGCCATCGGCCGGCTCGACCAGGACACCACGGGCCTGCTCCTGATGACCGACGACGGCCAGTTCATCCACCGCATGGGCTCGCCGAAGCATCATGTGCCCAAGGTCTACGAGGTGGGCACGAAGCATCCGATCGACCGGAGCCAGGTCGACCGGCTCCTGGCCGGCGTGGTGCTCGACGACGACCCCAAGCCGGTGCGGGCAGCGGCCTGCGAGGCGGTCGCTGATCTTCACCTGCGGCTCACGCTGACCGAAGGCAAATACCACCAGGTCAAGCGCATGCTCGCCGCCGTGGGCAACCGCGTCGAAACCCTGCATCGCTCCCACATCGGCCCTTTGACGCTGCCGGAGGACCTGGCCCCCGGCCAGTGGCGGTGGCTGGAGGCGGAACAAGTCGAAGCCCTGCGAAACGTGCGCGCCGGTCAGCCAGCGAACAGGGTGGATCGTTAGAATTCGAAGCCTTCTTCCGGAACGTCCCCCTTGCGCTTCAAGCTCTCCATCCCAGGCCGCCTCGCGGCCTTTTTGTTTGCCTGCGTGGCACTGCCTTCGCTGGCCGCCGAGCCGCCCCCGGTCTTCGTGCTCAATTCGCTCGACGCCACGGTGAGCGTGGTCGATCCGGCCGACTGGAGCGAGAAGCAGCGTATCCCGACGGGCAAGGAGCCGCACCATCTCTACCTCTCGCCCGACGAGAGCTCGCTGATCGTCGCCAACTCGGCCGGCGACTCGCTGACCTTCCTGAATCCGCGCACGGCCGAGGTCCAGCGTGTGGTCTACGGCATCATCGATCCGTACCACCTGCGCTTTTCGCCGGACATGAAGTGGTTCGTCACCGCCGGCAACCGGCTCAATCACGTCGACATCTACCGCTGGGACGGCAAGGAGCCCAAGCTGGTCAAGCGCATCCCCTCGGGCAAGACGCCGAGCCACATCTGGATCGATGCCAAGAGCACCACCGCCTACGTGACGATGCAGGACAGCGACGAACTGGTCGCCGTCGACCTGGCCACCCAGACCATCCGCTGGCGCGTGCCCACGGGGCCAATGCCGGCTGACATCTTCGGCATCCACGACGGCAAGACCCTGCTGGTCGGCCTCACGGGCAGCGACGGTGTGCAGGTCTTCGACGTTGCGGCCGCACAGCCCAAGCCGGTCGGCAAGATCCTGACCGGCAAGGGCGCCCATGCCTTCCGCTCGGCCGGGGACGGCCGCAGCGTGTTCGTCAGCAACCGCGTGGCCAACAGCATCAGCCGCATCGATCTGCAGACCCTGCAGGTCGTCGACACCTACCCGGTGCCTGGCGGGCCCGACTGCATGGACGTCTCGGCCGACGGCAAGACGCTCTACGTCACCTCGCGTTGGGCCAAGAAGCTCAGCGTGGTCGACCTGGCGGCCCACAAGGTGGTGCGGCAAGTTCCCGTCGGCCGTTCGCCGCATGGTGTCTGGACGCTGGACCATGCCCGGCGCTAAGGCTGCGGTCGCTTCTTTTCTGCTCGTCGCGGCGGGCGCCCTGTCCACGGGCGCGATCGCGCAGGGCAGCTGCGCCAAGCCGCTCTACCTGAGCTTCGACACCGGCCACATGGGTGTGGCCCCGCTGGTGGCGGAGGTGCTCAAGCGCCAGGACGTGCGCGTCACCTTCTTCGCCGCGGCCGAGCGCACCCAGACAGGCGGCGACAGCCTGGACAGCCAGTGGGCGCCCTGGTGGAAGGCGAGGGCGGCCGAAGGCCACGAGTTCGCCTCCCACACCTACGACCACGCCTACTGGCGCGGCGACATCAAGGGCATCGCGCCGCGCTTCCGCATCCAGCCCTCGGCCGGGGCCTTCGCCGGACGGCAATTCACCTGGGACGCGGATCAGTACTGCGCCAACATCGCCAAGTCCTCCGAGCGCCTGCAGCACATCACCGGCAAGAAGCCGCTGCCGCTGTTCCGGGCCCCCGGCGGCAAGACCTCGCCCAAGCTGCTGGCCGCGGCCAAGGCCTGTGGCTACGAACATGTGGGCTGGTCGCCGGCCGGCTTCCTCGGCGATGAGTTGCCGAGCGAGCAGTTCAGCAACGAGAAGCTGCTGCAGCAGGCCCTCGATCGCATCCAGGCAGGCGACATCCTGGTCGCGCACCTGGGCATCTGGTCGCGCAAGGATCCGTGGGCGCCGGCAGTGCTGGAGCCCTTGATCGTCGGGCTCAAGGCCAAGGGCTTCTGCTTCGAGACACTGCGCCAGCATCCGGCGTATCGTGCCTGGATCGCATCGCATTCCTGAATCGCATGGTGGTGTGCCGATGGACTGGCTGACCGATATCTTCGCCAACGTGCAGCAGTGGCTGTTCGAAGCCGCGGTGCAGCCGCTGGTCTACGCCGTCGGCCTCGGCGGCTGGGTCGAGGACGCCTTCGACGCCACCGGCTGGCTGCTGGTCGGGCTGGTTCAGATCGCGATCCTGGTCGCCCTCATCGGCCCGCTCCAGCGCTGGCGGCCGGTCGAGCCGGTGGTCGACCGGCCGGCCATCCGCATCGACATCCTCTACACCCTGATCCACCGGCTGGGCCTGTTCCGCCTGGCCATGTTCTTCGCGCTCGATCCGCTGTTCGACGAGGCACTGGGCGCGGTGCGGGGGGCCGGCTGGGGCTCGCTCCACCTCGACCAGCTCTGGCCCGGCGTGACCGACATCCCCTGGATCGCCTTCGCGATCTACCTGGTGGTGCTGGACTTCGTCGAGTACCTCATCCATCGCGGGCAGCACCAGTTCAACTGGTGGTGGGCGCTGCATTCGCTGCACCACTCGCAGCGCCAGATGACCATGTGGAGCGACAACCGCAACCACCTGCTCGACGACATCATCCACGACACGATCATCGTGGTGGTCGCCCAGCTGATCGGCGTGGCGCCGGGGCAGTTCATCGCCATCGTCGCCTTCACCCAGCTCAGCGAAAGCCTGCAGCATGCCAACCTGCGCTGGAGCTTCGGCGCGATCGGGGAGCGGCTCTGGATCAGCCCGCGCTTTCACCGCCTGCACCACAGCATCGGCATCGGGCACGAATCGAAGGGCCCCCGCACGCTCGGTGGCCACAACTTCGGCGTGCTGCTGCCGTGGTGGGACATGCTGTTTCGCACCGGCAATTTCGAGGAGCGCTACGACCCGACCGGCATCCGCGACCAGGTCGAGCCCGATGCCGATGGCCGGCTGCGCGAGTACGGGCGCGGCTTCTGGGCGCAGCAGTGGCTGGGCCTGAAGCGCCTGGCCCGCCGCGGCTGAATATGGCCCTCACGCCTGGTGCCGACTGAACCCGCGTTCACGCGCTGGCGTTATCCTCGGCCCCCGATGCGTCTCCTCCTCGATTCCTTCTGGCGTTCGGTCGCCTATTGCATGCACCCGCGGGTGATCGTGCTGTCGCTGCTCCCGCTCGGCCTCATGGTGCTGATGGCGGCGCTGTTCGGCTACTTCTACTGGGACGCCACCGTGGCCTGGACGCGCGACGCGCTCGACGCCTGGCCGCTCCTGGCCAGCTTCTGGGCCTGGATCGGCCGCCTGTTCTCCGGCGACGTCACCGCCGTGGTGGCGCCGATGGTGGTGGTGATCGCCGCCACGCCGCTGATCGTGGTGGTGTCGCTGCTGGTCGTCTCCGGCCTGATGGCGCCGCCGCTGACGCGCCTGGTGGCCGAGCGGCGCTTCCCGGCGCTGGAACAGAAGAAGGGCGCCTCCTTCCTCGGCAGCGTGTTCCGCTCGCTGGGCCTCACGGTGCTGGCGCTGCTCGCCCTGGTGGTGTCGATGCCCCTGTGGCTGATACCGCCGCTGGTGCTGGTCCTGCCGCCGCTGATCTGGGGCTGGCTGACCTACCGCGTGATGAGCTTCGACGCCCTGTCCGAGCATGCGAACGCCGAGGAGCGCTCGGCGCTGCTGCGCGCCCACCGCCTGCCGCTGCTCGGCATCGGCGTGCTGTGCGGCTACCTGGGCGCCGCCCCCAGCATCGTCTGGGCCTCGGGCATGCTCTTCGTCGCCGCCTTCCTGGTGCTGGCGCCGCTCGCGATCTGGATCTACACGCTGGTGTTCGCCTTCTCGGCGCTCTGGTTTTCGCACTACTGCCTGGACGCGCTGGCGCAATTGCGGGCGCAGCGCGCGGCAGCGGCCCTTTCCACCACGACGGCCGAGACAGCGGATGCCCGCGCGGTCGCAACCCAATGGGGAGCCCCATGAGCCGCCGGGCCGCTCCCAAGGCGAATAGCACCGTAGCCGAAGGCGAAGGTACTCCAGTGAGCCGCACGGCCGCTCCGAAGGCGAATACCGAGAAGCGCGTAGCGCGGAGGTTTGTTATATGACACGTTCCATCGGCCTGCTCGTCGTCGGCGACGAGATCCTGTCGGGCAAGCGAACCGACAAGCACATGCCCAAGCTCATCGAGCTGCTCGCCGCCCGCGGCATGCAGCTGGGCTGGGCCGAATACGTCGGCGACGAGCCGACCCGCATCACCGCCGCGCTGGGGCGCGCCTTCGCCTCGGGCGACATCGTGTTCTCCACCGGCGGCATTGGCGCCACGCCCGACGACCACACGCGCCAGTGCGCGGCCGCGGCCCTCGGCGTGCCGCTGGCCCTGCATCCGGAGGCCGAAGTGCTGATCCGCGAGCGCATGCAGGACACGGCGCGCGAGCAGGGCAAGGTCTACGAGCCCGATCACCCGGACAACGTGCATCGGCTGAACATGGGCGTGTTCCCGCTGGGGGCCAAGATCATCCGCAACCCTTACAACAAGATCCCCGGCTTCAGCGTGGCCGATGTGCATTTCGTCCCCGGCTTCCCGGTCATGGCCTGGCCGATGATCGAGTCGGTGCTGGACGAGCGCTACGGCCACCTGTTCGCCCGCGGCCGGTCGGTCGAGAAGTCGGTGATCGTCTATGGTGCGATGGAGGCCACGCTCACGCCGCTGATGGAAGCCGTCGAGCGCACGCATCCGGGCATCAAGGTCTTCAGCCTGCCCAGCGTCGACCATGCCGAGCACGGCCGCCATATCGAGCTCGGCGTCAAGGGCGACGCTGAACGCGTCGACGCGGCCTATGCGCAATTGCTCGAAGGCCTGCACAGCTTTGATGCCCGACTTGGCCCTGAATTGGTGCGTTGATTTACAGAGCACCAATTTGGTTACAACTTGCCTGTTTTTGGGGACCCGGCGGCGGGCTGGATGCCCCTTCGTGCCCCTGACAATGGCACAGAAACTGCATTCCCGATCCCGCTGGATTTCCCACCCCAACCATTCCAAGGAGAAGCCTGATGGCTAAGACCGTCGCCGATGTACTCAAACTCGTCAAGGAAAACGAGGTCAAGTTCGTCGACTTTCGATTCACCGACACCCGCGGCAAGGAACAGCACGTGACCGTGCCGGTCTCGCACTTCGACGAGGGCAAGTTCAACGACGGTCATGCCTTCGACGGCTCGTCGATCGCCGGTTGGAAGGGCATCGAGGCCTCGGACATGCTGCTCATGCCCGACCCGAACACGGCCAACATCGACCCCTTCTTCGAAGAGACCACCCTCATCCTCACCTGCGACGTGGTCGACCCCACCGACGGCAAGCCCTATGAGCGCGACCCGCGTTCGCTGGCCAAGCGCGCCGAGGCCTACATGAAGGCCTCCGGCCTGGGCGACACCGCCTTCTTCGGACCGGAGCCCGAGTTCTTCGTGTTCGACGGCGTGCGCTGGCAGAACGACATGTCCGGCTGCTTCGTCAAGATCGAGTCCGAAGAGGCCTCGTGGAACACCGGCAAGGAATTCGAGCATGGCAACACGGGCCACCGCCCGGCCGTCAAGGGCGGCTACTTCCCGGTTCCGCCGGTCGACAGCTTCCATGACATGCGCTCCGAGATGTGCCTGGTGCTCGAATCGCTGGGCATTCCGGTCGAGGTGCATCACCACGAAGTGGCGAACGCCGGCCAGATGGAGCTCGGCACCAAGTTCAGCACGCTGATCCAGCGTGCGGACTGGGTCCAGCTGCAGAAGTACGTGATCCACAACGTGGCCCACGCCTACGGCAAGACCGCGACCTTCATGCCCAAGCCCATCGTCGGCGACAACGGCTCCGGCATGCACGTGCACCAGTCGGTCTGGAAGGACGGCAAGAACCTGTTCGCCGGCGACGGCTATGCGGGCCTGAGCGACTTCGCGCTGCACTACATCGGCGGCATCATCAAGCACGCCCGCGCGCTCAACGCCATCACCAACCCCGGCACCAACAGCTACAAGCGCCTGGTCCCCGGCTTCGAAGCCCCGGTGAAGCTGGCCTACTCGGCCAAGAACCGCTCGGCCTCGATCCGCATCCCCTTCGTGGCCAACCCGAAGGGCCGCCGCGTCGAGGCGCGCTTCCCCGATCCGATGATGAACCCCTACCTCGGCTTCGCTGCCATGCTGATGGCCGGCCTGGACGGCGTGGAGAACAAGATCCATCCGGGCGAGGCCGCCAGCAAGGACCTCTACCACCTGCCGCCGGAAGAAGACGCGCTGATCCCGACCGTGTGCCACAGCCTCGACCAGGCGCTCGACTATCTCGACAAGGACCGCGCCTTCCTGACCAAGGGCGGCGTGTTCACCGATGCGTACATCGACGCCTACATCGACCTCAAGATGCAGGAAGTCACGCGCTTCCGCATGGCCACGCACCCGGTCGAGTTCGACATGTACTACAGCCTGTAAGGACTATCGCCCTTCCGGGGCGCCTTTCAGTGAAATAAAGGACGGCTCGCCGTCCTTTTTTCTTGGGGCGGTGGCCCCCTGTGGCAGCGCCATCGAATTGCATGAAAATGCCATCCGGTTGCCCACTTTCATACGACGATCATGAAGACTTCTTTCGTTTACCTGCTGGCCGCACTGGCAGCGGCCGGCGTGCATATGCAGGCCCAGGCGCAGCAGGAGCGCGTCTGGCGCTGCGGCAACGAATACACCAACAACGCCACCATGGCCCAGCAGCGCGGCTGCAAGGTCATGGAAGGCGGCAATGTCACCATCGTCCAGGGCAGCCGCCCGGTCGCCGCGGCGGCTGCCAGCAGCAGCACCTCCGCCGTGCGCGCGCCGGCCGGCAGCCCGCGTGTCGATGGCGCCGACCAGCGTGCCCGTGACGGCGAAGCCCGTTCCGTGCTGGAGTCCGAGCTCAAGAAGGCCGAGGAGCGCCAGGCCCAGCTGCTCAAGGAATACAACAACGGCGAGCCCGAGAAGCAGGGCGGCGAAGCCCGCAACTACCAGAAGTACCTCGACCGCGTGGCCGAGATGAAGGCCGAGATCTCCCGCAACGAGAGCGACATCGCCGGCATCCGCCGCGAGATCGGTCGCCTGCCGGCCACGCGTTGATGGCCTTTGGCAAATCTGCTGCCGCCGCCAAGCGCTTCCAGGCCTTCGACCTCCTCTCCACCCTGATCGCGGTGGTGCGCACCGACGGCTCGGTGCTGTTCGCCAACGCCGGCCTCGAGGATGCACTGGGCACCTCGCGCCGCACGCTCGAAGGCTCGCAGTTCGGCGCCTGCTTTCACGAACCCCAGGTGCTGCGCACCGCCATCGAAGGCGCGCGCAGCAACGACTTCGCCACGCTGCGCTACGAGGCCTTCCTGCGCCGCGTCAACCACGAGCTCATGCCGGTGCAGGTCACGCTTGCGCAGGGCGACCGCGCGGGCGAGCTGATCATCGAGATGTCGCCGCTCGAGCAGCAGGTGCGGCAGGACCGCGAGGAGCGTCTGCTGGACCAGGCGCAGGCCAACAAGGAGCTGATCCGCAACCTCGCGCACGAGATCAAGAACCCGCTGGGCGGCATCCGCGGCGCGGCGCAGCTGCTGCAGATGGAAGTGGAATCGCGCGACCAGGTGGAGTACACGCAGGTCATCATCCACGAGGCCGATCGCCTGCAGACGCTGGTCGATCGCCTGCTGGCGCCGCACCGCCGCCCTCACGTGGTGGGCGACGTCAACATCCACGAGGTCTGCGAGCGCGTGCGCTCGGTCATCCTCGCGGAGTTCCCGCGCGACCTGCACATCGAGCGCGACTTCGACGTGTCGATCCCGGAGTTCCGCGGCGATCGCGAGCAGCTGATCCAGGCCACGCTCAACATCGTCCACAACGCGGCGCAGGCTCTCGCCGAGCGGCGCGCGGCGGGCGATGCGCGCATCACATTCAAGACCCGTGTCGCGCGTCAGGTGATATTCAACAAGCAGTGGTATCGACTGGCACTGGAATTGCATGTCATCGACAATGGACCGGGTGTGCCGGACGCGATCAAGGACCGCATCTTCTACCCGCTGGTGTCGGGCAGGGAAGGCGGAACAGGCCTTGGATTGACGCTGGCACAAACTTTCGTGCAACAGCACCACGGCGTGATCGAGTGCGACAGTGTTCCGGGCCGGACTGATTTCAAGATATTGATACCGTTGCCTTAGGACAGGGAAGAAGGAACTGCATGAAGCCGATCTGGATAGTGGATGACGACCAATCGATACGCTTCGTGCTCGAAAAAGCGCTCCTGCGCGAAGACCTGCCCACCCGCAGCTTCACCAACACCCGCGAAGTGCTCGCGGCGCTCGAGGCCGCGGCCGATGACGAGACGCAGGGCCCCCAGGTCCTGGTGAGCGACATCCGCATGCCGGGCGGCTCGGGCCTGGACCTGCTCGACAAGATCAAGGCCAAGCATCCCGGCCTGCCGGTCATCATCATGACCGCCTTCTCCGACCTCGACAGCGCCGTCTCGGCCTTCCAGGGCGGCGCCTTCGAATACCTGCCCAAGCCCTTCGACCTGCCGCGCGCGGTGGAGCTGATCCGCCGCGCGGTCGATGAGAGCCAGCGCGAGGAGGTGGCCGAGGAGCGCATGGCCGCCGCCCCCGAGATGCTGGGCCAGGCGCCGGCGATGCAGGACGTGTTCCGCGCCATCGGGCGCCTGTCCCAGAGCAACGTCACGGTGCTCATCACCGGCGAGTCCGGCAGCGGCAAGGAACTGGTCGCGCGCGCGCTGCACAAGCATTCGCCGCGCGCCAACGGGCCCTTCGTGGCGATCAACACTGCCGCCATCCCGAAGGACCTGCTCGAGAGCGAGCTCTTCGGCCACGAGCGCGGCGCCTTCACCGGCGCGCAGACCATGCGGCGCGGGCGCTTCGAGCAGGCCGAGGGCGGCACGCTCTTCCTCGACGAGATCGGCGACATGCCCTTCGACCTGCAGACGCGCCTCCTGCGCGTGCTGAGCGACGGGCACTTCTACCGCGTGGGCGGCCACAACTCGGTCAAGGCCAACGTGCGCGTGATCGCGGCCACGCACCAGGACCTGGAGCAGCGCGTGAAGCTGGGTGGCTTCCGCGAGGACTTGTTCCACCGGCTCAACGTGATCCGGCTGCGCCTGCCGGCCCTGCGCGAGCGCGGCGAGGACGTGCCCGCGCTCACCCGCCACTTCCTGCAGCAGAGCGCCAAGCAACTCGGCGTCGAGCCCAAACGCATTTCGGATGCGGCGCTGGCGCGGCTGTCGACCTTCGCCTTCCCCGGCAACGTCCGGCAGCTCGAGAACATCTGCCACTGGCTGACCGTGATGGCGCCGGCGCAGCTGATCGAGGCCAAGGACCTGCCGCCCGAGGTGATGGCGGGCGCGGCGCTCGAGGCGCCGCTCGCCGCGGCAAGCACACAGCCGGTGCCGACATCGGCCGTCGCCGAGCGCGAGCCGGCCGCTCCCTCGGTCGCCTCCGCTGCCGCGGTGCCGCCCGTCGCGGCGGCCGCCGGCGCGCAGGTCGCCGGCTGGGAAAGCGGGCTCGAGCAGGAGGCCCAGAGCCTGCTGGCGGCCGGCCGCCACGACGTCTGGGACACGCTGTCGCGCCGCTTCGAGTCGCGTCTGATCCTCACGGCCCTGGCCAACACGCGGGGCCGCCGCATCGAGGCGGCGCAGAAGCTCGGCATCGGCCGCAACACCATCACCCGCAAGATCCAGGAGCTGGGCCTGGAGTAGGGCCTCTGGGGGTAGGGCCGCACGCGTTCAGCGGCTGCGCTGGCCCAGCGTCAGCGTGTCGAGCTGGAACTGGCCGCTCTTGTCCCACAACCAGGTGTCGACATAGGTATGCGCGCCGAGCTTGCCCGGGTTCGGCAGCGGCGAGGCCTCCTTGATCAACTCGGCGATCTTGCCGCTGACCTCCGGCGCGTGGCTCGGCGTGCGGCTGAAGTGGACGCCCGTCACGCGGCCCGTGGAGTCGATGTCGGTTTCAGTCACCACCACCGCGTACACCAGCGGCGGGATCTTTCCCTTGTAGATGCGCTTGGGATAGGCGTTATAGATGTGCCGGGCACCGACCTTCCTGTAGGCGCGCACGGCCGGCGTCTGCATGGTGATGAGGCGCGTGGTGGGCACTTCGGCCGAGGGCCTGGACACTTCGTCCGCCGGCTTGTCGCTGTCGCGCGAAGCCGTGGGCGCTGCGGCGTCCGGCTTGAAGATCGAGCAGGCGGAAAGGCTCAGTGCGGCTGCGAGCAGCGCGGCCTTGAACAAGATGGATTTCATTGGAGTTCCTTCGCTTTCGGCTCCGGTGCGAACGCCTTCGGGTGGCCGTGCGGCGTTCATACGTCGAGCTCCAGGGTGACGGGTGCATGGTCACTGGGCTTGTCCCACTTGCGCGGCACGCGGTCGATGACGCAGCCCTTTGCCCGCGGCACCAGGGGCTCGCTCACCAGGATGTGGTCGATGCGCAGCCCGCGGTTCTTCTGGTAGCCCAGCATGCGGTAGTCCCACCACGAGTAGCTCTTCTCCGGCTGCTCGAACAGGCGGAAGCTGTCGACCAGCCCGAGCTGCAGCAGCGCCTTGAAATGCTCGCGCTCCTCGGTCGTGTGATGAATGGTCTCGGCCAGGCCCACGGGGTCGAAGCTGTCGCGGTCCTCCGGCGTGATGTTGAAGTCGCCCAGCAGCGCGAGCTGCGGATGCGCCGCCAACTCCTCGCGCAGCCAGTCGCGCAGCGCGCGCAGCCAGCTCATCTTGTAAGCGAACTTCTCGGTGCCGGGCGCCTGCCCGTTGACGAAGTAGCCGTTGACGATGCGCAGCGGACCGGCGGGCGTGTCGACCGTGGCGCTGATCACGCGCGAATGGTCGTCGGCGAAGCCGCCGATGTTCTTCGCGATGTCGCGCAATGGCGCGAGGCTCAGGATGGCGACGCCGTTGTACGTCTTCTGGCCGAACACCGCCGCGTGATAGCCGGCCGACTGCAGCACATCCAGGGGGAACTTGTCGTCGCTCATCTTGAGCTCCTGCAGGCACAGCACGTCGATGGGGTTGGCGATCAGCCAGTCCAGCACGTGCTGGAGCCGGGCGGTGAGGGAGTTGACGTTCCAGGTGGCAATTTTCATGAACGGCTTGCGTAACGAAATCGGGGCAGTGGGTGCGAGCGTACCCGAGTCGGGCGGCCCCTTTCGTACGACAGGAGCGCGAGGAACCATCATCCATCCACGCCCACAAATCCATTCAAAATCATTCTTACAGAAGCTTTCATGATCAACAGACACGTCTGTGCGCTGGCCATTCTCGGCGCGCTCGGGCCGGGCGCGGCGATGGCGCAGCAGGCCGGCAACTGGCAGCTGGGCGCGGGCGCTCTCGCAGTTCGAGCGCTACGCGCCGCTGCCCGCGGCCTGGCGGGGCCTGGCGGCCGGGGCGCTGTTCGAAGGGCGCGATTTGCAGCCCACCATCGGACTGGACGCGCTCATCGCCTCGGCGGCAGGCGAGTGCTTCGGCCTCGAGCCGCAACGCGTGTCGCGTGCCCTGTTTCCCCAGGTCCGGCGCGCCGGCAAGCCCCTGCAGGGCATGCTGCGCGCCTGAGCCGTCACTCGGGGCGTTCGAGCGTGATGAAGCTGTAGGGCAGGCCGTTGGCCGAGACATGCGACTCGCGCGCCGTCTCGCGCCAGGAGACGTCGAAGCGTGGCGCCCAGGCGTCGCCTTCGAAGTCGCGCCCGATCTCGGTCACCAGCGCGCGGTGCGCGAGCGGCTCGGCCTCGGCATAGATCTGTGCGCCGCCGATCACCCACACCTCAGGCTCTTCCGCCGCCTCGCAGCGGGCCAGGGCCTCGTGCAGGCCGGCGGCGCGCTCGGCGCCTTCGGCCTGCCAGTCGGTCTGGCGGGTGATCACGATGTTGCGGCGGCCCGAGAGCGGGCGGAAGCGCGGAGGCAGCGAGTCCCAGGTCCTGCGGCCCATGATCACCGGCGCGCCGGCGGTCTGCTGCTTGAAGTGCGCCATGTCCTCGGGCAGGTGCCAGGGCATGGAGCCCTCGTGGCCGATCACGCCGTTGGCGGCGCGGGCGAGGATGAGGTTGATGCGGGGGGTCATGCTGCTCTCAGGCTCCTAGACGGCAACCGGCGCCTTGATGGCCTCGTGGTGCCGGTAGTCCACCACTTCGAAGTCCTCGTACGCGTAGTCGAAGATCGAGGCCGGCTTGCGCTTGATGACGAGCGTCGGGTAAGGGTAGGGCGTGCGGCTCAGCTGCAGCGCCACCTGCTCGGCGTGGTTGCTGTAGATGTGGCAGTCGCCGCCGGTCCAGATGAAGTCGCCCACGTCCAGGTTGCACTGCTGCGCGACCATGTGCGTGAGCAGCGCGTAGCTGGCGATGTTGAAGGGCACGCCCAGGAAGATGTCGGCGCTGCGCTGGTAGAGCTGGCAGCTCAGCTTGCCGCGCTCTCCTTCGGCCTGCGGCGGCGCCACGTAGAACTGGAAGAAGGCATGGCAGGGCATCAGCGCCATCTTCGACAGCTCGGCCACGTTCCAGGCGCTGACGATGATGCGGCGCGAGTCGGGGTTGCTCTTCAGCGTGTCGATGACCTGCTGGATCTGGTCGATGTGGCCGCCGTCCGGCGTCGGCCAGCTGCGCCACTGCACGCCGTAGACCGGGCCCAGGTCGCCGTCTTCGCGCGCCCATTCGTCCCAGATGGTGACGCCGCGCTCCTTCAGCCAGTTGTTGTTGCTGGAGCCGGTCAGGAACCACAGCAGCTCCTGGATGATGGACTTGAGGTGCACCTTCTTGGTGGTGACCAGCGGAAAGCCTTCGGCCAGGTCGAAGCGCATCTGGTGGCCGAACACGCTCTTGGTGCCGGTGCCGGTGCGGTCGCTCTTGTGCACGCCGTGGGTGTCGACGTGGCGCATGAAGTCTTCGTATTGGGAGCGGGTGGGGCGGGAGGTCATGTTGTCAGTAGAAACCGAAAGAGTACTCGAGGCATCTTAGGTGCATGGCCTATGCCCGAATCACCCGCCCCGGATTCAGGAGGTTCTGCGGATCAAGCGCCCGCTTGATGGCGCGCATCATCTCCAACGCCACCGGCGACTTGTGCTTCTCCAGCGTCTCGACCTTGAGCGAGCCCACGCCGTGCTCGGCGGAGAAGGAGCCTTCGAACTGGCGGACCGCCTCGTAGACCAGCGTATTGATACGCGCCTCGTGGTCGCGCAGGAAGTCTCCGTTGTGGGCACCGGCCGGCGCCTGCACGTTGTAGTGCAGGTTGCCGTCGCCCAGGTGTCCGAAGTTCACCAGCCGCACGCCCGGCAGCTCGTATTCGAGCAGCGCATCGGTCTGCTCCACGAAGGCAGGAATGCGCGACACCGGGATCGAGATGTCGTGCTTGATGTTGAGCCCTTCCTCGGCCTGCGCCAGCGGGATGCTCTCGCGCACATGCCAGAGCTGGTGCGCCTGGGTCAGGTTCTCGGCCACCACCGCGTCGCTGACGCAGCCGGCTTCGAAGGCAGTTTCGAGCAGGGCCTCGAAGCGGGCGCGCGCATGGTCTTCCGATTCGTTGTCGGAGTTCTCCAGCAGCACGCAATAGGGCACGCCGTCGTCCTCGATGAAGGGCACGCGCAGGGTGGGGAAATGCTTCGCCACCAGACTGAGCGCGAAGCGGCCCATCACCTCGAAGCCCGTGAGCCCCGCGCCCAGGCGCTTGTGGGCCAGGCCCAGCAGCTCGACCGCCTGCTCCAGCGTGGGCACGGCCGCCCAGGCGGTGAGCTGCGCGGCCGGCAGCGGGTAGAGCTTGAGGGTGGCCGCGGTAATGATGCCCAGCGTGCCCTCGCTGCCGATCATCAGGTCGCGCAGGTCGTAGCCCGTGTTGTCCTTGCGCAGGCCGCTGGTGCCCTGCCAGATGCCGCCCTGCGGCGTCACCACCTCCAGCCCCAGGCACAGGTCGCGCGCGTTGCCGTAGCGCAGCACCTGCGTGCCGCCGGCATTGGTCGCGAGGTTGCCGCCGATGGTGCAGCTGCCCTCGGCAGCCAGGCTCAGCGGGAACAGGAAACCGGCCTTCTCGGCCGCCTCCTGCAGCGTCTGGAGCACGCAGCCGGCCTCCACCGTCATCGTGAGGTTGGCGGCATCGATGCCGCGGATGGCGTTCATGCGCTGCAGGCTCAGCACGACCTGGGTGCCGCTCTCGTCGGGGATCGAGCCGACCGCGAGGCCGGTGTTGCCGCCCTGCGGCACGATGGTGCGGCCGGCCGCGGCGCAGGCCTTCACCACCTCGGCCACCTGCTGCGTGCTGCCCGGCCGCACCACGGCCAGCGCCTTGCCGCGGGAGCGCTTGCGCCAGTCCTGCTCCCAGGCGCCGAGGTCGCCCTCGGTCAGCACGTTGGCGGCGCCAACGAGCGCGCGCAGCTTGTCGATAAACACTGCGCTCATTCGGTAACCTCCGCGCTACGCGCTGCGGTCCTATTCGACTTGGGGGCGGCCCAGCGTCTCATGGCGCAACTCCTTCCAATTCGCGGGCAGCCCGCGCATGACGCAGGCGCAGCCGCACATGCCAGGCGCACGCGGCAAACAGCGCGAGGCACAGCACGACCTCGACCAGCGCCAGCAGGCGGCCCGTGCCGTCGATGTCGCTCCACGCGCGCACCACGCCTTCGGTGAAATAAAGCCAGACCAGCAGGCTGACCCAGCGGTAGGTGTACATCCGGTTCTTCAGCAGCCCGGCCAGCGGGATCGCCAGCGGCAGCACCTTGAGCGCGAGCCACGAGCCGCCCGGGCGCAGCGGCGCCAGCCACAGTTCCCAGGCCAGCCCGAGCACGATCAGCCCGAGCAGGCTGCCGACGGCGAGCCAGCGTGTGGCGGAAACGGAGGAGGGGATGGCGGAAGCGGTCACGGAGAGGGCTGGATCGGGGTGGCAGGCGCCCGGCTGGCGCGGGACCCAATGGCATGATAGCCGCCATGAATCGCCAGCAACTCTGGAGGGATCTTTCGAATTTTCCCTGGGGCAACACGGCCGCGGTGCTGGGCGAGCGCTTCCGCGAAGACCGCCTGGGCCTCACGGCCAGCAGCCTGACCTTCACCACCACCATCGCGATGGTGCCCTTCTTCACCGTGGCGCTCGCCCTGTTCACGGTGTTCCCCATGTTCGCGACCATGCAGGGGCGCGTGCAGCGCTGGCTGATCGAGAGCCTGATCCCCGACAACATCGCGCGCCAGGTGCTCGGCTACCTCAACACCTTCGCGAGCAAGGCCAGCGGGCTGGGCGTCGCGGGCCTGCTGGTGCTGCTGGTCACGGCCATCGCGCTGATCCTCACCATCGACAAGACGCTCAACAACATCTGGCGCGTGCGCAGGCCGCGGCCCTTCGCGCAACGGGTGCTGATCTACTGGGCCGCCATCACGCTCGGCCCGCTGGTGCTGGCGCTGAGCCTGAGCACCACGGCCTACGTCTTCTCGATCTCGCGCGAGTGGGTCGGCCGCGGCATGCTCAAGCTGGTGTTCGACACCTTCGAATTCGTGCTGCTGGCGGGCGGCATGGCCTCGCTCTACCACTACGTGCCCAACACGCATGTGAAATGGGGCCATGCCTGGGCCGGCGGCTTCTTCGTGGCCGCCACGATCGAGATTGCGAAGCGGGTGCTGGCCTACTACCTGAGCCTGGTGCCGACCTACTCGGTACTCTACGGCGCCTTCGCCACCGTGCCGATCCTGCTGATCTGGATCTACGTTGCATGGGTCATCGTGCTGCTGGGCGCGGTGATCACCGCCTACCTGCCCAGCCTGCTGACCGGCGTGGCACGGCGCGGCGGCGTCGCGGGCTGGCCGCTGCAGCTCGCGGTGGAGGCACTGCAGCAGCTGGCGCAGGCGAAGGCCACGCCCGCCAAGGGACTGGGCGCGGCCGAGCTGGTCGCGCGCATGCGCGTCGATGCGCTGCAGCTGGCGCCGGTGCTGGCGACGCTGGTCGCGCTCGACTGGATCGGGCCTTTGGCCGAGGAGCCCGACAACGAGGACCCCCGCTACGTGCTGCTGGCCGATCCGGGCCGCACCTCGCTCGAACCGCTGCTCCAGGAGCTGCTGCTGCCCCGGGCCCCGCCGCTCGATAACCTGTGGCAGCGCGGTCCCTTGCGCACGCTGCTGCTGCAAGATGTGCTGGCCTATCGATAATGGCGGCGCTCCGTTCCAACCTCATCCATTCAGCCTTGAACGATTCCGTCAACCCTGCGACCCTGCAAGCTGCCGGCGACACCCTGTGGGTCGTCTGCCTCTGCGCCGAATGGTGCGGCGCCTGCCGCGAGTACCGGCCGCTGTTCGAGCAGGTGGCGCGCGCGCATCCGCGCTTGCGCTTCGCCTGGGTCGACATCGAGGACCATGCCGAGCTGGCCGACGACTTCGATGTCGAGACCTTCCCCACCTTGCTGGTGGCGGGTGAGTCCGGCACCCGCTTCCTCGGGCCGATGCTGCCGCACGCCGAGACGCTGGCGCGCATGCTCGGCGCCCTGCAGCCGGCGCAGGCCTCGAGCCCCGAGGTCCGGGCGCTGCTCGGCGCCCTGGCACGCGAGCCCGGCACCTTCCAAGTCACGTAGACGTTCACGCGTCCGTCATGAACGTCCTGCTCTTCGGCGCGACCGGGCGGCCGTCGAGCGCGGCGCGCCGGCGCCGCTGGTGGAGATGCCGGACATCAACGCGCTGCGCTGCGCTGAGGCCCGGCCCGCGCCTCAGTCCGCGAGGAAGTCCCGCAGCGCGAACAGCACCTGGTCAGGTGCCTCGCTCATCAGCGCATGGCCGGCCGCGACGTGCACCATGCGCGCGCCGCGCGCCTTGGCGAGCAGTGCCTGCGTGGCGCGCGGCGGCGTCATCTGGTCGGACTTGCCGAGCAGGAAGAGGACGGGACACTGCACCGCCGCCATCGCAGCCTCGCCGCCGGCGTAGTCGTTGCAAGCCTTGAAGCCGATGTGGAACACATTGGCCTCGCAGTTGCTCGCCAGCACGCGGCGCATCAGCGCCCGCGACCCGCCGTAGAGCCAGGTGCCCGGGCCCAGCGTGGAGGGTGGCGGCGCCAGCATCGAATGCGAGAAGCTGTTGACCATGTCGATGGCGCGCTGCGGGTCGTTCAGCGCGCCCTCGAGCAGCGCCGGCGACACCTTCATCGGGTAGGCGGTGCCGACCAGCGCCAGGTGCGTCACGCGCTGCGGCGCACGCGCCGCGGCCTCCAGCGCGATCAGCGAGCCGAAGCTGTGGCCGGCCAGGGCCGCCTTCTCGACACCGGCGGCGTCGAGCAGCGCAAGCACGAACTGCGCGCCCTCCTCCACGCTTGCGGGCGGCGGGCCCGCGCTCCTGCAATGGCCCGGCAAGTCGAGCGCCAGCACGTTCCAGCCATGGTGCGCGAACCAGCGGCTTTGCAGGATCCACACGCTGTGGTCGTGGAGCACGCCGTGGATGAAGACCACGGTCGGCTTCGCGGCATCGAAGGGCTTGCCGCCCGTGTAGCAGTAGGTTTTGTGGCCGTTGACGACGATGTCCATCACGCCCCCGCCTTCTCTGCGGCTTTCAACGCGCGCTTGAGATCGTCGATCAGGTCGGCCGGATCCTCCAGCCCGATCGACAGCCGGATGGTGCCCTGCGAGATGCCCGCCGCAGCCAATGCATCGTCCGTCATGCGGAAGTGCGTCGTGCTCGCGGGATGGATCACCAGGCTGCGGCAGTCGCCGACGTTGGCGAGGTGGCTGAAGAGCTTGAGCGCCTCGATGAAGACCTTGCCCTGCTGCCGGTTGCCCTTGAGGTCGAAGCTGAAGACCGCGCCCGCGCCCTTGGCGCCGTGGCGCAGCAGCTTGCCCGCCAGCGCATGGCTGGGATGCGACTCCAGCAGCGGATGGCCCACATGCGCGACGAAGGGATGCGAAGCCAGGAACTCCACCACCTTCTGCGTGTTGTCGATGTGGCGCTCCATGCGCAGCGGCAGCGTCTCGATGCCCTGCAGGATCAGCCAGGCCGTGTGCGGGCTCATCGAGGCGCCGAAGTCGCGCAGCCCCTCGCGCCGCGCGCGCAGCAGGAAGGCGCCCACCGTGCTCTCCTCGCTGAACACCATGTTGTGGAAGCCCTCGTAGGCCTCGGTCAGCTCCGCGAACCGCCCCGAGCGTTCCCAGTCGAAGTGGCCCGAGTCGACCACCACGCCGCCGATCACCGTGCCATGGCCCGAGAGGAACTTGGTGGCCGAGTGGTAGATCAGGTCGGCGCCCCAGTCGAAGGGCTTGATGAGGTAGGGCGAGGTCAGCGTGGAGTCCACCAGCAGCGGCACGCCGGCCGCATGCGCGATTTCGCTGACGGCCGGGATGTCGAGCACGTCGAGGCCCGGGTTGCCCACGGTCTCGCCGAAGAGCAGCCGCGTCTCGGGCCGGATCGCGGCGCGCCAGCCGTCGAGGTCGCCGGGCTTGACGAAGGTGGTCTGGATGCCGAAGCGCCGCATCGTGTAGTGCAAGAGGTTCTGCGAGCCGCCGTAGAGCGCGGTGCTGGCGACGATGTGCGCACCCGCGCCCATCAGCGTCGCGATCGACAGGTGCAGCGCGGCCTGCCCGCTGGCGGTGGCGATCGCGCCGATGCCGCCCTCCAGCGCCGCCACGCGCTGTTCGAGCACTGCGTTGGTCGGGTTGCTGATGCGCGAGTACACGTGGCCCGCGCGCTCGAGGTTGAAGAGCGCAGCCGCGTGGTCGCTCGATTCGAAGACGAAGGAAGTGCTCAGGTGGATCGGCACGGCGCGCGCGCCGGTGGCCGGGTCGGGCGCGGCGCCGGCGTGCAGTGCCAGCGTGTCGAAGCCGGGGTCGGAATAGCCGGGCATGGAAGCCTTTCGAACTAGAAGCGTTTCTGCAATGCCCCGTTACGCGCAATGCCTGCGCCAGCGACGTGGGCCTGTGGATGGGCGGCATTGTGGGCTATATTCAATTTCGGCAGCACGCCGAGCAAGTGAGGAGCAACACGATGAAAGTCAGCGACATCCTGCGCGTGAAGGGCAACACGCTCTACACCATCACGCCCGACGAACCCCTGGCCGACGCCGTCAACACCATGGCGGACAAGGACATCGGCTCGCTGGTGGTCATGGAGCATGGCGACCTCGTGGGCATGCTCACCTTCCGCGAAGTGATCGTCGCCATCGTGGGCAACGGCGGGCAGGTCGGCGGCACGCTGGTGCGCAAGTCGATGGATGATCATCCCGTCACCTGCACGCTGGAAACCGACCTCGACGAGATTCGCCGGATCATGCTCGAGCGCCATGCCCGCTACATGCCGGTGATGGACAAGCGCATGCTGATGGGCGTGATCAGCTTCTACGACGTGGCCAAGGCGGTGGTGGACAGCCAGAACTTCGAGAACAAGATGCTCAAGGCGTATATCCGCGACTGGCCGGCGGAGGATGAGTCTTCGTGATGGACCCGTATTGCTCCCTCTCCCGCCGGGAAAGGCGGGGGAGAGGGCGGGGGTGAGGCACCGGACCTGTCCACAGCGCGCAGCGCCGCTGTCATTCACTCCTTGATATTCGCCGCCTGCACGATTTTCTGATTGCGCACGTACTCCGCCTGCACGAACTTGCCCAAGTCCTCGGCCGAGCCGCTGCCCGGCAGCGCACCTTGCTCCTGCAGCTTGGTCCGCACCTCCGGGTCCTTCAGCACCGCATTGAGCTCTTCATTGAGCCGCTTCACCGTCGCACCCGGCGTGGCCGCCGGCGCGAAAATCCCGGTCCAGCTCACCATCGAATAGCCCTTCAGCCCCGGCATCTCGTCGAACGCCGGCACGTTGGGCAACGCATCCAGCCGCTTGCTCCCGGTCACCCCCAGCGCCTTCAGCCGGCCGCCATTCACATGCGGAATGGCGCTGGTGCTGACCAGCATCGCCAGGTCGACCTGGTTGCCGATCACGTCGGTGGCGATCTGCGCGCCGCCGCGGTAGGGCACGTGGGTCACGAAGATGCCGCTTCGCTCCTTGAGCAGTTCCATCGCGAGCTGCAGCACCGTGCCCACGCCCGAGGTCGCGTAGTTGTACTTGCCCGGCGCTGCCTTGGCGAGCTTGACGAAATCCGCGTAGCTGTGCACCTCGAGGCCCGGCCGCGCCACCAGCACCATCGGCGCGGTGTTGAGCATGCCCACCGGCGCCAGGTCCTTCAGCGGATCGAACTTGAAGGCCGCGGGATTGATCAGCTTGCCGATCGCGATCGCGCTGTCCGGCCCGGCCACCAGCGTGTAGCCGTCGGGGGCCGCGTTCACCGCCTTGGCCACGCCGATGGCACCGCCGGCGCCCGTCACGTTCTCGATCACCACCGACTGCTTGAGCCGCTCGCCCAGCTTGGTGGCCACCAGGCGCGCGTTGAAGTCCACGCTGCCGCCGGCCGAGTAGGGGACGATCAGCGTGATGGGCTTGGCGGCGGGCCAGGCGGCCTGGGCGAAGGCGGCACCGGGGAGCGCGGCGACGAGCAGCGAGGCGAGAAAGAGGGGCTTGAACGAAGGCATGGTCAGGTTCCGGAGGTGGGGGTGTCGGGTGCGAGCCGGGCGCGCAGCGCGTCGAACTCGGCGCTCCACTGCGCGCGCCAGTCGCGGCGTGTGCTGTCGTCGATCCAGGCGCCGTCGAGGCCGTTGTGCATGAAGCCGCGCAGCTCGTCCAGCCCGAAGCCGAAGTCGCGGACCATCATGGCCCAGGCCTGCGTCGGCGTGACCTGGTGCAGCGTGGGATCGTCGGTGTTGGGATGGATGCGCAGGCCCAGGCCGGGCATGCGGCGGATCGGGTGGTCCAGCGCCCAGCGCTCCGGCGGCAGCGTGCGCAGGTAGTAGGAGTTGGTCGGCACCACGGTGAAGAGCACGCCGCGCTCGGCGCACTCGCGCGCGAAGGCGGGGTGGTCCACCACCGTGTAGCCATGGTCGATGCGGTCCACCTGCAGCAGCTCGAGCGCAGTGCGCACGTTGGTCCAGGGCATGCCGAACTCGCCCGCGTGCGCGGTGGTCTTGAGGCCGGCGCGCCGCGCGTCGCGGTACGCCTGCAGGAACAGCTCGGGCGGCCGGTCGATCTCGCGGTAGTCGATGCCGATGCCGATCACTTCCTCGCAGCGGTTCGACGTGACCCATTCGACCATCTCGACCGCGGCCTCGGGGCTGGCCTCGCGGTCGATGGCCGCGATCAGCCTGCCCGTGATGCCGAAGTCGCGCTGCGCGTCGTGGATGGCGCGCACGATCGCCTCCTGCGCCGCACGGTAGGCGATGCCGGAGGCATGCACGGTGCCGGTCGGGTTCCAGAAGAACTCGCTGTAGCGCACGTGGTGGGCCGCGGCGTCCTCCAGGTACTCGAAGGCCAGGCGGTGCAGGTCGTCGGGTGTGCGCACCAGGTGGGCATCGAGCGCGCGCAGCACACGCAGCACGCCGACGGGCTTCTCGCCGCGCGTGTAGAAGTCCTCCACCTCCTGCTCTGCCAGCGGCGCACCGGCTCGGCGGTTGAGTGCCGCGAAGGTGTCGTGGCGAACGGTGCCGAACAGATGGCAGTGCAGCTCGGCCTTGGGGATCGCGTGCAGGAAGGCGTCGAGGGGCGTGGGCGCGGGCGTCATCCGGGGCAGTCTAGTGAGCACACCGCCATAAGCAAAATTTTGAATTTCTATAATTTGATTCATCCAATCGATGGGCCACACATGCGCTCACTGCCCCTGCGCGCGTTGACGCTGCGCCAGCTCCAGTTCTTCTCGGTGCTGGTGCAGGAGGGCCAGTTCGGCCGCGCGGCGCGGCGGCTCTCGATCACGCAGCCGGCGCTCAGCAATGCCATCAAGCAGATGGAGAAGCTGCTCGGTGCCGAGCTGCTGACCCGCTCCACCCACCGGCTGGAGCTCACGCCGGTGGGCGCGGAAGTACTGGCGCGCACCGATTTCCTGGTCAACACCGTCGAGATGGCGCTGCGCGACATCGAGAGCACGGTGCAGCGCGGGCGCGCCTTCGTGCGCATCGGCGTGGTCCCCTCGGCCAGCGGCAGCGTGGCCGCGGCGGTGGCCGATTTCCTGCGCGAAACGGGGCGCGTGCTCGAGTTCGCCTGGCGCGACGCCCCTTCGACCACGCTCCTGGCCGAGGTGCGCAGCGGCCAGCTCGACATGGCCGTCGCGGCCATCACCGAGCCGCCGGGCGGCCTGGTCTGCGTGGATCTGTTGCGCGATCCGCTGGTGCTGGTCGTGCGGCGCGACCATGCGCTGGCGCAGAAGAGCGAGGTGAACTGGGAGGCCATCGGCAACGAGCAGCTGGTGCTGTTCGAGAGCGGCAGCATGCCGGCGCTGGGCAACCCGGCGCGCGCGCAGTTCGCGCAGGGCGCCGAGCCCTACCGGGTCAGCTATTCGGAAACGCTCTATGCCCTGGTGCGCGGCGGCCTTGCGCTCGGGCTGATGCCGCGGCTCTATACCGGCTCGCTGCGCGACCCCGAACTCATGGTGCTGCCGCTGGCAAAGCCGCGGGTCGAACGCCGCGTGGTGCTGGTCTACCTGCCGGGGCCGATGCGCAACGTGGTGGCGCAGGAGCTGATCGGCTTTCTCGGGCAGCGCCTGCCGCTACCGGCGGAGGCACCGGTGCGCAGGCGTATCGCGAAAAAGAAGGCGGCTCGCGCCAGCCGCTAATGCAGCTCGGCCGCCATGTGGATCGTCTCGCGCACGCGCGGATAGATCTGCGTATTCCACTTGCTGCCGCTGAACACGCCGTAGTGCCCCACGCCCGCTTGCAGGTGGTGGATCTTCAGGTAGGGCCGCACGCTGGGGCACAGGTCCTGTGCGGCCACGGTCTGGCCGATGGCGCAGATGTCGTCGCGCTCGCCCTCGACGGTGAGCAGCGCGGTGCGGCGGATGGCGGCGGGGTCGACCTTGCGCTCGCCCACCGTGAGCACGCCACGCGCCAGGTCGTAGGTCTGGAACACGCGCTCTACCGTCTCCAGGTAGAACTCGGCGGGCAGGTCGTTCACCGCCAGGTACTCGTCGTAGAAGTCGCGGATCACGGCGGCCTTGTCGAGCTCGCCTTCGACCAGATGCTCGAAAAGCTTCCTGAACTGCTGCTTGTGGCGTTCCGGGTTCATGCTCATGAACGCTGCGAGCTGGAGAAAGCCGGGGTACACGCGCCGCATGCAGCCCGCGTGCGGCCAGGGCACGCGGCTGATCAGGTTGCGCTCGAACCAGTCGATGGGGCGGTCGTTCGCCAGCTTGTTGACGGCCGTCGGGTTGATGCGGCAGTCGACGGGCCCGGCCATCAGCGTCAGGCTGCGCGGCGCCGAGGGGTTGTCGTCCTCGGCCATCAGCGCGGTCGCCGCGAGCGCGGCCACGCAGGGCTGGCAGACTGCGACCATGTGCACGCCCGGGCCGATGGCCTCCAGGAAGGCAATGATTTGCAGCGTGTAGTCGTCCAGCCCGAAACCGCCATGCCACAGGGAAACGTCGCGCGCGTTGTGCCAGTCGGTCAAATAGACGTCGTGGTCGCGCAGCAGGGTGCGCACGGTTTCGCGCAACAGGGTGGCGAAGTGGCCCGAAAGTGGTGCGGCCAGCAGCACCGGCGGATGCACCAAGGGGGTGTTCTTGCGGAAATGCAGGAGGGTGCCGAAGGGGGCGCTCAGGACGACTTCCTCATGCACCTCGACCTCCTCGCCGCCCAGCGTGACGCTGCGGATGCCGTAGGGCGGCCGCGTGTGCGTGAGCCGCATGCGCGAATAGACCTCCATCATGGCCGAGAGGCGCCGGAAGGCGCTGCGGTCTGTGTTCTCCTGCCACAGGGAGCTGCCGAGGTATTGCGCAGCGAGCCGTGATGGCGACATCAGGTCGGCGCTGGTCTGGTAGGCCCTGTACAACATGCACCGGGGAAGGCAATTTGCGGGCCAAGGGCCGGGCCCCGGCGCATCGCGCACTGTTGTGGCACAGGGCTTGCACAGCCACGAATCACCCACCCGGCAGACGAGGAGTCAGCATGGCCGCCGCCAAACCCGTTCTCACCATCAGCAGCAAGAACTACGGTGCCTGGGCGCTGCGCGGCTGGCTGATGTGCAAGCTGGCGGGCCTGGATTTCGTCGAGAAGGTGATTCCGCCCGACGATCCGGCGATGAAGGCCGAGATGCTGCTGCTCTCCTCGTCGATGCGGGTGCCTTCGCTGCAGCACGGCAACGTGAAGGTCTGGGACACGCTGGCGATCGGCGAATACCTGAACGAGATCAAGCCCAAGGCCGGCCTGCTGCCGGCCGGCATCGAGGCCCGCGCCCATTGCCGCGCGATCTGCGGCGAGATGCACTCGGGTTTCGGCTCGATGCGCGGCGCGCTGCCGATGAACATCAAGGCCCGCTTCCCCGGCTTCAAGATCTGGTCGCGCGCGCAGACCGACATCGACCGTGTCGTCGAGATCTGGCGCGAATGCCTCAAGGGCTACGACGGCCCCTTTCTGTTCGGCGCACAGCCCTGCATGGCCGATGCGATGTATGCGCCGGTGGTCACCCGCTTCATGAGCTACGACGTGGCGCTCGACAAGGCCTGCGCGGCCTACTGCAAGCGCATCATCGAACTGCCCGCGATGCAGGAGTGGATTGCCGCGGCGAAGCTGGAGCCCGAGGAGATCGACGAGCTCGATGCCGAGTTCTGAGGGAACGGAGTGCATGCGGCGCCGGACGAGGCGTGCCGTCACTCATGCGGGTTCTGCGCGTTGCGCATCGCGCACGGCCGTCACGATGCAGTAGTCGAAGTCGCGCCAGAACAGGCCCAGCGCGAGTGAACAGTAGCTCGCGACGATGTGCTTGCGCCGCCACGGCGAGAGACGGCCGCGCGCCTTCCACAGCTCGGCCAGCGTGAAGCGGGTGGCCAGCACCGGGATGTGCAGCGCGCTCGGCGCCACGCGCCAGCGCAGCGACTTCACTTCGACCTGCCCGAAGCCATGGCGCTGCAGCGCAGCCACGAAGTCGTCGCGCACGGCCAGGGTGGGCACCGCCCAGCTGTCGGCCCAGAGCCGGTGCAGCCAGCCGGCGATGCGGCCGGGCCGTTCGCGCAGCAGGAAGCCGTCGATCACCACGAGGCGTGCGCCGGGCTTCAGCAGCCGGGCGGCCTCGGCAACGAAGTCGGCCTTGGCACTGCCGTTCGCGTAACAGGCGCTCTCGACGGCCCAGGCGCCGTCGGCCTCGGCAGTGGGCAGGCCGGTGCGCGTGTAGTCGGCTTCCACGTGGGCGACGCGATCGGCCAGGCCGGCGCCGGCATCGAGCCGGGCGGCGATGGCGTTCTGCACCGGCACGTTGGTCACGGTCACCGCGTAGAGCTTCGGATGCTCCGCCGCCAGCGTGCGCGCGGTGGCGCCGGCGCCGCAGCCCAGGTCGACCACGCAGGCCGGCTGCTGCGGGTGCAGCTGCAGCGCGCGGCCCACGGTGCGGTTCATCTCGACCAGCATGGCTTCGCGGCGGAAGGGGTTGAGGCCGGCGCGCCAGAAGCCGAAGTGCATGTTGTAGCCGGGGCTCCAGGCGCGGTAGTCGTCGGCGACCTCGGTGAAGTAGTCCTGCGTGTCGCCGGGCGTGATGGCGGCATGCGATGGGGCGGTGGTGCGCGCAAGGGAGGAGAGGCCTTGCGGAAGGGTGTCGTTCATGCTTGTTCTTTTTCGAAGGCTTGGGAATCAGAGCTCGGCGGCGAAGTCGCGAAGATCGCGGGGCGCGCGGCCCAGCCATTCGGCCAGCGGTGCATTGCTGGCGACGTTGTCGAGTTCCAGCATCACGCGGGTGTCGGTGCACCAGGGCAGGCCGGGCAGGAAGTCGCCCGCGCGTGCGCTCAGCACGCCCATCCAGGCGGGCAGGCGCACCAGATGCGCAGCACGCGCCGTGCCGGCGCGACGTGTGCTGCGCAGCGTGGCGATCAGCTCGGCCAGCGTCATCTCGCGAGCGCCGCCGAATTCCACCACGCCCCGGTAGGGCGAGGCCGGATCGGCCAGCACCGCCACGGCGCGGGCCAGGTCCTCGACGTAGATCGGCTGGAGTTTGGCGTCGAGGGCGGGTCCGGGCATCGACAGCAGGGGAAGCGCGGCCAGCGTGCGGAAAAGCTGGGCCGCGTCGCCGCCGGGGCCGAGCACGACCGAGGGCCGCAGCGCAATCCATGAGGGCCCGCTGGCCGGCAGCGCTTCGAGCGCGGCTTCGGCGGCGCGCTTGGTGTGCGCGTACTGCGTGGGGTTGTCGTCGTCGCTGCGGCCGATGCCGAGGGCCGAGATCTGGACGATGCGGCGCACGCCTGCCTGCGCGCAGGCCTCGAAGAGCGCGGCCGGCACGGCGGTGTGCACCGCGCGCATGGGCCGGCGCGTGCTGTTGCGCAACACGCCGACGGCGTTGACGACCGTGTCGAGGCCTTGCAGGCGCGGCAGCCACGTCGCGGCTTCGGTGTCGCGCGAGAAGTCGATGGGAACATGGGGCAGATCCGTGCGCAGCCGCGTCGCGCTGCCGCAGCTCACGCGGTGCCCGGCCTGCAGCAGCGCCGCAGCGATGCGGCTGCCGATGAAGCCGTTGGCGCCGCAAACCAGGACGTTGAGCGAGGTGGCCATGGCTGTTCCTCTCGATGTTTCAGTCAAAACAGAAATAAGAGGTGAAAAAAATTCAAAGCATGGGCAATCCGGCATGGTGGGCATCGGGGTCGTCCCCGCCGCGGCCGGCGGCGTCGCCACGCACGAACTTCTGCACGCTGGCGCCCAGCGACAGCACCTTGTCCAGCGTGCCGGGTGACAGGCGCAACATCTCGTCGGCCCAGGCGCCGAGCTTGGCCATGAGCTCCATGGTGGCCCGAATGCGGTCCTGCGCGTCGGCCGGCTCGTTGACGAAATCGGGGCTGGCGATGACCTCGCGCAGCATGCGAACGGTGGGGTCGAACTCGCGCTCCTTGCGCTCCCGCACCACGGTGCGGAACAGCTCCCACACGTCGACGCTGGTCTCGAAATAGTCGCGCCGGTCGCCCAACACGTGGGTGATGCGCACCAGGTTCCAGGCCTGCAGTTCCTTCAGGCTGTTGCTCACGTTCGAGCGCGCGACGTTGAGGGTCTCCGACAGCTGCTCCGCATGCAGTGGCTTGCCGTGGACGAAGAGCAGGGCGTGAATCTGCGAGACGGTGCGGTTGACGCCCCACATGGAGCCCATTTCGCCCCAGTGGAGCACGAACTTGCGTTGGATGTCGGTCAGTTGCATGGTGTGGCCTCGGCATCGAGTCTATGGTTTTCGATATTTCTGTCAATAGAGAAATAGAACTCGCGTGCAAGCCGGCGCGATTGGTGGAATACTGGATATTCATCCAGTTATTCGAGGCGAAGACCATGCCCGACGCTTTCATTCCCATCCACGCCATCAAGGGCCGCGGCGCCGCGACCCGGCTGCCCCACCGCTTCGAGCGCGACGCGCGCGATGCCTTCGACGACGGCTGGGGCACGCTCGAAGAGGGCAGCGCCGAGCCGCTGCCTCCCTTGCAGACCGAGGTGCGCTTCGAGGACGTGAAGTCGGTGCTGAGCGAGAACGACTCGCCCGACATCCATTTCGACCGCTCGATCAACCCCTACCGCGGCTGCGAGCACGGCTGCATCTACTGCTTCGCGCGGCCGACCCACAGCTACCTGAACCTCTCGCCCGGCCTGGACTTCGAGACCAAGCTGATCGCCAAGCGCAACATCGTGGAGGTGCTGCGCGCCGAGCTGGGCCGGCGCAGCTACAGGCCGCAGAACCTGGCGATCGGCACCGCGACCGATTGCTACCAGCCGATCGAGCGCGAGCTGCGGCTGACGCGCGCGGTGATCGAGCTGCTCCAGGAGGTGCGCCATCCCTTCGGCCTGGTCACCAAGTCCAGCGCCGTCGAGCGCGACCTCGACGTGATCGCGCCGATGGCGGCCCAGCACCTGGCAGCGGTCTACGTCACCATCACCACGCTCGACGGCGAGCTCGCGCGCAAGCTGGAGCCGCGCGCCGCCGCGCCGCACCGGCGGCTGCGCACGGTACGCACGCTGGCCGAGGCCGGCGTGCCGGTGGGGGTGAGCGTGGCGCCGCAGATCCCCTTCGTCACCGAAGACATGGAAAAGGTGCTCGAGGCCGCCTGGGAGGCCGGCGCGCGCAGCGCCTTCTACACCGTGATCCGCCTGCCCTGGGAGGTGGCGCCGCTCTTCAAGCAATGGCTGGAGCTGCATTACCCGCAGCGTGCCGGCCGCATCATGGCGCGCATCCACGAGATGCGCGGCGGCAAGGACTACGACGCCGACTTCGGCACCCGCATGGTCGGCAGCGGCCTGTGGGCCGAGCTGATCCGCCAGCGCTTCGAGAAGGCGACGCAGCGCCTGGGCTTCAACCGCGAGCGCATCGCGCTCGATCTCAGCGCGTTCCGGCCACCCGGCGCAGCGGGGCAGGGCAGTCTGTTCTAGCGTGGGCGCTCGCGCTCGCGCTCGCACTGCGCGATTCGACGCCGCACCAGTCGCCGCCCAGCGCCTTCACGAGAAAGACCGAGGTCAGCAGGCGCTGGCCCTGCAGCTGCGTGGCCTGGCGCTCGGCCACCAGCAGCGACTGCTGGGCGCTGATCACGTCGAGGTAGGTCGAGGCACCGCCTTCGTAGCGGGTGGTCGCCATGTCCAGCACGCGGCGCGCCGAATCGACGGCGGCGAGCGACTGCGTCACCGCGCGGTCGAGCGCGGCCAGGCCTGTGATGCCGTCTTCCGCCTCCTGCATCGCCGTCAGCACCACGCGCCGGTAGTTGGCCACCGTGCCTTCGTAGCCGGCCTGGGCGAAGTCCACGTTGGCGCGGATGCGTCCGCCGTCGAACAGCACCTGCGTCGCCGAAACGCCCACCGACCACAGCAGGCTGGGCGCATCGAACAAGGTCTCGATCATGCGGCTGTCCACACCCACCATCGGCGCCAGCATCACGCTGGGATAGAAGGCCGCGGTCGCGACGCCGATCTGCGCATTGGCCGCGGCCATCGCGCGCTCGGCCGAGGCGACGTCGGGCCGGCGCTCCAGCGCGTCCGAGGGCACGCCGAGCGGGATGGCCGGCGGCACGATGGGGCGCAGGTCGGCCGCGAGCGCAAAGCGGGGCGCCGGCGTGCCGCTCAGGGTGGCGAGCGCATGCTCGTACTGCGAGCGCTGCTTCTTCAGCACGTCGACTTGCGCGAGCGTGCTGTCGAGCAGAGCCTGCTGCTGCGCCACGTCCAGCCCGGAGACGGCGCCGAGGTCGTGGCGCGCCGTGACGAGCTCGAGCGCACGGCGCTGCAGCGCGATCGAGCGCGACAGCACGTCGAGCTCGATGTCGGTGGCGCGCAGGTTGAAATAGGCCGAGGCCAGATCGGTGGTGAGCAGCAGGCGCGTGTTCTCCAGGTCGGCCGCCGACTGCGCCGCGGAAGCGGTCGCGCCCTCGACCGAGCGCTGCACGCGGCCGGCCAGGTCGAGCTCGTAGCTGGCGTTGAGCGAGAGCGCGAAGTCGTTCTGCACCGTGGAGAAGTTCTGCGTCGCGTAGTTGGTGAGCGGGCGGTTGGCGGAGATCTTCAGCCGCGCGGCACGCGCGCCCAAGCCCAGCTGCGGATAGCGCGCGGCATCGGCCGCCGACAGCGTGGCGCGCGCCTGGGTGAGCCGCGCGCTGGCCAGCGTCAGCGTGGGGCTGTTGCGCAGCGCCTGTTGCTGCAGGCGATCGAGCTCGGCGTCGCCGAAGCGCTGCCACCAGGGGCCCTTGTCGAGCGCATCGCCGGGCGCGGCCTGGCGCCAGGGCTCCTCCAGCTGCCAGCTCACCGGCACCTCGACCTGCGGCGCGCGATAGTCCGGGCCGGCGGCACAGGCCGCGAGCAGCAAGGCAGTGGCTGCAATCGCCCCGAGACGCCGCACGCTCACGCCGGTTCCTTGGCCACCGCCACCACATCGCCCTCGGCCAGAGAGTCCGAGGGATTCAGGATCAGCCGGTCGTTGGCCGTGATGCCGTCCAGCACCTCCACCGTCTCGCCGTAGTTGCGCCCGACATTGATGGTGCGCAGGCGCACGCGCCCTTCGGCATCGACCGTGGCGACGCGCGTGCCCTCGGCGCGGAACAGCAGCGCATTGGCCGGGACGCTGAGCGCGCGGCTGGCCGCCAGCGGCAGCGAGACCTGCACATAGGCGCCCGGGAGCAGCAGGCCCTCTCGATTCGGCAGCGAGACCTCGACCTGCATCATTCGGGTGGCCGTGTCGATGGCGCCCGAGGTGCGTGCCACCTCGCCCTTGAAGCTCTGGCCGCGCAGCTCCGCCTGCGTCACCACCACCGGCTGGCCGGCCTTGACCAGCTGCGCATAGGCCTGCGGCACGTTGATGTAGACGCGCAGCGGATCGGTCTGCGCGAGCAGGAACAGCGGCCGGCTGCCGCCCGCGTCGATCAGGTCGCCGACGTCGACGTTGCGCCGCGTGATCACGCCGGCAAAGGGCGCGACGACGCGCTTGAAGCCCTCGGTCTGGCGCAGCCGCTGCACGTTGGCATCGGCAGCAGCCACGTTGGCCGTGGCCTGCGCGAGGCCGCTGCGCCGCTCGTCCAGGTCCTGTTGCGAGACCACGTCCTTCTTGCGCAGGTTCTCCCAGCGCGCCACGGTGCTCTTCGCCAGCTCGAGGCTGGAGGCCGCCTGCTGCCGCGCGGCGATGGCCTGCGAGAGCTGCTGGTCGATCTCCGGCGTCTCGATCTCGGCCAGCAGATCGCCCTTCTGCACCTGGCTGCCGATGTCCTTGGTCCAGCGCTTGAGGTAGCCGCTCGCGCGTGCCGAGATCGGGGACTGCACGAAGCCCTGCAGCGTGCCCGGCAGCGCCAGCGTCTGACCGGCGGCGGCGGTCTGCGGCAGCGCGGTCTTCACGTATTGCTTGGCGAGCTCGGTGGAAGAGGCCTCCAGCGCCCGGGCGTTGGCGATGCGCACGAACACCGTGCGTGCCGCGCCGATGGCCAGCAGCACCAGCACGATCAGCACGGCGATGCGCGTGCGCCGCACGATCTGGCGCCGCCGCAGCAGCTCGTGATGCTCGCCTTGCTCGTCGGCGGCAATCGGGTGGATGGCCAATGCCGCGTGGCGTTGCTCCGTCATGGTCTCAACTCTCCTGGGGCGCGGCGCCCTGCAACGGCGGCGCGTTGGCTTCGGCTTCGCGCGCCGCCTTGCGATGGGCCAGGCGGCTGTGGATGCCGGCATACACGGCCGGCACGAAGAACAGGGTGGACACGGTCGCGAACAGCAGGCCGCCGATCACGGCGCGGCCCAGTGGGGCGTTCTGCTCGGCGCCTTCGCCCAGGCCCAGCGCCATCGGGATCATGCCGATGATCATCGCCAGCGCCGTCATCAGCACCGGCCGGATGCGGGTGGCGCCGGCTTCCAGCGCGGCCGACAGCGGCGGCACGCCGGCCGCCAGCCGCTCGCGCGCGAAGGCGATCAGCAGGATGCTGTTGGCCGTGGCCACGCCCATGGTCATGATCGCGCCGGTCAGCGCCGGCACGCTCAGCGTGGTGCCGGTGAGGAACAGCATCCAGGCGATGCCGGCCAGCGCAGCGGGCAGGGCGGTGATGATGATCGCGGCGTCCAGCCAGGACTGGAAGGTGACCACGATCAGCAGGTACACCAGCACCACCGCCATCGCCAGACCGATGCCCAGCCCGAGGAAGGAGGACTGCATGGTCTCCACCTGGCCGCGGATGGTGACCTGGCTGCCGCGCGAGAGCTTGGGCCGGATCTCGTCGACGAGCTTCTTGACCTCTTTCGCGACGCTGGCGAGGTCGGTGCCCTGTACGCTGACGTACACGTCGACCACCGGCGCGATGTTGTAGCGCGACACCACGGAGGGCATTCGCGCGGCCTGCGCCTCCACCAGGTTGCCCAGCAGCTGCGGCGGCCCGGCGCTTGCGCCAGAGGCGCCCACCGGGATGTTGAGCAGCGCGTCGAGCGAGTCGACCTTGTACTGCGGCGTCTGCACCGCGACGTTGTAGACCACGCCGTTCTGCGGATTGAGCCAGAAGGCCGGCGCCGTCTGCGAGCTGCCCGACAGCGCGATGAGCACGTTCTGGCCCACGTTCTGCGCCGTGAGCCCGACCTGCTGCAGCCGCGTGCGGTCCATCTGCAGGCTGAGGCTGGGTGCGTCCATGCGCTGGTGCACGTGCGCATCGACCGCGCCGGGGATCTTGCGGATGGCCTTGACCAGCTCCGCGGCGCGCTGCGAATTGCCCGCCAGGTCGTTGCCGCTGAACTGCACGTCGATGGCCGCGGGCAGGCCGAAGTTGAGGATCTGCGTGACGATGTCCGCCGGCTGGAAGAAGAACTCGATGCCGGGGAAGCGCTTCGGCAGCTCTGCGCGCAGCAGCGAGACGAATTCGTCCGTGGGCCGGTGCCCGTCGCGCAGCGAGAGCAGGATCTCGCCGTCCAGCGTGCCGATGGTGCCGGCGTTGCTGTAGGAGAGGTTGATGCCGCTGTTGGGCACGCCCAGGTTGTCGAGGATGGTCTCGAGCTGGTCCTTCGGCACCAGCTCGCGGATCGCCGCCTCCACCTCGTCGGCCAGCCGCGCCGTCTCCTCGATGCGGGTGCCGGTGGGTGCGCGCATGTGCAGGCGGATCTGGCCGGCATCCACGCTGGGGAAGAAATCGCGGCCCAGCACCGGGTACAGCAGGCAGGACAAGAGGCAGAAGCCGAGGAAGAGCGCGATGAAGGGCCCGCGCCTGGACAGCAGCGCCGACAGCACCAGCGTGTAGGCGCGCCGCACGCGCTCGAAGCGCCGGTCGAAGCTGCGGTAGACCCGCTGCAGCAGGCTGGGCTTCGCATTGCCGGCGGTGGCGCCGTGGGCCGGCACGCGGCCCATGAGCAGCATGACCAGCGTCGGCACCAGCGTGCGCGACAGGATGTAGGAGGCCAGCATCGCGAACACCACCGCCTCGGCCAGCGGCACGAACAGGAAGCGCGCCACGCCCGAGAGGAAGAACATCGGCACGAACACGATGCAGATGCACAGCGTGGAGACGAAGGCGGCCGTCCCGATCTCGCCGGCGCCCACCATGATCGCCTCGCTGAGCGGCGTGCCCATGTGCAGGTGGCGCTCGATGTTCTCGATGGTCACGATCGCCTGGTCGACCAGGATGCCGACCGACAGCGCGAGCCCGCCCAGCGTCATCAGGTTGAGCGTCTCGCCCAGCGCGTAGAGTGCCAGGATCGAGGTGAGGATCGACAGCGGGATGGTCGCCGCGATGATCAGCGTGCTGCGCCAGTTGCCCAGGAAGATCAGCACCATCGCGGCCGTGAGCAGGGCGGCGATGATGGCCTCGAGCACCACGCCTTGCACCGCCGCCTTGACGAAGAGCGACTGGTCGAACAGCGGCGTGACCTTGATGTCCGCCGGCATGCCCTGCTGCGCCACCGGCAGCATGGCGCGCAGGTTGGAGACGATGTCCAGCGTGGAGGCGGCGCCGTTCTTGATCACCGACAGCAGCACGCCGCGCACGCCGTCCTGCCGCACGATGTTGGTCTGCGGCTGGAAGCCGTCGCGCACATAGGCCACGTCGCGCACGTAGGTGGTGGCGCCGCCCGCGGTGCGCACCGGCAGGTCGTTGAGGCCGGCCAGCACTTCCGGCGAGCCGTTCATTCGCACGCTGTACTCGGTGGCCCCGAACTTGGCGGTGCCCGAGGGCAGGATCAGGTTCTGCGCGTTGACTGCGTTCACCACGTCGGCCGGCGAGAGCCCGCGCGCCTGCAGCGCCTGGGTGTCGAGGTCCACCGAGATCACCCGGTTCTTGCCGCCGTAGGGGAAGGGGATGGCCACGCCGGGGATGGTGATGAGCTGCGGCCGCAGCTGGTTGATGGCCGAATCGAAGAGCGCGTTCTCCGGCCGCTCGCTGCTCGACAGCGCCAGCTGGATCACCGGGATGCTGGAGGCCGAGTACTTGATCACCAGCGGCGGCGTGATGCCCGGCGGCAGCTGGCGCACCTGGGTCTGAACCGAGGCGACGGTCTGGGCGATCGCGGTCTCGATGTTGGCCGTGGGCTGGAAGAAGATCTTGATCACGCTCACGCCGGCCAGCGACTGCGATTCGATGTGCTCGATGTCGCTCACCGTGGTGGTGAGGCCGCGCTCGGTCTGGCCGGCGATGCGCTGCCCCATCTCCTGGGCCGGCAGGCCGCCGTAGTTCCAGATGATGCTCAGCACCGGAATGTTGATGTCCGGGAAGATGTCGGTGGCCATGCGCGCCAGCACGAAAGGCGTGGCCAGCACGATCAGCATCGCCATCACGATGAAGGTGTAGGGTCGGCGCAGCGCCAGCGAAACCATGGACACGGCTTGTTACTTCCCGCGAGAAGGGCGCATCATAAGTAGAGATGGCAAGACAATAGTCCCAATGACCGAGCTTTACTTTTCTTCATCGCACAACCCTCCCCGCTGGCTTGTGGTGATGGGCGTTTCGGGCTGCGGCAAGTCCAGCCTGGGGGCCGCGCTGGTCCGCGAGTTGGGCCTGCCGCTGATCGAGGGCGACGACTTCCACCCGCCCGAAAACGTGAGCAAGATGCGCGCCGGCATCGCGCTCACCGACGCCGATCGGGCCGGCTGGCTGGACACCCTGGCGTCCACGCTCGCGGCGCATCCGCAGGGTGCGGTGCTGACCTGTTCGGCGCTCAAGCGCGGCTACCGCGAGCGGCTGCGAGCCGCGGTGCCGGAGTTGCGCTTCGTCTTCATGGAGCTGTCGCGCGAGGAGGCCGAGCGCCGGGTCGCCGGGCGCGGGGGCCACTTCTTCTCGGCCACCCTGGTCGCCGACCAGTTCGCCACCCTCGAGTCGCCGGTCGGAGAGGTGGGGGTGCTGGCGGTGGATGCGACCGCGCCGCCTGCTGAACAGGTGAGCCGGGCCCGGACCTGGTTGGACCAGGGAGCCGCGGCCGGTCCGGCGCCATAGCCAGTTCCCGCAAGCCCGCGGGTGCGGCGGCGGGCTAAGGTGGTGGCCCCGACGCCGCCCATGCCCCACTCATGCTCGATGCCCCACCGCCCGGCCATTACTTCCGCACCGAGCACCAGCAGTTCCGGGCTGCCTTGCGCGAATTCGTCGCGCGCGAGATCACGCCGCACGTCCATGACTGGGACGAGGCCGGCAGCTTCCCGCGCGAGCTCTACCGCCGCGCCGCCGCGCTGGGCGTCCAGGGCCTGGGCGTGCCCGAGGCCTACGGCGGCACGCCGGCCGACGTCTTCTTCAAGATCGTCGTCGCCGAGGAGCTGGCCCGCTGCGGCAGCGGCGGGCTTCAGGCCTCGCTGGGCTCGCACACCATCGGCCTGCCGCCGGTGGTCGAGGCGGGCAGCGAGGCGCTGAAGCGGCGGGTGATCCCGCCGGTGCTGGCGGGCGAAGCCATCATCGCGCTCGCCATCACCGAACCCGGCGGCGGCTCGGACGTCGCGAGCCTCGCGACAACGGCGATGCGCGAGGGCGATCACTATGTGGTCAACGGCGAGAAGACTTTCATCACCTCGGGCATGCGCGCCGACTTCATCACCACGGCGGTGCGCACCGATCCCGCGAACAAGGGCGCCGGCGGGGTCTCGCTGCTGCTGGTCGACGGCGACACGCCGGGTCTCGCGCGCACCGAGCTCAAGAAGATGGGCTGGTGGGCCTCGGACACCGCGCACCTGCGCTTCGAGAACTGCCGGGTGCCGGCCGACCGGCTGCTGGGCGCCGAAGGGCAGGGCTTCCCGATCATCATGAAGAACTTCAACACCGAGCGCCTCGTGATGTCGGCCCTGGCCTGCAGCTTCGCCGAAGTCTGCTTCGAGGAGGCGCTGGACTGGGCGCGGCAGCGCAGGACCTTCGGCCGGCCGCTGTCGGAGCGCCAGGTGATCCGCCACAAGCTGGTCGACATGGTGGCGCGCATCGATGCGGCCCGCTGCCTGCTCTACGACCTGGCCTGGCGCATCGAGCACCGCGCCGCCGAGCCGGCCCAACTGGTCGCCCGCATCTGCATGCTGAAGGTGGTGGCCACGCAGGCCATGCAGTTCTGTGCCGACCAGGCGGTGCAGATCCTCGGCGGCATGGGCTTCATGCGCGGCACGAAGAGCGAGCGCATCTACAGGGAGGTCAAGGTGATGATGATCGGCGGCGGGTCGGAGGAAATCATGAAGGACCTGGCCGCGCGCCAGTTGGGGATCTAGGCATGGCGGCGATCGAGTCGACCCTGTCCCCGAACGGCGAGGCGTTCCAGGCCAACCGCGCCGGCATGCTCGCGCTGATCGAGCGCCTCCGCGCCATCGAGGCGCGCACCGTGCAGGCCTCCGCAGCCTCGCGCGAGCGCTTCGAGAAGCGCGGGCAGCTGTTGCCGCGCGAGCGGCTGGCGCTGCTGCTCGACGCGGGCGCGCCCTTTCTCGAGCTGTCCACGCTGGCGGGCTTCGGCATGGACCACTCCGACCTGGAGAAGAGCGTGCCGGGCGGTGGCGTGATCTCGGGCATCGGCCAGGTCTCGGGCATCCGTTGCATGGTCAGCGTTTCCGACTCCGGCATCGACGCGGGCGCGCTGCAGCCCATGGGCCTGGACAAGCAGCTGCGCATCCAGGAGCTGGCGCTGGAGAACCGCCTGCCCTTCGTGCAGCTGGTCGAGAGCGCCGGCGCCAACCTGATGGCCTACCGCGTCGAGGACTTCGTGCGCGGCGGCAACATCTTCCGCAACCTCGCGCGCCTGTCGGCTGCCGGCCTGCCGGTGCTGACCGTGACGCACGGCTCTTCCACCGCGGGCGGCGCCTACCAGACGGGGCTGTCGGACCACATCGTGATGGTGCGCGACCGCACCCGTGCCTTCCTCGCCGGCCCGCCGCTGCTGAAGGCGGCCACCGGCGAGATCGCGAGCGAGGAGGAACTGGGCGGCGCCGCGATGCACACCTCGGTCTCGGGCCTGGGCGACTACCTGGCCGAGGACGACCGCGATGCGCTGCGCATCGCGCGCGAGATCCTGGCCGGCATCGACTGGAACCGCGACCTGCCGCAGGAGCCGCAGGGCCGCCCCCAAGGCGAATACCGCAGCCGAAGGCGAAGGTACTCGAAGGAGGCGTGCAACTTCGAGCCCCCGCGCCACGACGCCGAGGAACTGCTGGGGATCATGCCGATGGACCCCAAGCGTCCGGTCGACATGCGGCAGGTGATCGCGCGCATCGCCGACGGCTCCGAGTTCCTCGCCTTCGGCCAGGACTACGGTCCGGCCACCGTCTGCGGCACCGCGAAGATCGAGGGCTGGCCGCTGGGCATCGTCACCAACAACGGCCCGATCGACGTGGCCGGCGCGAACAAGGCCACGCACTTCATCCAGGCCTGCTGCCAGGTGCGCACCCCCATCCTCTACCTGCAGAACACGACCGGGTACATGGTGGGGCGCGCCTACGAAGAGGCCGGGATGATCAAGCATGGCTCGAAGATGATCCAGGCCGTGACCAATGCCACCGTGCCGCAGTTCACGATCCATTGCGGCGCCTCCTTCGGCGCCGGCAATTACGGCATGTGCGGGCGCGGCTTCCACCCGCGCTTCTGCTTCTCCTGGCCCAACGCGAAGACGGCGGTGATGGGCGGCGAGCAGGCGGCGCGCACCATGGCCATCGTCACCGAGGCCGCCATGCGGCGCAAGGGCGAGGTGGACCACGCCAAGCTCGAGGCGCTGCAGCGGCAGATCATCGATCGCTTCGAGCGCCAGATGAGCGTGTTCAGCACCAGCGCGCTGCTGCTCGACGATGGTGTGATCGACCCGCGCGACACCCGCGCCGTGCTGGCGCAGCTGATGTCGATCTGCCGCGATGCGGAGGCGAAGGTGCCGCAGCCCATGCAGTTTTCGGTGGCGCGGCCATGACGTCTGCTACGCCATTTCACAAGATCCTCGTCGCCAATCGCGGCGAGATCGCGCTGCGCGTGATGCGCACGGCGCGCGCGCTCGGCTATCGCACGGTGGCGGTGTACTCCACGGCCGATGCCGGTGCGCTGCACGTCGCGCAGGCCGACCAGGCGGTCTGCATCGGCGAGCCGCTGCCGGCGCAGTCGTACCTGTGCATCCCGGCGATCATCGAGGCGGCCCGGCGCACCGGTGCCGATGCCGTGCACCCGGGCTATGGCTTCCTGGCCGAGAACGAGGCGTTCGCGCGCGCCTGCCGCGAAGCAGGGCTGGTGTTCATCGGCCCCTCGCCACAGGCCATCGCCGCGATGGGCGACAAGGCCGGCGCCAAGCGCCGGATGAGCGAGGCCGGCGTGCCCTGCATCCCGGGCTACCAGGGCGAGGACCAGGGCGAGGAGCGGCTGCGCACCGAGGCCGGGCGCATCGGCTATCCGGTGATGATCAAGGCCAGCGCGGGCGGCGGCGGCCGCGGCATGCGGCTCGCGTCGTCCGACGATGAATTCGCCGAGCTGCTCAGGAGCGCCAAATCCGAGGCGCGCGGCGCCTTCGGCGACGACACCGTGATCCTGGAGCGCGCCATCGCGGCGCCGCGCCACATCGAGATCCAGGTCTTCGCCGACCGGCAAGGCAACGCCATCCACCTGGGCGAGCGCGACTGCTCGGTGCAGCGCCGCCACCAGAAGCTGATCGAGGAGGCGCCCTCGCCGGCGGTCACGCCCGAGCTGCGCGAGCGCATGGGCGCCGCGGCGCTGGCCGCTGTGAAGGCCATCGGCTACGAGGGTGCGGGCACGCTGGAGTTCCTGCTCGATGCCGAGGGCCGGTTCTACTTCATGGAGATGAACACGCGGCTGCAGGTCGAGCATCCGGTGACCGAGGCGATCACCGGCCTCGACCTGGTGGAACTGCAGTTGCGCATCGCCGCGGGCGAGGCGCTTGCGCTCACGCAGGCGCAGGTCCGCTTCGACGGCCATGCCATCGAGCTGCGGCTGTGCGCCGAGGATGCGGGGCAGGGCTTCATGCCGCAGAGCGGCACGCTGGCGCTGTGGCAGCCGCCCGAGGGATTGCGCGTCGAGCATGCGCTGCGTTCCGGCGTGGAGATTCCGCCCTGGTACGACTCGATGATCGGCAAGCTGATCGCCCATGGGCGCACGCGCGAAGAGGCGCGCCGCCGCCTGTTGCACGGGCTGGAGGCGCTGGTGGCGCTCGGCGTGACGACCAACCAGCTCTTCCTGGGCCGCTGCCTGGCGCATCCTGCCTTCGCCGCGGGCGAGGCCACCACCGCTTTCATTGCGCAGCATGCCGATGCCTTGCTGGCGCCGGATGACGCGGCGCACCTGCGTGCGGCGGCCGTGGCGGCTGTGCTGCTGCACGAGACGGCGGGCGAGCGCATGCGGCGGCCGGGCGGCCGCGCGCTGACGCACTCGCTGGCGATCCCGCTGCGCTTCGACGTGGACGGCCGGCGTCATGCGGGCCGGCTGCAGCTGCGCGAGCAACAGCGCTTCGATGTCGACATCGACGGGAATGCCGTCGAGTTGGCGATGGTCCGGCTCGACGGCGATCGGGCGCGCCTGGTCTGCGACGGCGTGTTGGAGAGCGCGGTGTTCCACCGCGAAGGCGCGCGCTTGCTGCTGCACTATCGCGGCCGGCCTTTCGCGATCGACGACCAGGCGCGCTCCGCGGGCGTGCGCCCGGGCGAGGGCGGCGGCGACGGCAAGCTGCGTGCCTCGATGAACGGGCGCGTGGTCGCGGTGCTGGTCGCGGTCGGCGACCGTGTGCAGGCGGGGCAGCCCATGGTCACGCTGGAGGCGATGAAGATGGAGCACATCCATGCGGCGCCTGCGGCGGGCAGGGTGGGCGCGCTGTATGTCACCGTGGGCGAGCAGGTGGCGGCCCATCGGGTGGTCGCCGAGATCGAGGTGGCCGCGTCCTAGCGCCCTAGCGCCCTAGCGCCCAGTGTCCGCGGCGTAGAGATGCCATTGGCCCGGGACGCCCTTGAGCGCATGCGAGCCGCGATCCTGAAAGCTCATCCCGGAACCCGCCACCAAGTCCTTGACCGTGCTCGACACCAGCACTTCGCCGGGACTGGCATGGCCCGCGACGCGCGCGCCGATGTGCACGGCAATGCCGCCGATCTTGGCGCCCATCACCTCGCATTCGCCGGTGTGCACGCCGGCGCGTATCTCCAGGCCCAGCAGGCGGGCTTCGCCGCCGATGGCCGCGGCGCAGCGGATGGCGCGCGCCGGGCCGTCGAAGGCCGCGAAGAAGCCGTCGCCCGCCGTGTCGATCTCGCGCCCCCGGAAGCGCTCCAGCTGGCGGCGGGCGACGCTGTAGTAGCTGTCGAGCAGCCGGTGCCAGCGCGCATCGCCGAGCTGGGCGGCGCGCTCGGTCGAGCCGGCGATGTCGGCGAAGAGGATCGTCGCCAGCACACGGTCTGATTCGTCCGCGTGCCGCTCTCCGGTGAGGAATTCCTCGATCTGGTCGAGGTAGGCGTCCGCGTCGCCGGTCCAGAAGAAGTGGTCCGTGCCTGGGAGCTCCGCATAGTGGGCGCCCGGGATTTGGCGTGCGAGATAGCGCGCGTGCTCGACCGACACCAGGCGATCCTGGCGGCGATGGAGGATCAGGGTCGGAACACGGACGGCGGACAGGATCGAACGGGTGTCGATCTCGTAGGCCATGCGCATCATGGCCACTGCTGCGCCCGGGCTGGAGGCCCGTCGCTGGAGGCGCGCCCACGATTCGCGCGCGGCGGCATCGGCCACGAGCGAGGGCGCGAAGGCGCCCAGCAGCACGCCCTTGCCCCAGCCCTGTTCCAACTTGTCGAGCATCTTGCGCCATACCTCGGGTCCGGCGCCGAATGGGTAGTCGGACGCCCAGGCGACGCGCGCGAAGGTGCCGATGATCACCATGGCGCTGATGCGATCCGGGTAGGTGGCGGCAAAAAGAAGACTCAGGGCGCCACCTTCCGAGACCCCCACGAGCGCGGCTCGCTGCGACCCCGCGGCATCCATCACCGCGCGCACGTCGTCCATGCGTTGTTCGAGCGTCGGCAGGTGCTCGACGGGCACTGGATCGGACATGCCCGTCCCCCGCTTGTCGAACAGGATGAGGCGCGCGAACGATGCCAGGCGCGTATAGAAGTGGGCAAGCCGGGGATCCTCCCAGCAATACTCGACGCTCGAAATAAAGCCGGGAATGAACACCAGGTCGAACGGTCCACGGCCGACGACCTGGTACGCGATGTGATAGTCCCCGCTCTTCGCGTAGCGGGTTTCCGGCGCGTCGCTCATGATTTCTCCAGCGTTGCCGACCCAGAGACTTTCAGATGCGGGCCATCCGATCACGGACGGCCGACAGGTAGCCATTATCTGGCACCCCTCTCAGCGCGCCTTGCCTTTTCCCTTCTTCTGCGCGGCAGGGCGCCGTGCGCGCTTGGGCGTTCCCGAGCGCAAGGCCGCCTCCCAGGCCATCCGGCCCCAACGACCCGCCTCCTCCCGATCCTCGAAGATCTCTTCCGGCGCCTGGCGGTAGGACATCTCCGTCCGCCGCCCCTCGCGCTCGTAGCCGAAGGCGGCCAGCCCGCGCTTCTCGAATTCGGCCAGCGTCTGGGCGTCGGCCTTGAGGTAGAGCGTGTCGCTGGCCACCAGCGCGAACATGCGTCCATCGTGGTAGATGCCGTGGCCGCCGAACATGCGGCGCGTCTCGATGCGGCCCATGCGCTCGAACACCTCGTGCAGGCTCTGGACGAACTGGCTCATCGAGTGCGGCCGGGCGAGGCCAGCCTCAGGGCTTGAGGCTCCGGGCGTGGTGCACCAGGTGCTCGGCCACGAAGCTCTGCACGAAGTAGTAGCCGTGGTCGTAGCCCTCGTGCCGGCGCAGCGTGAGCGCCTGGCCCACGGCGCGGCAGGCCGCCTCGAGCCGGTGCGGATGCAGCTGGTCGGCCAGGAATTTGTCGGCCAGGCCCTGGTCGATGAGGATGCCTTCCGGGTAGGGCGCGGCGGTCTGCGATTGCATCAGCGCGCTCGCATCGTGCGCCAGCCATTGCTCGCGATCCGGGCCGAGGTAACCCCCGAAGGCCTTCTCGCCCCAGGGGCACTCGGTCGGCGCGCAGATCGGCGCGAAGGCCGAGAGCGAGGCAAAGCGGCCCGGATGGCGCAGCGCCAGCGTCAGCGCGCCGTGGCCGCCCATCGAGTGGCCGAAGAGCCCCACGCGATGGACGTCGATGGGGAAATGCCCGCCCACCACCTCCAGCAGTTCGTGGACGATCCAGCTTTCCATGCGCCAGTGCGTGGCCCAGGGCGCCTGCGTGGCGTCGAGGTAGAAGCCGGCACCGACGCCGAAGTCCCAGTTGTCGCTTTCGCCGGGGACTTGCGCGCCGCGCGGACTGGTGTCGGGCGCGATCAGCGCCAGGCCCAGCTCGGCCGCCAGGCGCTGGGCGCCGGCCTTGACCATGAAGGTCTCCTCGTTGCAGGTCAGGCCTGCGAGGTACATCAGCGCCGGCACCGGGCCCTGGCGAACCTGCGGAGGCAGGAAGACCGAGAAGCGCATCGGCAGGCCGATCTCGCGTGCGTCGTGTTCGTGAAAGCCTTGGGTGCCGCCGAAGCAGCGGTGTTCGGAAAGCGTGCGGATGCCTGGGCTCATGGTCGGGAAGATGTCACCAGGTCGAGGACCGCGCGGGCGAAGTCCTGCGGTTTTTCCTGGGGCAGGTTGTGGCCCGCGCCCGGCACCACGCGGTGCTGGTGCGGGCCGGTGAAATGGCGGGCGTGCGCGGCGGTGCCGCCGATCATCATCACGCCGTCGTCGGCGCCGTCGAAGGTGATGGCGGGCACCGTGATCGGCGGCAGCGCGGCCAGCCGGCGCTCGATGTCGTCGTAGGCCGGATCGCCGGTAACCAGGCCGAAGCGGTGGCGGTAGGAGTGGATCACGACCTCGACGAAGTCGGGGTGGTCGAAGGCGGCGGCGCTGCGCTCGAAGGTGGCGTCGTCGAAGGTCCAGGTCGGCGACCAGAGCGACCACAGCAGCCGGCACAGCGCGCGCCGGTCCTGTTCGAGCCCCGCGCGGCCGCGCTCGCCGTGGAAGTAGTACTGGTACCAGTAGCGCCGCTCGTTCTCGGGCGCGAGGGGCTTCGCGGCGGCGGCGATGTCCTGGATGTTGTAGCTGTTGAGCGAGACCAGCCCGGCGCAGCGCTCGGGCCACAGCGCGGCCACGATGCAGCAGGCGCGGCCGCCCCAGTCGTAGCCCGCGAGCACGGCGCGCGGGATGGCCAGCGCATCCAGCAGCGCGAGCAGGTCGGCGCCGAAGGCGCCCTGCTGGCCGGAGCGCGGCGTCGCCGCATCGAGGAAGCGCGTGCTGCCGTAGCCGCGCATGTAGGGGACGATGACGCGGCAGCCCTTCGCCGCCAGCAGCGGCGCGACTTCGGCGTAGGCGTGGATGTCGTAGGGAAAGCCATGCATCAGCACGACCGGCGGGCCTTCGGCGGGGCCGCTCTCGTGGTAGCCGACATCGAGCACGCCGGCCCGGACCTGGCGAAGCGGTGTCATCGTCGCCATGGCTCGCCCGGCGTCAGTAGAGCACCACGCCGCGGATCGATTCGCCGCGCTTCATCAGGTCGAAGCCCTTGTTGATGTCTTCCAGCGGCATGGTGTGGGTGATCAGGTCGTCGATGTTGATCTTGTTCTCCATGTACCAGTCGACGATCTTCGGCACGTCGGTGCGCCCGCGCGCGCCGCCGAAGGCCGAGCCCTCCCACTTGCGGCCGGTCACCAGCTGGAAGGGGCGGGTGCTGATCTCGGCGCCGGCCTCGGCCACGCCGATGATGATGCTGCGGCCCCAGCCCTTGTGCGTGCATTCCAGCGCCTGGCGCATCACCTGCGTGTTGCCGATGCACTCGAAGCTGTAGTCGGCGCCGCCGTCGGTCAGCTGCACGATGGCATCGACGATGTTGGCGTGCTCCTTCGGGTTGAGGAAGTGCGTCATGCCGAACTTGCGCGCCATCGCCTCGCGCGCCGGGTTCAGATCGACGCCGATGATCTTGTCGGCGCCCACCATCTTTGCGCCCTGGATCACGTTCAGGCCGATGCCGCCCAGCCCGAACACCACCACGTTGGCACCGGCCTCCACCTTGGCGGTGAAGATGACCGCGCCGATGCCGGTGGTCACGCCGCAGCCGATGTAGCAGACCTTGTCGAAGGGCGCGTCCTCGCGGATCTTGGCCATCGAGATCTCGGGCGCCACGGTGTAGTTGCTGAAAGTGGAGGTGCCCATGTAGTGGAAGATGGGCTTGCCATCCAGGCTGAAGCGGCTGGTGGCGTCGGGCATCAGGCCCTTGCCCTGGGTGCCGCGGATCAGCTGGCAGAGGTTGGTCTTGCGCGAGAGGCAGAACTTGCACTGCCGGCATTCGGGCGTGTACAGCGGGATGACGTGGTCGCCCTTCTTGAGGGAGGTGACGCCGGGGCCGACATCGACCACGATGCCCGCGCCTTCGTGGCCGAGGATGGCCGGGAAGATGCCTTCCGGGTCAGCGCCCGAGAGGGTGTAGTAGTCGGTGTGGCAGATGCCGGTGGCCTTGATCTCGACCAGCACCTCGCCGAACTTCGGACCTTCGAGATCCACGGTTTCGATGCTGAGCGGTTGGCCTGATTGCCAGGCGACGGCGGCTTTTGTTTTCATGGGCGGGCGGAAAAGTGATGGGGTGCGGGGGCGCATCACTTTATGCCATAGAAGTCCGCCGCATTCGCACCCCGGATGCGTGCCCGATCGGCCGCGGACAACGCAGCGAGCAGCTGGTCCGACACCGCGTGCCATTGCAGATAGTCGCCGGCCAGGTTCAGCACCGGCCAGTCGCTGCCCCACATCAGGCGCTCGGGGCCGAAGTGCTGCAGCAGGTGATCGACATAGGGCCGCAGCACGGCCGCGTCCCATCCGGCGCCGGCTTCGGTGGCGAGGCCCGAGAGCTTGCAGCACACCGGAGTCTCCGCGGCGAAGCGGGCCATCTGCGTGGCCCAAGGCTCGAAGGCGCGGTGCGCGATGGCGGGCTTGGCGGCATGGTCGATCACCATGCGCAGCGAGGGATGGGCGCGTGCGAAGGCCAGCGTGGCATCGAGCTGGTGCGGCTTGATCAGGAGATCGAGGCACAGGCTTAGATCGGTCATGGTTTCGATGGCGGGCTGGAGCCGCGCGTCCATGATCCAGGCCGGGTCCGGGATGTCCTGCAGCATCGGCCGCAGGCCCTTGAGCAAGGGTTCTTGCGCGAGCCGGCGAATCCGGGCCGGCGCATCGGGCGCGGCGAGATCGGCCCAGCCCACCACCGCGCGCACCCGGCTGGCGGGCTGCCCGGCCAGGGCCAGCAGGCGCCAGGTCTCCGCCTCACTGGGCGCCGCCTGGACGAGCACGGTGCCGTCGATGCCGGCTTGGTCGAGTAGGGGAGCCAGGTCCTCGGGGCCGAAGTCGCGGTAGATCGGATGCAGTGCCGGGGTGTCCGCCAGCCAGCCGTAGTCGCGGTGCATGAGCGACCAGTAGTGCTGGTGCGCGTCGATGCGCAGGGTGCTCATCTGCTTCAGCCCTCACGCGCCAGCGCTTCCCACAGCGCCGCCGGAACAGGCGCCTGCGCATGCGCGACGCTTTGCGCGATCTCCTCGGCGCTGCGCGCGCCCACCACCACCGCGGCCGCGGCGGGGCAGGCCAGCGCGAACTGCAGCGCGGCGGCCGGCAGCGCGACCCCGAAGGAGGCGCAGGTCGAAGCGAGGTGAGCGACGCGCGAACGCACCGCCTCGGGCGCGGGCTGGTAATGGAAATGCGCACCCGGCGTGGCGCCGCTCGCGAGGATGCCGGAATTGAAGACACCGGCCAGGATCAGCTTCACGCCCCGGGCCACGCACAGCGGCACCAGCTCGCGGGCGGCCGAGTCGTCGAGCAGGGTGTAGCGGCCGGCCAGCATCATGCAGTCGAAATCGCCGGCGGCCAGGGCGTCGCGGCACACCTCCCACTCGTTCACGCCGATGCCGATGGCGCCCAGCACGCCTTCGCCGCGCAGCCGATCGAGCGCGCGGTAGGCGCCTTCCATCGCCTCGCGAAAGCGTGCGGGCTGCCCGTCGGGGCCATGCGTGTGGCGGTCGATGTCGTGGATCAGCGCGATGTCGATGCGCGAGAGGCCCAGGCGTTCCAGGCTCTCTTCGATCGAGCGCAGGGTGCCGTCGAAGCTGTAGTCGAAATGCGGTGCCAGCGGCAGCCCGTGCACATAGCCGTCGCGCTCGGGCGGCGCGGCCGGGTCGGGGCGCAGCAGTCGGCCGACCTTGGTCGAGAGCACGAAATCCTCGCGCGGCTGGGTCCGCAGCATGCGGCCCAGGCGCAGCTCGCTGAGGCCATGGCCGTAGAGCGGCGCGGTGTCGAAGTAGCGCAGGCCCTGGCGCCAGGCCTCCTCGAGGGTGCGCTCGGCCTCGGCGTCGGATAGCTGTTCATAGAGGTTGCCCAGCGGCGCGCCGCCCAGGCCGAGTTTCAACGGGCCGGCGAGCCGCTCCAGCAGCGGCATGCTCTTGTTCATGGGTGCTATTCCTTCGGGCGGACCACGCCCCTGCAGCAGCAGATTGCCACAAAGAGTGCTACCCCGACGCCGGCAACACCTGCTACAAACGCCCCATGAAAAAGATCCTCGTCCTCAACGGCCCCAATCTCAATCTGCTCGGCACCCGCGAGCCTGCGCAGTACGGCTACGAAACTTTGGCTGACGTCGAGCGCCTGTGCGCGGAGGCGGGCGCGAAGCTGGGAGTGGCCATCGAATGCCGTCAGTCGAACCACGAAGGCCAGCTCATCGACTGGATTCACGAGGCCGGCCGCGAGGTGGCCGCCGGCCGCATGCTGGGCGTGGTGATGAACCCGGGCGCCTACACGCACACCTCGATCGCGCTGCACGATGCGATCAAGGGCGCGAGCGTGCCGCTGATCGAGCTGCACATCTCGAACGTGCATGCGCGCGAGGAGTTCCGCCACCATTCCTACATCTCGCCGGCGGCGCGCGGCATCATCGTCGGCTTCGGCGTGAAGGGCTATGCGCTGGCGATCGAAGGGCTGGTGCGCGTGAGCGAGAGCGCGTGAGCGCCGAGCGGCCCGGGTTGTTCGCGGGCGAAGACGGTGCACTGCGCTGCCGCTGGTGCCAGTCCACCACGGCTTACCAGCACTACCACGACAACGAGTGGGGCTTTCCGGTCACCGACGACCGGCGCCTGTTCGAGAAGCTGTGCCTCGAAGGCTTCCAGGCCGGGCTGAGCTGGCTCACCATCCTCAACAAGCGCGAGGCCTTCCGGCGTGCGTTCGCGCAGTTCGATGCCGAGCGCGTCGCGCGCTTCGGGCCGAAGGACGTGGAGCGCCTGCTCGGCGATGCGGGCATCGTGCGGCACCGCAGCAAGATCGAGTCGGCCATCAACAACGCGCAGCGGGTGCTGGAACTGCGCGAGCAGTTCGGCTCGCTCGCCGCCTATGCCTGGGACTTCGAGCCCGAGGCGGCCTCGCGACCGAGCCGCATTACCTACGAGGCGCTCCGGGCCATGACCACCTCGCCCGAGTCGGTGGCGATGTCCAAAGACCTGAAGAAGAGGGGCTGGAGCTTCGTCGGCCCGACCACGGTCTATGCCTTCATGCAGGCCATGGGACTGGTCAACGACCACGTCGAGCAGTGCCATGCGCGCGAACTCGCGCTGGCGGCGCGCGCCGGGCTGAAGCTGCCGGGTTAGCGGACTAGTGGGTCTGCGGGCCGGCCACCTTGCGGTGGTTCACCCGGCCCTGGCTGTCGACGCTCTCGAGGTGCACGTCGAAGCCCCACAGGCGGGCGACATGCTTGAGCACTTCTTGCGCATCGTCGTGCAGCGGGCGGTCGTTGTGCTGTGTGTGCCGCAAGGTCAGGGAGCGGTCGCCGCGCAGGTTGACGCTCCAGACCTGGATGTTCGGCTCGCGGTGATTGAGGTCGTACTGGCGCGACAGCGACTCCCGCAACTGCCTGTAGCCGCTGTCGTCGTGGATGGCCGAGACCTCGAGCTCCGGCTCGTTTTCCTTGTCGCGGATCGCGAAAAAGCGGAAGTCGCGCATCAGCTTCGGGGACAGGAACTGGCCGACGAAGCTCTCGTCCTTGAAGTTGCGCATCGCGTAGTCCAGCGTCTGCTGCCAGGGCGAGCCGGCCAGGTCGGGGAACCAGCGCCGGTCTTCCTCGGTGGGGTCCTCGCAGATGCGCCGCAGGTCGGTGTACATCGCGAAGCCCAGCGCATAGGGGTTGATTCCGCTGTAGGCGCGGTGACCGACCGGCGGCTGGTACACCACGTTGGTGTGCGACTGCAGCCACTCCATCATGAAGCCGTCGGCCAGAAGGCCCTCGTCGTACAGGGTGTTGAGCAGGGTGTAGTGCCAGAAGGTGGCCCAGCCCTCGTTCATGACCTGGGTCTGGCGCTGCGGATAGAAGTACTGCCCGATTTTGCGCACGATACGCACCACTTCGCGCTGCCAGGGTTCCAACAATGGTGCATTCTTCTCGATGAAGTAGAGCAGGTTCTCCTGCGGCTCGGAGGGGAAGCGCTTGGACGCCTCTTCTTCCTCCGCACTGCGGCCGGCACGCCGGGGCAGGGTGCGCCAGAGGTCGTTGACCTGCTGCTGCAGGTGGTGCTCGCGGTCCTCGCGGCGCGCCTGCTCCTGGCTCAGCGACAGGCGCTGCGGGCGGCGGTAGCGGTCCACGCCGTGGTTCATCAGGGCGTGGCAGGAGTCCAGCAGGTCCTCGACGGCCGGCAGGCCGTGCCGTTCCTCGCACTCGCTGATGTAGTTCCGGGCGTAAACCAGGTAATCGATGATGGACGAGGCATCCGTCCACATCTTGAACAGGTAGTTGCCCTTGAAGAAGCTGTTGTGCCCGTAGGCAGCATGGGCGATCACCAGGGCCTGCATGGCCATGGTGTTCTCTTCCATGAGGTAGGCGATGCAGGGGTCGGAATTGATGACGATCTCGTAGGCCAGCCCCATGTGGCCGCGGCGGTAGTTCTTCTCGGTCGAGATGAACTGCTTGCCGTAGGACCAGTGGCGGTAGATGACCGGCATGCCCACCGAGGCGTAGGCGTCCATCATCTGTTCGGCCGTGATGATCTCGAGCTGGTTGGCGTAGGTGTCCAGCTTGTAGCCGCGCGCCACGCGGGCGATCTCGCTGTGGTAGCGCTCGATCAGATCGAAGGTCCAGTCCGAAGGGCTGGGCAGCGGTTCTCGTTTCTTGGCGTTCACACCGTCCCCCTCTCCTTTTTGAACAGGTCGCGGAACACCGGGTAGATGTCCGCCGCGTCGGCGACCTTGCGCATCGCGAAATTCTTGTGGGAGTCGACCAGCTGGCTGTACTCCTCCCACATGTTCTGCTCGGCGTCCGCCACCTGCACGTAAGCGTAGTAGCGCACCAGCGGCAGCAGGTGGTCGGCCAGCAACTCGCGGCAGCGGCCGCTGTCCTGGTGCCAGTTGTCGCCGTCGCTGGCCTGGGCGCCGTAGATGTTCCACTCGTTGCTGGGGAAGCGCGCGCGGACGATCTCGTGCATCAGCGTGAGCGCGCTGGAAACCACGGTGCCGCCGGTCTCGGTGGCGTGGAAGAACTCTTCTTCGGTGACCTCGCTGGCCTGGGTGTGGTGGCGGATGAACACCAGCTCGATCTTGTCGTAGTGCCGCGTCAGGAACAGATACAGCAGCATGAAGAAGCGCTTGGACATGTCCTTGCGCGCCTCGTCCATCGAGCCCGAGACGTCCATCAGGCAGAACATCACGGCCTTGGCCGAGGGGATCGGCACCTTGACGCGGTTGCGGTAGCGCAGGTCGATCGGGTCGAGATAAGGGATGTGCTTGGCCTTGGCCTTGAGCTCCTCGATCTTGGCCTCGGTGTCGCGGATTTCGCGCTGCACCAGCGCATCGGCGGCGCGCGGGCTGCGCTTCAGGTGCAGCAGGTGGGCCTCGAGCTCGCGGATCTCGCGCCGCGAGTCGCCGCCCAGCGCGATGCGCCGCGCGAGCGCGCCGCGCATGGAGCGCACCACGTGCAGGTTGGTGGGCATGCCGTCCTGGGTGAAGCCGGCGCGGTGGCTCTTCCATTCCGGCACTTCGGCCAGCTGGGTGCGGATCAGGTGGGGCAGGGCGAGGTCCTCGAAGAAGACCCGCATGAACTCTTCCTTGGTCAGGCGGAAGACGAAGTCGTCCTCGCCGCCCTCGCCGTCGCCGGCCTGCGAGCCGCTTCCCTTGCCGCCACCGCCGCCCTGGGGCCGCTCGATGCGGTCGCCCTTGACGTACTCGCGGTTACCCGGATGCACGTACTCGCGGTCGCCGCCGGGGCCGTGCCCGAACACCGGCTCGGACACGTCGCGCTTGGGCAGCGTGATGTCCTCGCCCTGCTCGAGGTCGCGGATGTTGCGGCCGCTGACGGCACGGCGCACGGCTTCCCCGATCTGCTCGCGATAGCGCCGCAGGAAACGCTCGCGGTTGCCGATGGACTTGTTCTTCCCCGACAGACGGCGGTCGATGATCTGCTGCAGCATGGCCACGGCCGAACTCCCTTGTCAGCTCATCATGAGCTCTTGCGCACGCGCAGGTACCACTCGCAGAGCAGGCGAACCTGCTTGGCGGTGTAGCCCTTTTGCACCATGCGGTTGACGAAATCCTCGTGCTTCTTCATCTCGTCGGCGCTGCTCTTGGCGTTGAAGCTGATGACGGGCAGCAGCTCCTCGGTGTTCGAGAACATCTTCTTCTCGATCACCGTGCGCAGCTTCTCGTAGCTGGTCCACAGCGGGTTCTTGCCCGCGTTGCCGGCCCGCGCGCGCAGCACGAAGTTCACGATCTCGTTGCGGAAGTCCTTGGGGTTGCTGATGCCCGCGGGCTTCTCGATCTTCTCGAGCTCGGCGTTCAGCGAGCCGCGGTCGAACACCTCGCCGGTGTCCTGGTCGCGGTACTCCTGGTCCTGGATCCAGTAGTCGGCGTAGGTCACGTAGCGGTCGAAGATGTTCTGGCCGTACTCGGAGTAGCTCTCGAGGTAGGCGGTCTGGATCTCCTTGCCGATGAACTCCGCATAGCGCGGCGCCATCAGCTCCTTGATGTAGGACAGGTACTTCTGCTCCGTCTCGGGCGCGAACTGCTCGCGCTCGATCTGCTGCTCGAGCACGTACATCAGGTGCACCGGATTGGCCGCGACCTCGCCGCTGTCGAAGTTGAAGACCTTGGAGATGATCTTGAAGGCGAAGCGGGTAGACACGCCGCTCATGCCCTCGTCGACGCCCGCGTAGTCGCGGTACTCCTGGATCGACTTGGCCTTGGGGTCGGTGTCCTTGAGGTTGTCGCCGTCGTAGACCTGCATCTTGCTGAAGATGCTGGAGTTCTCCGGCTCCTTCAGCCGCGTCAGCACCGAGAACTGGGCCATCATGCGCAGCGTGCCGGGCGAGCAGGGTGCCAGCGCAAGCGAGGAGTTGCGCACCAGCTTCTCGTAGATCTTGATCTCTTCCGAGACGCGCAGGCAGTAGGGCACCTTGACGATGTAGATCCGGTCGAGGAACGCCTCGTTGTTCTTGTTGTTGCGGAAGGCCTTCCACTCGCTCTCGTTGCTGTGCGCAAGCACGATGCCGTCGAAGGGGATGGCGCCGAAGCCTTCGGTGCCCTTGAAGTTGCCTTCCTGCGTGGCCGTCAGCAGCGGGTGCAGCACCTTGATCGGCGCCTTGAACATCTCGACGAACTCCAGCAGGCCCTGGTTGGCCAGGCACAGGCCGCCGGAGTAGGCGTAGGCGTCCGGGTCGTCCTGGGCATAGGTCTCGAGCTTGCGGATGTCGATCTTGCCGACCAGCGAGGAGATGTCCTGGTTGTTCTCGTCGCCGGGCTCGGTCTTGGCCACCGCGATCTGGCGCAGCACCGAGGGGTAGCGCTTGACGACCTGGAACTGCCGGATGTCGCCGCCGTATTCCTCGAGCCGCTTGACGGCCCAGGGCGACAGGATGCGGTTCAGGTAGCGCAGCGGGATGCCGTATTCCTTCTCGAGGATCTCGCCGTCTTCGGTGGCGTTGAAGAGGCCGAGCGGCGATTCGTTGACCGGCGATCCCTTGATGGAATAGAAGGGCACCTGCTCCATCAGCTGCTTCAGCCGCTCGGCGATCGAGCTCTTGCCGCCGCCGACGGGGCCGAGCAGGTAGAGGATCTGCTTGCGCTCTTCCAGGCCTTGCGCCGCGTGCCGGAAGTAAGAGACCACCTGCTCGATGGAGTCCTCCATGCCGTAGAACTCGCGGAAGGCCGGGTAGATCTTGATGACCTTGTTGGCGAAGATGCGTGACAGGCGTGGGTCGTTGCGCGTGTCGACGAGCTCCGGCTCCCCGATGGCCTTGAGCATTCGCTCGGCCGCGGTCGCGTAGGCCGCGGGCTCCCGTTTGCAGATCTCGAGGTACTCCTGCAGGGAGAGGACCTCTTCGCGAGTCCGTTCGTAACGGGCGGCGAAGTTACTGATGACATCCATAAACACCTCCATCGAGTCAGCGGGGCGCTGCCCGGAGTTTCCGTGCTGCACACGTCGCATCGTTCGCAGGAATGGTGCCAGGTGAGTTGAGCACGCTTAGGAAAAACTCCTCGAGCAGTAACTTGGCTCAAAGCATAGAACAAACAACGCGTCGAGCAAATTGGTTTTCAAATAAGAACGAACCGTCTGTCTAAAAGTTCCGACGCGGATCCGGGACCATTCGGCATAAACGCGATGCAAAACCAACCGAGCCTACGACCGAGGAGAGATGCTGCCATCACTTGCACTACCGCTGCGGATGTAGGACATCATCATCGATTCGCGGGCCGGCGTCAGCAGGGTATGTGCAAAGACTGTTCCCGACATGACATGAAAGCGGGATTTCGGTGCGGCACGAAAAGGGCGGCCCTGGGGCTCCGAGGCAATCCGCGGCGGGCCGACTTGTTTGCGGCAATGCAGCAAGCGGCCGTAAGCAGGACGGCGCTTCGTTCTTCTCGTTCTATATATATATATGAGGGGGTCTTCAGCCTGGGGACGTCTGAAGAAGACGGAGGGCCTGCGCTCCGGCTCGGCTCGCCGCCCGCCCGCCAGCCGGCGCGACGGCACGCGGAGACCAATTGATACCAATCGGCGCCCGTCCTCGCGACGGGCAGGCCGGTTGTACCGTGGTTGTGACGGGCCTGCCCGGCCGCCCGGCGTGGCCGGCTTAACTGAAGAATTCCTTGGCCTTGTCGAACCAGCCCTTGTCGGTGGGGCTGTGCTTGTTGCCGCCCTTCTTGAGCGACTCGTCCAGTTCCTTCATCAGCTTGCGCTGGTGCTCGGTCAGCTTGACCGGCGTCTCCACGCGGATGTGGCAGTACAGGTCGCCTGGGTAGGTCGAGCGCACGCCCTTGATGCCCTTGCCGCGCAGCCGGAACTGCTTGCCGCTCTGGGTGCCGTCCGGGATGTCGATGGCGGCCGGGCCCTTGAGCGTGGGCACGCTGATCTCGCCGCCCAGCGCGGCGGTGGTGATGCTGACCGGCACCACGCAGTGCAGGTCGTCACCGTCGCGCTCGAACAACTCATGCTTCTTGAGCCGGATCTCGATGTAAAGGTCGCCGGGCGGCCCGCCGTTGGTGCCGGGCTCGCCGTTGCCGGTGCTGCGGATGCGCATGCCGTCGTCGATGCCGGCCGGGATCTTGACCTCCAGGGTCTTGTGGTTCTTGATCTTGCCCTGGCCATGGCAGGTGGTGCAGGGCTCGGGAATGATCTTGCCGGTGCCGTGGCAGGTCGGGCAGGTCTGCTGCACGCTGAAGAAGCCCTGTCGCATCTGCACGACGCCATTGCCGTGGCAGGTGGTGCAGGTGATCGGCTTGGTGCCGGGCTTGGCGCCGGTGCCCTTGCAGCTGCCGCAGTCGTCCCAGCTGGGGATGCGGATCTGCGCTTCCTTGCCCTCCGCCGCCTCCTCGAGCGTGACCTCCATCGCGTAGCTCAGGTCGCTGCCGCGGAACACCTGGCGGCCGCCGCTGCGGCCGGTGCGGGCACCGAACACGTCGCCGAAGATGTCGCCGAAGGCCTCCGCGAAGCCGCCGAAGCCCTCGGGTCCGGCGCCGCCGCGCATGTTCGGGTCGACCCCCGCGTGGCCGTACTGGTCGTAGGCGGCCCGCTTCTGCGAGTCCGACAGCATCTCGTAGGCTTCCTTGACCTCCTTGAACTTGGTCTCGGCATCCTTGCTGTCGCCATGGTTGCGGTCGGGGTGGTGCTTCATCGCCAGCTTGCGATAAGCCTTCTTGATTTCGTCCTCGCTCGCGTTCTTTGGAACGCCGAGGGTTTCGTAGTAGTCGCGTTTGGTGGCCATGGTCGGGGTAGCAGGTGGTCGAGAACGGAAAAGGCCGGACCGCCTTGTCAGGAGATCCAGCCTTGCATCAGGGTTTGGAGATCAACCCTTCTTGACTTCCTTGACCTCGGCATCGACCACGTTGTCGTCGGCCGGGCCGCTGCCTGCTGCTTCCGGGCCAGCACCCGCCGCGCCGCCGGCTGCCGCTCCGGACGCGCCGGCCGCGGCCTGGGCGTCGGCGTACATCTTCTCGCCAAGCTTCTGGCTCGCCGTCATCAGCGTGTTGGTCTTGTCCTCGATCGCCGCCTTGTCCTCGCCCTTCAGGACCTCTTCCAGCTCCTTGATGGCCGCCTCGATCTTTTCCTTCTCGCCGGCCTCCAGGCTCGCGCCGTGCTCGGCCAGCGACTTCTTCACGCTGTGCGCCATCGCCTCGCCCTGGTTGCGGGCCTGGGCCAGTTCGACCTTCTTCTTGTCTTCGGCCGCGTTGAGCTCGGCGTCCTTCACCATCTTCTGGATCTCGTCTTCCGACAGGCCCGAGTTCGCCTTGATGGTGATCTTGTTTTCCTTGCCGGTGCCCTTGTCCTTGGCGCCGACGTGCAGGATGCCGTTGGCGTCGATGTCGAAGCTCACCTCGATCTGCGGCGTGCCGCGCGCGGCCGGCGGAATGCCCTCGAGGTTGAATTCGCCGAGCAGCTTGTTGCCCGCGGCGACCTCGCGCTCGCCCTGGAACACCTTGATGGTCACGGCCGGCTGGTTGTCGTCCGCGGTCGAGAAGGTCTGGGCGAACTTGGTCGGGATCGTGGTGTTCTTCGTGATCATCTTGGTCATCACGCCACCCATCGTCTCGATGCCGAGCGACAGCGGGGTCACGTCGAGCAGCAGCACGTCCTTGCGGTCGCCCGAGAGCACCTGGCCCTGGATCGCGGCGCCCACGGCGACGGCCTCGTCGGGGTTCACGTCCTTGCGCGGCTCGCGGCCGAAGAACTCCTTCACCTTCTCCTGCACCTTGGGCATGCGGGTCATGCCGCCGACCAGGATCACGTCATGGATGTCGTTGACCGACACGCCGGCGTCCTTGATGGCAGTGCGGCAGGGCGCGATGGTGCGCTCGATCAGCTCGTCGACCAGCGATTCCAGCTTGGCGCGGGTGAGCTTGATGTTCAGGTGCTTGGGGCCCGAGGCGTCGGCCGTGATGTAGGGCAGGTTGACGTCGGTCTGCGCGCTGTTCGACAGCTCGATCTTGGCCTTCTCGGCCGCTTCCTTCAGGCGCTGCAGGGCGAGCACGTCCTTGCTCAGGTCCACGCCCTGGTCCTTCTTGAACTCGCCGATGATGTAGTCGATCACGCGCTGGTCGAAGTCCTCGCCGCCGAGGAAGGTGTCGCCGTTGGTCGACAGCACCTCGAACTGCTTCTCGCCGTCGACGTCCGCGATCTCGATGATCGAGATGTCGAAGGTGCCGCCGCCCAGGTCATAGACCGCGATCTTGCGGTCGGCGCGATCCTGCTTGTCCAGGCCGAAGGCCAGCGCGGCCGCGGTCGGCTCGTTGATGATGCGCTTGACGTCCAGCCCGGCGATGCGCCCGGCGTCCTTGGTGGCCTGGCGCTGGCTGTCGTTGAAGTAGGCCGGCACGGTGATCACGGCCTCGGTCACGGCCTCGCCGAGATAGTCTTCGGCGGTCTTCTTCATCTTGCGCAGGATCTCGGCGCTGACCTGCGGGGGCGCCAGCTTCTTGCCGCGCACTTCGACCCAGGCGTCGCCGTTGTCGGCCTTGGTGATGCTGTAGGGCATCAGGTCGATGTCCTTCTGGACTTCCTTCTCCTCGAACTTGCGGCCGATCAGGCGCTTGACCGCGTAAATGGTGTTCTTGGGGTTGGTGACCGCCTGGCGCTTGGCCGAGGCGCCGACGAGCACTTCGCCGTCTTCCTGGTAAGCAACGATCGAGGGCGTGGTCCGGGCGCCTTCCGAGTTCTCGATCACCCGGGTGGTGTTGCCTTCCATGATCGACACGCACGAGTTCGTGGTGCCGAGGTCGATGCCGATGATTTTGCCCATGCTGTTTACTCCTGAACGCGAAAAAGATGTTGTTGTGAACTTGTGGATAACCCGTCTCGATTCAAGGGAAGGAGCGGGGATTTCCTGTGGGTTTCGTGTGGGTGGCTCAGTTGGCCGGTGTGACGGTCACCAGCGCGGGGCGCAGCACGCGCTCGGCGATGGTGTAGCCCTTCTGCAGCACGCCGACGATGGTGTTGGGCTCCTGGCCCTCGACCGGCACCACGGAGATCGCCTGGTGCTGGTGCGGATCGAATTTGCTGCCGGCGGCCGGCGCGATCTCGATCACCTTGTTGCGTTCCAGCGCGCTCTTGAGCTGGCGCAGCGTGGCTTCGGCGCCTTCGCGGATCTGCTCGGGCGTGGCGTCCTTGTGCGCGAGGCCGGCCTCGAGGCTGTCGAGCACCGGCACCAGGCTCTCGGCAAAAGATTCGATGGCGAACTTGCGGCCCTTGGTGATTTCCTCGTCGGCGCGGCGGCGCGCGTTCTGCACGTCGGCCTGGGCCCGCAGGAACTGGTCGGCCAGCTGGGCGTTCTTGGCCTTGAGCTCGGCGATCTCGGCGCCGGTGGCCGCCAGCGCGTCCGCCTCGTTGGCGGCTTGCGCGGCCTCCAGCTCCTCTGGGCTCGCTTCGCCTTGCAGGGTTTCGGGATTCGATTGGTGGTTTTGCGGGTCAGTCATGCTCAAAAAGCCGGCGGCCTCGCCGGGAACTCAAGAAAAAGAATCGATCGGGGGCCAACTGGGGCCAGCGGCGCAGATTTCAAGAAAAAAATGCGCCTCGGGAGGCGCATTTCGGAGGCGGCGCGGGGGCGCGCCGCACAGATCGCTCAGTGGGCGTCGAGCAGCTCGACGTCGAACTTCAGGGTGGCGTTCGGCGGGATCACGCCGCCGGCGCCGCGCGCGCCATAGCCCAGGGCGGGCGGAATGATCAGCGTGCGCTTGCCGCCGATCTTCATGCCGGCGACGCCTTCGTCCCAGCCCTTGATGACCTGGCCGGCGCCCAGCGAGAAGGCGAAGGGGTCGTTGCGGTCGCGGCTGGAATCGAACTTGGCGCCTTGCACGCCGTCGTTGTAGAGCCAGCCGGTGTAGTGCACATGCACATGTTGGCCGGCTTTGGCTTCGGCGCCGTCGCCGACGACGCTGTCTTCATACTGGAGGCCGGAGGGGGTGGTGGGCATGGCGGTCCTTGGGGAAGTGGAAGGAAAGCCCCGCAGTTTAACGAGGCGCCAGGGGTGCCTCCGGCGGCGGCGGCGCGACCGGCTTGACCGGCACGGGCGTGTTCTTCCTGACCTGGTTCAGCTGCCATTTCACCGCGAAGGCCTGCAGGTCGGAGAGGCGCTTGAGCAGGTCCTGGCCGCTGGGCGTCAGGCTGTAGCCCTCGCTGCCGTGGCTCACGATGCCGGCCTCGCGCAATTCCTTGATGCGGGTGTTGAGGGTGTTGGGCGTGATGTTGCCGACGCTGTCCTGCAGCAGGCGGAAGGTCTGGGCGTGGCCGTCGCGCAGCGCCCAGAGAACGCGCAGCGCATAGCGGGCTTCGAGCAGCGCGAGCAGTTGGCTGACGGCTGCGTTTTCCTTGCTGCTCATTCAGTAACCTCCGCGCTGCGCGCTACGGTATTCGCCTTGGGAACGGCCCGGCGGCTCATGAGGGACATCTCCTCGGGTCGACGGCGGCTGGCGCAAGGCGCCGCCATGTTCTTGTTGAAACCCCGTCCACCGGACCGGGCCGGGGACTATAGCCCAGATGACGAGGTGCTACAAGTTTCATAGCTGGCCGATCAGGCCAGCCGCGGGCTGCGAATGCGGGGCCTTCAGGCGCCTTGGTGCCGTGCCATCGCTTCGCCGAGCCGGACCGCACCGCCCGGCGCCCAGGCCGGGTTGAATTGCAGCGGCGGTTTGGGGAACAGCATCACCACCGTGGAGCCCAGCAGGAAGCGGCCCATTTCCTCGCCTTGGCGCAGCAGGACCTGCTGGTCGGTGTAGTGCCACTCCCGCAGCTCGCCGCTGCGCGGCGGGTTGACCACGCCGTGCCAGACCGTGGCCATGCTGCCGACGATGGTGGCGCCGACCAGCGCCAGCACGAAGGGCCCGCGTGCCGATTCGAAGACGCAGACCACGCGCTCGTTGCGGGCGAACAGGCCGGGCACGCCGCGCGCCGTGACCGGGTTCACCGAGAACAGCTCGCCCGGCACATGGATCATGCGCAGCAGGCGAGCGTCGCAGGGCATGTGGATGCGGTGGTAATCCTTGGGGCTCAGGTACAGCGTGGCGAAGCTGCCGTGCCGGAACTGCGCGGCCAGCGCCGCGTCGCCGCCCACCAGCGCGGTGGTGCTGTAGCGGTGCCCCTTGGCCTGGATGATCTGGTCGCCCTCGATGGCGCCGAACTGGCTGATCGCGCCGTCCACCGGGCAGACCAGGTCGGCCTGCGCGATCGGCCGCACGCCGGGCTTCAGCGCACGGGTGAAGAACTCGTTGAAGCTGGGGTAGCTCGCGATGTCGCTGTTCAGCGCCTCCCCCATGTCGACGCCGTACTTGGCAACGAAGCGCCGGATGATCCAGGTGGTGAGCGCGCCGCGCTCCTTGCCCGCGACCCAGCCGGCGAAGTTGGTCAGCGCCTGCTTGGGGAACAGGTACTGCGGCAGGACGGCGAAACGGTCGGACAAGGAGAGGACTCCCGAAAAAGGAAGGCGATTCTATCGACCGCCCTTCCTGTCGCTTGCGGGACGGCACCTACTCCGGCTTGATGTTCGCCGCCTTGATCACCTGCGCCCATTTCTCGACCTCGGCCTTCTGGAAGGCCGCGATCTGCGCGGTCGTCAGGTCGGCCGGCTGCATGCCGAAGCCCTTGAGCTTGTCCTGCATCTCGGGCTGGGCCAGGATCTTGCCGATCTCGGTGTGCAGCCGGTCGATGATCGGCGCCGGCGTGCCGGCCGGCACGAAGATCGCCTGCCAGGACAGCACCTCGAAGTCCTTCAGGCCCGGCAGGCCCGATTCGGCCACCGTCGGCACGTCGGGCATGGAGGCCAGGCGCTTGGCCGAGCTCACGGCGATCGCGCGCAGCTTGCCGCTCTGGATGTGCGGTCCGGCGACCACGGTGGTGTCGAACATCATGTCGACCTGGCCGCCGATCACGTCCTGGATCGCCGGGCCGCTGCCCTTGTAGGGCACGTGCGTGAACTTCACGCCCGACTTGTAGGCCAGCAGTTCCAGCGTCAGGTGCTGCGAGGTGCCGGTGCCGGCCGAGGCGGAAGAGAGCCCGCCCGCCTTGGCCTTGCTTGCCTCCAGCACGTCCTTCAGCGTCTTGTAGGGGCTGGCCTGGTTCACCACCAGCACCACCGGGTTGGTGCCGATCAGCGTCACCGGGGCGAAGGACTTCTGCGGGTCGTAGCCGATCTTGGGATAAAGGCTCACGTTGATCGCGTGCGAGCTGATGGTGCCGCCCAGGATCGTGTAGCCGTCCGGCGCGGCGCGGGAGGCGATCTCCGAGCCTACGCTGCCGCCGGCGCCGCCCTTGTTGTCGATGATCACGCTGGTGCCCAGCGCGGGCCCGAGCTTCTGGCCGATCAGGCGGCCCAGCACGTCGGTGGTGCCGCCGGCCGGGAAGGGGACGAGGTAGGTGATGGCCTTGCCGGTGGGCCAGGCGCCCTGCGCGAAAGCGGGCAGGGCCGGCAGGCCGGCGGCGAGCGAGGCGAGCGCGGTGTGGATCAGGGTGCGGCGTTGCATGACGGTGTCTCCTTGAGGTTCAGGTAATTAATAAGAAGGCGCAGCATTCGGGGCGCCTGCGCCCTCACGGCATCTCCACGATCTCGACCCAGTTCGGGTTCTTGCCCAGCGGCAGCCGCTGGGGCGCGCCCAGGGCGCCGGTCGCGGCGTCGATCGGATGCACCGAGGCGCTGTGGGACTCCTGGCCGACGGCAACCAGGAAGCGGCCGCTCGGATCGATGGCGAAGCCGCGCGGTGTCTTCTCGGTCGGTGTCTGGCCCAGCGGCTGCAGCCGGCCGGTCGCGGCGTCCACCTGGAAGCCCGACAGGGTGCTGGACGTGCGCTCCGAGGCATAGAGGTAGCGCCCGTCGGGCGTGAGGTGAAGATCGGCGGCCCAGGCCTTGCCGGTAAAGCCCGCGGGCAGGACCGTGGTGCTCTGCTGAAGCTGCAGCGTGCCGCGGGCGGCGTCCCAGGCATACACATGCAGCGCGGCGTCGAGCTCGTTCAGCAGGTACACGTTGCGCTGCGCCTTGTCCCAGATGAAGTGGCGCGGTCCCGACTTTGCGACGCCGGTCGTCAGCGCCGGGTCATTGGGCGACAAGACGCCGGTCTGGGCATCGAAGCGCCAGCTCGAGACGTTGTCGCCGCCCAGGCTGGTCGCCAGCACGAAGCGATTGGCGGCATCGGCGTGGATCGCGTGCGCGTTGGGTGCGGTGGGGAGCAACTGCTGGATCGGCCCGACGCTGCCCGTCTTCGGGTCGATGCTGTTGACCGTGATCTTGTGCCCCGGGTAGGAGGCCGCGAACAGCCAGCGGCCGGTGGCATCGGTGTCGATGTTGGCCATGCTGTCGGCCAGCGGCGCCTCGCCCAGCTTCTTCAGCTTGCCGCTGGCGCCGTCGATCGCGAAGCTCGCGACGCGGAAGGGCTGCGAGCGAAGCGCGGCGTACAGGAATCGCTTGTCGGGGCTCACCGCCATCGGCATCACCTGGCCGCCGACTTTCACCGACTCCACGGGCTTGAGCGTGCCCTGGCTGCGGTCGAGTTCGAGCACGGAGATCTCCTGGCTGTCCGCGTTGGACACGTAAACCCAGGTGGCGGCCGATGCGCTGCCGCCGATCATGGCGAAGCCCGGCACGATGAAGAGCGCGAGGCGGCGCAGCGCGCGGAAAGCGGATGTCGGATGCATGTTCTTTTCTTTCTTGCGGTCGGGGGTTTCACGGCATGTACTGGCCGCCGTTGACCTCGAGGATCTGGCCCGTCACGTAGCTCGAGAGCTGCTCCGATGCGAGATAGAGGAAGGCGCCCACGCAGTCGTCGGGCTCGCCGATGCGGGCCATCGGAATCGTGGCCCGGAACGATTCGAGCATCTGCGGCGTCGAGAACTGGTCGTGGAAGGGCGTCTGGATCACGCCCGGCGCCACCGCGTTGACGCGGATGCGGTCGGCCGCGAGCTCCTTGGCGAGGCCGCGCGTCGCGGTGCTGACGAAGCCTTTCGCGCCGGCATAGAGATAGGCACCGGGGCCGCCGCCGTGGCGCGCCGCGACCGACGAGACATTGATGATGCTGCCGCCGCGCCCCTGGGTGCGCATGAGGGGCACCACTTCGCGGCAGAAGGCGAGCACCGAGCGCGCATTGATGTGCAGCACATCGTCGAACAGCGCATCGTCGAACTCGGCGATCGGCACGCGCTTGACCAGGCTGCCTGCGTTGTTGACGAGGATGTCGATGGCGCCCCAGCGTGCGATGGTCTCGCGCACCACGCGCCGGATGGCTTCGGTGTCGCGCACATCGCCCTGCAGCGCAAAGGCCTCGCCGCCGGCGGCGGTGATGGCTGCGACCACCTCGTTCGCCGGGCCCGCCGAGCGGTTGTAGTGAACGGCCACGCGCACGCCGCGCGCTGCGTAGGCCCGCGCGACGGCGGCACCGATGCCGGTGCTGGCGCCGGTGACGAGGGCGGTCTTGCCTTTGAGGTCTTCCATGCGATCTCCTGTTCAGGTGACGGGTGCGGGGTTGAACAGCACCAGGGCGTTGTGCAGCTTCCAGTGCTCGGCCCAGGTTTTCTTGCGGCCGCTGGCCACGTCGAGCATCAGGCGGAACATCTCCCAGCCGATGTCCTCGATGCTGGCCTCGCCGTCGGCGATGCGCCCGGCGTTGATGTCCATCAGGTCGTGCCAGCGGCGCGCCAGCTCGCTGCGCGTGGCCACCTTGATCACCGGCACCTCGGCCAGGCCGTAGGGCGTGCCGCGGCCGGTGGTGAAGACATGCAGGTTGATGCCGGCGGCCAGCTGCAGCGTGCCGCAGATGAAGTCGGAAGCCGGCGTGGCGGCGTAGAGCAGGCCCCGCTGCCGCGCCTTCTCGCCGGGCGGGACCACGCCGGAGATCGGCGCCGAGCCCGACTTCACGATCGAGCCCATCGCCTTCTCGACGATGTTGGACAGGCCACCCTTCTTGTTGCCGGGCGTGGTGTTGGCGCTGCGGTCGACCCGGCCCTTGTCCAGGTAGGCGTCGTACCAGGCCATCTCGCGGATCATGGCCTCGGCCACCTCGGGCGTGGCGGCGCGGGCGGTGAGCTGGTCGATGCCGTCGCGCACCTCGGTCACCTCGGAGAACATCACGGTGGCGCCGGCGCGCACCAGCAGGTCGGTGCAGAAGCCCACGGCCGGGTTGGCCGTGACGCCCGAGAAGGCGTCGCTTCCGCCGCACTGCACGCCGACCACCAGCTCGCTGGCGGGCACGGTCTCGCGCTGGCGGGCGTTCAGGCGCTCCAGGTGCTCCTCGGCCTGGCGCAGGATCGAATCGACCATCGACATGAAGCCCACGTGGGCCTCGTCTTGAAGGCAGACCACGTCGAGCTTCGCATCGGCGCTGTCGCCGACGTCGGCCACGTTGCGCTCGTCGACCAGCGGGATGGTGCCGGGCGGCATCAGCCGCTCAGGCTGCAGCTTCTCGCAGCCCAGGCTGACCACCATCACCTCGCCGCCGAAGTTGGGGTTGAGGCTGATGTTGCGCAGGGTGCGGATGGGGATGACCGCATCGGGTGCATCGATGGCCACGCCGCAGCCGTAGCCGTGCTCCAACGCCACCACGTCATCCACGTTCGGGTATTTGGGCAGCAGCTCGGCCTTGATGCGCTGGACGGCGAAATCGGTCACGCCGGCCACGCACTGCACGGTCTGGGTGATGGCCAGGATGTTGCGCGTGCCCACCGAGCCGTCGGTATTGCGGTAGCCCTCGAAGGTGTAGCCCTCGAGCGGCTGCGGCGGCGCGGGCTTCGCGGTGGCGATGGGCAGGCCATCGAGCGAGCGCGCGGCGGGCATCTCCAGCAGGCGCTCATGCACCCAGCTGCCGGCCGCGATGGGCTTCGAGGCCCGGCCGATGACCACGCCGTAGCGCAGCACCTCGCCGCCCTGCGGGATGTCCACCAGCGCGACCTTGTGCGCCTGCGGCACTTTCTCGACCAGGGTCAGGCCGGAGGGGAAGACGGTGCCCGCGGGCAGGCCGCCCTCGTTGGCCACGATCGCGACGTTGTCGCGCTCGTGCATGGTGATGCAGAGAGGTTTGCTCATTTGGGTGCGGAGAAGAGGTCGGGCAGCCACAGCGAGAAGCTCGGCACGTAGGTCACGAGCATCAGGCACACCAGCAGCGCCCCGTAGAAAGGCCAGATCGATCGCATCACCTGCCCGACCGACACCCCCCCGATCGCGCAGCCGATGAACTGCGTGGTGCCCACCGGCGGCGTGTTCAGGCCCAGCGCGCAGTTGATCAGCATCACGATGCCGAACTGCACCGGGCTCATGCCGAACTGCATCGCGATCGGCAGGAAGATCGGCGTGCAGATCAGGATCGTGGCGGCCATGTCCAGGAAGGTGCCCAGCACGAACAGCAGCACGTTGATCATCAGGAAGATGACCCAGGGGCTGCTCGAGAACGAGGTCATCAGCTCGCCGGTCTTCTGCGGCACCTCGTACAGCGCCATGAAGTAGCCGAAGGCCGAGGAGATGCCGATCAGCAGCAGCACCACGCCGGTGGTCTTGCAGGCCTTGGCGCAGGCCTTCAAAAAGTCCTTCCAGCTCAGCGACCGGTACACCAGCACCGTGACGCCCAGCGCCCACAGCACCGCAGTGGCCGCCGACTCGGTGGCGGTGAACACCCCCGACAGGATGCCGACCAGGATGATCGCCACGATCAGCAGCCCCGGCAGCGCGCCGATGAAGGCCGCCAGCACCTCGCCCCAGCCGGGGAAGGCGCCGCGGATCGGGTAGCCGCGCTTGATCGCCACGTAGTAGGCGGCAGCCAGGTTGCACAGCGTCAGGATCAGCGCCGGTACCAGCCCCGCCAGGATCAGGCTCAGCACGCTGACCGAGGCGATGCCGGTGGTGGCCAGCGTGAAGATGATGAGGTTGTGCGAAGTCGGCATCAGCGCGCCGACCAGCGCCGCGTGGGTGGTGACGTTGACCGCATAGTCCGCGTCGTAGCCCTCGCGCTTCATCAGCGGGATCATCACCGAGCCCATGGCCGACACGTCGGCCACCGGCGAGCCCGCCACGCCGCCGAACAGCGTGCAGCCAATCACGTTGCTCATGCCGAGCCCGCCGCGCACATGGCCGATCAGGCTGTTGGCGAAGCGCACGATGCGCTGGGCGATGCCGCCGTACAGCATCAGCTCGCCGGCGAAGACGAAGAAGGGGATGGCCAGGAAGGAGAAGATCTGCATCCCGCCGACCATCTTCTGGAACACCACCGCGACCGGCAGGCCGGCATACATCACGGTGGCGACCGAGGCGAGGCCGATCGAGAACGCCACCGGGACGCCGATCACCAGCAGCGCAAGAAAACTGAAGGACAGGACCGCTAGTTCCATGCAGGCACCACTTCCTCGTCACGCAGCAGTGCCACGATGTGTTCAACCGAAAACAGGACGATCAAGGCGCCCGCGATCACGAGCGCGAGGTAGTCCACGCCCACCGGGATGCCCAGCATGGGCTTCATGTCGCTCCACTTGAGCCGGGTCCAGAGCCAGCCGCTGGACACCATGATGGCGCCGAACAGCGCCACCAGCGCGTGGATCAGGATCTCGACCTTGAGGCGCAGCGATTCCGGCAGCAGGGCGACCAGCGAATCGAGGCCGATGTGGCCGGCATCGCGCACGCCCACCGCCACCCCCAGCGCGGTGACGTACAGCACCAGCTGCAGCGCCAGCCCCTCGGCCCAGACCGGCGTGTCGTTGAGCAGGTAGCGCCCGACCACCTGGTACTGCACGCACGCGATGATCGCGATCAGCAGCACCACGGCCAGCATCAGGCTGACCTTGGACAGCAGCGCGCACACCCGCGAGTACAGGTGGCGGGAGGGCGGACGCGCCGCCTCCGCTTCGACGACCCCTGCGCTCACTTGTTGTCCTGGATGGCCTTGACCAGCCGCTGCAGGTCCGGCGTGGAGATGAACTTGGCGTACACCGGCGCCATCGCCGCACGGAACGAGGCCTTGTCGACGTCGGACACGATGGTGGCGCCGCCCTTGGTGACCACCTCCAGCGACTTGGCTTCCTGCTCGTCCCACTTCTGGCGCTGGAAGGTGACCGACTCCTTGGCCGCGGCGCGGAACATGTCCTGGTCGGCCTTGGACATCTTGTCGTAGACGGCCTTCGACATCACCAGCATCTCGGGCGCCATCGAGTGCTCGGTGCGCGAGTAGAACTTCACGGCCTCGTAGTGCTTGAAGCCGTCGTAGGAGGGGATGTTGTTCTCCGCGGCGTCGATCAGCCCGGTCTTCAGGCCGGTGTAGACCTCGCCGATCGGCACCGGCGTGGCGTTGGCGCCCATGGCGTTGATCAGCGACACCCACAGGTCCGACTGCTGCACGCGGATCTTCATGCCCTTGGCGTCGGCCAGGGTCTTCACCGGCTTCTTGGCGTAGATCGAGCGCGCGCCGCTGTCGTAGAAGGCCAGGCCGACCAGGCCCTCGGGCTCGCAGCTCTTCAGGATCTCCTCGCCGACCGGGCCGTCGAGCGACTTGCGCATGTGCGCGATCGAGTCGAACAGGAAGGGCATGGTGGGCACCAGCGTCTTGGCGCACAGCGAGTTCAGCGGGCTGATGTTGACGCGGGTCATCTCCAGCGCGCCGATCTTCACCTGGTCGATGGTCTCCTTCTCGGTACCCAAGGCGCCCTTGTTGAAGACCTTGATCTTGTATTTGCCGTTGCTGCGCTTGTCGAGCAGCTCGCTCATGTGCTTGACCGCGGCCACGGTCGGGTAGTCGTCGCTGTTGTGCACGTCGGCCGAACGGAACTCGACGGCCTGCGCGGCCAGGCCCAGGGCGCCGGCCGCCAGGGCGATCAGGGTGCGGTTGAACTTCATTTGTCTTCCTCTGTTGGTGGTGGTTTGTCGAAACGAAAAACTTGGGAGTCGTCAGCTGCCGAAGGCGGGCTCCGCGATGCCCTGGGTGCCGGGGCGCAGCGCGAACACGCCGCCGGCCAGCGGCTGGTCGGAGAGATCGCCGCCGGGGCGGATCGAGGTCACGAAGAGGGTGTCGAGCTTCGGGCCGCCGAAGGCGCACATCGCGGGCTTCTTCACCGGCACTTCGAGCGAGCGGTCCAACTTGCCTTGCGGCGTGAAGCGGTGCACCAGGCCGGCGTCGTTGCCGCAGATCCAGTAGCAGCCGTCGGCGTCGACCGCGGCGCCGTCGGGGCGGCCGGGCAGGGGATTCATGTCGACGAACAGGCGGCGGTTCGTCGGGGTGCCGGTGGCGGTGTCGTAGTCGAAGGCCCAGATGGCCTGCACGCTGGGGTGCGAATCCGAGAGGTACATCGTGCGGCCGTCGGGGCTGAAGGCCAGGCCGTTGGGGACGATCAGCTCCTCGAGCTGCAGCGATGGAAGTTGCCCGTCGCCGTCATGGCGATAGAGCCGGCCCACGTGCGCGCCGGCCCCCATGTCCATCAGCATGGTGCCGGCCCAGAAGCGGCCCTGGCGGTCGCAGCGGCCGTCGTTGAAGCGCATGCCGGGCCGGGCGTGCGCCACCTGCGCGAGGGGCGTGGCGGCGAGCGTGCCGTCGTCCTGCGGCGCGATCGAGAACAGGCCGCTTTCCATGCCTGCGATCCACTGGCCCGGCGTATCGGCGCGCGGCGCGATGCAGGCGAGCATCTCCTCGCCGGTCCAATGGCGGTGGCCGTCGGGCGACCAGCGATGCAGGGCGCGGCCCGGGATGTCGACCCAGTAGAGCGCCTGCTCGGCCATCGACCAGACGGGGCTTTCGCCGGTGCCGCAGCGGGCATCGACCACGAGCTCGGCCTGCGTGGACATGGGGTTAATCGCCGAAGGGGCCTTGGGCGGTGAAAGCGCCGCCCTGGTAGATCGCGTTGGGGTCGTCGGCGGCCACGGGCGGCTGGGCCTCGACCTTGGCGCGGAAGACTTCCGAGCTGTCCTGCGGCTGGTAGCCCAGGTGCGCGGCCGCGTGGTTGTCCCACCAGACGTCGCGGTTGGCCGACATGCCGTAGACCACCGTGTGCTTGACCTCGGGCGTGAAGAGCGACTTCTCGATCAGTGACGTGAGGTCGCGGTAGCTGAGCCAAGTGCTCATCATCCGGCGGTTGGCAGGCTCGGGAAAGGAGGAGCCGATGCGGATGCTGACCGTCTCGATGCCCCAGCGGTCGAAGTAGAACTGGGCCATGTCCTCGCCGAAGGATTTCGACAGGCCGTAATAGCCGTCGGGCCGGCGCGCGGCGTGGGCGTCGATCGTCTCGCTCTGCTTGTAGAAGCCGATCACATGGTTCGAGCTCGCGAAGACCACGCGCTTCACGCCGTGGCGCCGCGCAGCTTCGTAGAGATGGAAGATGCCCTTGATATTGGCTTCGAGGATCTCTTCGAAAGGGCGCTCCACTGAGACGCCGCCCAGGTGCACGATCGCGTCGCAGCCGGCGACCAGCGCATCGACCGCGGCCTTGTCGGCCAAGTCGCAGGGCATTACTTCCTCGTGCGGGCCCGTGGCGGGCGCAAGCGCGGCAATGTCGGACACGCGCAGCGTCTCGGCAAAGGGGCGAAGGCGCTCGCGCAGCACCTTGCCCAGGCCGCCGGCGGCCCCCGTGAGCAGCAGGCGATTCAGGCGGGGCGGGGTGGAGGAGGGGGCGCTCATCGTCTCTTGTCTCTTTGAAGTCGTAAGTTATCGGTTGTCATACAACACTCGGGTGATTATCATCACCGCATGTCGAGCCTGTCAACGGGGTCAACCTCAGCCGCCGAGCCGGCCGCCTTGGGCGGCAGCCCGCGCCGTCGCGGGCGCGGCCTGGCGCACGGCCTGGTCGACGACCTGGGCGAGAAGATCCGCAGCCAGCAGCTGCGGCCGGGCGACAAGCTGCCCACCGAGTCGGCCATCATGCAAGCCTACGGCGTCAGCCGCACCGTGGTGCGCGAGGCGCTGTCGAAGCTGCAGGCCGGCGGGTTGGTGGAGACGCACCACGGCATCGGCACCTTCGTGCTGCAGCCCCGCGCGGCGGGCATGTTCCGGCTGGAGGGCTCCGACATCGCGACCACGGTCGACGTGCTGGCGGTGCTGGAACTGCGCATCAGCCTGGAGACCGAGTCCGCCGGGCTGGCCGCCACCCGGCGCACCGAGGAGCAGCTGTTCGCGATGCGCGGGGCGCTCGACGATTTCCAGCGCAACGTGGAGGAGGCGGGGGACACGGTGGCGCCCGACTTCCGCTTCCATCTGCAGATCGCGCAGGCCACGGGCAATCCGTACTTCGCGGACATCATGAGCCACCTGGGCACCACCATCATTCCGCGCACGCGCATCAGCGCGATCCGCACCCACGACCGGCGCGGCGAGTACCTGAGCCGCGTCAACCGCGAGCACGAGGAGATCTACGCCGCCATCGCGCGGCAGGATCCGGAGTCGGCCCGCGCGGCGATGCGCATCCACCTGACCAACAGCCGCGAGCGCCTGCGCCTGGCGCAGGAAGCGGCCCAGCGCGAGGCGCAGGCGCCCGCGTCCGGCGGCGGCACGGCAACCTGAGCGCTTTCGGAGCGCAATGCTGGACAAGTCGTCGACCTAGTTGTACGATGACTGATAACTAAGAATCTCAATCCGACCTCCGAGTGGGCCCACGGCGCACTCGTCCCTTCACCTCCAGGAGACACATGACATGACCCTGAATCGACGCGATCTCATGCTCGGCGCCGTCGGCGCGAGCCTGCTGGCCGGCCACGCCTCGGCGGCCGACGCCTGGCCTTCGAAGCCCTTGCGCATCGTGGTGCCCTATCCGCCGGGCGGCTCGTCCGACATCATTGCCCGCGCCATCAGCCAGCCGCTGTCGGAGGCGCTCAAGCAATCGGTGATCGTGGAGAACCGTGCGGGCGCCAACGGCAACCTCGGCGCGGACCTCGTGGCCAAGGCGCCGGGCGACGGCTACACGCTGCTCCTGTGCGACGTCGGCGCGCTGGCGATCAGCCCCTCCGTCTACACCAAGCTCGCCTTCGATCCGTCGAAGGACCTGCGCGGCGTGACCATGCTGGCCTACTCGCCGCATCTGCTGGTGGTGCATCCCTCGGTCCCGGCGGCCAACCTGAGGGAACTGATCGCGCTGTCGAAGAAGTCCGATCTGAACTTCGCCGTCACCGCCACCGGCAGCGCGCCGCACCTGGCCGGCGTGGCGCTGGAGCGCGCCAGCGGCGCGCGCTGGCAGTACGTGCCCTACAAGGGCGGCGTGCAGGCCATCCAGGACACGGTGGGCGGCCAGACCCAGGTGCTGATGAACGGCATGCTCGCCACGCTGCCGCATGTGCAGAGCGGCAAGCTCAAGGTGCTGGGCGTCTCCAAGGCCACCCGCATGCCGCTGATCGGCGACGTGCCCACCATCGCCGAGCAGGGCGTTACGGGCTTCGAGTCCGGCACCTGGCAGGGCATGCTGGCGCCGCGCGGCACGCCCGAGGCGGTGATCCAGCGCCTGAACAAGGAACTGGTCGCCATCATCCGCTCGACCGACATCCGTTCGCGCCTGGCCGGGCAGGGCGCCGAGGTCGTGACCATGACGCCGGTCGAGCAGGAGCAGTTCTTCAACAAGGAACGCGCGCGCTGGGCCAAGGTGGTCGACGCGGCACAGATCAAGCTGGACTGAACGCGGGCCTGCCGTCCGCTTCCGTCTTTTTCCCTTCTCTCCAGGATCTTTTCTCGATGAATCCCCAGGAACTCAAATCCATCATGGGCTCCGGCCTGCTGTCCTTTCCGCTGACCGACTTCGACGCGGAGGGCAATTTCGACAAGAAGGGCTACGTCCAGCGCCTCGAATGGCTGGCGCCCTACGGCGCGAGCGCGCTGTTCGCGGCCGGCGGCACCGGCGAGTTTTTCTCGCTGACCGCTGACGAGTACCCGGAGATCATCGAGACCGCGGTGCAGACCTGCCGCGGCAAGGTGCCGATCATCGCCGGCGCGGGCGGCCCGACCCGCTTCGCGATCCAGTGTGCGCGGGCGGCCGAGAAGGCCGGCGCGCACGGCATCCTGCTGCTGCCGCACTACCTGACCGAAGCCGGCCAGGAAGGCCTGGCCGCGCACGTGGAGGCGGTGTGCAAGAGCGTGAAGTTCGGCGTCATCGTCTACAACCGCGGCCAGAGCCGGCTCTACCCCGACACCCTGGCGAAGCTGGCCGAGCGCTGCCCCAATCTGGTGGGCTTCAAGGACGGCATCGGCGACATCGAGCTGATGAGCTCCATCTACCTGCGCATGGGCGACCGCTTCGCCTACCTGGGCGGCCTGCCGACCGCCGAGGTCTACGCGGCGGCCTACAAGGCGCTGGGCACGCCGGTGTATTCCTCGGCCGTCTTCAACTTCATTCCGAAGACCGCCATGGACTTCTACAAGGCGGTGGCGGCCGACGACATGGCCACGCAGCACCGCCTGCTCAAGGACTTCTTCATGCCCTACCTGGAGATTCGCAACAAGGGCCAGGGCTACGCGGTGAGCATCGTGAAGGCCGGCGCGCGCGTCGTGGGGCATGACGCGGGCCCGGTGCGCACACCGCTCACCGAGCTCAAGGCCGACGAGTACGATGCACTGGCGGCACTGATCGAGAAGCTCGGGCCGCAGTAGGCCATCGCGGCGAGCGGGCCGAGCGGGTGACTGGCCGAGGCGCGGCGCCCGGCCTATTCTTCAGACAGCGTGCCGGGCCGCCCAGGCGGCCCCGTGCTTTTTTCGACCGACCCCAAGGACACTGCCATGCAGAACTTCGACAACCTGATCAACGGCGAATGGCGCGCGGGCGCCAGCTACAGCCCCAACACCAACCCGAGCAACCTGGAAGACGTGCTGGGCCACTACGCCCAGGGTGACGCCGTGCAGGTCGACGAGGCCGTGGCGGCCGCCACCGCGGCCTTCCCGGGCTGGGCCACCGGCAGCGTGCAGGCGCGCAGCGATGCGCTCGACAAGATCGGCAACGAGATCCTCGCGCGCAAGGAAGAGCTGGGCACCCTGCTCGCGCGCGAGGAGGGCAAGACCCGCGCCGAGGGCATCGGCGAGGCCACGCGCGCGGGCCACATCTTCAAGTTCTTCGCCGGCGAATGCCTGCGCCTGTCGGGCGAAGTTCTTCCCTCGGTGCGCCCGGGCATCGGCGTGGAGATCACGCGCGAGCCGGTGGGCGTGGTCGGGCTCATCACGCCGTGGAACTTCCCGATTGCGATCCCCGCCTGGAAGATCGCGCCGGCGCTGGCCTTCGGCAACTGCGTGGTCTTGAAGCCCGCCGACCTGGTGCCCGGCTGCGCCTGGGCGCTGGCCGAGATCATCAGCCGTTCGGGCATCCCGGCCGGCGTCTTCAACCTGGTGATGGGCCGCGGCAGCGTGATCGGCAATGCGCTGGTCGACCATCCCGGCATCCATGCCATCAGCTTCACCGGCTCGGTCGGTGTGGGCCGCGGCATCGCCGTGGCGTGCGCGACGAAGGGCAAGAAGGTACAGCTGGAGATGGGCGGCAAGAACCCGCAGGTGGTGCTGGACGATGCCGACCTGAACCAGGCGGTGGAGCTCAGCGTGCAGAGCGCCTTCTATTCCACCGGCCAGCGCTGCACCGCATCCAGCCGACTGATCGTGACCGAGGGCATCTACCCGAAGTTCATCGAGGCGATGAAGGCGCGCATGGCGAAGATCAAGGTCGGCGATGCGCTGGCGCAGGGCACCGACATCGGCCCGGTCTCCAGCGAGAGCCAGCTGCGCCAGGACCTGGACTACATCGAGATCGGCCAGGGCGAAGGCGCCACGCTGGCCGCGGGCGGCGATCGGCTGAAGCTCGCGACCGAGGGCTTCTACATGTCGCCGGCGCTGTTCAGCGAGTCGGTGGCGAGCATGCGCATCAACAAGGAAGAGATCTTCGGGCCGGTGGCGAGCGTGATCCGGGTGAAGAACTACGAGGAGGCGCTGGCGACGGCGAACGACACGGAGTTCGGGCTGTCGGCCGGCATCGCGACGACCTCGCTGAAGTACGCGACGCACTTCAAGCGCCACAGCCAGGCGGGGATGGTGATGGTGAACCTGCCGACGGCGGGGGTGGACTACCACGTGCCCTTCGGTGGGCGCAAGGGGTCGAGCTACGGGCCGCGGGAGCAGGGGCGGTATGCGCAGGAGTTCTTTACGGTGGTGAAGACGGCGTACACGCTGGCCTGAGGTCTTGCTCCCTCCCCCGAAGGGGAGGGAGTCAGGCGGTCCGGCCCCGTCGAAACCAGTACTCGATCGCCTCGAACACTCCCTCGCTCAGCAACGCCAGCACCGCCGCCGGCACCGCCCCCGCCACCAGCAGCCCGCGGTCATTGAGCGCCAGCCCCGTCACGATCCGCTCCCCGAATCCTCCCGCGCCGATGAAGGCCGCGATGGTCGCCGTCCCGATCGCGATGGTGGTCGCCGTGCGCACGCCCGCCAGCAGCGTCGGCAGCGCCAGGGGCAACTGCACCAGCCGCAGGCTCTGCCCGCCCGTCATGCCCAGCGCGGTGCCCGCCTGCCGTAGCCCGGCCGGCACTTCGGCCAGCCCGGTCACGGTGTTGCGCATGATGGGCAGCAGCGAGTAGAGCGTGAGCGCGATCAGCGCCGGCAGGGTGCCGATGGCGCCGATCAACGAGATCAGCAGCGCCAGCAATGCCAGCGAGGGCACGGTCTGCAGCAGGCCCGTGAGCCCGAGCACCACGGCCCGCAGCCGCAGATGCGGAAACACGAGGATGCCCAGCGGCACGGCGACCAGGATCGCCAGCCCGACCGAGATCGCCACCAGCAGCAGGTGCTGGCGCGTGAGCCGGCCGAGGTCGGGGCCGAAGAGCTTGGCGACGAAGCCGCGCGCGCCCTCGCCGCCACCGGCCTTCGCACCCGTTCCGCCCTGCGCCAGGAAATCGCGTGCGATCGCATCGAAGGCCACGCTTTGCAGCTCGGCGCGAGCGTTCATCGCGATCATCGCGCGCTCGTCGATGCGGCCCTCGAGCTTCTCCAGCGCGGCCCAGGCCGCCGGCCAGCGCTTGGGCACGTCGAGCCGGTACAGCACCACGGCGTCGTAGCGCGGGAAGTAGGCGCGGTCGTCCGTGAGCACGCGCAGGCCGAGGTGATCGATCTTGGCGTCGGTGGTGTAGATGTCGATCACGTCGATCTGCTTCGAGGCGATCGCGTCGTAGGCCAGGCCATGGTCCAGCCCGGTGGGCTTCTGCGCGAAGCCGTAGCGCGCGGCGAGGCCCTGCCAGCCGTCGGCGCGGCCGATGAACTCGTTCGACAAACCCAGTCGCAGCTCGGGATGGCGCGCCAGGTCGCTCAGGGTCTGCACGCCGAGCCGCTCGGCGTCGGCCGCGCGCATGGCAAGCGCATAGCCGTCGTTGAAGCCCAGCGGGATCGCGATGCCGAGGCCGAGCGGCGCCAGCGCGGCGTTCAGGGCCTCGCGCGTCATCGGCTGCGGGTTCTTGAGGATCTCCATCGCCACGGTGCCGGTGTACTCGGCGTAGAGGTCGATGCTGCCCGCGCGCAGGGCCTCGTAGACGATCGCGGTGTTGCCCAGGCCTTGCCGCAGTTGCGGCGGTGCGGGCAGGTGGGGCGCGGCGGTCTGCGCCATGACCTCGGCCAGGATGTACGACTCGGTGAACCGCTTGGAGCCGATCTTCAGGCCCGCGTCCTGCGCCAGCGAAGGCGCGGCGGCCCAGAGCAAGCCCAGGCAGGACAAGGCGAGAAGCCGCAGGCGGTGCAGGCAATGCATCCGGCGCAGTGTATCGACGCGCTGCGGATCGCGACAGGCCGCATTCCTACAGGAGATCGTGCGCGGGGCTGATGCGATTTCAAGAGCGCATGCCCGCACAGTGCCACGTGCTCATCAACTACGTCAGGCGGGGTCAAGGCAAGTCACTGTTGCTCGTCCATGGACTGGGCAGCAACTGGCGCTCGTGGCAGGGCATCATGGAACCGCTGGCGGCCCGGCGCAGCGTGACCGCGATCGACCTGCCCGGTTTCGGCAAGAGTCCGCCGCTGGAGGGCGAGGTCTCGGTGCAGACCCTGGCCGACGCGCTCGCGCAGTTTCTGCGGGAGCACGAGCTGATCGGCACCGATGCGGCCGGCAGCTCGATCGGGGCGCGGCTGCTGCTCGAGCTGGCGAGCCGCGGCGGGGTGGTGGGCGCGGTGGTCTCGTTGGGGCCGGGCGGCTTCTGGCTCGGGTGGGAGCGCTTCCTCTTCGCCGCTTCGGTCTCGCTCTCGCGCCGGCTGGCGCGGAACCTGCACTTCGCGATGCCGACCCTCATCTCGCACGACTGGTCCCGCCGCTTGCTGCTGGCGCAGTTCTCGGTGCAGCCGGCCGCTCTGCCGGCTTCCATGATCCTTGAGGAAATGCGCAGCTACGCCAGCGCGCGCTCCTTCGAGGCGGTGCTGCACGCGCTGCTGCGCGGACCGGCGCAATTGGGTGCGGACGCGGGCCGCATGGCCCGGCCTCTGGTGATCGGCTGGGGGCGGCTCGACCGCGTCTGCCTGCCGCGGCAGGCGGCACGCGCGCTGCAGCTTTTTCCGGGCGCGCACCTGCACTGGTTCGAGCGCTGCGGTCATTTCCCGCATTGGGATGCGCCCGAGGAGACAACGCGCCTTATCCTCGATGTGACGGCCGACTGACAGCACACCCGCAACTGCCCAAGGACTCCATGGCCTCAGAAGACAAGCCGCAATCGAAGAACAAGACAAAAGACCGGTATGCGCCGACGCTCCCGGCGGCCGACATCCATGGCACGAAAGAGTTGCCGTCGGTGCTGGTCGAAGGCTACAGTCTCCAGTTGCGCGGCGGGGAAGGCTTCCTGGGCGACCAGGCCAGCCAGACCGCGTTCCGCGAGCTGCTGGAGCGCTGGCGCCAGCGGCATCGCAGGAAGGGCAAGAAGGACCCGCTGGGCGAGCGGCATTCCAAAGAACTCGCCAAGGGCATGCTCGACGCGGCCCTGAAGGAGGGCAAGGCCTCGGAGGCGACCGATGTGGTCCACGCGGCCATCGAGGAATTCGCCGAGGCGCTGGCCCGTGTCATCCAGAGTTTTCTGGGCCAGCCTTCATGGAAGGGCGTCGAGCGCATCGTGATCGGCGGCGGCTTCCCGGAGAGCGACGTGGGCGAGCGGGCCGTGCTGCAGGCGGCCGCCATCCTGCAGGAGATGAAGGTGCCGGTGGAGCTCGCGCGCATCTGCCACGAGCCCGACGACGGCGGGCTGCTCGGCTGGCTGCACCTGACGCCGCCCGAGCTGCTGGAGCACTACGACGCCATCCTGGCGCTCGACATCGGCGGCACCAACGTGCGCTGCGGCATCGTGAGGACGCGGCGCAAGCGGGCACCCGACCTGTCGAAGGCCAAGGTGGTTCGGCGCGAGAAGTGGCGCCATGCCGACGACGGCCCGAACCGCCGCGCCCTGGTCGCGCGGCTGGCCGAGATGCTGGAAGAGCAGGTGCGCTATTGCAAGAAGAAGGGCATTCGCCTCGCGCCCTTCGTCGGCATCGGGTGCCCGGGCCTGATCCGCAAGGACGGCTCGATCGCGCGCGGCGCGCAGAACATGCCCGGCGACTGGACCAGCGAGCATTTCCACCTGCCCACCGAGCTCGCGAAGAAGATTCCGACCATCCGCGGCGTGCCGACCATGGTGCTGATGCACAACGATGCGGTGGTGCAGGGCTTGAGCGAGCTGCCCTTCATGCGCGACGTGAAGCGCTGGGCGGCGCTGACCATCGGCACCGGGCTGGGCAATGCGAGCTACAGCAACTTGGAGTCCTCGAAGAAGTCCAAGGCCTCTCAGCGCTCCTCTTAGAGCTGGAACGCGACCGTCAGCAGCAACCCCTCCGCCACGTCCCGCACCAGCCCCGGCCGCCGCGCGCGGTAGCTTTCGCCGGCCGAGGCGGTGGTCTCGATCCACTGCGCCAGCCAGTCGATCTGCTCGGCGCCGTAGAACACCACCGCCGCCTCGTGGTTCAACAGCAGGCTTCGCATGTCGAGGTTGATCGAGCCGCACAGCGCCAGCTGTTCGTCCACCACCACCGCCTTGGCATGGGCCATGAAGGGCAGCATGCGAAAGCTGACGCCGGCGCGCGCGAGGTCGCGCATGGCCCGCGCGCGCACGAAGTCGGCCAGCCGGTGATTGGATTGCGCCGGCATCGCGATCGTGACCTGCACGCCGCGCCGCGCCGCCAGGCGCAGCGCATCGCGCAGGCCGTCGCCGGGCACGAAGTAGGGCGTGATCGCGAGCAGCCGGTGCTCGGCGCGGAAGCACGCGTCGATCAAGAGCGCGTGGGCCGTGTCCTCGGTCTGGTCGGGCCCGCTGGGCAGAAACTGCGCGAGCTCGCCCGCCGGCGGCACGGCGGCAGCGATGGCGCGCGGCTTGCGTCCGCGCACCGAGGCCCAGTCGTGGTCGAACTGGCGCGCCGCCGCCGCGGCCACGCTGCCCCGGAGGTCGAAGGAGAGGTCGTGCCACGCATCCGGGTTTTCGTCGTTGCCGAGGAAGTATTCGCCGGCCAGGTTGCGCCCACCCGACCACAGCCAGCCATCGTCCGCGATGGTGAGCTTGCGGTGGTTGCGCAGGTTGCGCGGGCCGGTGCGGCGCAGGCTGAAGAGGGGGCGGAACACGGCCACCTCGGCGCCGGCCTCGCGCAGCGTGTCGAAGTGATGGCGCGGCAGCGACAGGGCGCCGAAGCCGTCGAGCAGCACGCGCACCTTGACGCCCTCGCGCGCGCGCCGCGACAGCCGGTTGATCGCCTCGTGGCCCAGCGCGTCGTCGCCGATGATGAAGGTGCAGACGTCGATGCGCTTGCGCGCGCCCTCGATCACGGCCCACAGCGCATCGCGTGCCGCGCCGCCGTCGGCATGGAAGCGCACCGCGCAGGGGCCGGGCGGTGCGAGCCCGAAGCTCTCGATCAGGTCGGCCGCCCAGTGCCCGGCCGGCACCGAGCGCGGCGGCCGCGGCGAGCCCGCGGGCCGCAGCTTGCGCTGGCCGAAGAGCAGGTACATGGGCAGGATGAGGTAAGGCATCAGCACCAGGCCCATGACCCAGGCGATCGCGGTGGTGGGCGCGCGGTGCTCCCGCCGCCCTCGCGTGGTGAGCACGTAGACCAGCAGCGCGAAGGTCACGACCAGCAAGTGCTGCGACGGCGAGGGCAGCCAGTCCAGCCAGTCGTCGATGCGGTTCACGCGGCGAGGTGTTGGAGGGATGCGGGCACCGGCCGTCCCTCCGAGGCCAGGAAGCGCATCATCGGCCCGACCACGGCGCGCACCGCCGGGCGCGCGCCCACGCGATCGCGCCAGGCCAGGAGGCGCGGCGTGGCATCCGTCATGCCGGCGCCCTTGCGGTCGGCGAAGACCTGCGCCATGTAGAAGGCGATGTCGGCGAAGGAGTAGGGGCCGGCCAGGTACTCGGCGTGCGCGAGCCGCTCTTCCATCTGCTCGTAGAAGCGGGCGCAGGCGGCGCAGGCCGTGACGGCCGCCTCGCTTTGCATGTCGTGCTGCAGGCCCATGAGCCTGATCATGTGGGGGAAGAACACCTCGTCCGACAGGTGCTCGAGCTGGCGGGCCCGGGCGCGGCTGGCGACCTCACGCGGCCACAGCGGCGGCTCGGGTGCCGCGTCTTCGAGATATTCGAAGATCTGCGTGGAGTCGAAGAGCTCCACCTCGCCGTCGATCAGCACCGGCACCTGCCGCTTGGGGTTGATGCGCAGCACCTCGGGGTGCTTGGGGAGGTAGTTGTCGTCCTTGTCGAAAGGCACCATGACGGCTTCGATCGCGATGCCCTTTCGAGCGCGGCGATCTGCGCCTTGGCGCCGAACATGCTGAGGGGGCCGGTGAAGAGCTTCATGAAGCGCGATCATGCCGCGACTTCACCGGCCTTGCACCTCAGGTCGAGCCCCAGACCTCCTGGGCGGTCTCGACCACCAGCCGCAGCTTCGCGCGCTGGGCCTCGACGGCGATGTTGTTGCCATGCACCGTGCTCGAAAAACCGCACTGCGGCGACAGCGCCAGCTGCTCCAGCGGCGCGTACTTGGCGGCCGCCTCGATGCGCTCCTTGAGCTCGTCCTTGTCCTCCATCTCGCCGAACTTGGTGGTCACCAGGCCCAGCACCACGGTCTTGCCCTTGGGCAGGAAGCGCAGCGGGCGGAAGTCGCCCGAGCGTGCGTCGTCGTACTCGAGGAAGTAGGCGTCCAGGTCCATCTCCTTGAGCAGGGCCTCGGCCACCGGCTCGTAGTTGCCGGCCGCCGCGTGCGTGCTCTTGAAGTTGCCGCGGCACAGGTGCATCGCCAGCGTCATGCCTGCGGGCTTTTGTGCCACCACCTTGTTGATGAAGGCGGCATAGCGGTGCGGCAGCTCGTTGGGGTCGTCGCCGCGCTGGCGGGCGGCCTCGCGCATCTTCTCGTCGCACAGGTAGGCGAGATTGGTGTCGTCCATCTGCACGTAGGTGCAGCCGGCCGCGGCCAGCGAGCGCAGCTCGTCGCCGTAGGCCCTCGCCACGTCGTCGTAGAACACCGGGTCGAGCTCGGGGTAGGCCTCCTTGCTGATGCCGGCGCGGCCGCCACGGAAGTGCAGCATGGTGGGCGAAGGGATGGTGACCTTGGGCGTGTTGCCGGCCGACACCTGGCTCTTGAGGTACTCGAAGTCGGCCAGCTGGATGCACTTGGCGTGGGTCACCTTGTCGATGACGCGCATCACCGGCGGCGCGAGCTCCTCGGTGCCGTCGGGCTTGCGGATGATGACCGGGATGTCGGTCTTCACGCCGCCGAGCTGCTCGAGGAAGTCGATGTGGAAGTAGGTGCGGCGGAACTCGCCGTCGGTGATGCTCTTGAGGCCGATGTCCTCCTGGAACTTCACGATCTCGGTGATGGCCTTGTCTTCGACACGGCGAAGCTGCTCGGGCGTGATCTCGCCCTTGGCTTTTTGCTCGCGGGCTTCGAGCAGGTACTTGGGGCGCAGGAAGCTGCCGACGTGGTCGTAGCGGGCAGGCAGGCGGGCATGTTCGGACATGGTGGGCTCCGTCGAATCTGGAAAAGAACGACCGATCGTAAACGCACGGGGATCGACCTTAATGGATACATCAACGTCAGTGTTTACCCTTAAATTGACCTGAAATCATTGGATATTTTCGCTTGTATGTATACATTGCGTATCCCATGAGTCCCTCCACACGCTCCTTCCCCCTCAACGCCTGGTATGCCGCGGCCTACGACGTCGAGCTCAAGCACAGCCTGCTGGCGCGCACCATCTGCAATCAGAAGCTGGTGATGTACCGGCGCAGCGACGGCCAGGTCGCGGCGCTGGAAGACGCCTGCTGGCATCGCCTGATGCCGCTGTCGCTGGGCCGGCTGGAGGGCGACGAGCTGGTCTGCGGCTACCACGGCCTGGTCTACAACAGCCAGGGGCGCTGCACCCACATGCCCAGCCAGGAGACGCTCAACCCCTCGGCCTGCGTTCGTTCCTACCCGGTGGTGGAGAAGCACCGCTTCGCCTGGGTCTGGCCCGGCGACCCGGCCCTGGCCGACCCGGCGCTGGTGCCCGACATGCACTGGAACGACGACCCGGCCTGGGCCGGCGACGGCAAGATGATCCGCGTGGCCTGCGACTACCGGCTGGTGGTCGACAACCTGATGGACCTTACGCACGAGACCTTCGTGCATGGCTCCTCCATCGGCAACCGCGCGGTGGCGGAGGCGCCGTTCGTCGCCACGCACGGCGACCGCTCGGCCACCGTCACGCGCTGGATGGAGAACATCGACGCGCCGCCCTTCTGGGCCGGGCAGATCCGCCATGCCCACGGGTACGAGGGCAAGGTGGACCGCTGGCAGATCATCCGCTTCGAGGGGCCGTGTACCGTCAACATCGACGTGGGCGTGGCCGCGGCAGGCAGCGGGGCGGTGCCACGCGACGGCCATCCGGGCGACCGCAGCCGCGGCGTGAACGGCTATGTGCTCAACACCATCACGCCCGAGACCGAGACCAGCTGCCTCTACTTCTGGGCCTTCGCGCGCAACTATTGCACCGGCGAGCAGCGCCTCACGCACGAGCTGCGCGAGGGCGTGGCCGGCATCTTCCGCGAGGACGAGCTGGTGCTCGAAGCCCAGCAGCGCGCGATGGACGATCGTCCCGGGCAGGAGTTCCACAACCTCAACATCGATGCCGGGGCCATGTGGGCGCGGCGGCTGATCGACCAGTTGATCGCGAAGGAGCAGCCGGCCGCGACGACCATCCCGATCCGGGCTGCGGCCGCGGCGGAGGCGATGCGATGAGCGCTGGCGGCGAGCTTGCCTCGGAAGCCGGCAGCTCGCACGCCGTCAAGGCCCAGCTGCGGCTGCGCGAGATGGTGCTGGCCGGCGAGCTGCCGGGCGGCACCCGCATCGCCGAGGTGGCGATCTCCGAGTCGCTGGGCGTCTCGCGCACGCCGGTGCGCAGCGCCCTCATGCGGCTCGAGCAGGAAGGCCTGCTCGAGGCCTTGCCCAACGGCGGCTACGCGGTGCGCACTTTCTCCGAGCGCGACGTGGCCGACGCCATCGAGCTGCGCGGCACGCTCGAAGGCCTGGCGGCGCGGCTCGCGGCCGAGCGCGGGGCGGCGCCGGTGGTGCTGCGCGAGGCGCGCGCCTGCCTCAAGCGCATCGACGAGCTTTTGAGGGAGCCCGCGCTCGACGACGCCGCCTTCTCGCGCTATGTCGAATTCAACGGGCAGTTTCACCGGCTGCTGTCGGAGATGGCGGGCAGCCCGCTGATCGCCCAGCAGCTGGAGCGCGCGACCAATCTGCCCTTTGCCTCGCCCTCGGCCTTCGTGGTGGTGCAAGCCAACTCGCCGGCCGCGCGCGACATGCTCGTGATCGCGCAGGACCAGCATGGCCAGGTGCTCGACGCCATCGAGAACCGCGAGGGCTCGCGCGCCGAGGCATTGATGCGCGAGCACAGCCGCCTCGCACAGCGCAACCTGCGTGAGGCCCTGCATGGCGCGCACAACCATCCCCTGCCGGGCGTGCAACTGATCCGCCGCCGGGCCTGACAACCACCTCCATCACGATGACAAGCGAAGTTCACTGGATGCCTGCGCGCATCGCCGCCTGCCGCGACCTCACGCCCACGGTGCGCGAGTTCGAGATCACGCCCGAGACGGGCTTCGCGGCCGCATACGAACCTGGCTCCCATCTCCAGGTCCAGCTGCTGGTCGGCGCGCCCGGCGCAGGGCGGATGCAGACGCGCCACTACTCGCTGGTCGGCGAGCCCGACGGCCGCGCGTGGCGCATCGCCGTCAAGCGCCTGGACGACGGGCGCGGCGGCTCGCTCGCGATGTGGCGCCTGGCGCCCGGCGATCGCCTGCTGGTGACGCAGCCGCAGAACCACTTCGGCCTCGATACGACTGCGCCGGGCTACCTGCTGGTGGCGGGCGGCATCGGGATCACGCCGATGGTCTTCATGGCGCAGCGCCTGGGCGCGCTGTCCGGACGCCGCGGCATCCCCGTGCGCATGCTCTACGGCGCGCGCAGCGCCGGAGAGCTGGCCTACCTTCCGCTATTGCAGGAAGCGCTCGGAGCCTCGGAGGCCGCCAGCGTGCAGGCCCACACCGGCAGCGCCCCCATCGATTTCGCCGCCGAGATCGAGGCCCTGCCGCGCGGCGGCCAGCTCTACACCTGCGGGCCGGTGCCGATGCTGGAAGCCGTCAAGCGCGCCTGGGAGGCAGCCGGGCGGCCGCCGGCCGACCTGCGCTTCGAGACCTTCGGCAGCAGCGGCCGGCTGCCTGCGCAAGCCTTCGAGGTGCGCATTCCGCGCCACGCGCTGAGCATCCAGGTGCCCGCCGACAGCAGCCTGCTCGAAGCGCTCGAAGCCGCCGGGGTGCAGACGCTGTGGGACTGCCGTCGCGGCGAATGCGGCCTGTGCGCCATGGACGTGCTGGCCGTCGACGGCGAGATCGACCACCGCGACGTGTTCCTGAGCGAGCAGGAGAAGCGCGAAGGCCGCCGCATCTGCGCCTGCGTGTCGCGCGCGGTCGGCAACATCACCCTCGACTCCGCGTGGCGGCCCGACGCTACGTGAAGACCCGGCTGAAGACTTGGATCTCTGCGCGATCATCGCGCAATCGATCGACGGATCGCGCAGTAAAAGCGGCTGCGGGCCGGCGCCTTAGGTGTTTGCCGAGGCGCGCACTTCGTTTCAATTGATCACAATACGCCCCGCTTCATCCACAAGGAGACTTTCCATGCAACGTCGCCATCTCATGCAGGCCGCGAGCCTCACGGCCCTCGCATTGGCCATGCCGCTGGCGCAGGCCCAGGGCAACACCTTCAAGATCGGGCTGGTGCTGCCGATGACGGGGCAGCAGGCCTCCACCGGCCGCCAGATCGAGGCCGCGGCCCGGCTCTACATGGCGCAGAACGGCGACACCGTGGCGGGCAAGAAGATCGAGCTCATCGTCAAGGACGACACCAGCCTGCCCGACGTGACCAAGCGCCTCGCGCAGGAACTGGTGGTGAACGACAAGGTCAACGTGCTGGCCGGCTTCGGCATCACGCCCTCGGCCATGGCCACCGCGCCCATCGCCACCCAGTCGAAGACGCCGATGATCGTGATGGCCGCCGCCACCTCCAGCATCACCGAGGCCTCGCCCTACATCGTGCGTACCAGCTTCACGCTGCCGCAGGTGTCGGTGGCGATGGGCGACTGGGCGCCGAAGAACGGCATCAAGTCGGTGGTCACGCTGGTCGCCGACTACGGGCCGGGCAACGACGCCGAGAAGTACTTCGCCGAGCGCTTCCAGCTGAACGGCGGCAAGGTGCTCGACAAGCTGCGCGTGCCGCTGCGCAACCCGGACTTCGCGCCCTTCCTGCAGAAGGTGCGCGACGCCAAGCCCGACGCACTCTTCGTCTTCGTGCCCTCGGGCGCCGGCGCGGCGGTGATGAAGCAGTTCAACGAGCGCGGCATGGACAAGGCCGGCATCAAGCTGATCGCCACCGGCGACGTGACCGACGACGACCAGCTCAACGACATGGGCGACGGCGCGCTGGGCGTGGTCACCACGCACCACTACTCGGCCGCACACCCCTCGGCGCTCAACAAGAAGTACGTCGAGGCCTTCCAGAAGGCCAACAAGAACATGCGCCCCAACTTCATGGCCATGGGCGGCTACGACGGCATGCGCGTGATCTACGAGGCGCTCAAGACCACCAAGGGGCAGGGCGGCGGCGACGCGCTGCTGGCCGCGATGAAGGGCCAGATCTTCGAGAGCCCGCGCGGCCAGGTGCTGATCGACGCGCAGACGCGCGACATCGTGCAGGACGTGTACCTGCGCAAGGTCGAGAAGAAGGACGGGCAGCTCTACAACGTCGAGTTCGACGTGATCAAGGCCGTCAAGGACCCGGGCAAGGCAAAGCAATAAGCTCACCCTCAGGCCGATGCTGACCATTCTTTTCGACGGCATTGCCTACGGCATGCTGCTGTTCGTGCTCGCCGTCGGCCTGGCGGTGACGCTGGGGTTGATGAACTTCATCAACCTCGCGCATGGCGCCTTCGCGATGGCGGGGGGCTACCTCACGGTGTTCGCGATGCAGAAGGCGGGTGTGCCCTTCCTGGCCTGCCTGGTGCTCGCCTTCGTGCTCGTGGGGCTGCTGGGCGCGCTGCTGGAGCGCACGCTGTACCGGCCGATGTACGGCAAGTCGCACCTCGACCAGGTGCTGTTCTCCATCGGCCTGGCCTTCATGGCGGTGGCGGCCATTGACTTCTTCGTCGGCTCCTCGCAGCAGAACATCCACCTGCCCGAGTGGCTGCGCGGCCGCACCGAGATCGGCGATGGCGCGCTGCTGCTGGGCATGGGGCACTATCGCATCTTCATCATCGTGCTGTGTACGCTGCTCACGGTGGTGCTGCAGCTCATCCTGTCGAAGACGCGCTTCGGCAGCCGGCTGCGCGCGGCGGTGGACGATCCGCGCGTGGCCGCCGGGCTGGGCATCAACGTCAACGTGGTGTTCCTGGCGACCTTCGCGGTGGGCTCGGGCCTGGCCGGGCTGGGCGGCGCGCTCGGCGCCGAGATCCTGGGCATGGACCCGACCTTCCCGCTCAAGTACATGATCTATTTCCTGATCGTGGTCTCGGTCGGCGGCACCTCGTCGATCACTGGGCCGCTGCTGGCTGCGCTGCTGCTGGGCATCGCCGACGTGGCGGGCAAGTACTTCATTCCCAAGATGGGGGCCTTCACGGTCTACCTGCTGATGATCCTGATCCTCATGTGGCGGCCCCAGGGACTGTTCACGCGCCGGGGAGGGAAGGCATGACTCACCCCCATGCTTGCCCACTGCGTGTGGCCGCCAACCCCCTTCCAGGGGGCGCCGCCAGCGGCCCGGCAAAGCCGGTTCCGCGGCGGCTCTGGCATAGGGCATGTGTTTTCGACGGCCGTCGGTCGGGCGCACCGAAATGAGCAAGTCCGAATTTCAATCAGCGCTGCTCGCCCGGACCCGCTGGCGGCCGTGGGAGTTCGTTTTCTGGGCCGTGGTCTTCGTGCTGCCGGCGCTGCTGCCCTCGAAGGCGCTGATGATCAACGAGATCGCGATCATCGCGCTGTTCGCGCTGTCGCTGGACCTGATCCTCGGCTACACCGGCATCGTTTCGCTCGGGCACGCGGCCTTCTTCGGCTTCGGCGCCTACACGTCCGCGCTCTTTGCCAAGCACGTGATGCCGGACCCGACCGTGGGCCTCGTGGTCGCCATCGCCGCCTCGGCCGCGCTGGGCGCCGTGGCCAGCATCACCATCCTGCGTGGCAGCGACCTCACGCGGTTGATGGTCACGCTGGGCACTGCGCTGCTGCTGCTGGAACTGGCCAACAAGCTGGACTGGCTCACCGGCGGCGCCGACGGGCTGCAGGGCGTGGTGATGGGGCCGGTGCTGGGCCTGTTCGAATTCGACCTCTACGGGCGCACGGCGGCCTGGTATTCCATGGCCGTGCTGCTGGTGCTGTTCGTCGTGATGCGGCGCCTGGTGCAGTCCTCCTTCGGCGCCACGCTCAAGGCGATCCGCGACAACCGGCTGCGCGCGATGGCCATCGGCATCCCCGTGGTCTCGCGCATCGCGGTGATCTACACCGTGGCCGCTGCGGTGGCCGGCGCGGCGGGCGCGTTGCTGGCGCAGACCACCGGCTTCGCCTCGCTGGACGTGCTGGCCTTCGACCGCTCGGCCGACGTGCTGCTGATGCTGGTGATCGGCGGTGTGGGCTGGCTCTACGGCGGCATTGCCGGCGCCATCGTCTTCAAGCTGCTGCAGGACACGCTCTCGGCCGTGACGCCGCAGTACTGGATGTTCTGGGTCGGGCTGATCCTGGTGCTGCTGGTGCTGGTCGGGCGTGACCGCCTGCTGAAGCCCTGGACCTGGTTCGGCAAGCGGGCGGGGGCGGCGCGATGAGCGATACCGTCCTTGCCGCCACCGGGCTGGTGATGCGCTTCGGCGGCATCACCGCCACCGACAACGTCACGCTGAACCTGAAGCGCGGCGCGCGCCACGCGCTGATCGGTCCCAACGGCGCTGGCAAGACCACGCTGGTCAACCTGCTGACGGGCGTGCTCACGCCGACCGCCGGGCGCATCGTGCTGGAGGGCGAGGACATCACGCGCCTGGCACCGCATGCCCGCGTGGCGCGCGGCATGGTGCGCACCTTCCAGATCAATCAGCTCTTCGACTCGATGACGCCGCTGGAGACGCTGGCGCTGGTGGTGTCGCAGCGCTCGGGCCTGGGCGCGCAGTGGTGGCGCCCGCTGGGTGCGTCGGGCCGGGTCTCGGAGCGCGCCGCGCAGTTGCTGGAGCAGTTCCACCTCGGCGACGTGGCGCATCAGCCGACGCGCGAGCTGGCCTACGGCAAGCGCCGCCTGCTGGAGATCGCGATCGCCCTGGCCTGCGAGCCGCGCGTGCTGCTGCTCGACGAACCCGTGGCGGGCGTGCCGGCCGGCGAACGCGAGGAGCTGCTGCAGACCGTGGCGGCGCTGCCGGCCGACGTCTCGGTGCTGCTGATCGAGCACGACATGGACCTGGTGTTCAGCTTCGCCGACCGCATGACGGTGCTGGTCAACGGAGCCTTGCTCACGGAGGGCGACCCCGACACGATCGCCAACGACCCGAAGGTCAAGGAGGTCTACCTGGGCCAGGGAGCCGTGCATGTCTGAACTGCTTCGCATCGAGAAGCTCAGCGCCGGCTACGGCGAAGCCGTGGTGCTGCACGACATCTCGCTCGCCCTGGGCGAAGGCCAGACGCTGGCGCTGCTGGGCCGCAACGGCACCGGCAAGACCACGCTGATCAACACGCTCGCAGGCGCGGCGCGCCAGCACGGTGGCAGCATTGCGCTCGGCGGCGTGGCGTTGCACAAGCTCTCGCCGCACCAGCGCGCGGCGGCCGGCATCGGCTGGGTGCCGCAGGAGCGCAACATCTTCAAGTCGCTCACGGTGCACGAGAACCTGACGGCGGTGGAACGGCCTGGTGCGTGGACCCCCCAGCGCGTCTACGAAATGTTCCCGCGCCTGGCCGAGCGCAAGCGCAACCTGGGCACGCAGCTCTCGGGCGGCGAGCAGCAGATGCTGGCGGTGGGGCGGGCGCTGGTGGTGAACCCGCGGCTGCTGCTGCTGGACGAGCCGCTCGAAGGGCTGGCCCCCATCATCGTGGAGGAGCTGCTGCGCGCCATCCGCCGCATCACGCAGGACGAAGGCCTGGCGGCCATCATCGTGGAGCAGCATCCGCAGGCCATCCTCGCGATCTCCGACGAGGCGGTGGTGCTGGACCACGGCACGGTGGTGCATGCCGATCGCGCGGCCAGCTTGCGCGCGCAGCCCGAGGTGCTGGAACGGCTGCTGGGCGTCGCGCGCTGAAGGTGCGTCGGGCCTGCACGCCCCCCTCACGACGCCGCACGCCGGCTGGTTCACCAGCGGTCTGAACTCATCAGCGCTTCCCAGCGGCCCCCGCGCGGTCGATAGACACCCACGCTGCCGTAGATCTGCTCGCCGTCGGGACCGAACTTCATCACATTGGTGACAGGGGCCATGAAGTCGAGCTCGCGAAGCTTGGCGGTCAGCACCTTTCCGTCGACCGACTTGGCCCGCTGCACGGCGTTGGACAGCAGGTACATCGCATCGTAGGCGTAGTGCGCGCCATACACCGGCGGGTGGCCGTATGCAGCGCTGAAGGCGCCGACGAACTTCGCGCCGCGGTAGAACTCCATCGGCTCCAGAACGGGCGACGTGGCGAAGACCTCGAGCGGGAGCTTCTGCGCCAGCAGCTTGTTCGTCTTGAGCGTGTCGCCACCGACGATCTTGATGTTGTTCAGGCCGGCGTCTGCCAGCTGCTTGACGAGCGCGACGACCTGGAAGTCCGCGAGAGTCGTGACGATGGTCTCGACCGAACGTGTCTTCAACTCCTTGACCAGGGAGCCGAACTCGGTGGTCTTGTCGTTGAACGATCGGCGCAGGGCCACGGTACGGCCATGGGCGCTCAGCGATTTTTCCGCCAGATCGGCCAACGCCTTGCCATAGGACGAGCTGTCGTCGACGACGGCACAGGCGCCTGCGCTCTCGCTGAGCGTCGTGGCCGCATAGGCGCCCATCGCGCGTCCCTGGATCGTGTCGCTGGCCACCAGTCGCAGCGTCGTGGGGAAGCCGAGCTGCGTGTACTTGGGCTGGGTGGAAATGGCGAGCTGCGGGATGTTCTTCGCAGCGTAGATCGGTGCAGCCTGGATGCTCACACCGGAATTGAGGTGACCGATGACAGCCGCCACGCCCTCGTCGACAAGGTGGCGCGCAACCTGCTCGCCGACGCCCGCACTCGCCTGATCGTCGACGGCAACGATCTGGAAATGCACGGTCTTTCCGTCGACCGTGACGCCGCTGGCGTTGATCTCCTTCACCGCCAGCTCGACGCCCTGCAGCATGTCCTTGCCCAGGGCGGCCAGCGGGCCGGACAAAGGCTGGGCAACGCCGATCTTCACCGTGTCGGGTACCTTGGAACAGGCGATGAGCCCGGTGAGTGCGAGTGCCGAAAGGCCAATGCCGACAAGTCTCATGTAACCCCACTGAAAAGTTGTAGAAAAAATTCTACGAGGGGCTTCGGCAATCGCGGGCCGCTTGACAGATTTCGCGTCTTTCGCGCCGCGATGAAGACGATCGAGGCGTCTCGCGGCGGCCCATTCAGTATCCGACGGTGAAGCGCTGGCGCGGATGCGCAGGCTTCTCGATCTCGTCGGCCATCGCGATCGCGTAGTCCTCCATCGAGATCCAGCTCTTGCCGTTGGCGTCGGCCAGCAACTGGTTGCCGCCGGTGCGGTAGCTGCCGGTGCGCTCGCCCGGTTCGAGCAGGGCGGAGGGCGAGAGGAAGGTCCAGTCGAGTTCCTTCTCGGCGCGCAGCGACTCCAGGAAGGTGCGGCCTGCCAGCGCTTCGGCCTTGTAGGCCTCGGGGAACTGGGGCGTGTCGACGAGCGCCTTGCCCGGCGCGATCTCGAGGCTGCCTGCGCCGCCCACTACCAACAGGCGCGGCACGTCCGCCTGCTTGGCGGCGGCGACGGCAGTGGTCGCGTCGGTGCCGCCCGCGAAGTGCGTCGCGCTGACGACGGCGTCATGGCCGCGCAGCAGCGGCACCAGTGCGTCGAGCCGGGTGGCGTCGGCCTGCTTGAGCGCGAGGCCGGGTTGGGGCTGGACCTTGTCGATGTTGCGCGCGATGCCGGTGACCGTGTGGCCGCGTGCAAGCAGCTCGTTGGCGATGCGGGAACCGACGCGGCCGCTGATGCCGAGGATGGCGATATGGCTCATGGAAGAACTCCTGGTTGAAGAAAAGGAAATGGAAAGGGGGCTTCTCAGACGGCCTGCCGCGCCGCCTGGGCCAGGTGCTGCTGCCAGGCCTCGGACCGGCCGAGCCAGGGGCCGGCGTCGATGCGTTCGAGGCGGCCGTCGCCGCGCGCCAGCGCGAAGCTCGGAAACCCGCTGCCGCCCATGCGCGCCAATAGCGCACGGCTCGCGGCGAAGTGCTCGCGCGAGGGCTCGCCCGCGTGCGCGTCGACCGCGGCGGCAAAAGCCGGACCGTCGAGGCCGATGTCGGTGGCCAGTTTGCGCAGCACCGCGGCATCGGCGATGCGCAGTCCCTCGACGTAGTGGGCGCGCTGCAGGCGCTGGAGCAGATCGAGCCCTCGGCCCCCCAGCGCCTCGGCCGCAAGAATGGCCGTGGTCGGCGGCTCGGAATCCATCACCGCCGTGGTGTCGCGCAGCAGTCCTTCGAAGTAGGCCTCGCCAAAGGGCTGGCCGGTCAGCTGTGCAATGCGCCGGTCATGCGGCATCGCGTAGTCGCGCCACTGGGGCGTGATGGTGCGCCGGTTCGGGCCGGTCATCATGCCGCCGCCGTGCAGCGCGATCGTGAGGCCGGGCACCGCACGGGCCGCCTGGACCAGCGGGGCGGCGGCGTAGCACCAGCCGCACAACGGGTCGAAGACGTAGTGCAGGGTGGGGCCGTTCAATGCGCCGGCCATTTCATTTCGCCCTTGATGACCTTGGCACTCAACTCGAGCGACGACACTTGGCCCAGGCTCGGGTAGTGCTGCTTCATGGCCGCGACCAGTGCGGCCGAGTCCTTGGCCTTCGCGGCTTCGCGCTCGAAGGTCTTCAGATAGTCGGCGGTGAATTTCACCGCCTGCAGCCCCTTCGGCGCGTCGCCCATGTAGTGACCCGGCACCACGGTCGCGGGCTTGAGCGCGGCGATGCCGTCGAGCGTCGTGCGCCAGGCCTGGCGCGAGGCCGGTGTCTGCGTGTCGGCGATCCACACGTGGGTGTTGTTGAACACGGACACGCCGCCGGTCACGGTCTTGAGCGAGGGGATCCAAAGGTAGCTGCGCTCGGGGCTCGGGCCCTTCAGCCCCTTCACTTCGAGCTTGCGGCCTTCGAGCAGGAGGGTGTCGCCGGCCAGCGGCTCGGGCAGCACCAGCGCCTTGGGCGCGTTGTCCTTGAGGATGGGCCCCCAGTAGGCGAGCTTGCCGTCCATCGAGGCCTTGATCGCCGCCACCGTCTGCGGCGTGGCCACGATCTTCGCGTCGGGAAAGGCGGCCTGGATCACGTCGAGGCCGAAGTAGTAGTCGGGGTCGCTGTGGCTGATGTAGACGGTGGTGAGCTTCTTGCCGCCGGCCTTGATCTTCTGCACCAGGGTTTCGGCGTCGTTGCGTTGGAACTGCGCGTCGATCAGCACGGCCTCGTTGCGGCCGCTCACGATGGCCGAGGACACGGGGAAGACGGACTTGCCGCCGGGGTTGTAGACCTCGAGTTGAAGCGCGGCTTCCGCGGCCGATGCCGGCAGGACGTGAACCGCGGCGAGCGAGGCCAGGCCGGCGGCGAGGAGGTTTCTGCGAATCATGGGGTGAGCGTCTGAAGAGTCGGAACGGAGCGAATCTTATGTTGCTCGATCCGATCCAAAAACCGCATACGATGCAAAGGTTTGTTGCTTGAATCGATCAGATCATCATGGACCGAATCACCGCATCGCAGGTCTTCCTGAACGTCGCCGAGCGCGGCAGCATGACCGCCACGGCCGAGGCGCTGGGCATGTCGCGCGCCATGGTCACGCGCTACCTGGCGCATATGGAGGGCTGGGCTGGGGCCCGGCTGCTGCACCGCACCACCCGCCGCATCAGCCTGACGCCGGCCGGCGAGGAGGCGCTGGCGCGCTGCCGCCAGATGCTCGAGATCGCAGGGCAGATGCCGGTCGCCGTCGATGCACAGGACGAGCTGCCGCGCGGCCTGCTGCGACTGAGCTGCGCGCAGTCGCTGGCGCAGGACATCCTGGCGCCGGCGGTGGCGGCCTTCCTGCGCCTGCATCCACAGACGGCCGTCGACCTGCAGATCAGCGACCGCACCGTGAACCTGGTGGAGGAGCGCATCGATCTCGCGATCCGCATCACCAACGACCTGGACCCGAACCTGATCGCCCGGCCGCTGGGCCTCTGCGGCTCGTTGGTGTGCGCCACGCCGGCCTACCTGGCCGCGCACGGCACGCCGCGCTTGCCCCAGGAGCTCGCGCTCCACAACTGCCTGACCCACTCCTACTTCGGCAAGAGTCTCTGGCAGTTCGAGCGGCAGGGGCAGCAGCTGGCGGTGCCGGTGGGCGGCAATCTCAGCGCCAACGAATCACGCGTGCTGCTGGCCGCTGCGCTCGAGGGCGCGGGCATCGCGATGCAGCCGGTGTACTCGGCCGAGCCCCTGATGGCCAGCGGCAGGCTGGTCGCGCTCTTGCCCGAGTGGCGCCCGCAGGCGCTGGGGGTTTACGGCGTCTACAGCTCGCGCCGCCAGATGCCCGCTGCGCTGCGCGCGATGCTGGACTTTCTGGCGGAGCGTTTCAGCGACCCGCGGCACTGGCCTCCTGCGGGGCCTCCGGCCCCACGGCGCGGTACAGCGCGCGCACGAAGTCGGACTGCGTGATCATCCCGGTGAGCCGGCGCTCGCCGTCGATGATCGGGATGTGGTGGTGGCCGCCCTCGGAGAACAGCGGCACCAGCTCGACCATCGGCCGCTCCTCGCTGGCCACGCGCACCTGGCGCGTCATGATCTGGCCGACCACCTCGGGCTTGCTCGACATCACGGTGCGCGTTGCGCGGATGAAGTCGCGCAGCCGGCCGCCCAGGCCCTCGTGGTGATCCAGGTCGATGTGGCGGAAAAAGTCGGCCTGCGTGACGATGCCGACCACCCGGCGCGTGCGATCGATCACCGGCAGGGCCTTGATGCGGCGCGCCTGCATCAGCGCCCAGGCCTCCTGCAGCGGCGTGCCGAACTCGGCGACCACGGGGTCACGCGACATGATGTCGGCGCAGCGCACGGTGCCGAGGCGGCGGCGGTAGGACTCCAGCTCGGTTTCGCGGATCAGCGCTTCGAGGTCGTCGCGGCTGATGTCGAGCACCTGGTTGTAGCGCGCGAGCACTGCATCGACGTCGGCCGAGCTGAATCGCGCATCGGCGCTGGGTTTGCGCGGCGCGAGCTGCACATGCGGGTAGCGCCGGCCCGTGAGGCTGTTGTAGAGCACGCCGGCCAGCACGAGCAGCACCGAATTGAGCGCCACCGGATAGAGCGAGAACGGAAAGTGGGTGGTCTGGCTCAGCACCGCGAACAGCGCCACCGCGCCGCCGGGCGGATGCAGGCAGCGCAAGCCGAACATCAGCCCGATGGCGAGCGCGGGGGCGAGGGCGCTGGCCCAGACCGGATCTGCGATCCATCGGGCACAGGCGACACCGACCAATGCCGAGAAGGTGTTTCCGGCGATCACCGACCAGGGCTGGGCGAGCGGGCTGGCGGGCAGCGCGAACACCAGCACGGCGCTGGCGCCCAGCGGCGCGACCAGCCAGCGGCTGTCGATCGAAGAGCCCGTCCATTGGGACAGCAGCGCCGTGACCAGCAGGCCCAGCCCGGCGCCTGCGACGGCGCGCAGGCGTTCCCCGGCATTGACGTTGGTGCGCGCCGGCAGCCAGGCGCGCGCGAAGGTACGCAGTTGCTCGCTCAGCATGTCTTCAGGCGAGTTCGCCGGCGACCCTGCGCCCGATCTCGGGCCAGCGCCCGTGCAGCCAGGCCCAGGCCACCAGGCCGACGCTCATCATTCCGATCGAGGTCAGCGCCAGGGCGAGGGTGGAGTGCATCACCAGCGGGGCGACCACGCCGGCCACGATGCCGTTGGCGGTCGAGCCGATCACGGCCTGCAGCGAGGAGGCCATGCCGCGGCGCTCGGGATGAAGATCGAGCACCAGCAACGTCACCACCGGCACCATCAGCGCCCAGCCGAAGGCGAAGACCGCAAGTGGCAATATCGCCCAGAAGGGGTGCGGGGCGAAGAGGGCGTTGGCGATCACGTTGACGATGGAGGTCAGCAGCATGATCAGGAAGCCGTCGCGGATTTGCCGCTTGGGCGCCACCTTGCCCGCCATGCGCCCGCTGGCCCAGGCACCGGTCATGATGCCGCCGATGGTGAGCAGGAAGAACCAGAAGAACTGGGTGGGCGCGAGGCCGAGGTGGTCGCCGAGGAAGGCGGGCGCGGCCAGCACGTAGAGGAACATGCCGTTGAAGGGCACGCCGCTGGCCAGCGCGAGCAGCAGGAAACGCGCATCGGAACAGAGATTCCAGTAGCCACGCATCAGATGGCGCACTTCGAAGGGCTGGCGCTCGCTCTTGTGCAGGGTCTCCGGCAGAAGCTTCCAGTTGGCTGCGAACAGCACCACGCCCACTGCCACCAGGAACCAGAACACGCTGTGCCAGCCCAGATGCACGAAGAGGAAGCCGCCGATGATCGGCGCGATCGCGGGGGCGATGCCGAAGTAGATCGTCACCTGGCTCATCACCCGCTGCGCCTCGGCCGGGGGGAACATGTCGCGGATCACGGCGCGCGAGACCACGATGCCGGCGCCGGTCGACAGGCCCTGCAGCGCGCGGAAGAACACCAGCTGCGCGATGGTCTGCGACAGTGCGCAGCCCAGGGAGGCGATGGTGAACACCGCCAGTCCCCACAGCACCACGGGCCGCCGGCCGAAGCTGTCGGACAGCGCGCCATGGAACAGGTTCATGAAGGCGAAGCCGAAGAGGTAGGCCGACAGGGTTTGCTGCATCTGCGCAGGCGTCGCGCCGATGCTCTGCGCGATACCCGCGAAGGCCGGGATGTAGGTGTCGATGGAAAAGGGGCCGAGCATGCCCAGCACCGCCAGCAGCACGGCGAGCGCCCAGCGCGGGGCGTGCCAGAGTTTGTCGGCGTCGGGGTTCATTGCGAGAGGTCTCCGTTCTTGCTTGTTGTGCGCGGCAAAAGAAAACGCCCGCCGCCGTGAAGGCAAAGCGGGCGTTCGGGCTCGAAGATCCGCCAGGGGATCAGAGCGTATCAATAAAGCTGCGCAGCTTGTCGGAGCGCGAAGGATGCTTGAGCTTGCGCAGTGCCTTTGCCTCGATCTGGCGGATGCGCTCGCGCGTCACGTCGAACTGCTTGCCCACCTCTTCCAGCGTGTGGTCGGTCGACATTTCGATGCCGAAGCGCATGCGCAGCACCTTGGCCTCGCGCGGCGTCAGGCTGTCGAGAATGTCCTTGACCACGTCGCGCAGGCCGGCCTGCATCGCGGCCTCGATCGGGGCCGTGTTGCTGCTGTCCTCGATGAAGTCGCCCAGGTGCGAATCGTCGTCGTCGCCGATGGGGGTTTCCATCGAGATCGGCTCCTTGGCGATCTTCATGATCTTGCGGATCTTGTCTTCCGGGATCTCCATCTTCGCGGCCAGGATGCCGGCGTCGGGCTCGAAGCCGAACTCCTGCAGGTGCTGGCGGCTGATGCGGTTCATCTTGTTGATGGTCTCGATCATGTGCACCGGGATGCGGATGGTGCGCGCCTGGTCGGCGATCGAGCGCGTGATCGCCTGGCGGATCCACCACGTCGCATAGGTCGAGAATTTGTAGCCGCGGCGGTATTCGAACTTGTCGACCGCCTTCATCAGGCCGATGTTGCCTTCCTGAATGAGGTCGAGGAACTGCAGGCCGCGGTTGGTGTACTTCTTGGCGATGGAGATCACGAGGCGCAGGTTGGCCTCGATCATTTCCTTCTTGGCGTCGCGCGAGGACGACTCGCCCTCGTTCATGCGCTTGTTGATGTCCTTGAGCTCGGCCAGCGGGACCACCACGCGCGACTGGATGTCGGCCAGCTTCTGCTGCAGTTCCTGCACCGGCGGGATGTTGCGGGCCAGCACGGCGCTCCAGGGCTTGCCGGCTGCGGCCTGCTTCTCGACCCACTTGAGGTTGAGCAGGTTGGAGGCCACGCGGTGGCCGCTCTTGTCGTAGCCGCTGAAGTCGCGAATGAACTCGTCCTGCGGGAAGCCGCACTTGTCCACGATGATGCGGCGCAGCTCGCGCTCCTTCTTGCGCACGTCGTCGACCTGCGTGCGCACCAGGTCGCACAGTTTCTCGATGGTGCGGGCCGTGAAGCGGATGGTCATCAGCTCCTCGGACAGCGAGTGCTGCGCCTTCTGATAGGACGGCGTGCCGTAGCCTTCCTTGTCGTAGATCTTGTGGACCTTCTCGAACAGGAGGGCGATGCGGTCGAAGCGGGTGAGGGCCTCGTTCTTGAGCTCTTCCAGCTTCTTGGTCAGGGCCTTGGAGCCGCCCTTGCCGTCGTCGTCGTCTTCCTCGTCGAACTCGTCGAAGTCTTCCTCGGCCACGTAGTCGTCGGCCTCGTTGGGGTTGGAGAAGCCGTCGACGATGGTGGAGATGACCACCTTGCCGTCACGGATCTCCTGGCCCAGGCGCAGGATCTCGGCGATGGTGGCGGGGGAGGCCGAGATGGCCTCCATCATGGCCATCAGGCCGCCTTCGATGCGCTTGGCGATCTCGATCTCGCCCTCGCGCGTCAGCAGCTCGACCGTGCCCATCTCGCGCATGTACATGCGAACCGGGTCGGTGGTGCGGCCGAATTCGCTGTCGACGGTCGAGAGGGCGGCTTCGGCCTCTTCTTCGGCTTCCTCGACGGTGGTGGCGGTCGGCGCGGTGTTGTTCAGCAGCAGGGTCTCGGCGTCGGGCGTCTGCTCGTAGACCGCCACGCCCATGTCGTTGAGCATGGTGACCACGACTTCCATGGTCTCGGCGTCGACCAGCTTGTCGGGCAGGTGGTCGGAGATCTCGCCGTGCGTCAGGTAGCCGCGGGTCTTGCCCAGGGTGATCAGGGTCTTGAGGCGGGAGCGGCGCTTGGCCAGGTCTTCCTCGGAGAGCACGGTCTCGTCGAGGCCGAATTCCTTCATCAAGGCGCGTTCCTTCGCCTTGCTGATCTTCATGCGAAGGGGCTTGACCTTTTCCTCGGTCGCCGCGGGCTCGTCTCCGACCAGTTCGTCCTCGATGTCGGACAGGTCGACATCGCTGGCCGGCGCCTCGCTGGCGGCGGCCTTGGGCTTGCGGCCGCGCTTGGCGCCGCCGGCGGCGGGCGCTGCACCGGCCGCCTTGGGGGGGCGGCCGACCTTGCGCGCGGCGGTGGCGGGAGCAGCGGCGACCGCTGCTGCTGCGGCGGCCTTCTTCGGTTCGGCGGTGGGAGACGTTTTGGTGGGCACGGTTTTCACTTTCGTAGCGGCTGTCGCCTTGGACGCGGCGATACCTGTCTTAGTTGCCGGCAGGGCCGCAGCTTTCAACGGTTTCTCTGCAACCGGCTTGCTGGCGGCGGACACGGCAGGCTTCTTTGAACTGGGCATACGACCTCGTACAACAAGAATGAACCAACGCAATCACGGGCGCCAACAGCCCGGCGCAGGCGGAAGCACAAAAAACAGAGAGGGGCGAACAAAAGGCCGCGGGCGGCCCCTCGAGCGCTCTTCAAAAGACAAGATGTCGGGCGAACATTTGGTGTGCAGTCCTTGCGGTTTTTGACCCGTATTCCGATGTGGATTCATCAGAAAGTGCGTTGCGCATCGAGTCGGCCCGGAGGTGCTGCTGTCGCTCTTGCCTAATTTCGCATGTTTGCGAAGCCTTACATTATAGCGCGCTGCGCAATTTTCAAGCAAGTTCCTGGTGTCCTAACGCGGCGGATGCAGGCGGGCGCGCAGCTCCAGCCGGCGCGCCTCGAGGGCCTTGTAGCGCTCCAGGGCCCGTGGGTCGCTGCCGACGGCGGCGATCGCCTCGCTTTGCTGGGCCTTGAGCCGGTCGTCCAGCATGAAGTCGAGCACGTTGCGCAGCTCGCGCGCGGCCTCCGCCGCCTGCCCGCCCTCGGGATCGCCGATCGGGCCGCCATCGGGGCCGGTCATCACGCGCAGCGCCAGCGCCTCGAAATCCAGGCCTCGCAGGCCCTCGCGCAGCGCTGCCCAGGGCTGCACCCCGTGTTCATGCAGCTGGCTGTCCAGCCAGGCGAAGAGCTGCCCGTGCTCACCGGGGAGCTCGCACAGCAGGGCATGGAGCTCGTGAGGCAAGGCCTCCCATTCCGCCATGGTCGACAGCAGCAGGCGCGCCGCGACGTCGGCCCGGCCGGGGGGCAGGGTGCGGCCGCGGGCGGGCGGGCGCGGGGGCGAAGCGCGTGGCGCGTAGCGGTCTTCCCGCGGGCGGGCCCGGCCGTCGCGGCGCTCGCGCGGGCCGGACCCGGCGGGGCGGGCCGCCCCGGGCGGCAGCCACAGCTCGCCCAGCTCCTGAGCGCTCAACTGAACCATTTCCGCGATTTCGGTCAACAGCTGTCGCTTGAGCGCGCCTTCCGGCAGTGCGCTCCACAACGGCCGGGCGTTGCTGGCCATGTGGGCGCGCCCTTCGGCGCTGCCGAGGTCGCAGCCCTCGCGGGCGGCCTCGAGCATGAAGCGGCTCAGCGGCGTGGCCTCGCCGACGAAGCGGGCGAAGGCGTCGGCGCCGAACTCGCGGATGAAGCTGTCGGGATCGTGCTCGGCCGGCAGGAACAGGAACTTGACGCTGCGCACGTCGGTGGCGTAGGGCAGGGCGCCGTCGAGCGCCTTGCGCGCGGCGCGCCGGCCGGCGGCGTCGCCGTCGAAGCTGAACACCACCGATTCGGTGAAGCGGAAGAGCTTCTGCACATGGTCCGTGGTGCAGGCCGTGCCCAAGGTGGCGACCGCGTTCGGGAAGCCCAGCTGCGCCAGCGCCACGACGTCCATGTAGCCCTCGGTCACCAGCGCATAGCCGCGCTCGCGGAAGGCGGCGCGGGCCTCATAGAGGCCGTAGAGCTCGCGGCCCTTGCTGAAGACCGGCGTCTCGGGCGAGTTGAGGTACTTGGGCTTCTCGTCGCCCAGCACCCGGCCGCCGAAGCCGATGCATTCGCCCTTCACGTTGCGGATCGGGAACATCACCCGGTCGCGGAAGCGGTCGTAGCGCTTGCCTTCGCTGTTTTCGTCCGCTTCGCCGGCGATCACCAGGCCGCTCTCGGCCAGCAGCGGGTCGTCGTAGTCGGGAAAGACGCTGGCCAGCGTGCGCCAGCCGGGCGGCGCGTAGCCGATGCCGAACTGCCGGGCGACCTCGCCCGAGAGGCCGCGGCCCTTGAGGTAGTCGATGGCGGCGGGGGACTGGCGCAGCTGCTTGCGGTAGGCCTCGCCCGCCTTCTCGAGCACCTCGGACAGGGTCGCCTGCTTCTGGCGTTGCCCGGCCGCGCGGGCGCGTTCCTCGGGCGAGGCGTCGTCCTCGGGCACCTGCAGGCCGTACTGGCCGGCGAGGTCGTGCACCGCCTCGACGAAGCCCATGCCGGCATGCTCCATCAGGAAGCCGATGGCGTTGCCGTGCGCCCCGCAGCCGAAGCAGTGATAGAACTGCTTGGTCGGGCTGACGGAGAAGGAGGGCGACTTCTCGCCGTGAAAGGGGCACAGCCCCATGAAATTGGCGCCGGCTTTCTTCAGCTGGACGTAGCGCCCGACGATCTCCACCACGTCGGCACGCGCGATCAGTTCCTGGATGAAAGAGGCGGGGATGGTCATGTAGGCGGAGAGCGGCAAATCATACGCAAGACCTCATGCCATCGCGGCCCGGCGGCATACTGGTCGCTTCGAATCCCGCGCCGCATTCGCATGATTCGCCACACCATCCGCCATTCAGTGCCCGTGCTGCGCCATCCCCTCCGCTTCGCCTGGGAGGCGGCCAAGGCGTTCCGGGCCAACCAGGGCCTGCTGCTCGCGGGCGCGGTCGCCTACTACGCGCTGCTCTCGATCGTGCCGATCCTGATCCTGAGCGTGATCGCGATGTCGCACTTCATCGGCCAGGCGGAACTGCTGAGCTCGGTGGGTCGCTACCTGGAGTGGCTGCTGCCGGGCCAGTCACGGGCCATCGTTGCCGAGCTGTCGAACTTTCTGGACCATCGCGACGTGATGGGGCCGGTGTTGCTCGTGACGATGATCTTCTTCAGCTCACTGGCCTTCACCGTGCTCGAAAGCGCGATGGCGGTGATCTTTCATCACCGAAAGGCCGACCATTCGCGGCATTTCCTGATTTCGGCGGTGATGCCCTATATCTACATCCTCTGCCTGTGTGTCGGCTTGCTGCTGGTCACGCTGGTGGCGGGCGCGTTACAGGTGATCGGGCAGGAAAGCGTCGAGCTGTTCGGCCGTCGCTGGTCGCTGTCGGGCGTGTCGGGGGTGCTGCTGTATCTGCTCGGGCTAGGCGGCGAGATCTTCATGCTGACCTCGCTCTACCTGGTGATGCCCGTGGGCCGGCTGCGGCTGCGGCACGCATTGCTGGGCGGCGTGACCGCGGCCCTGCTCTGGGAGGTCACGCGGCGCTTGCTGGTGCTCTACTTCGCCACGCTGTCGCAGGTCAACGTGGTGTACGGCTCGCTGACCACCGCGATCGTGGTGCTGCTGAGCCTGGAGATCGCCGCCACGCTGGTGCTCTTCGGCGCCCAGGTGATTGCGCAGTACGAGCGCCTCGAGCGCACCGGAAGCGCGAAGCCGATCCCGGGCGAGATCGCAGCGGTCAGCGCGGCGCCAGCCGGATCGCACCGTCGAGTCGGATCACCTCGCCGTTGAGCATGTCGTTCTCGATGATGTGCTTCGCCAGCTTCGCGTAGTCCTCGGGCGTGCCCAGGCGCGAAGGGAAGGGCACGCTGGCGGCCAGCGCGTCCTGGACTTCCTGGGGCATGCCGAACAGCATCGGCGTCCCGAAGATGCCGGGGGCGATCGTCATGTTGCGGATGCCGTTGCGCGCCAGGTCGCGGGCGATCGGCAGCGTCATGCCGACCACGCCGCCCTTCGAAGCGCTGTAGGCGGCCTGGCCAATCTGGCCGTCGTAGGCCGCCACCGAGGCGGTGGAGATCAGCACGCCGCGCTCGCCGGTGGCCTCCGGCTCGTTCTTGCTCATGGCGTCGGCCGCCAGGCGGATCATGTTGAAGCTGCCGACCAGGTTGACGGTGACGGTCTTGCTGAACACGGCCAGCGCGTGCGGGCCGTTCTTGCCGACGGTCTTCTCGGCGGGCGCGATGCCCGCGCAGTTGACGAGGCCGACCAGCTTGCCAAGCTTCTGGGCGGCGGCGACCGCGGCCTGGCCGTCGGCCTCCTGGCTCACGTCGCACTTCACGAAGATGCCGCCGATGTCCTTGGCGACCGCCTCGCCCTTGTCCGCCTGCATGTCGGCGATGACGACCTTGCCGCCGTTTGCGGCCAGCATCCGCGCCGTGCCTTCGCCGAGGCCCGAAGCGCCGCCGGTGACGATGAAAACCTTGCCTTCGATCTGCATGTGCTCAGCTCCTCAAAGAATGCGTTCGTCCGGCGATCATAGAGCGCAAAAAAAGGGGCCCCGTCTGAAGACGGGGCCCTTGAATTGGATCCCGAAGGACCCAAGGAGACAATCGTCGCCCGCTCAAGGCGGGCTTGTCACTTGATTAGGCGCGCTTGCGGGCAGCCGTTTGGGCGGTGCTCTTGGCGGCGTTCACGGCCGTGGTCGAGACGGCTTGGAAGTTGGCTTCGGCGACGTCCGTGGCTTGCTTGACGGCCTTCTGGACCGATTCGAAGGCGTTGTTGGCGGCGGCCACGGCGCTCTTCATCACGGCGACGGCGGTTTCCGAACCGGCGGGGGCGTTCTTGGCAGCGCTGTCGACCAGGCCGACGAAGGCTTGCTGGGCTTCAGCGGCCTTGCTTTCGAAAGCCTTGCTGAATTCGGCGCCGGTGCCTTGGGCGATTTCGTACAGGTGGCGGCTGTAGGCGGCGGTCTTCTCGGCCAGGGGCTGGAACAGGCCGGCTTGCAGGGCCAGCAGCTCTTGCGCGTCCTTGACGCTCAGCAGCGCTTGCGTGGTGCCAGCGGCTTCGGTCAGGGCGGCCTTGGAGGCGGTCACGTTCAGTTCGACCAGCTTCTCGACGCCTTCGAAGGCCTTGGTGGTGAGGCCGAACAGCGTTTCGACGTTGGCCTTGTGGGAGGCGATGATTTGGTCAGCGGTGAGTGCCATTTGTGGAGCTCCAGTTAGATAAAAGGGGACGATTCGCGGTGAGCTGCACTCTTCTTTTTATGTTGCGGCGCAGCATGGCGGAAGTATAGGCAGCGCCCCGGCGCTCTCCAAGAGGTTTTTGCTGCTTTGCAGCAATTTAGAAGCAGATTTCTAAAACCGTGTCGACAATGTTCCTTATGCGTGCTTTTTATTCGGGCCACTTCGTCTTGCCGCTGCCCCCTGGCCATCGGTTCCCGATGGGGCGCTACGCGCTGTTGCGCGAGCAGATGGAGCGGCACCTGCCGGAGGTCGAGATGCTGCAGGCGCCACGTGCCAGCGACGGCGAGCTGGCGCTGGCCCATACGCCGCAGTGGATCGCCGCCGTCAGCGAAGGCACTGTCGACCCGCAGGCCATGCGGGAGATCGGCTTCCCCTGGAGCGAAGCCATGGTCGAGCGCTCGCGCCGTTCGGCCGGTGCGACCATCGCCGCCTGCCGTGCCGCCCTGGCCGAGGGCGTCTCGGGCAACATGGCCGGCGGGACCCACCATGCGAGCGCCGATCGGGGCGGGGGCTTCTGCGTCTTCAACGACGCCGCGGTCGCGGCACGCCTCATGCAGGCGGAGCACGGAAGGCGCGGCCGCGTGCCGCTGCAGGTGGCGGTGATCGATCTCGACGTGCACCAGGGCAACGGCACTGCGCGCATCTTTCGCGAGGACCCGAGCGTGTTCACGCTGTCGATGCACGGGCAGAAGAACTTCCCCTTCCGCAAGGAAGCGAGCGACCTCGACGTCGAGCTGCCTGACGGCTGCGGCGATGCCGACTACCTGGCCGCCCTGGAGCACGCGCTCGACGAGCTCGACCGGCGCTTCTCCCCCGGCCTGGTGATCTACCTCGCCGGCGCCGACCCCTTCGAGCGCGACCGCCTGGGGCGCCTCAAGCTGAGTTTCGACGGCCTGGAGGCGCGCGACCGGCGCGTTTTCGACTTTGCGTGGCAGCGCCGCATCCCGCTCGCGTTCGCGATGGCCGGCGGCTATGCCAGCGACATTGCCGAGACCGTGCAGGTGCAGCTAGGCACCTTCCGCGTGGCCATCGACTACTGGGGACGCTGGCAGAATGCCGCGGCCAGACGGCATTGATGAGATGAGCGCCAGACCCACCCCCCACCACCGCAGCGCATTCCGCGTCTTCCGCAGCATCCCGACGCGCTGGGCCGACAACGACATGTATGGGCACGTCAACAATGTCGTCTACTACGGGTGGTTCGACACCGCCGTCAATGCACTGCTGATCGAGCGGGGGGCACTGGACATCCACCAGGGCGACACCATCGGCTTCGTGGTCGAGACGCAGTGCAACTACTTTGCGCCGCTGGCCTTTCCGCAGACGGTGGAGGCGGGGGTTCGCGTGGCGCATGCGGGCAGCTCCAGCGTGCGCTACGAGATCGCGCTGTTCGCCGAGGGTGCCGACACCGCGGCGGCGCAGGGCCATTTCGTTCATGTCTACGTCAACCGGACGACGCAGCGGCCGGTGAAGCTGCCGGCGGCGCTGCAGGTCCTGGTCGCCGAACTGCGCGGCTGAGCGGCCACGCAAAGAAAAAGCGGCGCCCGGTGTGGACGCCGCTTCGGCTGTTGCCGCCCGGGACGGTTATTGCGTCTTGGCCGCGGGCTTCATCATGGCCCGGATGTCGGCCTTGGCCTTGGTCTCATCGGCCTTGGCCTGCTTCTCGCAAGCGCTCTTGGCGTCGCCCTTCTGGTCGTCGCACTTCTCCTTCGCGACGTCGTAGGTGGCCTTGATCTTTTCTTCCTCGACCTTGCGGGCGTTGGAGTCGCTAGGCTTGTATTGCTGTTCGAGTTCAGCCTTGGCCACGTTTTCCTTGCCCTTGGCTTCCTTCTCGCAGACGTCCTTCGCGTTGTTCTTCAGCGCGTCGCACTTGGCCTTGTCGACCTTGTAGGCGGCCTCGATCTTTTCCTTGGCAACCTTGTGCTCGTCCTGGGTCATCGCACTGGCCTGCGTGACCACGAAGCACGACGAGGCGATCGCGAGCATGAGCAGATGTTTCTTCATGGAGATACTCCTTCCTGTGAGGTTGCTGATCAATACTTCTCGAACCAGAGCGCCTCCGGCGTACGGCCGTCGCGCGATTCCCAGTCCTTGACCTGCTTCTCGGCTTCGTCGCGGCTGATGCCGTGGCGTTCCTGGATGCGTCCGAGCAATTGGTCGCGCTTGCCGGCGATGACGTCGAAGTCGTCGTCGGTCAGCTTGCCCCACTGCTCCTTGACCTTGCCCTTGAGCTGCTTCCAGTTGCCTTCAACGGTGTCCTTGTTCATCGACATATCTCCTTCAGATAACGGGTTTTGTCGCTGACCCCATTGCTTGTGGCCAGCGTGAGAAGGACTCTGGCTTGCAAGGGGGAACGGAGTGGTAGGACGCCCGGGGAACGGTCCGTAGGCACATGCCGACGCGGCCCGTGATAATCGGGCGCACGCAGAAACCGGACACCAGCGCGCCGCATCATCATGATCATCCACAGCCTGCTCGACACCGACCTCTACAAGTTCACGATGATGCAGGTGGTGCTGCACCACTTCCCCGGTGCGCGTGTGGAGTACCGCTTCAAGTGCCGCAACCCGGGCATCGACCTGGCGCAGTTCGCCGCGCAGATCCGCGAGGAGGTCCGGCACCTGTGCTCGCTGTCGTTCCGGGACGCGGAGTTGAGCTACCTGCGCTCGATGCGCTTCATCAAGAGCGACTTCGTCGACTTCCTCGGGCTGTTCCGCCTCAACGAGAAGTACATCAAGATCATCCCGCAGGCCTCGGGCGAGCTCGACATCCGCATCGAGGGTCCGTGGCTGCACACCATCCTGTTCGAGATCCCGGTGCTGGCGATCGTCAACGAGGTCTACTTCCGCAATACCCAGCCGCGGCCGGACATCGCCGAGGGCCGGCGGCGCCTCGAGACCAAGATCGGGCAGCTGCAGGGCGCAGGGCTGCAGGACCTGAAGATTGCGGACTACGGCACCCGCCGCCGCTTCTCCAAGGATTGGCACGACGAGGTGCTGCGCACCCTGAGCGCCCGGTTGGGCCCGGTGACCTCGCCACCGCAGCGCAGCGCAGGCAAACCGCCGCAGTTCGCCGGCACCAGCAACGTGCTCTACGCCATGAAGCTCGGCCTGATCCCGCTGGGCACCATGGCGCACGAATACCTCCAGGCCTGCCAGGCGCTCGGTCCGCGACTGCGCGACAGCCAGGTCTTCGGCTTCGAGTCGTGGGCGCGCGAGTACCGTGGCGACCTGGGCATCGCGCTGTCGGACGTCTATGGCATGAGCGCCTTCCTGCGCGATTTCGACATGTACTTCTGCAAGCTGTTCGACGGTGCCCGGCACGACAGCGGCGATCCCTTCCAGTGGGGCGAGCGCATGCTGGCCCACTACGTCGCCAACCGCGTCGATCCGCAAACCAAGACGCTGATCTTCAGCGACAGCCTGACCGTGCCGCGCACCATCGAGCTCTACCAGCAGTTCCGCGGCCGCTGCCAGCTGGCCTTCGGCATCGGCACCAACCTCACCAACGACCTGGGCTACGAGCCGCTGCAGATCGTGATCAAGATGGTCCGCTGCAACGACCAGCCCGTGGCGAAGCTGTCCGACACGCCCTCCAAGAACATGTGTGACGACGAGCGCTACCTGGCCTACCTGCGCCAGGTCTTCGAGATTGCCCAGCCGACCGCATGACACTTTCGCACGCGGCCACCAGATTCCTTCGCCTGCTGGCCACCGTCGCACTGCCGACCCTGCTGCCCGTCACCGCCTTCGCTGCCGACTTCGACGGCGGCAACCTGTCGCCCTGGTGGGGCTTGCCCTTCGCGGGCATCCTGCTGTCGATCGCGCTCATGCCGCTCCTGGCGCCGTCCTTCTGGCACCACCACTATGGCAAGGTGTCGGCCGCCTGGGCGCTGGCCTTCCTGCTGCCCTTTGCGGCGCTCCACGGCGCGGGGCTGGCGGGTGCGCAGCTCCTGCACGCGCTGCTGGCGGAGTACATCCCCTTCATCCTCTTGCTGACCGCCCTGTTCGTGGTGGCGGGCGGCATCCACATCCGCGGCAACCTGCATGGCACGCCGGGGCTCAACACCGGCATCCTGGCGATCGGGGCCTTGCTCGCGAGCCTGATGGGGACAACCGGCGCCTCCATGCTGCTGATCCGGCCCCTGATCCGCGCCAACGACAACCGCCGGCACCGGGTGCACGTGATCGTGTTCTTCATCTTCATCGTGTCGAACGTGGGGGGCTCGCTCACGCCGCTGGGCGATCCGCCGCTGTTCCTGGGTTTCCTGAAGGGCGTGGAGTTCTTCTGGACGGCACGCAACATCTTGCCGGAGACCCTGTTCATCATCGGCGTCCTGCTGGCGCTGTTCCATGTGCTCGACCGCTGGTACTACGGCAAGGAAGACGCGCTGCCCTTCGACCCCACGCCCGACACCCGCGGCATCCGCTTCGAGGGCGCCGCCAACTTCTGGCTGCTCGGCGGCATCGTCTTCCTCGTGCTGTTGAGCGGCATCTGGAAGTCACCCGTCGGCTTCGACGTCCATGGCACCGAGCTCGGGCTTCCCGGCCTCGTGCGCGACGCCGGGCTGGTCGCGATCACGCTGCTGTCGCTCCGGATCACGGCGCCTCAGGTGCATGCCGACAACCAGTTCGGCTGGGCGCCGATGGCGGAGGTGGCGAAGCTCTTCGCGGGCATCTTCCTCACCATCATCCCGGTGATTGCGATGCTCAAGGCGGGCGTCCACGGCCCCTTCGGCGCGGTCGTCTCGGCCGTGACGCGGCCCGACGGCCAGCCCGATCCGGCGATGTACTTCTGGGCCACCGGCGTGCTGAGCTCCTTCCTCGACAATGCACCCACCTATCTCGTGTTCTTCAACACGGCGGGGGGCGATGCGCAGGCACTCATGACCACGCATGCACCGACCCTGGTCGCGATCTCGGCGGGCGCGGTGTTCATGGGGGCAAATACCTACATCGGCAATGCGCCCAACCTGATGGTCAAGGCCATCGCGGAAAGCCGCGGCGTGCGCATGCCGAGCTTCTTCGGCTACATGATGTGGTCGGGCGCCATCCTGGTGCCGCTGTTCATTCTCTCCACCTTCATCTTCTTCCGCTGATCATGAACAAACCCAAGATCCTCGTCGCCCGTTCGGTCTTTCCCGAAACCATCGCCCGGCTGGAAGCTCATTTCGAGGTCGAGTCCAACCAGGACGACCAGAGCTGGAGCAAGGCGCAGCTGATCCAGAAGCTCCAGGGCAAGCAGGGCGCCTTCACCACGGGCAGCGAGCGCATCGACGCCGAGGTGCTGGCAGCCTGCCCCGAGCTGAAGATCTGCGCCAACATGGCGGTGGGCTACAACAACTTCGACGTCGACGCCATGACCGCCCGCGGCGTGCTCGCCACCAACGCGCCCGACGTGCTGACCGAGACCACCGCCGACTTCGGCTTCGCGCTGCTGATGGCGACCGCGCGCCGCATCACCGAGAGCGAGCATTTCCTGCGCGCCGGCAAGTGGCAGAAGTGGAGCTACGACATGTTCGCCGGCTCCGACATCCACGGCGCCACGCTGGGCATCATCGGCATGGGGCGCATCGGGCAGGGCATCGCCAGGCGCGGCGCGCACGGCTTCGGCATGAAGGTGATCTATCACAACCGCTCGCGGCTCGATGCGCAGCTCGAGGCCGAATGCAAGGCCAGCTATGTGGGCAAGGAGGAACTGCTGAAGACCGCCGACCACGTCGTGCTCGTGGTGCCGTATTCGGCGGCCTCGCACCACACCATCGGCGCCGCCGAGCTGGCCCTGATGAAGCCGACGGCCACGCTGGTGAACATCGCCCGCGGCGGCATCGTCGACGATGCGGCGCTGGCGGCGGCGCTGCGCGACAAGCGCATCGCGGCGGCGGGGCTGGATGTGTTCGAGGGCGAGCCCAACGTGCATCCCGCGTTGCTCGGAGTGCCGAACGTCGTGCTCACGCCCCATATCGCCAGCGCCACCATCCCGACCCGGCGCGCGATGGCCGAGCTGGCGGCGGACAACCTCGTCGGCTTCCTGGTCGACGGCAAGCCGGTCACGCCGCTCAATCCCGCGGTCCTGGGAGGCAAGTAGACCCGTCATGCCTTTGCCGGAACCCTGGATCCTGATCGGCCTCGCCGTCTTCAACCTCGTCCTGTTGGTCTGGCTGCTGCTGCGCAAGCCGCCGGCACCCGACCACAGCATCCTGGTCGCCACGCTGGGTGCGGCCAACGAGCGCATCGAACGCGAGCTGCGGCACGAGATCGGCGAGTCGTCGCGCGGCGCGCGGCAGGAGACGAGCCAGGCCTTTGCGACTTTCCAGCAGGCGCTGGTGCAGCAGGGGGCCGAGGCCACCCGCACGCAGAACGCGCAGATCGACGCCTTCGCGCAGCAACTGAGCCTGTTGCAGAAGACGCTGGCCGATACCCTCAACACCCAGTTGCAGGGGCTGACCGAATCGAATGCGCGGCGGCTGGCCGAGGTGCGCGCGACGATGGAGACCCAGCTCGCGCAGCTCCAGCAGAGCAACACCGCCAAGCTCGACGAGATGCGCAAGACCGTCGACGAGAAGCTGCAGAGCACGCTCGAGGCCCGGCTCGGCGAGAGCTTCAAGCAGGTAGCCGACCGGCTGGAGCAGGTGCACAAGGGCCTGGGCGAGATGCAGACGCTGGCGGTCGGCGTCGGCAGCCTGCAGCGCGTGCTGACCAACGTGAAGACGCGGGGCGTGTTCGGCGAGGTGCAGCTGGAGGCGCTGCTCGAGCAGGTGCTCACGCCCGAGCAGTACGCCCGTCAGGTCGAGACCAAGCCGCGCAGCGGCCAGCGCGTGGACTTCGCGATCCGCTTCCCCGGCCGCGGCAGCGACGGCGCGCCGGTCTGGCTGCCGATCGATGCCAAGTTCCCGCGCGACGACTACGAGCGCCTGCTCGATGCCCATGAGCGCATCGACGCCGGCGCCGCCGAGCTTGCGGCTCGCGCGCTCGAGGCGCGCATCCGCAGCGAGGCCCGCTCGATCGCCGAGAACTACCTGGCCGCGCCGCACACTACCGACTTCGCGATTCTGTTCCTGCCAGTGGAGAGCCTGTATGCCGAGGTGCTGCGCCGCCCCGGGCTGATGGACGCGATCCAGCGCCAGCACCGCGTGACGCTGGCCGGGCCGACCACGCTGCTGGCGATGCTCAACAGCCTGCACATGGGCTTCCGCACGCTGGCGCTGGAGCAGCAGGCCTCTGAGGTGTGGAAGGTGCTCGGCGCCGTCAAGACCGAGTTCGAGCGCTACGGCGAATGGGTGGCGCGCATCAAGGAGCAGGTGGCCAAGGCCTCCGACACGCTCGACAAGGCCGACACCCGCGCCAAGCAGATGCGCCTGGCGCTGCGCAAGGTCGAGGCGCTGCCGGAGGCGCAATCGCAGGCGCTGCTGCCGGCCGGCGACGACGGCGAACTGGGGACGTGAGCGGCGAACTGCTGCGGTTGATCGCGGCGCAGATCCTGCTGCACGCGGCCATGGCCGGCATGCGCCTCGGCGCGCCGCTGCTGGCGCTGCAAGAGGGCTACAGCGCGGCCGCAGTCGGCCTGCTGATCGCGCTGTTCGCGCTGACCCAGGTGTTCCTGGCGCTGCCGGCCGGGCGCTTTGCCGATCGGCACGGGCTGAAGCGGCCGCTGATGCTGGCGGTCATCGCCGCCTCGTCGGGGGCCGCGCTGGCCGCCGTCCTGCCCTCGTTCCCGGTGCTGTGCCTGTCGGCGCTGCTGACCGGCGGCGCCACCGGCGCGGCCGTCATTGCGCTGCAGCGCCATGTCGGGCGCGCGGCAAGCAACCCGGTGCAGCTCAAGCAGGTGTTCAGCTGGCTGGCGATCGCGCCGGCGGTCGCCAACTTCGTCGGCCCGTTCTGCGCCGGCCTGCTGATCGACCATGCGGGCCGCAGTCCGGCCGACCTGCCGGGCTTCCGCATCGCCTTCGCCGTGCTGGCGCTGCTGCCGCTTGCGGGCTGGCTCTTCGCGCGCCGCACGCAGGAGCTGCCGCGCATCGCGCCGGTGGAAGGCGGCGCCAGGCCGCGCGCCTGGGACCTGCTGCGGCAATCCATGTTCCGGCGCCTGCTGTTCGTGAACTGGCTGCAGTCCTCCAGCTGGGACGTGCATGCCTTCCTGCTGCCCATCCTGGGCCACGAGCGCGGGCTGGGCGCCTCGGTCATCGGGTCCATCCTCGGCGCCTTCGCCATCGCCGCGGCGGTGATCCGCATCGTGCTGCCCCTGCTGGCCGCGCGCGCGTCGGAGCGCAGCGTGATCGCCACTTCCTCCGTGGTGACGGCCATGGTGTTCGCGGTCTATCCGCTGCTGTCGTCGGCGCCTGCGATGGGCGCGTGCTCGGTGGTGCTGGGCTTCGCGCTGGGCGCGGTGCAGCCGATGGTGATGAGCATGCTGCACCAGATCACGCCGCATGCGCGGCATGGCGAGGCGCTTGGGCTGCGGCTGATGACCATCAACGCCTCCAGCGTCGCCATGCCGATGCTGTTCGGCTCGATCGGCGCGCTGATCGGCATCGGTGGCGTGTTCTGGCTGGCCGGCGGGGTGGTGGCGCTGGGGACGCGGGCGGTCTGGGGCCTGAAGGCCTGAGAGGCCTCAGGCCCGCGCCGGCACGGGTCAGAGCTTGTAGAAGCGCTTGATCGCGTCCCACGCGTCCTGCGGCGTGTCGACGTACTCGACCAGCCTCACGTCCTCGGGCGAGATCACGCCTTCCTCGGCCAGGAAATCGAAGTTGATCAGCTGCTTCCAGTAGTCCGAGCCGAAGAGCACGATCGGCACCGGCCGGGCCTTGCGGGTCTGCACGAGCGTGATCACCTCGAACAGCTCGTCCAGGGTGCCGAAGCCGCCCGGGAAGGCCACCAGCGCCTTCGCTCGCATCATGAAGTGCATCTTGCGGATGGCGAAGTAGTGGAACTTGAAGCTCAGCGCCGGCGTGACGTAGGGATTGGCCTCCTCCTCCATCGGCAGCGCGATCGCCAGGCCGACCGAGAGGCCGCCGCCCTCGTAGGCGCCGCGGTTGGCGGCCTGCATGATGCCGGGGCCGCCGCCGGTGGCGACGAAGAGCTTGTCCTCCGGGTCCTTGTCGTCGCTGTATTGGGCGACCAGCTTGCCGAAGGCGCGCGCTTTCTCGTAGTAGTGCGAGCTGCGCGCCAGCTTGCGCCAGCGCGCGGCAGCGACCGCGTCGCCAGCGGCATCGGCCTGGGCGATCAGGGCGCCGGACTCTTCCTCGCTGCGGAAGCGCGCGCTGCCGAACACCACCACCGTGTTCTCGATGCCGTGGGCGCGCATCTCGAGATCGGGTTTCATGAGTTCGAGCTGCATGCGCAGCCCGCGCGTTTCGCGCCGCAACAGGAACTCGGGGTCGGCGAAGGCGAGTCGCGAGGGGTCGGCGTGGAGGGGGAGGCCCTTGTCGGCGTGGGCCTGGAGGGTGGCCCAGGCATCGGCGAGGCGCTTGTTGTGGAGGTCGTGTGTGTTGTTGGGCATGGTCTGTCGTCAAGGCGAGTCTCGGATTGTGCGCGCAGCAGGATCCGGGCCTGAAATGGAAAAGAGGCTCAGAAGCGGCCGTGGCGGCCCGCGCCTCCCACGAAGCGGGCCGCACCCGCGGCACCTTCCGCCGCGACGATGGGCACGCCGCGCCGCCCCTCCTGCCGCAGGGCCTCGGCCAGCGGCAGGTCCCACTGGCCATAAGCGGAGGCGCGGTCGGCCAGCATGCATTGCTGCGGAAAGGCGGCCAGCTCACGGGCGAGCGCCTCGGCGGCCTCGCGGGCCGTGCCTTCGGGCACGACGCGGTTGACCAGGCCCATCGCCAGCGCCTCGTCGGCCGTGACGGGGCGGCCGGTGAGGATCAGGTCCAGCGCGCGGCCCATGCCGACCAGGCGCGGCAGGCGCACGGTGCCGCCGTCGATCAGCGGCACGCCGAAGCGGCGGCAGAACACGCCCAGCACGGCGCTGCTTTCCGCCACCCGCAGGTCGGCCAGCAGCGCCAGCTCGAGGCCGCCGGCCACCGCGTGGCCGCTGATGGCCGCGATCAAGGGCTTGGCCAGCGCCATGCGCGTGGGGCCCATGGGGCCGGTGCCTCCGCCCTCGGGATCGAGCTCGTTGCGGCGCGCCGGGTCGTTCACCGCGCCCAGGTCGGCGCCGGCGCAGAACGTTCCGTGCTCGCCCCAGAGCACCGCCACGCGCTGGCTGTCGTCGGCCTCGAAGCGCTCGAAGGCCTCGCGCAGCCGCTCGGCCATGTCGCGGTCCACCGCGTTGCGCTGCCGCGGGCGGCTCATGACGATGGTGCTGACCGGGCCATCGATCTCGGTGCGTACGGAAGGGCTGTCCATGGCCGGAGCGTACGCAAAAAAGGCTCCCGAAGGAGCCTTTTGACGCAAGCGCGGGAGCCGCTCAGACGCGTTTGCGGTATTCGCCCGTGCGGGTGTCGATCTCGATGCGGTCGCCCTGGGAGACGAACAGCGGCACGGGAACCTCGAAGCCGGTGGCGATCTTGGCGGGCTTCAGCACCTTGCCCGAGGTGTCGCCCTTGACGGCCGGCTCGGTCCAGGTGATCTCGCGCTCGACGCTGGTGGGCAGTTCGACCGAGATGGCCTTGCCGTCGTAGAACACCACTTCGACCGGCATGCCGTCCTCGAGGTAGTTGAGCGCGTCACCCATGTTCTCGGCCTCGACCTCGTACTGGTTGAATTCGCTGTCCATGCAGACGTACATCGGGTCGGCGAAGTAGGAGTAGGTGCAGTCCTTCTTTTCGAGAACGATCTGCTCCATCTTGTCGTCGGCCTTGAACACGACTTCGGTGTTGAAGTTCGCGATCAGGCTCTTGAGCTTCATGCGCACGGTGGCGGAGTTGCGGCCGCCGCGGCTGTATTCGGTCTTGAGGACGACCATCGGGTCCTTGCCGTGCATGATCACGTTGCCGGCGCGGATTTCTTGAGCGATTTTCATAGTCAGGGTCTCTGGATGTTGGCCGCTCGGCGTGTCTGTGGCCTGGATCCCTTGACACATTCACCGCGGCGGGTTCAGCGGATGAGTGCGGCAGTGCCTGAAAGGCCCGGGCCGGAAATCCGCAAAGCCCGCAATTCTAACTTTTTTGGGCGACGAACTGCCGCAAACGCCGCAGAAGGCCATCCTGTTGGAGCAGGCGATCGCGTGCTGCAGCGACGGCGGCCTGCCAGGGCGCAAGCCTCGTCGGGCCGAACTCCGGCAGCTCGCCCGCGGCCATGCCGTTCCAGAGGTGATGAAGGCGGCGCAGCTCGGGCGGGGCCTTCAGCCAGTCGAGGAAGGCATCGAGCTTGCTGTGGTGGGCGTCGTCGTCCTGGGTGTAGATCTGCCAGACGAGGGGCGCGCCGGCCCAGAGGGCGCGCACCAGCGAATCCTCGCCCCGCACGAAGTTCAGGTCGCAGGCCCACAGCAGGTGGTCGAAATCCTCCTGGGTCAAGTAGGGCAGCCAGGTGATGGACAGCGCACCGCGCTGGGCCGGCCCGGGCGGCAGGGCGCGCGAGGCGCGGCCGGCGGTCACCAGCAGGCGGGTCGGCTCGCCCGAATGCTCGAAGTGGGCCAGCAGCGCATCGAGCGCCGGCGGCTCGTAGCAGAACAGGCAGACCAGGCGCTCCCCGTTCCAGGGGATGTTCTGCCGAGCGAGCCAGGCGGCCCGGTCGAAGCGCTCGCGGCGCGCCGGCAGGTCGGCCTCGCGCAGCAGCCCGCCCGTCGAAGGGGTGAAGCCGGGGTAGAAGAAGTGCTTGGTCAGGCCCGCCCCCGGGCCCTTGAACACGGGCGAGGGCAGCCCGTGGAGCCGTTCGACATAGGGCTCGGCGGAGAGGTATTCGAGGTTGAGCCACACGCGTCGCGCCGCGCCGGGAGGCGCCGGCTGCGCGAAGCGCGCAACGAGCTCGGGCGCGGGATCGCAACCGAAGGCCTCGATCAGCACGTCGGGCGGCGGCGCGGCGGCGGCCTCCTGCGCGGCGCCGGCGGCGGTCCAGGCGACCACGTGGACACCCGGATGGCCCTGCGGCGCCATCCACGCCAGCGCCGACGCGTCGTCGATCCACAGCCGCACCGTGTCGCCCGCGGCCGCGAGCCCGCACGCCAGGCGCCAGCACACGCCGACGTCGCCATGGTTGTCGATGACCTTGCAGAAAATGTCCCAGCGCATCGCGGGATACTCTACAGCCCGTTCCCCGGCGACCCGCGCAGGATCGCGCCAGCACAATAGCGCCCGATGTCAGACACGCATTCCGATCAACTGCTCAGCGAGGTCGCGGCGCTGCCGCAACTGCCCGGCGTCTACCGCTATTTCGATGCCACGGGCGCGGTGCTCTACGTGGGCAAGGCGCGCAACCTGAAGAAGCGCGTTGCCAACTATTTCCAGAAGAACCACGCCGGCACGCGCATCGGCCACATGATCTCGAAGATCGCCCGCATGGAGACCACCGTGGTGCGCTCCGAGGCCGAGGCGCTGCTGCTCGAGAACAACCTGATCAAGACGCTCAAACCCCGCTACAACATCCTGTTCCGGGACGACAAGAGCTACCCCTATCTCAAGATCGCGTCGCACAGCTTTCCACGCCTGGCGTACTACCGCGGTTCGGTGGACCGCAAGCACCGCTACTTCGGCCCGTATCCGAGCGCCTGGGCGGTGAAGGAATCGATCCAACTGCTGCAGAAGGTCTTCAAGCTGCGCACCTGCGAGGACACGGTGTACGCCAACCGCACCCGGCCCTGCCTGCTCTACCAGATCAAGCGCTGCACCGGGCCCTGCGTGGGCTACATCACGCCCGAGGCCTATGCGCAGGACGTGGCCAACGCCGAGGCCTTCCTGATGGGCGACACGCAGGCGGTGCTGTCCCAGCTCGAGGCCCGCATGACGGCGCATGCCGAGAAGCTGGAGTTCGAGCAGGCGGCCGAGCTGCGCAACCAGATGTCGGCGCTGTCGCGTGTGCTGCACCAGCAGTCGGTCGAGATCGCCTCCGACAAGGACGTGGACATCCTTGCCGTGAAGGTGCAGGGCGGCAAGGCCTGCGTCAATCTGGCGATGGTGCGCGGCGGCCGGCACCTGGGCGACCGCGCCTACTTTCCGGTTCACGTGGAAGACGCGACGCAGATCCAGTACGGCACGCAGGATGTCGAAGGCGAAGAGGCCGCCGGCGCCTTCGCCGGATCGGTCGAGGTCCAGGTGCTCGAGGCCTTCATCGCCCAGCACTACATCGACGTGCCGGTGCCGCCCACGCTGGTGCTGAGCGAGCTGGTGGGCCGCGAGCTGATCGAGGCCATCTCGCAGCAGGCCGGCACGCGAGTGACGGCCGTGTTCCAGCCGCGCGAGCAGCGCCGGCACTGGCTGGAGATGGCGCTGACCAACGCGGGCCTGCAGCTCGCGCGGCTGCTGGCCGAGGAAGGCTCGCAGCAGGCGCGCACGCGCGCGCTGGTGGACGCGCTGGAGCTGGCGCCCGACGAGCTCGACAACTTCCGCGTCGAGTGCTTCGACATCTCGCACACGGCGGGCGAGGCCACGCAGGCCTCCTGCGTGGTCTTCGAGCATCACGCGATGCAGAACCGCGAGTACCGGCGCTACAACATCGACGGCATCACGCCCGGCGACGACTACGCGGCGATGCGCCAGGTGCTGCATCGCCGCTACGGCAAGCTGGCCGAGGCGATGGCGGCGGAGACCGACGCGCCGCCCGCGGGCGACGCGGCCGGCGCCGGCAGCGATGCCCGGCCCGGTACGCGCGGCGCGCGCATGCCGGACCTGGTGCTGGTCGACGGCGGCAAGGGCCAGGTGTCGATGGCGCGCGAGGTGTTCAGCGAGCTGGGCCTGCCGTTGTCGCTGATCATCGGTGTCGAGAAGGGCGAAGGCCGCAAGGTCGGCCTGGAGGAACTGGTCTTCGCCGACGGCCGCGACAAGGTCTACCTCGGCCGCGACTCGGCGGCCCTGATGCTCGTTGCGCAGATCCGCGACGAGGCGCATCGCTTCGCCATCACCGGCATGCGCGCGAAGCGGGCCAAGGTGCGCGTGGGCGGCAGCCAGCTGGAGGACATTCCCGGCATCGGACCCAAGCGGCGGGCGCGCCTGCTGCAACGCTTCGGCGGGATCCGCGGCGTGGCGGCTGCAAGCGTCGAAGACATTGCCTCGGTCGACGGCATCGCGTTCGAGTTGGCGGAAGAAATCTACCGGGCGCTTCACTAGGATCGCCAAGCGGACAAGCGTGGGGCGGGCCATATACTCGCCTTCATGTTCTGGACGCTTCCGACCATCATGACGTGGACGCGCATCGTCGCGATTCCGCTGATCGTGGGGGTGTTCTACCTGCCCCTGAGCGAGCCCATGCGCAACCTCGTGGCCACGGTGATGTTCATCGTGTTTGCCGCCACCGACTGGCTCGACGGCTTTCTCGCCCGGCGGCTCAACCAGACCTCGGCCTTCGGTGCCTTCCTCGATCCGGTGGCCGACAAGTTCCTGGTGTGCGCCTCGCTGCTGGTGCTGGTGCACCTGAACCGCGCCGACGTGTTCGTGGCGCTCATCATCATCGGCCGCGAGATCGCCATCTCCGCCCTGCGCGAATGGATGGCGCAGATCGGCGCCGGCAAGAGCGTGGCGGTCCACATGATCGGCAAGATCAAGACCGTGGTGCAGATGGTGGCGATCCCCTTCCTGCTTTTCGACGGCCTCCTGTTCGGCGTGATCGACACCGGCACCTGGGGGCAGTGGCTGATCTGGATCTCGGCCGTGCTCACGGTCTGGTCGATGGTCTACTACCTCCAGAAGGCCATACCGGAGATCCGGGCCCGGGCCAAATGACGGCGGCTGCGGTACCGGCGGCGTCCGGATGGGTGCGGGCCATGCCCGCGGTCTTCGTGCTGATCTGGAGCACCGGCTTCATCGTGGCGCGCTACGGCATGCCCTATGCGCCGCCGCTCAAGTTCCTCGCCGTGCGCTATGCGCTGTCGGTGCTGTGCTTTCTGGTCTGGGTGTGGGCGGCGCGCGTGCGCTGGCCGCGCGAGCGCGCGCAGTGGGCGCATCTCGCGGTCACCGGCATCCTGATGCAGGCGGGCTACCTCGGCGGCGTGTGGGCCGCGGTCCGGGCCGGCATGGGCTCGGGGCTGATCGCCTTGCTGGTCGGCGTACAGCCCGTGCTCACGGCCGTGTGGCTGTCGATGCGCGGTGGCTCGATTTCGCGCCGCCAATGGGCCGGCCTTGCGCTGGGCTTCGCCGGGCTGGTGCTGGTGGTGCTGCGCAAGCTGGGACAGGGCGGGGAGGTGAATGCGCTCACGATGGGGCTGGCGCTGATGGCGCTCATTTCCATCACATCCGGAACGCTGTATCAGAAGCGCTTCGTCGCGCCTTGCGATGTGCGTATCGCGGGCGCGATCCAGCTCGCCGCCGCCTTGCTGGCCACGCTGCCCTTCGCGGCCCTGGAGGCCGACAGCATCCAGTGGAACCTGCACTCCGGCGGCGCCATGGCCTGGTCGGTGCTGGCACTGTCGCTGGGTGGCAGCTCGCTGCTCTACATGTTGATCCAGCGCGGGACCGCGACGGCGGTGACCAGCCTCCTGTACCTCGTGCCGCCCTGCACGGCGCTGATGGCCTGGCTCCTGTTTGCCGAGCCGATCACCGTGCCGACGCTGGTGGGCATCGCATTGACGGCCGCGGGCGTGAGCCTGGTGGTGCGCGGCGAGCGCTGAACCGGCCCCTGCTCAGCGAGCGCGGCGGGCCGCAGGCTTCCACGGCTCGCTGCGAAAGCCTTCGAGCAGGAAATCGACCAGCGCGCGCACGCGCCGCGGCGTCTTGGGGCGCCAGGGGGCGACCCACTGGATGTCGGCGTCCGGCATCGCGTACTGCGGCAGCAACTGCACCAGCTCGCCCGACGCCACTTGTGGCGCGATGTCCCACAGGCTTCGCAGCATGATGCCGTGGCCGTCCAGGCACCAGTCGCGCACGAGCTCGCCCGAATTGCTGGCGAGCGGGCCGCGCACGCGCACCCGCGCAATGCTGCCGTCCCTGGCGCTGCGCAGCGACCAGAGCGTGGCATCGCGATCGCCCGCCTCGCCGCCGTTCTCGCGTGCCACCAGGCAGTCGTGCGTTGCCAGCGCGGCGAGGTCGGCAGGGCGGCCTCGCCGCTCGAGGTAGGCGGGCGCAGCCGCGAGCACGCGCTGGTTGCGTGCGATGCGGCGCGTGACCCAATCGCCCGCATGGCGGCGCTGCACCGGCCACAGCCAGACAGCGCCGTCGTAGCCTTCCGCGCCGAGCTCGGGCAACTGCTCGGTCAGCTGCAGCTGGATCTGCAGCGCCGGGTGGCGGGCCTGGAAGCTTGCCAGCGCCGGGCCGAGCCAGCGTCGGCCGAAGCCGAAGGTCGCGGCCAGCCGGATCGAGCCCGCCAGTTCGTTCTGCCGCTCGCCGAGCTCGTTCTCCAGAGCCGCGAAGCCCTGCAGCAGGGACTGGGCATGCAGGCACACCGTTTCGCCCTCGGCGGTAGCGCTGAGCCGGCGCGTGGTGCGATCGAACAGGCGCTGCCCGAGCCGCGCCTCGAGCGCCCCCAGGCGCTTGGTGACGACGGAGGGCACGACGTCCAGCACCGCCGCCGCCCCTGCGAGGCTGCCGCGGTCGCGGATGGCTGTCACGAGTTCGAGATCTGCGCGATCCATTGCTGCCATTTTGGAAAGTATCAATTGGCTCATTGTTGCTTGCTCCGGCGCGGGGCGCAACGCACAATTCCGCTGTGTTCACCTTCTTCTCCAACTTCGATTTGTCGCGCGACGGCGTCCGCGTGCATGGCCGGATCGGCGGGCGTGGCGCGCCCTTGCTCCTGCTGCACGGCCATCCGCAGACGCATGCCATCTGGCATCGCACGGCGCCGGCGCTGGCGGAGCACTTCACCGTCATCGCGATCGATCTGCGCGGCTATGGCGACTCGGGGCGCCCGGCGGCCGATGCGCAGCATGTGCGCTACAGCAAGCGGGAGATGGCGCTCGATGCGCTGGCCGCCATGCAGCACCACGGCTTCGACCGCTTCGGCGTGCTCGCGCATGACCGCGGCGCGCGCGTGGCCCATCGGCTGGCGGCGGACCATCCCTCTGCAGTCGAGCGCCTCATGCTGCTGGACATCGCGCCCACGCTCGCGATGTACGAGAACACCACGGAAGCCTTTGCGCGCGCCTACTGGCACTGGTTCTTCCTGATCCAGCCGCCCCCCTTGCCCGAGGCATTGATCGATGCCGACCCGGTGCGCTATGTGCGCAGCGTCATGGGCGGGCGTCATGCGGGGCTGGCACCCTTCGCCCCCGACGCCCTGGCCGAGTACGAGCGCTGCCTCGCGATCGAGGGCACGGCGCAGGCTCTGTGCGAGGACTACCGCGCGTCGGCGAGCATCGATCTCGAGCACGATCGCGCGGACGTCGCCGCCGGCCGCAAGCTCGCCCAGCCGCTGCGCGTGCTGTGGGGCGAGCATGGCGTGGTCGGCCGCTGCTTCGATGTGCTCGCGCTGTGGCGCGAGCGCGCCCTCGAGGTGTCGGGCGGCGCGCTGCCCTGCGGCCACTACGTTCCCGAAGAGGCGCCGAGCGAGCTGCTGGCCGAGGCGCTGCCTTTCTTTCTCCAGTACACAGACCAAGGACAGAGACCATGAGCAAGCACCGCATCGCAGTCATCGCCGGCGACGGCATCGGCAAGGAAACCATGCCCGAGGGACTGCAGGTGCTCGATGCCGCGGCCCGCAAGTTCGGCATCGACCTGCATTTCGACCACTTCGATTTCTCCAGCTGGGACTACTGCGAGAAGCACGGCAAGATGCTGCCGGACGACTGGAAGGAGCAGATCGGCGGCCACGACGCGATCTACTTCGGCGCCGTGGGCTGGCCCGAGAAGATTCCGGATCATGTCTCGCTCTGGGGTTCGCTGCTGCTGTTCCGCCGCGAGTTCGACCAGTACATCAACCTGCGGCCGGCGCGCCTGATGCCCGGCATCATCGCGCCGGTGGTGCGGCGCGACGGCACGCTGCGGCAGCCCGGCGAGATCGACATGTACATCGTGCGGGAGAACACCGAGGGCGAGTACTCGAGCATCGGCGGGCGCATGTACGAAGGCACCGCGCGCGAGATCGTCATCCAGGAGACGGTGATGTCGCGCACCGGCGTTGACCGCGTCCTCAAGTTCGCCTTCGAGCTGGCGCAGTCGCGGCCGAAGAAGCACCTGACCAGTGCGACCAAGTCCAACGGCATCTCGATCACGATGCCGTACTGGGACGAGCGCGTGGCCGAGATGGCGAAAAGCTATCCGGGCGTCAAGCTCGACAAGTTCCACATCGACATCCTGACGGCGCACTTCGTGCAGCGTCCCGACTTCTTCGACGTGGTGGTGGCCAGCAACCTGTTCGGCGACATCCTCTCCGACCTGGGCCCGGCCTGCACCGGCACCATCGGCATCGCGCCGAGCGCCAATCTGAACCCGGACCGCACCACGCCCTCGCTGTTCGAGCCGGTGCACGGTTCGGCGCCCGACATCGCGGGCAAGGGCATCGCCAATCCGATCGGCCAGATCTGGTGCGGGGCCATGATGCTCGAGTTCCTGGGCCACAAGAACGCGCACGATGCGATCCTGGCTGCGATCGAGAAGGTCCTGGCACCGGCGAGCGGGGCGCCGCGCACGCCGGACATCGGCGGCAATGCGAATACGGCCGACCTGGGCCGCGCGATCGCGCAGGCGCTCTGAGCGCCAAGCGCCGGAAAGAGGACCGGCGCGAAACCCCACTAGAATCGCGGTCCTCGCTGGATTGCACGGGTGAGTGTCATATTGACACCCTGTGGACCAGTGGTTGTAATCCTTCTCGGCAGTGCGCTGCCGGCGCGTCAGAACTGCCATCCTTTTTTCTTCATCGGACCCCGTGGCATCGTCACGGGGCCGGCACCGCTTCTGACGCTACCCGATCAACTATCTTTTCCTACAAGGGGTCCTTGTGAACAAAACCGAACTGATTGAGCACATCGCAAAAAACGCCGACATCTCCAAAGCCGCCGCCACGCGTGCCCTGGAATCGACGATCGGCGCCATTCGTACGACGCTCAAAAAGGGCGGCTCGGTCTCGCTCGTCGGTTTCGGTACTTTCGCTGTGGGCAAACGCGCTGCGCGCACGGGTCGCAATCCACGCACCGGCGACGCGATTAAAATCAAGGCCGCCAAGATCCCGAAGTTCCGTCCCGGCAAGGCGCTGAAAGACGCGCTGAACTGATGAACGGTTTCCGGTTGGGTGCTTAGCTCAGCTGGTAGAGCGGCGCCCTTACAAGGCGTAGGTCGGGGGTTCGAACCCCTCAGCACCCACCAACCGATGCAAAGGCGAACAAGCAGTTCGCCTTTTTTGTTTTTCGCTACAGAGACACCCATCCATGTTCGATTTCATCCGACAGCACAACAAAGTCCTGATGGTCGTCTTGTTCCTGTTGATCGTGCCGTCTTTCGTGGTGGTCGGCGTGCTGGATCGCTACAGCGGTTCGGGCGACAAGGGCGAGAAGGTCGCCAGCGTGGCGGGCGAGAGCATTCGACGTCCGGATTGGGACGCGCAGCATCGCAACGACATCGATCGCATTCGCCAGCAAAGGCCGGACGTGGATGCGGCGATGTTCGATACCGATACGGAACGCTTCGCGACGCTGGAGCGCATGGTGCGCGACCGCGTACTGGCGGCCGCCGCGGCGCAGGATCACTTTGTCGTGACGGAGCAGCGGCAGCTGGAGATCTTCCAGAACGACCCGGGGCTGGCCAGCTTCGTGGTCGTCAAGGATGGCAAGCGCCAGTTCGACCGCGAGCTCTTCCTGCGCGCCACGGGCATGACACCCGAGCAGCACCAGGCCGCGCTCGCTGCGCAGATGACGCGCCAGCAGGTGCTGAAGGGCATCGCGGACACGGCCTTCGCAGCGCCGGCGCAGGCCGCCGCGACGCTCAATGCCTTCTATGACCGGCGCGAGATCCAGGTCGCGCGTTTCGCCCCCGGCGAGTTCGCGGCGAAGGTCAATGTGAGCGATGCGGATCTGGAGGCTTACTACAAGCAGCACGTTGCGCAGTTCCAGGTGCCGGAGCAGGCGAGCATCGAATACCTCGTGCTGGATCTCGACGCTGCCAAGAAGAACATCGCCGTCAACGAAGCTGACCTGCGGACCTACTACGAACAGAACAAGGAGCGCTTCGGCACGAAGGAGGAACGGCGTGCCAGCCACATCCTGATCACCGCCCCCTCGGGAGCTCCTGCCGCAGAGCGTGAAAAGGCGCGCGAGAAGGCGCAGCAATTGCTGGCCGAGATCAAGAAGGCGCCGGGCAGCTTCGCCGAGCTCGCGCGCAAGAATTCGCAGGACCCGGGCTCGGCGGAGAAGGGCGGCGATCTCGACTTCGTGACGCGCGGCGCGATGGTGAAGCCGTTCGAGGATGCGATGTTCGCGCTCAAGAAGGGCGAAGTCAGCGACGTGGTCGAGTCCGAGTTCGGCTACCACGTCATCCAGCTCAACGACATCAAGCCGGGCGTGGTGGCGCCCTTCGAGCAGGTGCGCGCGAAGATCGAGGACGAGGTCCGCGGCCAACAGGCCACGCAGGAGTTCGCCAAGGCGGCGGAGACCTTCACCGATGCGGTCTATCAGCAGCCGGACAGCCTGAAGCCGGCGGCCGACAAGCTGAAGCTCACGGTCCGGACTGCGGACAAGGTGGCGCGCACGCCGGCGCCCGGCGCGACGGGCGCCCTGGCCAGCCGCAATTTCCTGAGCGCCCTGTTTGCCGCCGATTCCCTTGAGCGCAAGCACAACACGGAGGCGATCGAGATCGGCCCCAATCAGCTCGCATCCGGACGGGTGACACAGCACTCGCCGGCACGGGCGCAGCCTTTCGACGAGGTCAAGGACAAGGTTCGCACACAGCTCGTCGCCGAGCGCGCGGGAGCGCTGGCCAAGACCGAAGGCGAGGCCAAGCTCGCGGCGTGGCAATCGAACGCGGCCGGCGCGAACTTCGGCGCGGCGGTGACGGTTTCCCGGCTCGACGCGCAGTCGCAGCCCACGCCGATCATCGAGAGTGCGTTGCGCGCCGACCCGGCCAAGCTGCCCTCGCTGGTGGGTGTGGATCTGGGCGCGCAAGGCTATGCCGTCGTTCGCGTCAACAAGGCCGTGCCGCGCACGCCGCCTGCACCTGAGGCGGCGCAGCAGGAAACCCAGCAGGTCGCAATGACCACGGCCGCGGCGGAAGCCGCTGCCTACTACGAACTGCTGAAGAGCCGGTTCAAGGCTGAGATTCTGGTGCCGAAACCGGTCGATGCGGGCATCGTCGTCGGGCGCTAGTTTTTTCCGGCTACAATTGCGGGCTCTGCGGTGGCTGTAGCTCAGTTGGTAGAGTCCCAGATTGTGATTCTGGTCGTCGTGGGTTCGAGTCCCATCAGCCACCCCAAAATCCTTTGATGAAAAGCGCCGGTCAATCGACCGGCGTTTTTTTTGGGGCCGGCCGCGCTTGCGGCAATTCGGACTTGAATTAGAATTCGGACTTCCTAATTCGGAGGAGCTTTCACCGATGGCCTCAACACTTGCCGACATCAATTCCCAGATCAAGAAGCACGACGAGCAGATTGCGCAATTGCGCAAGCAAGCCGAGGAGCTGCGCAATCAAGAGCGCGCGGGCGTGGTCGAAGAGTTGCGCAAGAAGATCGCCGAATACGGCCTGACGGCGGCCGATTTGAAGCTCGCAGCGCGCAGCAGCCGTCGCGGAGCTCCCGTCGCGGCGGTGAAGTCCGCTGCAAAGTACCGCAGCCCGACCGGCGAAACCTGGTCCGGTGGACGTGGACGCAAGCCGCGCTGGATCACGGAGGCGCTGGCCGCCGGCAAATCGCTGTCGGACTTCGAGATCCGCTAGGTCTTTGTCCTCTCCATTGAAAAAGCCCGCGCTGCGGGCTTTTTCAATGGAGGCAACGGTGCCCTCAGTTGACCATGACGAGCTTGCCCTTGACCCCGCGCGACCCCATGTGCGCATAGGCGGCCTTGAGCTCTGCCATGGGCATGGTGCGGTCAATCACCGGCTTGATCTTGCCTTGGCCGTACCACTTCGCCAATTCGGCCATCATCTGGGCATTGGCCTTGGGTTCGCGCTTGGCGAAATCGCCCCAGAACACGCCGACCAGCGATGCGCCTTTGAGCAGCATCAAATTGAGCGGGAGCGAGGGAATCGGCCCCGAGGCGAAACCCACCACCAGATAGCGCCCCCGCCAACCGATGGAGCGGAATGCGGGTTCCGCGAATTCTCCGCCCACGGGGTCGTAAATCACGTCCGGACCTTTGCCGTCCGTCGCGGCCTTCACGGCATCGCGAAAGCCATTGGGAAGCGCCTGGGTGGTGTAGTTGATCGTGAGGTCCGCTCCGATGGATTTGCACAGCGCGCATTTCTCGTCCGTCGAAGCCGCGGCAATCACCTTGGCACCTGCGGCTTTGGCGATCTGGATGGCGGCGGTGCCGACGCCGCCGGCCGCGCCCAGGACCAGCACGGTTTCGCCGGGCTTGAGTTGTGCGCGGTCCATCAGCGCGTGCCAGGAGGTCGCGTAGATCATGATGAAAGCGGCCGCATCGACATGGCCAAAGCCCTCGGGCAGCGGCATGCAGAGCGCCGCGGGCGCCAGGGTGTGGGTTCCGAAGCCACCGGTGCCCGACAGGCAGGCGACGTTCTGGCCGACGCGCAAGTGGGTGACGCCTTCGCCGACGGCCGAGACCACGCCGGCATATTCGGATCCCGGCACGAAAGGCAGCGGTGGCTTGATCTGGTACTTGTTCTGCACGATCAGCAGATCGGGAAAGTTCAGGCTGGCCGCCTTGATCTCGATCAGCACCTGGCCCGGGCCGGGCGTGGGGGTCGGTAGTTCTTTCCAGGTCAGCGCGTCGACGCCGGTCGGGTTTTCGCAGAGCCATGCGTGCATGCTCGGGTCTCCTTGGGTGAATCTGGGGCAACGGATCCGGGCCATGATAGGCCGGACCGCAGGCGGGCATTGTCCCTGTCGTGACGCGCCCGCCGCCTACAATCGCGCGCACTACCAACGCCATGAAGATACTGATTTCGAACGACGATGGCTTCCAGGCTCCCGGCATCGTTGCATTGCACGATGCGCTCAAGGAGATGGCGGAAGTCGAAGTGGTGGCGCCCGAGCACAACAACAGCGCCAAGTCGAATGCGCTCACGCTCGCGGCGCCGCTGTATGTGCACAAGGCACACAACGGTTTTCGCTATGTGACCGGCACGCCGGCCGATTGCGTGCACATCGCGCTCAAGGGGCTGCTCGACTACCGGCCCGACCTCGTGGTGTCCGGCATCAACAACGGCGCCAACATGGGCGACGACACGATCTATTCGGGCACCGTCGGCGCCGCCATGGAGGCGTACCTTTTCGGCATTCCGGCGATCGCCTTCTCCCAGATCGAGAAGGGCTGGGCGCATGTCGACGCTGCGGCGCGCGCGGCGCGGCGGCTGGTCGAACAGATCGAGCGTGAGCGCATGCTCGCAGGGCCGGCCTTCCTGCTCAACGTCAACGTGCCGAACCTGCCCTTCGAGGAGCTCAAGCCCATCAAGGTCTGCAGGCTGGGGCGCCGCCATGCCGCCGAGAAGGTCATCACGCAGGACAGCCCGCGCGGCGAGACCATGTACTGGATCGCCGGCGCGGGCGGCGCCAAGGACAGCGGCGAGGGCACCGACTTCCATGCGACGGCTGCCGGCCACATCGCATTGACGCCGTTACAGATCGACCTGACCGACCACGCGCACCTGGGGCAGTGGCGCGAGACCGTGGCGCGGCTGGGCGAGCTCTCCTGACCATGGCGAGCCAACGGCCCGGGTTTCCCGTGCGGCTCACGCCCACCGCGTCCGCGGCGACGCGTGGGCGGACTTCGGCCGTTCCTGCGAAGCCGCTCGTTCATCACACGCCGTCGATGGCCTCCGACGCGGTGCGCGCGCGCATGGTCCAGCGGCTTGCCGCGCAGGGCATCGCCGACGCGCGCGTGCTGCGCGCCATGAGCACGGTCGAGCGCCATCGCTTCGTCGACAGCGCCTTGGTCAACCAGGCCTACGAAGACACCAGCTTGCCGATCGGGCTGGGCCAGACCATCTCGAAGCCCAGCGTGGTGGCGCGCATGATCGAGCTGCTGCTCGGCGCGCCTGCCCTCGCGAACAAGCCTGGCGATCGGCTTGGGCGCGTGCTCGAGATCGGCACGGGCTGCGGCTACCAGGCTGCTGTGCTGAGCCATGTCGCGGCGGAGGTCTACAGCATCGAGCGCCTGCGCGGCCTGCACGAGCGCGCGCGTGCCAATCTGCGCCACTTCCGCCTGGCCACCGTGCACCTGCTTCTCGGCGACGGCATGGTGGGCTATGCGAAGGGTGCGCCCTATGCCGGCATCATCGCCGCGGCAGGCGGCGATGCAGTGCCGGAGGCGTGGCTCGCGCAGCTCGCCGTCGGCGGCCGCATCGTCGCGCCGACGCAGTCGGCGGCGGGTGGACAGTCCCTCGTCGTGATCGACAAGACCGCTCGCGGACTCGAGCGCCGCGTTCTTGAGGCGGTTCACTTTGTCCCCCTAAAATCGGGAATTGCTTGAAGGAAGAACACATGCAGGGTATTGGCAATCGGGGCTGGCTTGCTGGCGTGACGCTGCTGGTCGCACTCTTGATTGCGGGGTGTGCCGCGAAGCGCGGGCCCGTTCCGGTCGAGGACCGCGGCACGATGATCAGTGCGCCGGCTGCTGCCGCGCCGGGCGCCCCCGGCACGCCTCCCATCACCACCGATGCATCGGGCAAGCCGCTGCCGGGGATCGAGAACTACGGCAAGCCCGGCTACTACGCGGTTCGTCCTGGTGACACCATTCGCCGCATCGGCACGGAGACGGGCCAGAACTGGCGCGATATCGTGCGCTGGAACAATCTCGAGAATCCGGACCTGATCGAAGTGGGCCAGGTGCTGCGCGTGATCCCGCCTGCGGGCGCGGCCGCAACCGCGGCGGTGCCGCCTGCGTCCGCTGCCACCGATGCGACGCGGACCGCTGCCGCCACACCCAGTGCGGGGACTGTCGCCGCTGCAGCGCCGGCTCCCGCAGCGGCAGCGAGCGCGGCTGCCAAGCCCACGCCATCCATCGTCACGGCGTCGCCCGCGACACCGGCCGCTACGGCGTCGGGCGATGAAGACGTCGGCTGGATCTGGCCTGCCCAGGGTTCGCTGATCGCGGGCTTCGACGAGGCCAAGAACAAGGGCCTCGACATCGGCGGCAAGGCCGGCGACTCGGTGCTTGCCGCGGCCGATGGGCGCGTCGTCTATGCGGGTGCCGGCCTGCGCGGCTACGGCAACCTGATCATCCTCAAGCACAACAACACCTACCTCACCGCTTACGCCCATAACCGGACGCTGCTGGTGAAGGAGGACCAGTCGGTGCAGAAGGGGCAGAAGATCGCCGAGATGGGCAACAGCGATGCGGACCGCGTGAAGCTGCACTTCGAAATCCGCCGGCAGGGAAAGCCTGTCGATCCGGCGCGCTATCTGCCCGCCCGCTAGGACCATGCATGGCTGCCTCTCGCCGGCGTCGCGTTCAGATCGTGCGGCGCGCGGCGGGCAACGGCGGCGCAGTTCCATTCGGTGCCTTCGGTCCTGCCGTTCCTGCGGACGAGGCGGCCGAGCGTGCCGGCGGCGAGGCGGCGCAAGACATTTCGCGTGAAGCCGCCCCGCTCGATCTGGGCGGCGAGGGCGGCGAGGGCGGCGATTCGCTGACGCTCTATCTGCGCGAGATCCGGCGCACCGAGCTGTTCACGCCCGACGAGGAATACCGCACTGCCTGTGCCGCGCGTGGCGGTGACTTCTCGGCGCGCCAGTCGATGATCGAGCACAACCTGCGGCTCGTGGTGAACATTGCGAAGGGGTACCTGAACCGCGGCGTTCCGCTCGTGGACCTGATCGAGGAGGGCAACCTCGGCCTGATGCACGCGATCAACAAGTTCGAGCCCGAACGAGGCTTTCGCTTCTCGACCTACGCGACCTGGTGGATCCGCCAGTCGATCGAGCGCGCGGCGATGATGCAGGCGCGTGCGATTCGCCTCCCGGTGCACGTGGTGCGCGAACTGCAGCAGGTGATGCGCGCGCGGCGGACGCTGGAGGGCGACGCCGACTTCATCGCGCGTCGCCCCGACGGCGTGCGTGTGGAAGACGTGGCGGCGCTGCTGGGTCGCGAGGTGCAGGCCGTGGCCGACCTGATGGCGCTGGCCGAGGCGCCGCGTTCGCTGGATGCCGGCAGCGAGCGCAGCGAAGACAGCTTCAGCCTCGCCGACACGGTGGCCTCCGAGGATGAGCACAGCGACCCGACGGGTACCACCCAGACGCATGAGGTCGAGAAGCTCCTCGATCAGTGGATCCTCGCGCTGAGCGATCGCGAACGCGAGGTGCTGGAGGGGCGCTACGGTCTGCATGACCGCGATCCGGAGACCCTCGAAGTGCTGAGCGTGCGCCTGGGCCTCACGCGCGAGCGCGTGCGGCAGATCCAGAACGAGGCCCTCGCCAAGATGCGGCGCCAGCTCGCGCGCGCGGGCGTGCAGCGCGACGCGCTCTTGTAGGCATCCGTCCGGGCAGGGCATGCCGCCCTGAGACAATCCGTGCATGACGGAATCGACAGGAAGCCAAGAGGCGCAGCAGCAGCCCGACGATGAGTGGCTGCAGGTCGAGTCGCTCGACCTCGACGCGCAAGGCGTGGCACACAAGGCCAGCGGCATGGTGGTGTTCATCGAGGGCGCGCTGCCCTTCGAGGAAGTGCAGCTCAAGGTGCAGCGCAGGAAGAACAACTGGGAGCAGGGCACGGTGACCGCGATCCGCCGCGAATCCTCGCAGCGCGTGCGTCCGGGATGTCCGCATTTCGGGTTGCACCCCGGTGCCTGCGGCGGCTGCAAGATGCAGCATCTCGACGCCGCGGCGCAGGTGGCGGTCAAGCAGCGTGCGCTCGAGGACAACCTGTGGCATCTGGGCAAGGTGCGGCCGGAGAACATGCTGCGGCCGCTCGAAGGCCCGGCCTGGCACTACCGCTATCGCGCGCGGCTGTCAGTGCGCCACGTGGTCAAGAAGGGCACGGTGCTGATCGGTTTTCACGAACGCAAGAGCCGCTATCTCGCCGACATGCAGGTGTGCCCGGTGCTGCCGGCGCGCGTCAGCGCCATGCTCATGCCGCTGCGCGAGCTCATCGGATCGATGGACGCACGCGACACCTGCCCCCAGATCGAATTGGCGTGCGGTGATGGGCCCGACGACACCGGGCTCGGCGTGATCGCGCTGGTGTTGCGGCACCTGGAGCCGCTGTCTACTGCGGACATTGCACGCCTCAAGGCCTTCGCGGCTGAACACGAGGGCGTGCAGTGGTGGCTTCAGCCGAAGGGGCCCGAAACGGTGCGGCTGCTGGAGCCCGGCGGGCCGGCGCTGGCGTACCAGTTGCCGGAATTCGGCGTCACGATGCCGTTCAAGCCGACCGATTTCACCCAGGTCAATGCGCCTATCAACCGTGTGCTCGTCAGTCGCGCCTTGCGCCTGCTCGACGTGCAGCCAGAGGAGCGCGTCATCGACTGGTTCTGCGGACTGGGCAATTTCACGCTTCCGCTCGCGACCCGTGCTCGGGAAGTGCTGGGCATCGAGGGCAGCGATACGCTGGTGGCCAGGGCCACGGAGAACCTGGTGCGCAACCAGGGCCCGGCGCCAAGCCGGGGCGCGCTGGCCCCAACGCGCTTTGTCGCCCGCAATCTGTTCGAGATGACGCCTGCGATGCTGGTGGCCGACGGCGCAGCGGACAAATGGCTGGTGGATCCGCCTCGCGAGGGGGCTTTCGCGCTGGCCAAGGCGCTGGCCGATCTGCACCAGCAGGACGATCTGCCCAGGGATGGCTGGGCGCCGCCCAGGCGCATCGTCTACGTGAGCTGCAATCCTTCGACGCTGGCGCGCGACGCCGGCCTGCTGGTGCACCAGGCGGGCTATCGCTGCACCTTCGCGGGCGTGGTTAACATGTTCCCGCACACGGCGCACGTCGAGTCGATCGCCGTGTTCGAACGGGCATGAAAAAAGGGCCCGAAGGCCCTTTTTTCGAATGCCGAGACGATGCTCAGTCGCGCTCGCCGCCGAAGATGCCCAGCAGGGCCAGCAGGCTCTGGAAGACGTTGAACATGTCCAGGTAGAGCGCCAGCGTGGCGCTGATGTAGTTGGTTTCGCCGCCGTCCATGATCTGCTTGAGGTCATAGAGCATGTAGGCCGAAAAGATGCCGATCGCGGCGACCGAGATCGCGAGCATGCCGGCGCTGGAACCCACGAACACGTTGATGACGGCGCCGATCATCAGCACCAATGCGCCGACAAACAGCCACTTGCCCATGCCCGACAGGTCGCGCTTGATCACGGTGGCCAGCGAGGCCATCACGAAGAACACGCCGGCGGTGCCGCCGAAGGCGGTCATGATGAGCTCGGAGCCGTTCTTGAAGCCCAGCACCATCGCGATCAGCCGCGACAGCATGAGGCCCATGAAGAAGGTGAAGCCCAGCAGCACCGGAACGCCTGCCGCCGAGTTCTTGGTCTTCTCGATGGCGAAGATGAAGCCGAAGGCACCGCCCAGGAACACCATCAGGCCGATGCCGCCGCTGAGGGAGCGGGTGATTCCGGTGGCGACGCCCAGCCAGGCGCCCAGCACTGTGGGCAGCAGGCTCAAGGCGAGCAGCCAGTAGGTGTTGCGCAGTACGCGCTGGCGCTCTGCTTGCGGCAGCGCCTGGCCGTAGCCGACGGTAGTGGCAAGGGTGTTGACGCGGTCGTTCATTGCTGAAACTCCTGATGTTGGCTGCAATGCAGCAGTTGGGGTCATTCTAGGGGGGTGCAAGGACCCGACCGGGAAAAGACCCGCCTCGGCATGGCGCTAAAGCGCACTCCGCGTTTCGTAAGCGTTCAGGCAGGCGCTGGCGCTATGCTTGCCATTTGCTCACTATTCGCAAGACCATGAAGACCAAGTCTTTTCTCGAACTCGCCGATGTCAAGGCGATTGCCGCAGCGGCCGAAGCCGAAGCACTCAAGAACAACTGGGCCGTGACCATCGCCATCGCCGATGACGCCGGCAACCTGCTGTGGCTGCAGCGGCTGGATGGTGCCGCCGCCATCTCGTCGCACATCGCGCCCGCCAAGGCTCACACAACTGCCATGGGGCGGCGCGAGAGCAAGGTCTACGAGGACATGGTCAATGGCGGCCGCACCTCCTTCCTGTCGGCGCCGGGCATCAATGGCCTGCTCGAGGGGGGCGTGCCGATCGTCAAGGACGGCCAGGTGATCGGCGCCGTCGGCGTCAGTGGCGTCAAGTCGAACGAAGATGCCCAGATCGCCAGGGCGGGCATCGCCGCGCTCGGCCTCTGATTGCAAGGCCCCCAATGCAGAACGCCGACCTCCGGGTCGGCGTTTTACTTGGGTTTCAAGGCGGGAAAAAAAGCTTGGCTAGTCGGCAAGAAGCCGTTGGCTAGCAAAAAACGACCCTTCGGAGATCAGATCTCCTCGAGTCGCCCCACGATGAAACTTGCGCGAGGGGCGAACTGAAACCTACTTGGTGAGGATCAGCTTGCCGAGTTTGGTGGCTTGCAGCCGGTACAACGAGCCGTTGTGCATGATGCCGACGATCTTGCCGCCCTGGAGAAGCTCCGCGCTCTCGAACAGGGTGGCAGGGCGGGGAGCCTCGCTGCTTGCGCGGCCGCCGCCCGAATGGTCGAGCGAGGGATGGCTCAGGACACTGAACGCGTTGGGCACGGCTTGCATTGGAATCCCTTTATCTGAACGATAGCTGAATGATAATGATTCTCAATAAAAAGTCAATCGCTGCGATCGATTTTTCGAGCTTGCGGTTCGGCGCTACCTGGGCTCGGGTTCGGTGATGAACCCGATCTTGCGAACGCCGGCCTGGCGAGCTGCCGACATGGCCTGCGCCACGCGCTCGTAACGCACTGCCTTGTCGCCGCGGATGTGCAGCTCAGGCTGCGGATCCTTGGCGGCCTGGGCGGCCAGCCGCGTCTTCAACTCGCCGTCGTCGATCTTCTGCTCGTTCCAGTAGTAGCTGCCGTCGGCCGCCACCGTGAACAAAATGTTCTGCGGTTTGGTCTGCTCCGGTTCGCTGCTGGCGCGGGGAAGGTCGATGTTGACCGCGTGCTTCATCACCGGTACGGTGATGATGAAGATGATCAGTAGCACCAGCATGACGTCGACCAGCGGCGTCATGTTGATCTCGTTCATCACCTCGTCGGGTTCGTCCTGGGTTCCGAAAGCCATGGCGTTCCTCAGCCTTTCTTGAGCGGCACCACGGTGGCCTCGACGCCGCTTTGCACGCGGGCGCCGGTCACGAAGTAGGCATGCAGGTCGTGCGCGAAGCTGTTGAGCTTGGTCAGCACGAACTTGTTGCCGCGCACCAGCGCGTTGTAGCCGAGCACCGCGGGGATGGCGACTGCAAGGCCCAGTGCCGTCATGATCAGCGCCTCGCCGATCGGGCCGGCCACCTTGTCGATGGTGGCCTGTCCGGCGGAGCCGATGCTCATCAGGGCGTGATAGATGCCCCACACCGTGCCGAACAGCCCGATGAACGGCGCCGTCGAGCCGACGGAAGCCAGGATCGCGAGGCCGGTCTGCAGGCGCGCGGTGAATTCGTCGATGCCGTTGCGCAGCGCACGGGTGATCCAGTCGCTCACGTCGAGTGCGTCGTGCAGATGCGCCTTGGTATTGCGATGGTGCGCCGCGGCCTCGCGGCCCTCCAGCGCCAGCGCGCGGAAGGGGTTGCCGTCGTCCTTGCCGAGCTTGTTCAGCGCGGTGGCGAAGTCTTCGCTGTGCCAGAAGTCCTGCGAGTGCTTGGCGAGGCGCTTGTAGCGGATGACGTCCAGCGCCTTGATCAGGATCACGATCCATGACGCGAGGGACATGCCGATCAGAAGCAGGGCCACGGCGCGTGTGACGAAGTCGCCCTGATTCCAGACATTCATCAGGCCAAAGTGGGAATCCATACGAAGCTGCTCCAGAAATTAGTTGAGAACCCAGTTGATCGGAACGCTGAAGTCCATTTCTTCAACGACTCCATTTCGTTTGCCCGGTACGTAGCGCCATCGCATGACGGCAGCGACCGCCGCCTCGTCCAAGCGGTCAAAGCCACTGGAGGTCCGGACGGTGGCGCGTTTAGGCAGCCCGTCGACGCCGATGGTGACTCGAACGACAGTCCGGCCCTGTTCGCCCAGGCGCCTGCTCATGGCCGGATACGCGGGCTTGGGGTTCTGCAGGTAGTCAGCGTCGCTGGACGGCAACTGGATTGACGGCGGCGCCGGCGGCGCGGGGGGCGGAGCCGGCGGTGCCGGAGGCGCGGGCGGCGCAATGGGGGCCGGCGGTGGGGGCGGTTCGACCGTCCCGGTGGGGGCGTTCGGTGCCGGCGTAGGCTTGGGCTCGCGAATCGCCTGCGGCCGCGGCGGGGGCGGGGCCTTCGTGACCTGGGGCTTCGGCGGCGGCGGAGGAGGCGGTGGCGGCGGCAACTCCTTCGGCTTGGGCGGCTCGATGAACTCGCTCAGGATTTCCACTGGAATGACCACCTCGGCGGCCCGCCGCAGCAGCCCGCTTTGCAGCGCCCAGAGCGCCGCGACGTGGAAGAGCACCACGCCGCTCGCAATAAGCGCGTTGCGCGACAGGCCCAGAACGGAGGGGGGCGGCGAATAGAAGCGGTCAGACACGATCAAACATTCGAGTGCCGGACACCTTCAAAGGTGCCGGATGCAGCAAACCGCCGGCTGTCTACTTACTTGCGAAAAATCCACCAGGCCGAGCCTGTGACGACGATCAGGCTGATGCCGAGTGCCGAGAAGAGTTCCATGCCCTGCTTTCCGTGATGGCGCTGGCGAGCTGGATCGAACTCGGCTCCGATTCGCGGCTCAACGCGGCGATCGGGTGGGAGGCACTGCACTGCGCGACCACGTCGCGTGCGCAGCTCTCGCATTGGCCGCACTGGGTGGCGACGCCGAGCTCGAATTGCACTTCGTCGAAAGTCATCCCCGCCCGCACGTGGCGCGCGATTTCGCGGTCTGACACTCGGCGACATACGCAAACGATCATGGCGGTGGGGCGGCAGTCTGGCTGGCTGGTGATAGGAGTCGTGATTATAAATACGAATCCCTCGCATTTGCAACAACTATGGCCAATGGGGTTTTGCAGCGGCGGCGGCCAGTCTCAAACTTCGGCCCAGAGGCGCAGCAGGTTGTGATAGTGGCCCGTCAGCGCCACCGTCTCCTCGCACTCGCCGATCCGTCCGCGCAGCCTGAGGATGTTCTGGTCGAGCTCGAACAGCATGGCCCGCTGGCCGTCGTCGCGCACCATGCTCTGGACCCAGAAGAACGCGCAGGTGCGGGCGCCGTGGGTCACGGGGTGTACGCGGTGCAGGCTGCTCGAGGGATAGAGGATCAGGTCGCCGGCAGGAAGCTTGACCTCGTGCGCGCCGTAGGTGTCGACGACCTCCAGCTCGCCGCCTTCATAGTCGTCCGGATCGCACAGGAAGAGGGTGCAGGAGAGATCGGTGCGCAACTGCTCGCCCGTGCCCGGCACGGAACGCACCGATCCGTCGACGTGAAGCCCGTAGTGCTCTCCGCCTTCGTAGCGGTTGAACAGCGGTGGCACGAAGCGCAGCGGCAACGCGGCCGAGAAGAAGAGCGGGTGGCGGGCCAACGCCTGCAGGATCGTCTTGCCGAGTTCGCGCCCCACCGCGGAGTGCTCCGGCAATTGCCGGTTGCGCTTGACCTGCGCGCCTTGTTTGCCGGCGGTTTCGCGGCCATCGACCCAGTCGGTGCCGTCGAGCGCTGCGCGGATGTCGCACACCTGTTCCGCGCTGAGGACATTGGGCACATGCAGCATCATTTGTGGAGCTCTCTCAATGAAAAAAGCCCCGGCAAAGGGGCCGGGGCTCGAGTGTCGCATCGCGCGGGCGGCGACGCGGCGCTCGCATCAGAACGTGAAGTTGGCCGTGATTCGCCCGGAACGCGGGATGCCGGGCGAGTAGCGATAGCCGCTCTTGTTGATCGCCGCCACGTACTCCTTGTCGAACAGGTTGTAGATGTTCAGCTGGATCTCGACGTTCTTGCTGACGCGATAAGACGCCATCGCGTCGAACACCCAATACGATTCGGTGTAGGCCGGGGTGCCCACGGCGCCGTCGAAGCCCTTGGTCAGCTTGCCGTTGTAGCGGGCGCCGCCGCCGATCGTCAGGCCGAAGGGAAATTGGTAGGTCGTCCACGCCGTGAACGCCCGCTTCGGCGTGTAGGGGACCACCGTGATCTGGTCCTGCGAATTGGTGGAGCCGTCGACCTTGGTGTTCATGGTCGTGAAACCTGCGCTCACGCCCCAGTTGTCGGTGATCGCGCCGGCCGCACCCAGCTCGATGCCTTGCACGCGCTTCTTGCCGGTCTGCGTGAAGACGGCGGCGTTGGTCGGATCCTGGACCACCTCGTTGCGCACCTCCGTGCGGTAGAGCGCTGCGGTCAGCGCCAGGCGCTTGTTCAGCACGTCCCACTTGGTGCCCACTTCATAGGTCTTGGCCTTCTGCGGCAAGAAGTCGGTGCGTCCGGCGTTGTTGCCGGTACCGGCCGCTGCCAGCGCGAAGTTGGCGCCGCCCGGAGGTTGCGCGGCCGTCCCGTAGGCGGCGTAGACGCTGCCATTCTCGGCCGGCTTGTAGACGACGCCCAGCTTGCCCGTGAACAGCCCGTCCGACACCGACAGGCTGGTCGGCGTGATCGCCCGCGACGGCAGCGCCAGCGCGGTCGAGTTGAAGTCGGTGCTGTAGTGGTCGTAGCGCAGGCCGCCGGTGATCTGCCACTGCTCGTTGAGCTTGATGGTGTCGAACGCATACAGGCCGACGGTGTCGGTCCTGCCGTTGGAGCCCGTGCCGTTGCGCAGGCGGTTGTAGCCGACGACGTCGGGGTTCGGGTTGTACAGGTTCGCATCCGGCCAGGAGCCCGCGGGTGCGAAGGTCGTGTTGACGCTGGCGAAGCCTGGCGCGAAGAAGTTGAGGTTGTTCTGTTCTTCCCGCAGCAGTTCGAGACCCGCACTGATCGAGTGGCTGATGCCGCCCGTGTCGATCTTGGCGGTCACGTTGGTCTGATTCACGAAGATCTTGTTCTCTTGGTCCTTGTTGGTCGGCGAGCTGCGCCGGAAGGTCCAGGTGGCAGGCAGGCTCGGGTTCGGCGTGGCCAGGAAGCCCGTATTGGCCGCGGGCACGGTCCCGTTGGCTGCAAGGCCGCCCAGCACGAACGAGGTGAGCAAGTAGTCCTGCGTGGTCCTGCCGAAGCGCGTGGTGTTGCGCAGCGTGACGTTCGGCGAGATGTCGTGCTCGACCCGAGCGGTGAACATGTCCGACGTCACGTTGTCGAAGTCCGAGCGCGTGCCGTAGAAGTTGCTCGAGTCGACGGGCGACGCGAAGTTCAGGAAGGTGCGGCGGCGCGCGCCGAGTGCCAGCGGATCGGGGTTGGAGTAGCCCGGCAGGCCGATGGTCGGAACGCCCCCGTCCGGAACGTTGTCCTGCTTGACGTGCACGTAGTCGAGGAAGATGCGCGTCGGCGTGTTCAGGCCGATGGCCAGCGAGGGTGCAATCGCCCAGCGCTTGTTCTTCACGAAGTCGCGGCCGGCGACGCCGCCGTCCTGTGCCACCGCGTTGAGGCGGAAGGCCGTGCCGGAGCCGTCCGCCGCGCTGATCATCTTGTTCCAGTCGATGCTGGTGCGCGCGTAGTCGGCGCTGCCGAAGCTCACCGAGCCCGCAAAGCTGTCCTCGAGGCGCGGCTTCTTGGTGATGAGGTTGATATAGCCGGTGGGCGACGTGCGTCCCACGTCGGTGCTGGCCGGGCCCTTGACCACCTCGACCTGCTCGACGTTGAACACGTCGCGCGAGACCGAGCCCAGGTCGCGGATGCCGTCGACGAAGATGCTGCTCGAGGTGTCGAAGCCGCGCATGAAGATCGTGTCGCCGGTGCTGGTGTTGCCGTTCTCGCCGAGGAAGAAGGTGCCCGCCCCCGGGATGTTGCGCAGCGCCTCGGTCAGGGTGGTGGCGCCCTGTTCGCGAATGATCTGCTCGCGGACGACCGAGATGGTCTGCGGCGTGTCGACCAGCGGTGCGGTGAACTTGGGGTTGGCCGAAGTGTCGGCCTTGTAGTCGGCCGAGGCGCCGTCGACGCGCACCTCCTTGAGGGTGCTGGTGGTCGTCTGCGCAGAGGCGGGCAGCGTGGTGAGCGCCATGAGTGTGGCGGCGGCAGCGCTGCCGAGCGGCGGCAAGGCACGTGCGACGGCGTGCTTGCGGCTCTTGATGTAGGCCATGAAGGGTTCTCCGGAAAGGGCTGTGTGAGAACTCGTCTGGCTGGTCCCTGTGGGCGCCCGGGTGGGGCGATGGGGATTGGCTGGGTGAGCTGAGTCGCGAACAAAGGCGAGATCGGCGTGGATGATAATGAATCTCAATACCATTGTTAACGTTTTGCAGGCCGTGATGCCAAAATCTCTCCCAGATCCGTTGCCAGGCGGCCACTGGAAGCGTTGGCCAAGGCGCTTCAGTACACGTCGCGCCGATAACGCCCGGTGGCGTTGAGTTCGCGCATGGAGGCCTCGCCGGCGATCTGGCGCAGTGCTGCGTCGACGCCCGAGGCCATGCCCTGCAGGCTGCCGCAGACGTACACGGCGGCACCTCGCGCCAGCCAGGCCTGCACCTCCTCGGAGGCCTGCAGCAGGCGATGCTGCACGTACTGGCGCTGGGCTTGGTCGCGCGAGAACACCATGTCGAGACGGCGCAGCGCGCCCGAGGCCTGCCATGCCTCGATCTCCTGGCGGTAGAGAAAGTCGTGCCGCGCATTGCGCTCGCCGAACACCAGCCAGTTGTCGTGCTGCCCGGCCTCGGCGCGGGCACGCAGGTGGCCGCGCAAGCCCGCCAGCCCCGTGCCGTTGCCGACGAGGATCAGGGGCCGCTGGGCGTTGGCCTCGAGGCGAAAGTTGCGGTGCGGCCGCAGGCGCAGCGCGATGCGATCGCCGATCGCCAGCGTCGAACTCAGCAGGCCGGAAGCGGCGCCGAGCGTTCCGTCGGGGTGCCGTTCCTGGCGTACCAGCAGGTGGAGCTGGCCATCGGCCGGGATCGAGGCGATCGAATAGTCGCGCGGGCGGCCGGGATCGCTTGCCAGCGTGATCTGGGCGATGTCCCCGGATTCCCACTGTGCCGATTGCCCGGCGGGCGGTTCGAACGCGAGGTGGTACACGGGCGCGCCGGCGCTTCCGGCGTTCAGCAATTCCCGCGCGTGGAGTCGCCATGGGAGGGGCGTGCCGTCATGGCCGGGCGTTGTCGACAGCGCGTCGGCCCCGCCGCACAGCGTCTGCCACCGGGCCAGGGCGGCAGGGTTGCCGTTGTCGACCTCGATGCGCTCGAAGGTTCGCGTGGCGCCCGTCGAATGAAGCCACTCGTCGAGCGCCCGGCCGAAGCCGCAGAAGTTGGCGTATTGGCGATCGCCCAGCGCGAGCACGGCGTAGCGCAGCGAAGAGAGATCCATGCCGGCGCGCATCACGTCCGCCGCGAACACGCTGGCGCCGTCGGGCGCGTCGCCTTCGCCGTAGGTACTGGCAACGAAGAGGGCTGAGCCCGCGCCTCGAAGCGTCTGCGCATCGGCCTGGTTGAGCGGGATCACGCGCACCGGCTTTCCGGCGTCGCGCAGCCAACCGGCGGTTTGCCAGGCCAGGGCCTCGGCCTGGCCGGTCTGGCTCGCGAAGAGCACCAGGGCGGCTTGCGAGCTGCCGTCGCCTGCCAGGGCAGCGGCCGTGCGCGCTGCAACCCGTCGACGACCGCGCTCTCGCCGGTACACGGCGAGGCACATTGCCGCATAGGCGCACATCGTCGCGCCGGCCGCCAGCGCGCGCAAGACCGCCTCGGTCATGAGCTGTGCGCGGGCCAGTGGCTGGTGGCCAGGACCCGGGGCTGCGCGCCTTCGTGACAGACGAACAGAGCCGGGGCCGCGTGGCGCTCGGCGAATGCCAGGCCCTCGTCGGGCCCCAGCACCGTCAGAACGGTCGCCAGCGCATCGGCGTGCATGCATTCGCGGTGCAGCACCGTCACCGAGGCCAACGCGTGGCGAGGCGGCTCGCCGCTGCGCGGATCGATGGTGTGCGACCAGCGCCGGCCGGCGTGTTCGTGCGTGTGCCAGCGGTCGCCCGAGGTGGCGATGGCCAGGTTGGAAAGCGCGACGACCGCCGGGCGGTCGTTAGGCGCGTCGACCTGGACTCGCCAGGGAGCGCCGCCGGGGCGGTGGCCGGCGCCGCGCAGCTCGCCGCCGACTTCGACGATGAAGTCCTCGAGGCCGAGGGCACGTAACGCCTCGGCCACGTGATCGACTGCGAACCCCTTGGCCACCCCCGAGAGATCGAGCGCAGTGCCGCCCGGCTGCAGGATCGATTGGGTTCCAGGATCGAAGTCGAGCCGCTCCCAGTCGACCCGCGCCCGGGCTTGCGCGAGATCGGCCGGGGAGGGGGGCGTCCCAGAGGTGCAGGCTTGTGCTCCGAACCCCCACAGCGAGATCAAGGGCCCGACGCTGGGATCGATCGCGCCGCCACTTGCCGCGGCCCAATGCAATGCGCAGCCCAGCACTTCGGCGAATTCCGGCGCCAGCGAATGACGGCTGCCGGCGATCGCGCCGTTGAAGCGGCAGATGTCCGAGCCCGGGTCCCAGGTGCTCATCTGGGCGATCACGCGGTCGAGCGCGGCTTGCACGGCATGCCGGACTGCGCCGAGCTCGATCATCTTCGGGTTGTCGAAGCGCAGCGACCAGGTCGTGCCCATCGTGCGCCCGCCGATCGCCTGAAGGCTGGCAGGATCGGCGCGGCGCGGCAGCGCGGCATCGGCGTAGCCGCTCGCCCAACGGGCGGCGAAGGAAGGCCGCGCGGTCGCGACCTTGGCGGGCGTGTTCAGGGCATCACTTCCAAGGTAGCGGCATAGCTCAGGCGCCGCTCCTTGGCCTGCGGGACCGACGTCTTGCTGTCCTTGGTGTTGGCTTCGAGCCAGTACATGCCGGCCTGCGGCCAGGTCACGGAGAACTGGCCCTTGGCGTCCGTCTTGGCCGTGATCTCGTCCATCTTGTCGCGGTAGCGCGTGTTGCCCGGCGTGACCGTCACTTCGAGGTCCTTGGCGGGCTGGCCGTCGATCTGCAAGATGAAGCTGGCCTTCTCGCCCTTCACCAGGTCAGTGGGATGGGTGGTGGCGACCAGTTCCAGCCCCTTCCCGCTCGGCTGGAGCTTGCTGGGCTTGCCCACGGTGATGAAGGTTTCGATGCGGCCGGTCGACTGCGTGACTTCGACTTCTTGTGCGTCTGCCGGGATCTGGCTCGCGATGTTCTCCGGCGTGCCGCGCGCGCGCTTCTGCTGCCCGGTAGCCTTGTCCTTCCAGCGCGCGAACACGCCGCCGTTGAGCACCGCGACACGGTAGGTACCGGGCTGGGCGAGGTTGAGGTCGAAGACGCTGCGCAGCTTGCCCTTGTGAACGTTCTCGGCCTTGATGGCGCTGCCGTCGGGCGCCGTGACGTCGAGGTTGTCGAGGGCCAGCGGGTTGTGATTGAAGAAGAACAGGTCGTTGGACACGGCCGCGTCGACCGTGATCCAGTCGCCCTTGGACAGCAGCGTGCTGGAGGGCAGCAGCCACACGTTGTGTGCATGGACGGACGCGGTGGCGAGGGCGAGGGTCAGGGCGACGGTGCGGAAAGCAAGCTTCATATGGAACCCGATGAGGAGGATGGGGGAATTCAGGGCTTGAGTTCGAGCTTCACTTCGCCAAGCTCGCTGTTGCCGGCGACCTGCGGCTGCGCTGCCGACTTCGGCGGCCATTCGAAGGGGATGCTCAGGATCTCGCGGCCACCGACCTCGCGCGCCGCCTCGACGTAGAGCTTGTAGGCGCCAGGCGCCAGCTTCGGAAGTGCGACCGAGCCTTCGGTGAAGCTGATCTGGTGCTTGCCCGCGGGACGGGTGGCGCTGCTGATGCCATCGACCGGCATCTGCAGCTCGCGGCCCGTGCGGCGCCACCACTGGCGCATGTCCTTGAGCCATTTGGTGCCTTCGCCCTCGGCATTGCCCTTGTTCTTGATGTCGTACCAGACCGCCAGCGTGGCCGCGACCGACTGGTCGGCGCGTTCGATCCATGCCGCGACATAAGGCCGGTGGTATTCGGCCACCGTCAGGCGCGGCACCTCGATGTTGACCGTGAGACCAGCCGCGAAGGCGGGAGCACCGAAGAGCGCCGCGAGCGCAAGGGAATAGCGAACTTGCACGAAAACCTCTTTCCAGGATCAATGAATGAACATCAGCGCCAGCAGTACCGGCAGCACCAGCCCCATGCCAACCACGGGCCAGGTGAACGGGCGATTGCCCGCGTGCATCTTGAGAATGAACAGGCCGGTGACCGAAAAAATGAGTGCGGCAGCCGCGAAGAGGTCGATGAACCAGCTCCAGGCGGCGCCCGTGTTGCGCCCTTTGTGCAGGTCGTTGAAGTACGAAAGCCAGCCGCGGTCGGTGCGCTCGTATTCGATCTCACCGTCGGCCAGGCTGAGTCGCAGCCAGGCGTCGCCGCCGGGCCTCGGCAGCGAGAGATAGATCTCGTCGTCCGACCACTCGGCCTCTCGGCCCGCGGTGTCCATGGCCCATTGTTGCTGCACCCAGGCCTGCAGTTCTTGTGGCAGCTCGGCCTTGCCCTTGTTTGCCTTGACGGACGGCAGCTGCCGCATGAGGCGGGCGCGCAGCGCGTCGTCGATGGCGCCGGTGCGGCTGCTCACCTTGGGCTTCGCCTCGATGCTTCCGGCGTGATTGAGCGTGAAGCCGGTGACGCTGAACAGCACCATGCCGATCAGGCAGAGCGCCGCGCTGACCCAGTGCCATTCGTGCAAGGTCTTGAGCCAGTAGGCGCGGCGGCGATTGGCGGAAGGGGCGTTCATCGAAGCCCGGCATTCTATCCTCACAAATGAGAATGAATGCTATTTGCATGTTGCGCGCTGCGCAAAAAAAGCGGGGCTCGAGGCCCCGCTTCAGTGGCGAAGATTGCCTTACTCGACCTCACCCATCTGGGCCTGCAGATAGTTCTGCAGGCCGACCTTGTCGACCAAGTCGATCTGGGTTTCCAGGAAGTCGATGTGCTCCTCGGTGTCGTCCAGGATTTCCTGCAGGAGGTCCCGCGACACATAGTCGCGAACCGCTTCGCAGTGAGCTATGCCGTCCTTGATGGTGGCCTGCGCGCCCATTTCGGATGCCAGGTCGCACTGCAGGATCTCGGGTACGTCCTCGCCTACACGGAGCTTGGCCAAGTCCTGCAAGTTCGGCAGACCGTCCAACATGAAGATCCGATCCATGAGCTTGTCGGCGTGCTTCATCTCGCCGATGGATTCTTCGTATTCCTTCTTCGCCAGCTTGTCCAAGCCCCAGTGCTTGAGCATGCGGTAGTGCAGGAAGTACTGATTGATCGCGGTGAGCTCGTTCTTGAGCTGGGCCTGCAGATGGTCGATGACTCGAGGGTCGCCCTTCATGATCTTTTCCTTGTTATTAAAACCGTGGATTGTGGGTTCGCCTCGAACGCGCAGGCAAGAGAACCCATGCTGTGGCGGTCTGCATGCGTTTGATCGTGATAGGCGTTCGCATCCGCTGGAGGGCGGACGCGCTCATAGCGCGACGCTTTATTTTTCATAGTTCTTTGCTATTAAATGCTGAAGATTGGTAGTTATACTGAACACTCGCTTTTTTCTTCAGTCACCTAGGAACCCATACATGTCCCTGATCAACACCGAAATCGTCCCGTTCAAAGCCACCGCGTACCACAACGGCAAGTTCGTCCCAGTCAGCAACGAGAGCTTCAAGGGCAAGTGGTCCGTCGTCGTCTTCTACCCGGCCGACTTCACCTTCGTGTGCCCGACCGAACTGGGCGATTTGGCCGACCACTACGCCGAATTCCAGAAACTGGGCGTGGAGATCTACGGCGTGTCGACGGACACCCACTTCACCCACAAGGCCTGGCATGACACCTCGGACACCATCGCCAAGGTGAAGTACCCCCTGATCGGCGACCCCAGCCAACAGCTGGCCCGTGCCTTCCAGGTCCTGATCGAGGAAGGCGAAGACGCCGGTCTCGCCTATCGCGGCACCTTCGTGATCGACCCCGAGGGCAAGATCAAGACCGTCGAAGTGCATGACAACGGCATCGGCCGTGACGCCAATGAACTGCTGCGCCGCGTGAAGGCCGCCCAGTACGTCGCCGCCCACCCGGGTGAAGTCTGCCCGGCGAAGTGGACCGAGGGCGCCGAGACGCTCAAGCCGTCCTTCGACCTGGTCGGCAAGATCTAAGCCGCCCGTTCGCGCCAGGCCCGGGCGCGTTCGCACCCGGGCCTTTCTGTTTCCGTCTTCCGATTTCCAAAGAGGTGAGTCCACCATGCTCGACGCCGGCACCAAAGCACAATTGAAAAGCTATCTCGACCGCATCACGCAGCCGGTCGAAATCGTCGCTTCGCTCGATGACAGCAAGGCGTCGATCGACCTGCAATCGCTGCTGAAGGATGTGGCGGACTCGTCCCCGCTGGTGAAGGTCACCGAAAGCCGCGACGACAACCATCGCAAGCCCTCGTTCTCCATCAACCGGCCCAGCCAGAGCAACGGCCCGCGCTTCGCCGGCCTGCCGATGGGCCACGAGTTCACTTCGCTGGTCCTCGCGTTGCTGCAGGTCGGCGGCTATCCGCCCAAGGTAGAGCAGGCCGTGCTCGAGCAGATTCGTGCGCTGGAAGGCGACTTCGAGTTCGAGATCTACATCTCGCTCACCTGTCATAACTGCCCGGACGTGGTGCAGGCGCTCAACCTGATGGCGGTGCAGAACCCGCGCATCAAGACCACGATGATCGACGGCTCCCTGTTCCAGGACGAAGTGAAGGAGCGCCAGATCATGGCCGTCCCCACCGTCTTCCTGAATGGCACCGAATTCGGGCAGGGCCGCATGAGCCTGGAAGAGATCCTGGCCAAGATCGACACCAGCGGCGTCGAGCGCGAGGCGAAGAAGATCGCCGGCAAGGACCCCTTCGACGTCCTGATCGTCGGCGGCGGCCCGGCCGGCGCAGCGGCTGCCGTCTACGCAGCGCGCAAGGGCATCCGCACGGGCGTGGCCTCCGAGCGCTTCGGCGGCCAGGTGCTCGACACCCTCGGCATCGAGAACTTCATCTCGATCAAGGAAACCGAAGGACCTCGATTCGCGCTCGCGCTCGAAGAGCATGTGCGCCACTACGACGTCGACATCATGAACCTGCAGCGCGCGGCGGCGCTGGTGCCCGGCGACGACATGATCGAGATCAAGCTCGAGAACGGCGCCTCGCTCAAGAGCCGCTCGGTCGTGATCTCGACCGGCGCGCGCTGGCGCAACATCAACGTGCCCGGCGAGCAGGAGTACAGGAACAAGGGCGTGGCCTATTGCCCGCACTGCGACGGGCCGCTTTTCAAGGGCAAGCGCGTGGCCGTGATCGGCGGCGGCAACTCGGGCGTCGAGGCGGCGATCGACCTGGCCGGGATCGTGGGTCATGTCACGCTGATCGAATACGACACCCAGCTGCGCGCCGACGCAGTGCTGCAGCGCAAACTCAAGAGCCTCGCCAACGTCGAGATCATCACCAACGCGCAGACCACCGAGATCACCGGCGACCAGCAGAAGGTCAACGGCCTGGTCTACAAGGACCGCGCGACGGGCGAGGCCCGCCAGGTGCCGCTGGAAGGCGTGTTCGTGCAGATCGGCCTTGTGCCCAATACCGACTGGCTGAAGGGCACGCTCGAGCTCTCGAAGCACGGTGAGATCGTGGTCGATGCCAAGGGCCAGACCTCGGTGCCCGGCGTGTTCGCGGCGGGCGATGCGACGACGGTGCCCTTCAAGCAGATCATCATCGCGGCCGGAGACGGTGCGAAGGCGGCGCTGAGCGCCTTCGATCATCTGATCCGTACCTCGGCGCCGGCGGAGAAGGCCGCGGTCGCCGAGGCGCTGGTTTAGCGAGCGCTTCGAACGCGCGAGGCCCGAGAGCGCTCAATACGTCAGCCGCTCGGGCCGCAGCTCCTGCAGGATGGTGGTCGCGATCTCTTCGATCGACTTCGTGGTGGTCGAGAGCCAGCGGATACCGGCGCGCCGCATCATGGCCTCGGCCTCGCTCACCTCATGGCGGCAGTTCTCGATGCTTGCGTAGCGCGAATTCGGCCGCCGCTCGTTGCGGATCTCGCTCAGCCGCTCGGGTTGGATCGTGAGCCCGAAGATCTTCTTGCGATGCGGCATCAGTGCCGGCGGCAACTGCCGGCGCTCGAAGTCCTCCGGGATCAGCGGGTAGTTGGCAGCCTTGAGGCCGTGCTGCATGGCCAGGTAGAGCGAGGTGGGCGTCTTGCCGCTTCGGCTGACACCCACCAGGATCACGTCGGCGTTGTCCAGGTCGCGGTTGCTCTGTCCATCGTCGTGCGCCAGGCTGAAGTCGATAGCCTGAATGCGGGCGTTGTATTCCTTGCTCTTGCTGACGTCGCTGAAGCGGCCGATGCGGTGGTTCGACTTCATCGCCAACTCGATTTCGAGCGGCCGCACGAAAGTGCCGAACATGTCGAGCAGCATCCCCTTGCAGCCGGTCTCGATGACCTCCAGCACGTCCATGTTCGCCAGCGTGGTGAAGACGATCGGCCGCAGGCCCTCCACTTCGGCGGTGTGGTTGATCCGCCGCACCGCCTGGTGCGCCTTGTCGACCGTGTCGGTGAAGGGCAGCCGCACATGGCGGGGCTTGATCTCGAACTGGGCCAGAACGGCGTTGCCAAAGGTTTCGGCGGTGATGCCGGTGCCATCGGAAACGAAGAATACGGTGCGTGTGTGCATGCTTGGCGGCCTTGTCCTGCGGCGCGCCGACCCGCTCGGCGCCTACAATCCGGCCCATTATCGGGAATGCGGCCCCGTCCGTTCCCGACACCCCCATGCTTTCACCCATGCACACCGCCCCTGCGCCCAGAGCAATCAGAACGATCGCGCCGCGCCGTCTGCATGCCGCCCCGGTTTCAACTTCTGGAGCTTTCCCATGTCTGCACTCTTCGAAGCGACCGCCCTGGTCGTACCGTTTGAAAACCTGAGGATGACCGACGTCGAGTCGGTCGGCGGCAAGAACGCCAGCCTCGGCGAGATGATTTCCCAACTGCCGCAAGGGGTGCGCGTGCCCACCGGCTTCGCGACCACCGCCCACGCGTTCCGGCAGTTCCTGGCCCACGATGGCCTGGCCGATCGCATCAGCGCGAAACTCAAGAGCCTGAATACGGAAGACGTCCGCGCCCTGGCTGCGGCTGGGGCCGAGATCCGGGCCATGGTCGAGGCCCAGCCCTTTCCGGCCGACCTGGCGCAGGCGATCAAGGAAGCCTTCGCCAAGCTCAGCGCGGGCAATCCCGAGGCCTCTTTCGCCGTGCGCTCGTCGGCGACCGCGGAAGACCTGCCTGACGCCTCCTTCGCCGGGCAGCAGGAGACCTTCCTCAATGTGGTGGGCATCGAGGACGTGCTCCACAAGATGAAGGAGGTGTTCGCCTCCCTCTACAACGATCGCGCCATCAGCTATCGCGTGCACAAGGGCTTTGCCCACGACGTGGTGGCGCTGTCGGCCGGCGTGCAGCGCATGGTGCGCAGCGACCTGGGCGCGGCGGGCGTGATGTTCACCATCGACACCGAGTCCGGCTTCGACCAGGTGGTCTTCATCACCTCCAGCTACGGTTTGGGTGAAACGGTGGTGCAGGGCGCGGTGAACCCGGACGAGTTCTACGTGCACAAGCCCATGCTCAAGGCCGGCAAGCGCGCGGTAATCCGCCGCAACCTCGGCTCCAAGCTGATCCAGATGGAATTCGCCAGCGCCGCCGAGAAGGCCGCCAGCGGCAAGCTGGTGAAGACCACCGACGTCCCGACCGAGCAGCGCAACCGCTATTCCCTTACCGATGCCGAGGTGGAGCAACTGTCCAAATACGCGCTGGTGATCGAGGAGCACTACGGCCGGCCGATGGATATCGAGTGGGGCAAGGACGGCACCGATGGCCAGCTTTACATCCTGCAGGCCCGTCCGGAGACCGTGAAGAGCCAGCAGCAGGGCAAGGCCGAGCAGCGCTACAAGCTGCTGGCCAAGGGCGCCGTGCTGGCCGAAGGCCGCGCGATCGGCCAGAAGATCGGCACCGGCCCGGTGCGCCTGGTCCACAGCATCAGCGAGATGGACAAGGTCCAGGCCGGCGACGTGCTGGTAACCGACATGACCGACCCGAACTGGGAGCCCGTGATGAAGCGCGCCGCCGCCATCGTCACCAACCGCGGCGGGCGGACCTGTCACGCGGCCATCATCGCGCGTGAGCTCGGCATCCCGGCGGTCGTTGGCTGCGGCGACGCCACCGACCTGCTGAAGGACGGCACGCTGGTGACGGTGAGCTGCGCCGAGGGCGACACCGGCTTCATCTACGACGGCCTGCTCGAGACCGAGGTGACCGAAGTCCAGCGCGGCGAAATGCCCGAGATCGACATCAAGCTCATGATGAACGTGGGCAACCCGCAGCTGGCCTTCGACTTCGCCCAGTTGCCGAACCACGGCGTGGGCCTTGCGCGGCTCGAATTCATCATCAACAACAACATCGGCGTGCACCCCAAGGCGATCCTCGACTACCCGAACGTCGATGCCGACCTCAAGAAGGCCGTCGAATCGGTCGCCCGCGGCCATGCGTCTCCGCGTGCCTTCTATGTCGACAAGGTGGCCGAGGGTATCGCCACCATCGGCGCGGCCTTCTGGCCCAAGCCGGTGATCGTGCGGCTGTCGGACTTCAAGTCCAACGAATACCGCAAGCTGATCGGCGGCAGCCGCTACGAGCCGGAGGAGGAGAACCCGATGCTCGGCTTCCGCGGCGCCGCGCGCTACCTCAGCGCGGATTTCGGCGAGGCCTTCGCCATGGAGTGCGAGGCGCTCAAGCGCGTGCGCGGCGAGATGGGCTTGACCAACGTGCAGATCATGGTGCCCTTCGTTCGCACCTTGGGCCAGGCAGCCCGCGTCACCGGACTGCTCGGCGAGCATGGCCTCAAGCGCGGCGAGAACGAGCTCAAGCTGATCATGATGTGCGAGGTGCCGAGCAACGCCATCCTGCCGGAGGAGTTCCTGGAGTTCTTCGACGGCTTCTCGATCGGCTCGAACGACCTGACGCAACTCACGCTGGGACTGGACCGGGATTCCGGCCTCGAGCTGCTGGCGGCCGACTTCGACGAGCGCGATCCCGCCGTCAAGGCGCTGTTGGCGCGCGTGATCAAGGCCTGCAAGGAGAAAGGCAAGTACGTCGGCATCTGTGGACAAGGGCCCAGCGACCACCCCGATTTCGCGGCGTGGCTGGCCGAACAGGGCATCGAGTCGATCTCGCTCAACCCCGACAGCGTGATCGACACCTGGCAGCAATTGGCGCAGCGCTGAAGCGACTGAAAAGGGCGCGACGGGGCTGGTTTGCTCCGTCGCATTACAACTTTCGTCACAACTTCTGTTTGTAATTTCTCTGTCAGCTTAGTCAAGTTACAAGCGGATGCATCTTTGATGTCAAACTCGGCGCCCACGGGGAGGGACCGCCCGGATCGCTCGGACAAGAGACCACCTAGAGTCCGAGAGCGCCGGAGATTTCGCATTGAGGACGCCATGATTCTTGTCAAGACAGAAGCCGGCCAGCAGGTGTTCAAGGACCGCTCGGTCCGGCTCACGCCGCGCCAGCGCTCGGCCTTCATACTGTTCGACGGCAAGCGCTCGGTGAGCGAGGTGCTCGAGGCCGGCATGGGCATTGGGCGCCAAGACATCGATCAGATGGTCGAGCTCGGGTTGTTGGGGCAGGTAGGCGGGATGGCCGAAGCGGCCAACGCCGGGACGGTGGCGATGCCGGTCGGGCCCACGCCATCGCCGGCCCGGCAGCCTGAGCGCCCAACTGCCGCGGCGCTCCAGGTGGAGGCTTCCGCAACGCCCGCGATGGGGTTGCCCTCGGCTCAGCAGCGTTACAAGGACGCTTACCCGATCGCTACACAGCTCACCGGCAGCCTCGGGCTGCGCGGGTTCAGGCTGAACCTATCGGTCGAGGGTACCTCGACCTACGAGGAATTGCTGGCCCTGGCACCCAAGATCCGCGCCGCTGTGGGCGATGACAAGGCGGTAGCGCTGGATCGCGCGCTGGGCATCTGAGCAGACGGCTCCGACGGGGCACTCCAGAGCCGCATCGCCTGCTACAATAGCCGGCTTTGCCTTGCCACACTGCGACTGACGCTGCGGGTGGCTTAATCCCTTCCACGGAAGATCCACAAGGAGTGCCATGCGTCACTATGAAATCATTCTGCTGATCCATCCGGATCAAAGCGAGCAAGTTCCGGCCATGCTGGAGCGCTACAAGGGCATGATCACCGCCGGCGGCGGCAAGGTCCATCGTGTCGAAGACTGGGGCCGTCGCCAGCTGGCCTATCAGATCAACAAGCTCAACAAGGCGCACTACCTGTGCGTGAACATCGAGGCCGAGCAGGCCGTGATGGCCGAGCTCGAGCATGCCTTCAAGTTCAACGACGCCGTCCTGCGCCACCTCACCGTGGTCAAGAAGAAGGCCGAGACCGGCCCTTCGTCGATGATGAAGACGGTGGAGCGCGAAGAGGCCCGCAAGGCCCAGCAGGCCGAGTACGCCGCCAACAACAACTGATGATGGCGTGAGCGCTGCCGCAGTCAATCAGCTGGTGCTGACTGCCTGCGTTGCCGAGCTCGGTGCCTTGCGTTACACGCCCGCCGGCCTGCCCGCCATCGATCTGCGGCTCGAACACGAGTCGACGATGACCGAAGCGGCCCAGCCCCGGCAGGTCAAGGCGGCCCTCAAGGCCGTCGCGTTCGGCGCAGTGGCCGAGCGGCTCGCGAGGCAGGCATTGGGAAGTCTCTGGCGTTTCCAGGGCTTTCTGGCCACACCGCGCAACGGCAAGCATCCAGTGCTGCACATCCAGGATTTTCAGCAAGATTAATTTACGAGAGGTCCCACAATGGCCACGTTCAAGAAATTCAACAAGGACAAGCGTCCGAAGCGCAACACCCAGTCGCTGCTGTTCAAGCGCAAGCGCTTCTGCCGCTTCACCGTCGCCGGTGTCGAAGAGATCGACTACAAGGACATCGATACCCTGCGCGATTTCATCAGCGAGAACGGCAAGATCATCCCCGCGCGCCTGACCGGCACGCGCGCGATCTACCAGCGTCAGCTCAACACCGCGATCAAGCGCGCCCGCTTCCTCGCGATGGTGCCGTACAGCGACCAGCACCGCGTCTAAGGAGCCGGACACCATGCAAGTCATTCTTCTGGAAAAGGTCCTCAACGTCGGCGTCCTCGGCGATATCGTCAAGGTCAAGGACGGCTACGCCCGCAACTTCCTGATTCCCTCGGGTCTCGCCCGCCGTGCCACCGAATCCAACAAGGCCGAGTTCGAAGCCAAGCGCGTCGAGCTCGAAAAGGCCGCCGCCGCCAAGAAGTCCGAGGCGGAAGCCCAAGGCGCGAAGCTCGGCGGTACCGCCGTCAAGCTCACGCAGAAGGCCGGCGTCGACGGCCGCCTGTTCGGCTCGGTCACCAATCACGATATCGCGGACGAGCTCAGCAAGCAGGGCTACAAGATCGCGAAGTCGCAGGTGCGCATGCCCAGCGGGCCGATCAAGACAGTCGGCGACAGCACGGTCAGCGTTGCGCTGCACACCGACGTGGTGGTCGAGATCACCGTCACGGTCTACGGCGAAAGCGCGTAACGCCTTCGGCAAGGAAAAAAAAGGCTCGCAGCTGCGACCTTGTCCTTGTGGGGCCGCCTTCGGGCGGCCTTTGTTTTTTGCAGCCGCAGTTGTCCCGCGTGCTGCACTGATAAGTCACCGCTTATCCACAGCGTTATCAAATGACGTGGCCCTTCGTGCGCTTTAGCATGTGCGGCTGCAAGGAAGTTCATGTCCGCCGTCTTTTCCTACGCCGACAACGATCCGTCGGCCGACCGTCAAATCGCGCAGTTGCGCATACCGCCCCATTCGATCGAGGCCGAGTCGAGCGTGCTCGGCGGTCTGCTGCTCGACAATGGGGCCTGGGACCGGATGGGTGATCTGCTGGTGGACAGCGATTTCTATCGCCACGAGCACAAGCTGATCTACGCCGCGATCGGCGCGCTGATCAATGCCAGCAAGCCGGCCGACGTGATCACCGTCTTCGAACAGTTGCAGAACCTGGGCAAGGCCGAGGAGGTCGGCGGCCTGAGCTACCTGAACTCGCTGGCGCAATATGTGCCGAGCGCCAGCAACATCCGACGCTACGCCGAGATCGTGCGGGAGCGCTCGATCTTGCGCAAGCTGGTCAGCGCCAGCGACGAGATCGCGACCAACGCCTTCAACACGCAGGGCAAGTCAGTCGACAAGATCCTCGACGAAGCCGAACAGAAGATCTTCAACATCGGCGAGGAAGGCTCGCGCATGAAGCAGGGCTTCCAGAGCATGGAATCCCTGGTGGTCGAACTGCTCGACCGCGTGAGCGAGATGGCGGAGAACCCGAACGACATCACGGGCGTGCGCACCGGTTTCTACGAGTTCGACAAGATGACCTCGGGTCTGCAGCCAGGCGACATGATCGTGCTGGCGGCGCGCCCCTCCATGGGCAAGACCTCGCTGGCGATCAACATCGCCGAGCATGTGGCGCTCAACGAGGGGCTGCCGGTGGCGGTGTTCTCGATGGAAATGGGCGCGTCCCAGTTGGCGGTGCGTATCGTCGGCTCGATCGGCCGCATCGACCAGGGCCACCTGCGCACCGGCAAGCTCAGCGACGAGGAATGGCCGCGCCTGACCGAGGCCATCGAGAAGCTGCGCAATGTGTCGCTGCACATCGACGAGACGCCGGGCCTGACCACCAGCGAGCTGCGTGCGAACTCGCGCCGTCTGGCGCGCCAGTACGGACGGCTTGGCCTTATCGTGGTGGACTACCTTCAGCTGATGAGCGTCTCCAGCAGCATGAACGACGAGAACCGCGCAACCGCGGTGGGCGAGATCTCGCGCGGCCTCAAGATGCTGGCCAAGGAGCTCAAGTGCCCGGTGATTGCCTTGTCGCAGCTCAGCCGCGGCGTGGAAAGCCGCACCGACAAGCGCCCGATGATGAGCGACTTGCGCGAGTCCGGCGCCATCGAGCAGGATGCCGACCTCATCATGTTCATCTACCGCGATGACTACTACAACAAGGACAGCAAGGAACCTGGCGTGGCCGAGGTGATCATCAGCAAGCACCGCAACGGCCCGACCGGCACCGTCAAGCTGGCCTTCCTGAAGCCGCTCACCAAGTTCGAGAACCTCGCCGGCGGCAGCGACGATTTCTGAAGGCTACTGCAGCCGGGACGGCTGGGGTTCCGCCGGATCGTCCTGCAGCCGACGCAACATCTCGGCCAGCGTCTTGCCGGGCTCGTCGCGAAAGCGCTCCGGCAGGACCTCGATGCGATCGATGCGATCGATGCGGAAGCCGCGAAAGTCCTCCCTCAGCTCGCACCACGCCGAGAAGGTCCAGACCCGGCCCCAGTAGAAACAGCCCAGCGGTCGCACCACGCGCTGGCTCGGCGCGCCGCTGACGTCGTGGTAGTCCATGCGCAGCTTGTTGCGCGACTGGACAGCTTCGCGCAGCGTCTGCAGGCGCAGCCGCGTTCCATCGTCGAGCGCGATCGCAGGCGCGAACAGCGCCAGACTCTCGGCCGACACGCGCGCGGCCGGCGGGAGCACAGACAGGATCTTGCCGAGCGCGGTCTGGATGTCCTTTGCCATGGCCGGATCGACCCAGCTCTGGGCCAGCCGCGCCGACGCCACCAGCGCTGCGGCCTCATCCTGCGTGAACATAAGCGGCGGGAGGTCGAAGCCCGCGCCCAGGCGATAGCCGACGCCGGCTTCGCCCTCGATCGGCACGCCCTGTCGCTGCAGGTCGGCCACGTCGCGGTAGATGGTGCGATCCGACACCTCCAGCCGCTGGGCCAGGAAGGCGGCGGTCGTGAGGCGTCGCCCGCGAATCAGTTGGACGATCTGGAACAGGCGGTCGGCACGGCGCATGGGGACAAGCAGTCAAGGTCGAACGAGCTTCTTCTCGAAGTCTTCCACGAAATAGCGCCGTCCGCGCTGCACCACCACATGGCCCTCGGACCCTCGGGCACCCGCTTCATGGCCTCGTCGACCTCTCGCGGCGAGGGGATCACGATCGTGCCCGTCCCGTGGCGCGGCTGCACGCGCTCGGGGATGGGCTTGACCTCCGGCAGACCCGGATGGCCGGCGAGCCGGTCTCGCCATGGCTTGGCGCTGCGGGAAGCGGGCATCGATCTCAGTCCAGGATCACGCCGATGTGAATGGCGACCTGGTCGGGGCCGCTGTAGGCCTCGAAATCGCTGCGGTAGCTGCGGCTGATCTCGGGGTGTTGCTCGAAATACTGCCAGATCGACTCCCACAGAGCGAGCACCATCTGCGGCATCTCGCCCTGCCCCGTGAAGACCAGGTAGTCGCCAGCTTCGACCTTCACGGCGGAAGGGCCGCCGGAGACGGCGACGCCGGTCGTCAGGTCGAAGGCGCCATGCGCATTGGATTCGTAGGCCGAGTACACCCCATAGAGCCGCATGTCGTCGACGCGATTCGGCGTCACGGCATAGACGCGCTCGTCGAAGAAGCGCGTCCAGAGCTTGCTCATGCGCGCCGAGTGCGGCTCGTTCTCGGTGCGGTTGCTGGTGCGTACGGTGAGGCCGGCAATGTTGAAGCCTTGGTGGCGTTGAAGCTGAGGTTGCATGGTTCGTTCTCCAGGTTCATCTTGTCGCTCGAGGTCGGGCGCCGGACCGCAGACGCTTAGCGCGTCGGCGATCCAGTTGCGTGAAGTCAAGATGCCATGCTGCGCGCCGGCTACTGACAACGTCCTGTCAGCAGCCCTGGCGCGGTGCGCAAGAAAGCCGGCCCGGCAGCCGGGCGTGAGTTAGAGCACGTCGCTCGCGAAATCAGCCAGCCGCGAGCGTTCGCCCCGTGCCAGCGTGATGTGGCCACTGTGCGGCCAGCCCTTGAACTTGTCGACCGCGAAGGTGAGGCCTGAAGAGCCTTCCGTCAGGTAGGGTGTGTCGATCTGCGCCAGGTTGCCCATGCAGATGATCTTGGTGCCGGGGCCCGCGCGTGTGACCAAGGTCTTCATCTGCTTCGGCGTCAGGTTCTGCGCCTCGTCGATGATCACGTACTTGTTGAGGAAGGTGCGGCCGCGCATGAAGTTCATGCTCTTGATCTTGATGCGGCTGCGGATCAACTCGTTGGTGGCCGCGCGTCCCCATTCACCGGCGCCGCCGCCGTCGCCCTTGGCCAGGAACTCGAGGTTGTCGTCCAGTGCGCCCATCCACGGGCCCATCTTCTCTTCCTCGGTGCCCGGCAGGAAGCCGATGTCCTCGCCCACGCTCACGGTCGCGCGGGTCATGATGATCTCGGTGTAGCGGCGGTCGTCAAGCACCTGGGTCAGGCCCGAGGCCAGTGCCATCAGCGTCTTGCCGGTGCCAGCGGTCCCGGTCAGCGTGACGAAGTCCACCTCCGGGTCCATCAGCAGGTTCATCGCGAAGTTCTGCTCGCGGTTGCGCGTGTTCACGCCCCAGACGGCGTTCTTGACCGAGCCGTAGTCCTTGAGCGTCTTGAGCACCGCCGTCTTGTCGCGGATCTCGGTGACGCGGGCGTACATGCTGGGCTCGCCGGGCGCCTCGAAGTAGACGAACTGGTTGATGTAGAGATTGGGTACCAGCGGCCCGCTGACGCGGTAGAAGGTGCTGCTGCCGCTCTGCCAGCTTTCGATGGGCTTGCTCTGGCGGGTCCAGAAATCGGCCGGCAGGGCCAGCGCGCCGGAGTAGAGCAGGTCGCCGTCTTCCAGTGTCTTGTCGTTCTGGTAGTCGTCCGCTGCGAGACCCAGCGCGCGCGCCTTGACGCGCATGTTGATGTCCTTCGACACCAGCACCACCTCTTGTCGGGGCCGCCCCGGACCGTCCTTGACGTAGAGGTCGCGCAGCGCGTGGACGACGCCCAGGATCTGGTTGTCGGCCTTGCCTTGCGGCAGGCTGGTCGGCAGGGAGTAGTCGAGCGGGTCGGTCTGGAAAAACAGCTTGCCGCCCGCTTCGCGGTGGCCGGTGGTGTCCAGCTTCAGGCCCTTGCCGATGTCGGCGCCCTGGGCAGCGGCGAGCGCGTCAAGTGTGCGGCTGGTCTGGCGGCCGTTGCGCGCGACTTCGGTCGTGCCCTTCTTGTGACCGTCGAGTTCTTCCAGCACGATCATCGGCAGGAAGATGTCGTGCTCCTCGAAGCGGAACAGGCACATCGGGTCGTGCAGCAGCACGTTGGTGTCCAACACGAACAGCTTGGCCGGGCCGTTGGGTTTGCTGCGCTTGCCCTTGACCGGGCTGGTCGCTCCCTTGGCTGCCGTGTCGGGGCGGCTCTCCTCGATGCTGCGCTCGGCGGGCAGGGGGGCTTTCAACCGGGGCAGGGGCGGCGCCTCGATGGCGGCGCCGCCTTCCGCGCCGTGCCGGTCGAACAATTCGAGTGGCTGAGGCCCGCTGGATCGGGTCTCCTCAGCGCGCCGGTCGGAGGAGCGACGGCCGGCCTTCCCGTGCAGGGAGCGGGCCGGCGCGTCGTGCGCCTCCGGAGAAAGCAATGCGGCGCGTTTCGTGGGGGCGGGGGGCAAGGGCATGGGGCGGTTCGCTCGCAGGAAAGAAGGGGCCAGAAAGCGAAAAAGCCGCCTGAAGACCCAAGCGGCTTTGTTCGGTGGATGCGGTCGCGGAGCTCAACGGCATGGAACCATTATGCACATCGGCTGTGACAGGTTCCACGATCGTTGCGCATCGCCAACGCGTCCTGGTAAAAGCTCACGAATGTTGCCGATCAGGCAGATCCGTATTACTTCTTCAGCGCCTTGACGGCTTTGAGGACTTCGTCGACATGGCCCGGCACCTTGAGGCCGCGCCATTCGGCCTTGAGCACGCCGTCGGCGCCGATCAGGAAGGTGCTGCGCTCAATGCCCTTGACCTTCTTGCCGTACATGATCTTGTTCTTGACCACGCCGAACATGTGGCACATCTTTTCCTCGGTGTCGGCAATCAGTTCGAAGGGAAGCTCGAGCTTGGCCTTGAACTCGTCGTGCGACTTCATGTTGTCGCGCGAGACGCCGAACACGGTGGCGCCGGCCTTCTCGAAATCCTTGTAGCGATCGCGGAATTGCATCGCTTCGGTGGTGCAGCCGGGCGTGTTGTCCTTGGGGTAGAAGTACATCACCAGCACTTGCCCGAGATGCGAGGTGTTCGAAACCTTGAGGCCGCCGGTGGCGTTGGCGTCGAATTCAGGGATGGGTTTGTTGACAACGATCGCCATGAAACTTATTTTCTCCGTTTGATTCCACGTTCGAGTCAGGCTTTTGGCCCTCGCTTCTGGCTCGCGCTTCGAGCGCTCGATACGATGGAGATTGGGCGCCCCCTGGGTTCAGGACGTGAGGGCGGGCCGCCGGTTTGCAACCCGGTATTTTAGCTTGAAATGCCCCTCATTGCCCACCCTGCGGTCTCTCGATCAGCAGCGCCGCGACCACGTGCCGGCCTTCGCCTGCCAAGATGTTGTAGGTGCGGCAGGCGGCTCCCGTGTCCATGGTCTCCACGCCCGTGCGCTTGGCCATCAACGGTTGCAGCCATGCAGCCTGGGGAAAGCGGATGCGCGCACCGCTGCCGAAGATGATCAGCTCGGCACCCAGCTCGGCCAGTTGCGAAAAGTGTTCGGCGCCCAGCTCGTCAAAGCGGCTGCAGTCCCACGCGAAACGCTCGCCGCGCGAGCCCACCACCACGCTGCTCTCGATCCGTTCGTTGTTGACGGCCACCCAGCCGGGGCCATGCGCAGTCAGGGTCTGGACATCGGATCTGTCGGGCTGGAGCTTCATCGAGGAGGGCGGGGGAACTGTGGTCAAATTATAAGTTTTCCCCCGTGCACCCCGCCCCTGGAGGGACTTTGAAACCGCTCAAGAAATCGGCCAAGCTGGCCAATGTGCTCTACGACATCCGTGGTCCGATCATGGACGCCGCGAAGCAGATGGAGGAAGAGGGTCAGAAGATCATCAAGCTGAACATCGGCAATCTCGCCCCGTTCGGCTTCGACGCGCCCGAAGAGGTTCAGCAGGACATGATCCGCAACCTCCCGGCCTCGTCCGGCTATTCGGATAGCAAGGGCATTTTCGCGGCGCGCAAGGCGGTGATGCACGAGACCCAGAAGCAGGGCATCGCGGGCGTCACGCTGGACGACATCTACCTGGGCAACGGCGCGAGCGAGCTGATCGCGATGGCCGCCAACGCGCTGCTCAACGACGGCGACGAACTCCTCCTGCCCGCGCCCGACTACCCGCTGTGGACCGCGGTTGCGAGCCTGTCGGGCGGCAAGCCGGTGCACTACCTGTGCGACGAAGAAAACGGCTGGATGCCCAGCCTGGCCGATATCCGCTCCAAGATCACGCCGCGCACCAAGGGCATCGTCGTCATCAATCCCAACAACCCCACCGGCGCGCTGTACTCGGACGAACTGCTCAAGGGCATCGTGGCGATCGCGCGCGAGCACAACCTGGTGATCCTGGCCGACGAGGTTTACGACAAAGTGCTGTACGACGGCGTCAGGCACACCGCCCTCGCGAGTCTCTCGAAGGACGTGCTGACGCTGACCTTCAACTCGCTGTCGAAGAGCTACCGCTCCTGCGGCTACCGCGCCGGCTGGATGATCGTCTCGGGCGACAAGAAGATGGCACAGGACTATATCGAGGGCCTCAACATGCTCTCGAACATGCGCCTGTGCCCGAACGTGCCGGGCCAGTGGGCGATCCAGACCGCACTCGGCGGCTACCAGAGCATCAACGACCTGGTGGGCCCGGGCGGCCGCCTGCGTCACCAGCGCGACCTCGCCTACGAGCTGATCACCGCGATCCCGGGCGTCACCTGCGTCAAGCCCAGTGCGGCGCTCTATATGTTCCCCCGGCTCGACCCCAAGGTCTACCCGATCGAGGACGACCGCCAGTTCTTCCTCGAGGTGCTGAAGGAGACTCGCGTGATGCTGGTGCAGGGTACCGGCTTCAACTGGTCCACGCCCGACCATTTCCGCATCGTGTTCCTGCCCCATGAGGAGGACCTGCGCGAGGCCATCCAGCGCATCGCCGATTTCCTCGAGCGCTACCGCAGCCGCAACGCGTAGCGGCGGCGCCCCGGTTCCCCAGTTCCACAGTCAGACGAATCGAATGAAACCCATCCAAGTAGGCCTGCTCGGCATCGGCACGGTCGGCAGCGGCACTTTCAAGGTGCTTCAGCGCAACCAGGAAGAAATCAAGCGCCGCGCGGGGCGTGGCATCGAGATCACCATGGTCGCCGACCTCGACCTGGCGCGTGCCAGGGCCGCGGTGGGCGAGGGCGTGCAGGTGGTGAACGATGCGCGCGCCGTCATCGCCAACCCCGACATCGACATCGTGATCGAGCTGATCGGCGGCTACGGCATCGCGCGCGAGCTGGTGCTGGAGGCGATCGCGGCCGGCAAGCACGTGGTCACCGCCAACAAGGCGCTGCTGGCGGTGCACGGCACCGAGATCTTCGCAGCGGCCCACGCCAAGGGCGTGATGGTGGCCTTCGAGGCCGCGGTGGCCGGCGGCATCCCGATCATCAAGGCGTTGCGCGAGGGGCTCACGGCCAACAGCATCCAGTGGATCGCCGGCATCATCAACGGCACCACCAACTTCATCCTCTCCGAGATGCGCGACAAGGGGCTGGACTTCGCCACCGTGCTGAAGGAGGCGCAGCGCCTGGGCTATGCCGAGGCCGACCCGACCTTCGACATCGAGGGCGTGGACGCCGCCCACAAGGTCACGCTGATGAGCGCCATCGCCTTCGGCATCCCGGTGCAGTTCGACAAGGCGCACGTCGAGGGCATCACCAAGCTGGCGGCGCAGGACATCAAGTACGCCGAGCAGTTGGGCTACCGCATCAAGCTGCTGGGCGTGACCAAGCGCAAGGCCCAGGGCATCGAGCTGCGCGTGCATCCGAGCCTGGTGCCGGCCAAGCGCCTGCTCGCCAACGTCGAAGGCGCGATGAACGCGGTGGTGGTCAACGGCGATGCCGTCGGCACCACGCTGTATTACGGCAAGGGCGCCGGCAGCGAGCCGACCGCCAGCGCGGTGATCGCCGACCTGGTCGACATCACCCGTCTGCACACGGCCGATGCGGCACACCGCGTGCCGCACCTGGCCTTCCATCCCGACGCGATGAGCGACCTGCAGGTGTTGCCGATGTCCGAGGTGGTGACCAGCTACTACCTGCGCATGCGCGTGGCCGACGAGGCCGGCGTGCTGGCCCAGGTGACGGGCCTGCTGGCGACGGCCGGCATCAGCATCGACGCGGTGCTGCAGCGCGAGGCCGACGAGGTCGGCGGCGAGGGCTCGACCCAGACCGACCTCATCATCCTCACGCACGACACGCGCGAGGGCACGCTGGACGACGCGCTGGCGCGGCTGCAGGCGCTGCCGACCGTGCTGGCGCCGATCGTGCGCATCCGCAAGGAAGAGCTGTCCTGATGCGCTACCTGTCCACGCGCGGCCACCCGGAGCGCCGCCGCTTCTGCGAGATCCTGCTGGAGGGCCTGGCGCCCGACGGCGGCCTGTACCTGCCCGAGCACTACCCGCAGGTGGATGCCGCCACGCTCGCCAAGTGGCGCGGCCTGCCCTATGCCGAGCTCGCCTTCGAGGTGCTGTCGCTGTACATCGACGACATCCCTGCCGCCGATCTGAAGGCGATCTGCGCGAAGACCTACACCGCCGAGGTCTTCGGCACGCCCGACATCGTGCCGCTGCGCGAGCTCGAGGACGGCGTGTACCTGGAAGCCTTGTCCAACGGCCCGACGCTGGCCTTCAAGGACATGGCGATGCAGCTGCTGGGCAACCTGTTCGAGTACGAACTCGCGCGCCGCGGCGAGGAGCTCAACATCCTCGGCGCCACCAGCGGCGACACCGGCAGCGCGGCCGAGTACGCGATGCGCGGCAAGAAGGGCGTGCGGGTCTTCATGACCTCGCCCGACGGCCGCATGAGCCCTTTCCAGCAGGCCCAGATGTTCAGCCTGCAGGACCCGAACATCCACAACATCGCGATCGCCGGCGTGTTCGACGATTGCCAGGACATCGTCAAGGCGGTGTCGAACGACCTGGACTTCAAGCGTAAGTACAGGATCGGCACTGTCAACTCGATCAACTGGGCGCGGCTGCTGGCACAGGTCGTCTACTACTTCGCCGGGTACTTCCAAGCCACGGGCAGCAACGACAGGCAAGTCAGCTTTACCGTCCCCTCGGGCAATTTCGGCAATGTCTGCGCCGGCCACGTGGCGCGCTCGATGGGCCTGCCGATCCGCACGCTGGTGGTGGCGACCAACGAAAACGACGTGCTCGACGAGTTCTTCCGCACCGGCGTCTACCGCGTGCGCTCGGCGGCCGACACGCACGAGACCTCCAGTCCGTCGATGGACATCTCCAAGGCCAGCAACTTCGAGCGCTTCGTGTTCGACCTGGTCGGGCGCGACGCGGCGAAGACGCGCAGCCTGTTCGAAGGCGATCTGGGCAAGACGGGCCGCTTCGACCTCAGCGCCGATCCCGCCTTCGCCGAGGCCGCCACGCGCTTCGGCTTCGCGAGCAGCCGCAGCACCCATGCCGATCGCCTGGCGACCATTCGCGACACCGACAAGCGCTTCGCGACGCTGATCGACACCCACACGGCCGATGGCCTCAAGGTCGCGCGCGAACACCTGGTGACCGGCGTGCCGATGATCGTGCTCGAGACTGCGCTGCCCATCAAGTTCGCCGAAACCATCGTCGAGGCCCTGGGCCGCGCGCCCGAGCGTCCCGCGCGCTTCGAAGGCATCGAGGCACTGCCCCGGCGCGTGGTCCAGCTGCCGGCCGACGCGGAGGCCGTGAAGGCCTACATCGTCCGCCACTGCCTCGATGCCTGAGCCGTCGCGCCGCGCATGAAAGTCATCGGCTTCGCCGGCTTCTCCGGCGCCGGCAAGACCACCCTGGTCGAGCGACTGATCCCCGTGCTCAGGCTGCACGGGCAGCGCGTCTCGGTGGTCAAGCATGCGCACCACAAGTTCGACATCGACCATCCTGGCAAGGACACCTACCGCCATCGCGAGGCCGGGGCCTTCGAGGTGGTGGTGGCTTCGGACAAGCGCCTTGCGCTGATCCGCGAATTCGAGCGACCGACGCAACTCGGCGTGCACGAGCTGATTGCCGAACTCGATGCGGGCGTCGACTGGGTGCTGGTCGAAGGCTTCAAGCACAGCGATCTCCGCAAGATCGAGGTCTGGCGCGAGCCGTCCGAGGGCCAGGCGCCCCGGCCCGCGCGCTACGCTGAAGACGAATTCATCGTCGCGATCGCCACCGACACGCCAGAGCACCTGCCCGCCCCCACCGCGCTGCCGGTCTTCGACCTGAACGACGTCGATGGCATTGGCACCTGGCTGCTGCAGAACGCAAGCCGTTTCGAGTACAAGGTGGAGCGCCATGGCTGAAGCTTCCAAACGTCCCCCCTTGATGCCGCTCGACGAGGCGCTGGCGCGGCTGCTCGCCGCCGCCACGCCGCAGATGGGCACCGAGTCGGTGTCCACCTTCGAGGCCGACGGCCGCGTGCTCGCGCAGGATGTGCGCTCGGGCCTCACCGTGCCGCCGCGCGACAACAGCTCGATGGACGGCTATGCCGTGCGCAGCGCCGACTGCACCGCACCGGGCGCGGTGCTGCGCGTGGCCCAGCGCATCCCGGCCGGCACCGTGGGCACGCCGCTGGCTGCCGGCACCGCCGCGCGCATCTTCACCGGCGCGCAGATCCCCGAAGGCGCCGATGCGGTCGTGATGCAGGAAGACACCAGCCCGTTGCCCGAGGAGGGCAGCCTTGGCAGCGTGCGCATCGAGATCGCGCCGGCGTCGGGCCGGTGGATCCGCCGCGCCGGCGAGGACGTGTCGGCCGGCGACGTGGTGCTGGCGCGCGGTGAGCGCCTCACCCCCGCGGGGCTGGGGCTGGCGGCCAGCGTCGGCCTCGACCGGTTGCAGGTCGCGAAGCGCCCGCGCGTCACGCTGCTGTCCACCGGCGACGAACTGGTGATGCCCGGCGAGGTAGCGCCCGAGGCGATGAAGCCGGGCTCGATCTACAACTCCAACCGCTTCTTCATGCGGGCGCTGCTCGTGCGGCTGGGCTGCGAGGTGCACGACCTGGGCATCGTGCCCGACCGCCGCGACGCGACCATCGACGCGCTGCGCGGCGCCTCGGAGCGCAGCGACCTGATCATCACCACCGGCGGCGTCTCGGTCGGCGAGGAGGATCACATCAAGGCCGCGGTGCAGGCCCTGGGCCAGCTCGACCTCTGGTCGCTGTCGATGAAGCCGGGCAAGCCCTTCGCGTACGGCCGCATCGGCAACGCTCACCTCACCGGGCTGCCGGGCAATCCGGTCTCCAGCTTCCTGACCTTCCTGCTGCTGGTGCGGCCCTTCCTGCTGACGCTGCAGGGTGCCGCCCGCGTGGCGCCGTCACCGGTCGCGATGCGGGCCGACTTCGACTGGCCGCGCGCCGACCGCCGCCGCGAGTTCCTGCGCGCGCGCCGCAACGCCGCGGGTGGGCTCGACCTGTTCGCCAACCAGAGCTCGGGCGTGCTGACCTCCATGGTCTGGGGCGAGGGTGTGATCGACACACCGGCCGGCCAGCCCTTCAAGGCCGGCGACATGGTGCAGTTCATTCCCTTCTCTTCTCTGCTGGGCTGAGCATGAAAGTCACCGTGCGCTATTTCGCCTCGGTGCGCGAGGCGCTGGGAACCGGCAGCGAAACCATCGAGACCGCCGCTGCCGACCTCGGCGCACTGCGCGACGAATTGATCGCGCGCGGCGAGCCGCACGCGAGCGCGCTGGCCCGCGGCAAGGCGGTGCGCATGGCGCTGGACCAGGTCATGAGCGCCGAGGGCGCCGCGCTGCGCGAAGGCCAGGAAGTGGCCTTCTTCCCGCCGGTCACGGGCGGCTGAGCGCGGCCTGCAACTGAGACAGGCGCTCGCGCAGCGCATCGCCGGCGCGGGTCATCGGCAAACGCAGGGCGTCCTGCATCAGGCCCTGCTGCGCGAGCACGGCCTTCAGCGGCCCCGGATTCGGCTCGACGAACAGGGCCTCGATCAGCGGCAGCAGCGGCTGCCACAGCGCGCGCGCCTCGGCCAGCCGGCCGTCACGAAGCAGCCGGATCACCTGCACGAAGCGCCCGGTCTGCAAGTGCGCGCTGGCCGCGATGGCGCCGGCGCCGCCCTCGGCCACGGTCGAGAAGATCTGCGCGTCCTCGCCGGCCAGCACCTGCAGCCGGCCATCGGCGATCAGCGCCCGGGTCTTGGCCATGTCGCCGCCGCAGTCCTTGACGCCGCGGATGCGCGGATCGGCCGCGAGCGCGAGCAGGGTTTCGCGCGTGATCGTGGCGCCGGTGCGGTAGGGGATGTCGTAGATCAGGATCGGCACCGCGCTGGCCTCGGCGATGGCCTCGAACCAGGCCTGCAGGCCGGCCTGCGAAGGCCGGATGTAGCTGGGTGCCGGCACCAGCATCCCGGCGAGACCCTGCTCGTTCAGCTGGCGAACCCACGCGAGGGTCTTGCCCAGGTGGTAGCCCGAGAGACCCATGATGCACGGCAAGGCGGGGGCGGCCTTGGCGACGGTGGCCAGCACGGCCAACTGCTCGTCGGCGTCGAGCGCCGCGGCCTCGCCGGTCGAGCCGCAGACCACGAAGCCGGCAATGCCCGAGGACGCGAGCCCTTGGGCGAGCGCGGTCAGCGCCGCATGGTCGACCGCATCGCCGCGAAAAGGCGTGACGAGCGGGATCCAGAGGCCCGAGAAATCAGGGGTGGGGGAAGAAGTGGAAGGCACGCGTGTTTTCCTTTGAGACCAGACCGATGGATGAACCACCGTCGGACGCGCGCACGAAACGAGGCTGGAAGTCGAACCCTGCAGTTCCGTCGCTCATCCGACGACGGAACCGAAGCTCCGGTCAGACGAGCTCGGGTTTTTTGGCTTTGCCGGCCAGGCGCACGCGGACCATCGCGGCGGGCGACGGAAGGGGGCGGTGCGCGGGGGAAGGCATGCGCCGCAGTCTAGCGCGGTGCCACAATCCCGCCATGAGCGGCCCGCGTGTTTTCATCCAGACAGCCGATTTCGACCTCGCGAAGGAGGTCGCCGCGTTGCGCGCGGACGACAAGCGTGTGGGCGCGGTCTGCAGCTTCGTCGGCACCGTGCGCGACCGCAACGATGGCGATGCGGTGGCATCGATGGAGCTCGAGCACTACCCGGGCATGACCGAGAAGTCCATCGAGGCCATGATCGACGAGGCCCATCGCCGCTTCGACATCCTCGGCGCGCGCGTGATCCATCGCGTCGGGCTGCTGCAGCCACTCGACCAGATCATGATGGTCGCCGTGATCTCCGCTCACCGCGGCCAGAGCTTCCAGGCCTGCGAGTTCCTGATGGACTACCTGAAGACCCAGGCGCCGTTCTGGAAGAAGGAACAGACGCCCGAGGGCGCGCGCTGGGTCGATGCACGCGTCGATGACGATGCAGCCCTGGCGCGCTGGGGCATCCAGGCCGGCAACGCCTAGTCAGGCCTACTGCGGCGTGAAGCCGCTCGCCTTGATGATGCCTGCCCAAGTCTGTGTGTAGCTGCGCACGCGGCCTGCGAACTGGCCCTGCGGCTCGTACGCCACCGTCAGGCCCATGGTCGTGAGCTTCTGCTTCACATCGGGCATGGCCAGCACCTTGGCGAGCGCCTCGCCGAAGCGGTCGATCACCGGCTGCGGCGTGCCCACCGGCGCGAACACGCCGTAGTAAGGCAGGTCCTCCAGGTTGGCGAAGCCCAGCTCGGTGAAGGTCGGCACCTGCGGCAGCAGCGCCTGGCGCTTGGCGCCGATGGTGGCCACGATGCGCAGCTTGCCGGCGCGGTGGTTCTCGATGAAGTCGGGCACGGAAGCAATGCCGGCGCTGATCTGGTTGCCCAGCATGTCCGCCGTCATCGGCGCGCTGCCGCGGTAGGGCGCCGCCTGCACGTCGATCTTGTACTTGGTGCCGATCATCTTCACCAGGAACTCGGGGATCGAGGCCGGCGCGGGTACGCCGATGGTGTCCTTGCCGCCGCGCTGGGTGCGCACCCATTTCAGGTATTCGTCGAGGTTCTTCGCCGGCGTGCCGCCGGAAACCGCCAGCACGTTGGCGAAGGTTGCGAAGCCGGCCACAGGCACGAAGTCGCTGGCCGAGTTGTAGCCCGGGTTCTTCACCACCTGCGGCAGGATCGAGATGGTGTGGTCGTGCGACAGCAGCAGCGTATGGCCATCCGCCGGCGCGGCCTTGAGCGCCTGGGCCGCGATCTGGCCGCCGGCGCCGGCGCGGTTCTCGACCACCACCGGGGCACCCAGCTGGTCCTTGAGCTTCTCGCCCAGCGTGCGGGCGATCGCATCGGTGCCGGCGCCGGCCGGAAAGCCGACCAGCAGCCTGATCGGTGCGCCTTGCTGCTGCGCCTGTGCGAGCCCCGAAAAGCCGGCCACCGCGGCCACCAGCCCCAGCGCAAGAACGCGGCGCGACGTGCGCGGTGCGGCAGCCATCCACCTTGAACAGAACATGAGATCGACTCCAGACATTGATGAAGAAAAATGCAGGTCGAGCAACTCGCGTGCCCAGCCTCCGGGAGGGCTATTCTGAACGAGCGCGACGCGGAAGCAGGGCCGTGCTATCACGCCCGACGGCTTGAATTCGCCGCGCTGGGCCCTAGATGCGCTGGGATCGGAGTTTTCATTCATGCGCCAAGACAAACTCACCACCAAATTCCAGGAAGCCCTCGCCGACGCGCAATCGCTCGCGCTGGGCAACGACAACGCCTACATCGAACCCGTCCACCTGCTGGTCGCCATGCTGCGCCAGGACGATGGCCCGCGCGCGCTGCTCGAACGCGCCGGCGCCAATGTGCCGGGCCTGCTGAATGCCGCCGAGGCGGCGATCAAGAAGCTGCCGCAGGTGTCGGGCCATGACCAGGTGCAGGTTGGTCCCGAGCTGGGCAAGCTGCTGCAGGCGACCGAGAAGGAAGCCATCAAGCGCAACGACCAGTTCATCGCCGGCGAGCTCTTCCTGCTCGCCCTGGCCGACAGCAAGGCCGAGATCGGCAACCTGGCGCGCAGCCACGGCGTGACCCGCAAATCGGTCGAAGCCGCCATCGAGGCCGTGCGCGGCGGGCAGGGCGTGAACAGCGCCGATGCCGAAGGCCAGCGCGAGGCCCTCAAGAAGTACACCCTCGACCTCACCGAGCGCGCCCGCCTGGGCAAGCTCGACCCGGTGATCGGTCGCGACGAGGAAATCCGCCGCGCCATCCAGGTGCTGCAGCGCCGCACCAAGAACAACCCCGTGCTCATCGGCGAGCCCGGCGTCGGCAAGACCGCCATCGTCGAAGGCCTGGCGCAGCGCATCGTCGCGGGCGAGGTGCCCGAGTCGCTCAAGGGCAAGCGCGTGCTGTCGCTCGACATGGCGGCGCTGCTGGCCGGCGCCAAATACCGCGGCGAGTTCGAGGAGCGGCTCAAGACCGTGCTCCACGAACTGGCCAAGGACGAGGGCCAGACCGTCGTCTTCATCGACGAGCTGCACACCATGGTGGGCGCCGGCAAGGCCGAGGGCGCGATGGACGCCGGCAACATGCTCAAGCCCGCGCTGGCGCGCGGCGAGCTGCACTGCGTGGGCGCCACCACGCTCGACGAATATCGCAAGTACATCGAGAAGGACGCTGCGCTGGAGCGGCGCTTCCAGAAGATCCTGGTGGGTGAGCCCAGCGTGGAAGCAACCATCGCCATCCTGCGGGGCCTGAAGGAGAAGTACGAGGTGCATCACGGCGTCGACATCACCGACCCGGCCATCGTCGCCGCGGCCGAGCTGTCCGACCGTTACGTCACCGATCGCTTCCTGCCCGACAAGGCCATCGACCTGATCGACGAGGCCGCGGCCCGCATCAAGATCGAGATGGACTCCAAGCCCGAGGTGATGGACCGCCTCGACCGCCGCCTGATCCAGCTGCAGATCGAGCGCGAGGCCGTGCGCCGCGAAAAGGACGAGGCCTCGCAGAAGCGCCTGGGCCTGATCGAGGACGACATCAAGCGCGTGCAGAAGGAGCTGGCCGACCTCGACGAGATCTGGCAGGCCGAGAAGGCGCAGGCCCAGGGCAGCGCCCAGATCCGCGAGGAGATCGACAAGATCAAGTTCCAGATCGCCGAGTTCACCAGCAAGGGCGACTTCAACAAGGTCGCCGAGCTGCAGTACGGCAAGCTGCCGGGCCTGGAGAAGCGCCTGAAGGAGGCACAGGACACCGAGGCCAACAAGGGCAAGTCCAGCGTGCCCACGCTGCTGCGCACCCAGGTCGGCGCCGAGGAGATCGCCGAGGTGGTGGCGCGCGCCACCGGCATCCCGGTCTCCAAGCTGATGCAAGGCGAGCGCGAGAAGCTGTTGCAGATGGAAGACAAACTGCACGAGCGCGTGGTCGGCCAGGACGAGGCCATCGGCGCGGTCGCCAATGCGATCCGCCGCTCGCGCTCGGGCCTCGCCGACCCGAACCGCCCCACCGGCTCCTTCCTCTTCCTCGGCCCCACGGGCGTTGGAAAGACCGAACTGTGCAAGGCGCTGGCGGGCTTCCTGTTCGACAGCGAGGATCACCTGATCCGCGTCGACATGAGTGAGTTCATGGAGAAGCATTCGGTCGCGCGCCTGATCGGCGCGCCGCCCGGCTACGTGGGCTACGAGGAGGGCGGCCACCTGACCGAGGCCGTGCGCCGCAAGCCCTACAGCGTGCTCTTGCTCGACGAGGTCGAGAAAGCGCACCCGGACGTGTTCAACGTGCTGCTGCAGGTGCTCGACGATGGCCGCCTGACCGACGGCCAGGGCCGCACCGTGAACTTCAAGAACACGGTGATCGTGATGACCAGCAACATCGGCTCGCCCATCATCCAGGCGATGGTGGGCCGGCCGGCCGAGGAGATCAAGGACGCGGTGTGGGACGAGCTGAAGAACTACTTCCGCCCCGAGTTCCTGAACCGCATCGACGAGACCGTGGTCTTCCATGCGCTCGACGCCAAGAACATCGAGGCGATCGCGGCCATCCAGCTCAGGGTGCTGCAGGAGCGTCTCGCGAAGATGGACCTCGCGCTCGAGGTCTCGCCGGCAGCGCTGGCGGAGATCGCCAAGGTCGGCTTCGACCCGGTGTTCGGCGCGCGGCCGCTCAAGCGGGCGATCCAGCATCGCATCGAGAACCCGCTGTCGAAGCTGCTGCTCGACGGCAGCTTCGGGCCGAAGGACACGATCGTCGTCACCACCGACCCGATCCGCACCCCGGGGCAGTTCGAGTTCCACAAGGCAGGGGAACCTCGGGCCGAGGAGGTGTCCTAATCCCGATGATGATGAACTTCCTCCTGCGCGTCGTTCTGTTCCTGATGGGCCTGGTCCTCGCGGCCAGCCTCGCTGTCGCGGTGATGTTGATGGCGGCGGTGTGGGGCCTGCGCTACGGCTGGGCCCGTCTCACCGGCCAGCCGGTGCGGCCTTGGGTGATGCGCTTCGACCCGCGCCATGGCTTCGATCGCTTTCGAGCCGCAGCGCAGCCGGCCGAGCCGACGGCCGCGGACGTGGCCGGCGCGCGGGCACGCGGCGAGGCCGCCGACAGCCCGGTGCGCCTGCGCGATCGCAATGCCAACGTGACGGACGTGCAGGCGCGTCCGGTCTCGCGCGGCGAGTAGCGGCTGGCGCCACGCCAGTACCCGTGTCCGGTCGCAACGGACTGTGACGCGATGTAAGCGGTTGGCCGACCCTCGCCGGTGACCTCGGCTGACGAGCACGTCGCTTCGTTCGACCTTCAATCTCGCCACCCCCGACGCGACGAAAAGCCGCACCGTGCGGCTGGCGTGCCGGGCAAGGAGCGAGACATGCGCGAAAGCCACGGCACAGAACCGCCCGCATCCGCCGCGGACCCGGAACACGCTTCCGACCTCACTCCCGAGACGTCGCGCCGATCCTTCATTCGAGGCGCCATTCTCTATGCCATGTTCGTCGGCACCGGCGTGTCCGGCTGCGGCGGTGGAGGTGGCGGCGGAGGAGGCGGGTTCGGTGGCAGCCTCGGTGGAGGCGGGGGCGGGGGCGGCGGCGGGGGCGGGGCGCCCGGCGGCGCGACGTCCCTGTTCTCGCACGGCGTCGCGAGTGGCGATCCCTTGGCAGATCGCGTGATCCTGTGGACTCGCGTCACGGTCGCCAGCCCCGGCACCCTGAACCTGAACTGGGAAGTCGCAAGCGACGCGAACTTCGGCGCCATCGTGGCGCGGGGCACGGCCAGCACGGGCGCTGAGCAGGACTACACCGTCAAGGTGGATGCCACCGGGCTGCAGCCGGCCAGCGTCTATTTCTTCCGCTTCTATGTCGGCGACGAGCCTTCGCCCACCGGACGCACGAAGACCCTGCCGACCGGCAGCGTGTCGCAACTCCGACTCGGCGTGGTCTCCTGCTCGAACTACCCGGCCGGCTACTTCAACGTGTGCGCCGAGCTGGCCAAGCGCACGGACATCGACGTGGTGCTGCACCTGGGCGACTACATCTACGAGTTCGGACGGCTGGGCTTTGCATCGCAGCTCGCGTTCGCGATCGATCGCGAGTCGCAGCCCGCCCACGAGCTCCTGACGCTCGACGACTATCGCCGCCGCCACGCGCAGTACCGGACCGATCCGGACCTGCAAGCGCTGCATGCGAAGATGCCGGTCATCGCGGTGTGGGACGACCATGACCTCGCCGACAACGCCTGGTCCGGCGGCGCGGTCAACCACGATCCTGCGACCGAAGGCAGTTTCGCGGCGCGCCGCACGGCCGCCGTGCAGGCCTATCGCGAGTGGCTGCCCGTGCGGATGCCCGACCCTGCCAATCCGCTGAAGATCTACCGGTCCTTCGACTTCGGCACGCTGGCGTCGCTGCACATGCTGGACACGCGGGTCATCGGGCGCGACCAGCAAGTGGATCTCGACGCCTATCTGCAGGGTGCGGCCGCCGGCGCGGGGCGCCAGCTGCTGGGTGCCGAGCAATCGGACTGGCTGTCCGCGCGCATGGCCGCCTCCGGCGCGACCTGGCAAGTGCTCGGGCAGCAGGTGTTGATGGCGCGCATGGAGATTCCGCTGAGCGTTGCGAGCGCGTTCACGCTGGAGACAATCGGTGAATTCCTGGCCGCGCAGTCGACGCCGGAATCCTTGCGCAGCGACAGGCAGCGCGCCTTGCTGGCCCAGCAGCGCGTTCCCTACAACCTCGATGCCTGGGACGGCTATCCCGCCGCCCGCGAGACCGTGCTGGCTGCGGCCCGCTCGATGGGCAAGAACCTCATCTCCCTCGCTGGCGATACCCACAACTCATGGGCCAGCAACCTGACCGATGCAGCCGGGCTACGCGTCGGGGTCGAGTTCGCGACGCCATCGATCAGCTCGCCGGGACTGGAGATCCTGCTGCCGCTGATCTCGGGCCCGGTCCTGACGGACGCATTCCCCAAGATGGTCAAGGACCTGCGCTATGCGGAGACGACCAAGCGCGGCTACCTGGTGCTGACGCTGACACCGGCCGAAGCCCGGGCCGACTGGACGGAAATCAGCACCGTATTGAGCCGCTCCTACACCGCGCGCCTCGCGCAGAGCCTGCATGCCTTGCCGGGGGCGAACCATCTCGATGTCCTGCCCGTGTAGCGTTCAAGCGGCCGCACGCACCGGGATTCGCCGGCGGCCGAAGCCGTGTTCGAAGGGCCCGAAACGGCCCGCGATGGGCGTGCCGCAATGCGGGCATTCGCCGCGCGCATCCAGCGCGCAATCCATCACGAGGTACCAGTCGCGGCGCACCAGCGCTGAGCGGCAGTGGGGGCAGAAGGTGGTGCCGCCTTCCACGTCGTGCACGTTGCCGGTGTAGACGTGGTGCAGGCCGTTGGCCAGCGCGATGGCACGGGCACGCTTCAGCGTGGCGGGTGGCGTGGGCGGCACGTCCACCATCTTGTAGTCCGGATGGAAGGCCGTGAAGTGCAGCGGCACGTCGGGCCCGAGCGCGTCGAAGATCCAGCGGCTCATCGCCTCGATCTCGGCATCGCTGTCGTTGTGGCCGGGGATCAGCAGCGTGGTGATCTCGAACCAGCAGGATGTCTCGTGCCGCAGGTACTGCAGCGTATCGAGCACTGGTGCCAGATGGCCCCCCGTCTGCCGGAAATAGAAGTCCTCGGTGAAGCCCTTGAGGTCGACGTTGGCGGCGTCCATCTTCGCGTAGAACTCGCGCCGCGGCGCGGCGTGGATGTAGCCCGCGGTCACGGCGACGCTGAAGATGCCCAGCGCATGGCAGGCATCGGCCGTGTCCATGGCGTACTCGGCGAAGATCACCGGGTCGTTGTAGGTGAAGGCCACGCTCAGGGCGCCACGCTGGCGCGCCAGCTCGGCGATGCGCTGCGGCGAGGCTTGGTCCATCAGCCGGTCCATCTCGCGGCTCTTGGAGATGTCCCAGTTCTGGCAGAACTTGCAGGCCAGGTTGCAGCCGGCGGTGCCGAAGGACAGCACGCCGGAACCCGGATGGAAATGATTCAGCGGCTTCTTCTCGATCGGGTCGATGCAGAAGCCCGAGCTGCGCCCGTAGGTGGTGAGCACCATCTCGTCGCCGATGCGCTGCCGCACGAAGCACATGCCGCGCTGGCCCTCGTGCAGGCGGCAGTCGCGTGGGCACAGGTCGCACTGGATGCGGCCGTCGTCCAGCGGATGCCACCAGCGCGCGGGCGGGTTCGTGTTCATGGCGTCGTCGCCTCGAAGGCGATCGCGGTGTAGCCGACCACGCGGCGGCGATCGCCCGCGGTGTCGCCGGAGTTGCGCAGGTCCAGCAGACGTGGCAGCAGGCCGTGTGCCTGTGCCGCCTGAAGGGCACCGTTGATCGCCAGCGCGCCGCAGGCGTCTTCGGGATCCAGCGTGGCATCGAAGGCGAGGATGCGATCCACCGTGGCGCGATCGCGCAACTGCGCCTGCGCATGGGGCAGGTAGTGCGACAGGTCGGAACTGACGACGATCAGTGTCTCGTCGCCGCTCCACAGGCGCGCCAGCACTTGCGCAACTTCGGCGGGGCCGGCATGACCGACGAGCAGCGGCACCAGGTCGAAGGTGCCGCCCAACAGCGTTTGCAGGAACGGGAGCTGCACCTCCAACGAATGCTCGAAGGCGTGCGGCCGGTCGTCGCGCACGACTTGCGGCAGGCCTTGCAACTGGGCGAGTGCTGGCAGGTCCAGTGCGACGCGGCCGAGCGGCGTGTCGAAGGCCTCCGCCGCCGGAGCCGCCAGGGCACGCACCGCCGAGCGATGCGCCGGGCCGAGCAGCACGACGCGGCTGATCCGCTCGCGCCAGGGGGCGAGCAAGGCATAGGCATGCGCCGCGACGGCACCGGAATACACGTAGCCCGCGTGCGGAACGATCAGCAGCTTGGGTGGGCGCTCGGCCTCGACCGTGTCGTGGGCGCCGGCCAGGCATTCGCCGATCTGCCGTCGCAACGGCAATGCATCCCCCGGATAGAAGATCCCCGCGACCGCGGCGGGGCGAACAGCAGGCATGACCGTCGCACCTCCTGCATTCAATATGGACCGGCCTCGGGCCAGCGTCAATCGGCGGGCGGCGACGCTGGGGCCGAGTCAGAATGGCGCATGCCCGCGCCGCGCCCGCTCGTTCCCATCGACCCCTCGGAGGCCGAGTTCAGCGCCATGCGCGCGCAGGGCGCCGGCGGCCAGAACGTCAACAAGGTGTCCAGCGCCGTGCACCTGCGCTACGACATCCCCGCAAGCTCGCTGCCCGAGGCGGTGAAGGAGCGCCTGCTCGCGCTGCGCGACAGCCGCATCACCCAGGAAGGCGTGCTGGTGCTGAAGGCGCAGCGCCACCGCAGCCAGGACATGAACCGCGCCGACGCGCTGGCGCGGCTGCAGGAACTGGTCGACAGCGTGGCCTTGCCGCCGCGCGTGCGCCGGCCCACCAAGCCGAGCTACGGGGCCCGTCAGCGCCGGCTCGAAGGGAAGAGCCAGCGCGCGGAGGTCAAGCGTCAGCGCGGGCCGGTGCAGGACTGAGCGCGGCCTCCACGTCAGCAGCGGTCATCCCGTGCATGGCGCCCAGTGCCGCGAGCGCGTCGGCATCGGTTCGGTAGATGAACAGCATCGGCCCGGCCGTCAGCAGCCCGGCGCGTTCCAGCACCTGCTGCGCCGGCAGCTTGAGGCCGCTCAGGTGCAGGCGCACGCCCTTCGATTCCAGCAGCCGGCGGATCGCGCCGAAGACCTCGGCGCCGGTCACGTCGATGCGGTTGATCGGCTGCGCGAACAGGCAGATGTCGGTCAGATCGGGCCGCATCGCGAGCGTGACGGTGATGGCGCGCTCCAGCGTGCTGGCGGTCGCGAAATCGAGCTCGGCGTCCATGCGCATCGCGTGCAGCTGGGGCGCCAGCGGCGGCAGGTTCCAGAGATGCCGGTCGCGCAGGCTGCCGTCGGGATGCAGGCCCACTTCGATGATGCGCGGGTGCAGGTGCCGGTACATGTAGTGGCTGAGACTCATCAGCAGGCCGGCGAGCACGCCCCAGTAGATCGAGGGCGAGGTGGCGATGGTGAGAACGAAGGTCACCAGCGCCGTGACCGCCTCCACGCGCGAGATGCGCCAGAGCGAGACGAACTGCCCGGGGCGCACCAACCCCAGCATCGCGATCACCACGATGGAGGCCAGCACCGCCTGCGGCACGTGATAGAGCAGCGGCATCGCCCACAGCAGCGCAGCGCCGATCAGCAGCACGCAGAACACGGTGGCCCAGCCGGTTTGGGCGCCGGCGTAGAGGTTGATGGCCGAGCGCGAGAAGGAGGAGCTGGTGGGGAAGGCGCCCGAAAGGCCGGAGGCGATCTTGGCCAGGCCCTGGCCGATCAGATCCTGGTTCTCGTTCCAGAGCTTGCCGGCGCGCGCGTTGTCGACCTTGGCGCTCGAGGCCGTCTCGAGAAAGCTCACCAGCGTGATCATCAGCGCCGGCAGCAGCAGGGCGCCGAAGGTGCCCAGCGGCTGGGTGCCGGGCCAGTAGAAGGCGGGCAGGCCGGAGGGCAGGGTGCCGACCACGGCACCGCCGCGCAACGCGTAGCCGATGGCCGCGCTGATGGCGGCGCAGGCGCCCACCACCACCATGGCGGCCGGAAAGCGCGGCCAGCGTTCCTTGGCGATCCAGAGCGCCGCCATGCTGCCGAGGCCGAAGGCAATGGCCAGGAAATCGGGCGGCGGCCCGTGCCACAGCTGGCCGATGCTTCGCCCGGTGAAGCCGAAGAGCGCTGGCAGCTGCGACAGGATGATCAGCACCGAAGCGGCCTGGGTGAAGCCCATCAGCACCGGCGAGTTGACCAGCCGCAGCACCCAGCCGAATCCGCCCACCCCGAGCAGCAGCTGAATCGCGCCCGACATGAAGCACAGCCAGACCGCCAGCGCCACCCACTCGGCGCTGCCGGGAATCGCGAGGGGGCCGAGCGAGGCCGCCACCAGCAGACTGGACAGGGCGGTCGGCCCGACCGAGAGCCGGGTCGATGCGCTGAACAGAACGCCGATGAGCGCCGGCAGCAGCGAGGCATAGATGCCCGTCACCAGCGGCATGCCGGCGAGCGCCGCATAGGCGACGCCCTGCGGGATGACCATCAGGGCCACCGTGATGCCGGCCATGGCTTCGCCGGTGAGGAGGGCCCGGCTGGGGCGTGGCCAGCCGAGGAAGGGGAGCCAGCGTATGAGCTGGTCGCGGTTCAGGCCCATGCCTTCACCACGCAAAATGGTTGGGGATGCACCCGCCGATGATACGAAAGCGCTGTGGACTCAAGCCTTGGCGGTGCTCGCGGCGGCCTTGCGTGGCCTTGCTGAGGTCGTCCAGCCGGACCAGGAACGCCACCCGCCGATCGCGTCATGCCATTCTTCTCGGCCTCGGCGCCGATCTCGTCGACGAGGCGTTTCAGCTCCTCGACATTGAGGCGATGCAGCTTCCGTTACTGCTCGGGCGAAATCACCATCGCAACGTCCCGACCGTGCCGACGGATCACCACCGGCTCCCCGTGCGGCCGCATCGAGCATGGCGGCGAAGTTCTGCTTGGCTTCGCTGGCGGAGTGGGTCAGCATGGCGGCCCTCTTGAAAGGTGCAATTTGTACAAATTGCACAAACTCCCGATCGCTCCGCTAAGCCTTTCTCTTGTGCTGGAAGGCCGTCGGCGACTGCCCCGTCGCCGCCTTGAACATCGCGCAGAAGGCGCTGTCGGTCGCATAGCCGCTGGCCGATGCCACCTGGCTCACGGCCATGCCGCGCGCCAGCAGCGGCAGCGCATGGGCCAGCACCGCCTGCTGCCGCCATTGCTGCCAGCTCATGCCGAGCTGGTCGCGGAACAGGCGCGCGACGGTGCGTTCGCTGGCGCCGATCGTGTGGGCGCGCTCGGCCAGCGTGGCACGGCCGGCGGGATTGCGCAGCAGCGTCTCGCACAGCTGGCGCAGGCGCTTGTCGGCGGGCAATGGAACGTCGATGCGGATCTGCGTCGCGCGCTCCAGCTCGTCGACCAGCAGCGGCGCGATCCAGCGCTCGCGCTGCGCCGCATGCGGATCGGCCGGCGGCAAGCCGTCGGGCGTGGTGTCCAGCGCCAGCATGAGGGCGCGCAGCAGGGGGCTGATCTCCAGCACCTCGCACTTCTCCCAGCCCGGGCCGAGCCAGCTGTGCAGGTAGACCGTGCGCAGCTCCGCGTCTTCGATGAGCGTGATGCTGTGCGCCATATCTGCCGGCACCCAGAGGGCGCGCGAGGGCGGCACGATGTAGCTGCCGTCCTCCGTGCTCAGGCGGATCACGCCGCGGGTCGAGAAGGTGAGCTGCGGCCACGGGTGGGTGTGCAGCTCGACGAAGGTGTCGGCCTGGAGGAAATGCTCCTTGGCTCGCAGCGGCCGAAGCGCATCGGGCGCATACAGGTGCGGCGTGAGCGGGCCTACGGACTGGGTCGGCGCAGGGCCTTCCGGCTGCGCGGCGCGCCGTGCAGGCGTCACGGGCGCATAGACGGTGGACGGCATGATTTCGACAAATGTTGTCTCTGTATCGCCATTCTGCCGCGCACTGCGGGAATACGATCAGTGCCTGCCCCGGTTTCTTGTTGCAATTCATGTCTTCCCTCGACGCTTCTCCCCCCTCGAACACCCTGCGTTCCGATGCCAAACTGATCGGGCTGGTCGGCCTGGCGCATGCCATCAGCCATTTCGCCCAGTTGGTTCTGCCGCCGCTGTTCCCCTGGCTCAAGGATGCCTTCGACGTCAGCTACACCGAGCTCGGTGCGGTGCTGACCGTGTTCTTCGTCGTCTCGTGCATGGTGCAGGCCGCCTCGGGCTTCTTGGTCGACCGGCTGGGGCCGCGACCGGTGCTCTTCGTGGGGCTGGGCCTGCTGGCGCTGGCGGCGATCGGCTACTCCCTGGCGCAGAGCTACTGGATGCTGCTGGCCTGCGCCGTGGTGGCCGGGGTGGGCAACGGCGTGTTCCACCCGGTGGACTACACACTGTTCAACCGCAAGGTCGCGCCCACGCGCCTGGGCCATGCCTACAGCGTGCATGGCATCACGGGCAGCCTGGGGTGGGCGCTGGCGCCTGCCTTCGTGGTGCCGCTGGCCATTGCCTTCTCGTGGCGCGTGGCCCTGGCCTCGGCCGGGGCGCTGGCCCTGGTCGTGCTTCTGGTGCTGTGGCTCAACCGCGCCGTGCTGGCCCTGGATGTGAAGGCGGTTCACAAGGCCACGGGTGCGGACGCGGCGGCGGGCGGCGAGTTCGCCTTCCTCAAGATCCCGGCGGTGTGGATGTGCTTCGGATTCTTCTTCTTCTATGCCATGGCGCTGAGCGTGGTGCAGACCTTCGCGCCGGCCGCAGCGGGACACCTGCATGCGGTGCCGGTGGCGCTGATCGCGATCTGCCTCACGACCTACATGGTGGCCAGCGCGGGCGGCATGGTGGTCGGCGGCTTCCTGGCCTCCGACCCTGCGCGCTGCGAGCGCGTCGTGGGCCTTTCCTTCGGCGCGGCCGCGGTGCTGGCGCTGGTCCTTGCGATGGTGGACTTCCCGCCGGTGCTGGTGCCGGCCATGTTCGGCGCGATGGGCTTCGCCTCGGGCATCGCCGGGCCCTCGCGCGACCTGCTGGTCAAGCGCTCGACGCCAGCCAACGCCTCGGGCCGCGTCTACGGCGTGGTCTATGCGGGGCTGGACATCGGGCAGGCGGTGGCGCCGCTGATCTTCGGCCGGCTGATGGACCACCAGCAGTACATGAGCGTGATCATCGGCCTCGCGGTGGTACAGGCGGTGCTGATCGCGAGCGCCTTTAACGTGCGGCGCGTCCGCCGGGAGGCCCTGGTTCCGGCATCGGCCTGACCCACTGGGCGTTGGACTCGTCGCTCTACCTGATCGTCGCGCTCGGCGCGATCGTGGCTGGCTTCGTGCAGGGCCTGTCGGGCTTCGCCTTCGGCCTGGTCGCGATGTCCTTCTGGGCCTGGACCGTGGACCCCAGGCTGGCAGCGGTACTCGCCACCTTCGGCGCGCTGACCGGCCAGGTGATCGCCGCCGTCACGGTGCGGCGGGGCTTCGACCGGGCCTTGCTTCTGCCCTTCGTGCTCGGCGGCCTGGTGGGCGTGCCGCTGGGCGTCTGGCTGCTGCCGCGGCTGGACATTCCGCTCTTCAAGGCCTGCCTCGGCGGCCTGCTGGTGATCTGGTGCCCGGCCATGCTGATGGCGCGCAACCTGCCGCGCGTGAGCGCAGGCGGCCGCGCGGCCGATGGCGTGGCCGGCCTGATCGGCGGCGTTTGCGGTGGCCTGGGCGGCTTCACCGGCGCCATTCCGACGCTCTGGTGCACGCTGCGCGGCCTGGACAAGGACGTGCAGCGTTCGGTGATCCAGAACTTCAATCTCTCGATGCTGCTGGTCACCTTCTCGGTCTACCTGGCCACCGGCCTGGTCGGCGTGCCGATGCTGCCGCTGCTGGGCATCGTCGCGCTCGCGGTACTGGTGCCTGTGCTGCTCGGGGCGCAGCTCTACATCGGCATCAGCGAGGCGGGATTCCGCAAAATCGTGCTGGGGCTGCTGACGCTGTCGGGCGTCGCGCTGCTGGCGTCCTCGGTGCCGGTCCTGATGGCGCGGGCCGGCTAGGGGCCTGCTCAGTCGAGGTACTCGAGGAAGGTCGGGATCACTCCCCGGAGGAAATCGATCTCTTCCGGCGGGATGCTGCGCGGCTCCAGATCGAAATGAATGAAGGTGCCGTAGGGCGTGCCGCATTCGCGCGTGAGCACCTGGCCGTAGTAGGACTCCACGAAGCCGGCGTAGGGGCGATGGGTGAGGCGCTGATCTTCCGACGCGTGGCTGGTCACGAACTCGCCATGCTCCATCGCGTACTGGCAGAAGCTCTTGCCGAGCGGCACCACCTTCAGCCAGGTTCGGTATTCGGCGGTGCGGTCGAAGGCGTGCGCCGCATGCATCACCTCGCCGTTCAGCTTGTAGATGGCGGTGAATCGGTAAGGTGTCCGGTCGTTGAGCAAGGCGAGTGCCGGGACGATCCCGCGGTTGGCAAGGACGCTGCGAACGGCGGCAGCAGGCGCTGGCAAGTCTATGTCGAGCATGAAGATTCTGATAAAACGTGGCGCGAATCTTACGTAATTCTTACGGCGCTCGGGAACAGGGTTTGACCTCGAATTTGTCAGCGCAAACCCTTGGGTCGACGCCAGGAGGGGTCAGGGCTCCGAGTCTTCCCAGCCGGGCGCGAAGGGGAAGCGCGAGGCCCAGAACCCGGCCAGGCGCGGTTCGGCGTCGACACGGCGAACCACCTCGGCCATGCGCGGCGCCTCGCGGTAGAAGCGCATCCGGCACGGCGTCCAGCGCGAGACCACCGTCACGTAGAGGTCGAGCATGCCGATGCGCTCGCCCAGCAGGTAGGGCGTGCCGCGCGGCATTTGTGCATCCATCAGGCGCCAGCACTCGGCGATGCGCTCGGCCGTGCGCGCCATGATCACGGGCTCGGCCTGGACGTCGGCCGCCAGGCGCGAGGGCTCGTCGCGGACCCAGTACATGGAATAGATGGCCGCGGGAATGAAGCTCATCCAGCGCAGGTACTGGGCTCGGCGCGGGTCGGCGATGCCCGGCGCCAGCCCGGCCTCGGGGTGGCGGTCGCCCAGCCAGATCAGGATCGCGGCGCTCTCGGTCATGACTTCGCCCGAGGGCAGGACCAGGACCGGCACCTGCCGCATGGCGTTGACCGGGAGCAGCTTCTGACGCTCGGCTTCGCCATCCCATGGTGCGATGTCGACCACTTTCACGGGAGCGCCGATCAGCGTCAGCGCGGCGTGGACGGGCGTGGCGCCCGAGCCGGGCGCGCCGTAGAGGGTGTAGGCGGAGGCGTTACGACTGTCCATCGTCGAACGCTACACCCGAGCGCCGTCGCGGTGCATGGCCCGGCCTTGACACTTGTCAGGCCGCGATCAGGCCATTGACGCGCTTCAGCGCCTCCAGCGTCTTCACGCAGGCCTCGGCCACCTCGGTGCCCTTGACGGCGAAGTGGCGGTGGAAGTACTTGCGGTGTTCCACATGCTCGTGGAAGTGATGCGGCGTGAGCACGGCCGAGAAGACCGGAACGTCCGTCTCCAGCTGCACCTGCATCAGCGAGCTCACCACGGTGCTGGCGACGAACTCGTGGCGGTAGATGCCGCCGTCCACCACGAGCGCGCAGCCGACGATGCCCGCATAGCGACCTGAGCGCGCGAGCCGCTTGGCGTGCAGCGGGATCTCGAACGCGCCGGGCACGTCGAAGATGTCGATGTCGGCGCGCGGCACGCCCTGGCGCTCCATCTCTTCGAGAAAGGCGTCGCGTGCCTGGTGGACGATGTCCGAATGCCACTGCGCCTGCACGAAGGCGATGCGCTTGCCGCGCGAGCCATCGGTCGCGGCGACGGCGGAGAGGGGAAGGTCGTTGATCTGACTCATGGTTTGCCTTTTTGAGGAAGGGTTGCCTGAATCAGGGCGCACGAGCCCGAAGCGAACAAGCACGTGCGAACGCGCCTGCCCGGCCACGGGACCGCGCTCTCTTTCATCCGGACTGTGGGGCTTCGTCAAAAGCCCTGAACCGTCGGCCCCGGGATCTCACCAGGTCTGCTGACCCCGCTGCGCATGGCGCGCCGCGGGCGCTCGCGGGCTCGTGCGAACAGGTCGCCATCACCGCCGGTGGGGAATTCCACCCCGCCCTGAGAACGCTTTGCCGCCGCGCTCTCGCGCGACGGCCGGGCGATTCTAGAAGCGCCGCGGCGCGCGCGTTGTCGCGTGGGCGGCAGACCTCGCCGCGCGCGGGGCTTTGGCCATCGGCAGCAATCATGCAATGAAACGGTTGCGCTTCTCCCCAGCCCACCCTAATATGCAGCCAGGAGGTTGCATATGAACGCATCCACGGATCGCATCGAGAGAAAGATCCTGCTCAAGGCCCCGCGCTCGCGGGTCTGGCGCGCGCTGTCGAATGCCGAGGAGTTCGGCAACTGGTTCGGCGTGGCACTGAAGGGCAAGGCCTTCGTCGCCGGCCAGCGCGTGCAGGGGTACATCACCTATCCGGGCTACGAGTCCTGGAGGCCTTCCGCATGAACAGCGGCGGCTGGGACGAGCAGATGAAGAACATCGAGAAGCATGTCGCTGCGCCCTAGCGCACCGCTCAAGAAGGCGGCGCTGCGCAGCTGTGCGCCGATCTTCGCGGCCCTGGGCGACGAGACCCGGCTGCGCCTGGTCGCCGTGCTCTGCGCCGGCGGGACGCTGTCGATTGCTCAGCTCACCGCCGGCACCGACATCACGCGCCAGGCCGTCACCAAGCACCTGCAGGTGCTGGCCGGTGCCGGCCTGGTGCGTGATGTGAAGGTCGGGCGCGAACGCCGGTGGGAATTCGAGCCGGCGAAGCTGGAGGAAGGCCGGCGCTCGCTCGACGCGATCGCGCAGCAGTGGGATCACGCGCTCATGAAGCTGAAGCTGGCCGTCGAGGCTTGAGAGCCGCCTTCATCCTTCGGCGGGGCCGCTCAGGAACCGCGTCATGCGCTCCAGCTCGTCATCCAGCGCCGTGCGAAAGGCCGCGTCGCGCGGCTTCCTGCCGGCATAGCCAAGGACCGGTTGCAGCCCGCCTTCGCGCGCCGACACATTGGCCCAGCCGATCACGCGGTCGTGCCACAGCAGGGGCAGGGCGTAATAGCCGAGCCGGCGCTTCGGCGCGGGCACATAGGCCTCGAAGGTGTAGCGCCAGCCCCAAAGCAGCTCGAAGCGCCGGCGGTCCCACACCACCGGGTCGAAGGGCGCGAGCAGGCGCACCGCGTCGTCCGGCGCGTGGCGGCGGGAGGCGGGGTTCTCATCGACCGGCCAGTACCAGGTCGTGCCCTCGATGCGGCTGCTGGGGAATTGCTCGCGCGCCTTCTGCAAGGCTGCCTGCATCTGCGGCCCGAGATGCGGCGCCCCGTAGCTCAAGAGGCGCACGAGATAGGTCAGGCTCGAAGCCGGCAGCGGCGCGTACTTGCGCACCACCAGCTCGACGAGTGCCGCGGCGCGCTGCGCGCGGCCGGCCGGGCTGTCGTCGCAGGGCGCGTGGGCCACCGCCTCGTAGATGCGCGTGCCGCTGTCGCGCCGCGCCACGCGCAGCAGGCCGCGGTAGTGCATGTCGTCGAGCAGATGCGTCGCGGCGTTGCTCGAGCCGCCCCAGTAGTTCGTCACCCGTCCATGCGCGAAATGCGCCTCGACCTGGCGCGGATGCACCCGCCCGTGTTCGCGCACGAAGGCCAGCACTTCGGCCGCCTTGCGCTGGGTTTCGGCGTCCCAGGCGCGCTTGGCTTCGCGCGGGTGCATCAAGGCCAGGTGCTCGCGCGGCAGGAATCCGTAGTTGACGAGGCAGTCCTCCTCGATCGCCAGCCTGGCGTAGCGGCGCTCGAGGTCCCCTGCGTGGTAGTCCTTCACGCGGTGGCGCAGGGTCAGGTCCTGCGCCCGCGCCGGCGCGCGGATGGGATCGGCCTGCACGAAGCCCAGGCGCCGGATCGCGCCCGGCAAGGTCGTGGCCTTGAAGAGGGTGCGCGCGACGGCGTAGCGGCGCAGGTCGTCGAGGGTCGGGTCAGCCATGCGGCGAATTGCAGCACAGCCGGCGGCCGCGTGCGCGCTGGCTTCTTCAGACCACGCTGCGGTGGCGCTCGATGCAGGTGGCCAGCGTCTCCTCGCCCGGCCGCCGCCACCAGTCCAGCGCCGAGAAGATCTCGACCTCGCTGAAGCCGCCGAAGCCCGCGGCCTCGACCCAGCCGCGGATCTTGCGCAGCTCGACCACGCCGTCGCCCATCATGCCGCGGTCGTTCAGCAGGTCGCGCGTGGGCGTGAGCCAGTCGCACACGTGGTAGGCCAGCAGGCGCTCCCGGCCTGCGCGCGCGATCTGCTGCTCGAGCTTCGGGTCCCACCACACGTGATAGATGTCGAGCGCGACGCCGAGCATGCCGCTGTGCTGCGGGTCGAGCGCGTCGCACAGGTCCAGCGCCTGCTCCAGCGTGTTGATGCAGGCGCGCTCGGCCGCCTGCATGGGATGCAGGGGCTCGATCGCGAGCGGCATGCCGACTTCGCGCGCGTACTCGAGAGATGCCGCGATGCCGTCGCGCACCTCGCCGCGCGCGCGGGCGATGTCCTTGTAGTGCGCCTTGCCTTCGAGCGCACCGGGCAGGGCGCCCACCACCAGCACCACGCAGGGCGCATCGAGCGTCTTCGCCTCGTCGATGGCGCGGCGGTTGTCCTCCAGCGCGGCCTTCAGGCCGGCGGCATCGGGCGCCGGGAAAAAACCGCCGCGGCAGTAGCCCGAGAGGCCCATGCCGTGCGCGCGCAGCTGCTTGGCGATGCGCTCGATGCCCACCGCGTGGACCTGGTCGCGCCAAGGGCTGATGGCGCGGATGCCCAGTGCGGCGCACTGGTCGACGATGCGGTCGAGCGGCACTTCGGCGCCGAGCTGCTTGCGGATGGTGGCGGTGTTGAGGGAGAGCCACTCGTGGTCTTGGGAGAAGTCGCGCATGAGAAGAAAGGGAGAAGGGAAAAAGAAAAAAGTCAGCCGGCCAGCGGCGCCATGGCCTCGAAATCGGGCATCGCCGCGCTCGCGAAGCCGGCACAATCCAGCGAGCCCAGGCCGATGCGGCCGTCCCGGATGCGCAGGCGCACCGCGCCGTGGGAGCGCTCGTAGAGGTCGCCATGCGCGTCGAGGAAGCTTCGCTGCTCCTCGGCCGGCAGCGCGGCCATGCCATTCACGTAGTGATGGCCGTTGCGCTCCACATGGGTGATGCCCAGCAGGTTGACCAAAGCCAGGTCCTGCTGCACGGAAAGGCCGGCCTGCGTCGTCAGGTCTTCGCCCGACATGAAGTAGCGCAGCTGCGACTGCTCGGCGTTCCATGCCGCGCAGCGTGCCGCGTTGAGCAGCGACTTGTAGAAGCCCTTGCAGGTCTTCGAGGAAACGCCGGCATAGCCGCGCGCCCTGGCCTGCACGAAGGTGTCGAGCTCGCCATCGGACTCGTCGATGATCACCGGCTTGCCGATGCTGGCGCTGCGCACGTCGCGAAGGTCGCACTCCAGCGCCAGCTTGCGCGAGATCGGCTGCTCGATGAAGAGAATCGAGGCGTACAGGCGCGCGAGCGCGGGCGTCTCGCGCATGCGCGCCATCAGCTCGGCGATGCCGGCCGCGTCGGCGTACTGTTCGTTGCCGTCGAGCGAGACGAAGTAGGGGCCGCCCATGTCGTCGAGCACCGTCTCGATGGCGCCGAGGCGCGCCAGGTCGGCCGCGATGTCGCCGCCCACCTTGAGCTTGAAGTAGCGGTGGCCGTAGACGCGCACCACCTCCTCGAGCGTTTCCGGCAGGCCGTCGGCCACGGGCTCCTTCAGGTCGGCCGCGGTGATCGCATCGAGCATGCCGACGGTATGGCGTGCCTCGATGCTTCCGGAAGGAGCCAGATTCGCCAGGAAGGCGTCCATGCCCAGCCCGTCGAATTCGGGCCTTGCCGCTGCGATGCCGGCGGCATTGCCGCGCACGGCCGCGTAGAAGGAGATCTGCAAGGCGCGGCACAACGCATCGAGCACCGCCCGGTCGAGCAGTGCCGGTCCGTAGCTTGCCAGCAGCGGATTGAAGCCCAGCCCTTGGGCGGCTGTGCGGTGCGCATCGTGGTGCCGCGCGAAGTGGCCGAAGGCGGTCGCGGGCGTCGCGTCGCCCAGGTAGGCCTCGCGCGCGAGCGCCGTGACACGGCGCAATTGATCGAAGTTGTCCTCGTTGCTGAGCGCGAGGTTCTTGTCGAACCACTTGGGCGCCATCAGCTCGGCAGCGGCGCCCCAGGCGCTCGACCCGTCGGCGAACTCGATGCGAGCGCGCGCGAAAGCCTGCGGGCATTCGGTCAGCGTCACCACGCCGAAGCGGAAGGGCAGGCGCAGCACCACCGGGCGCTCGAAGAGGGTGATCTCGCGAATGGCGAAGCGGGGTGCCTCAGTCATGTCCTGCAGCCTCCTCGAGTCCGCGCAGGTAGCCTATGGCGCGTGCCGCCGAGCCCATGCCGTCGGGCACATAGTCGAAGGGTTCGACCGCCACGATGCCCTGGTAGTGCCCCGCAGCCTGCATCTCGCGCAGCGCCCCCAGGATGGGCGCGAAGCGCATCGCGCCCTGACCCGGGCCGCGGCGGTTCGGGTCGTTGACCTGCACATGGGCGATCTGCCCGGTGGGCATCCAGCGGCGCATCAGCGCCGGAATGTCGTCGCGCTCCATCTGCCCCGCGGCGCTGCAGTCGATCATGGTCCTGAAGGCCGGCGAGCCGATGGCCTGCACCAGCTCGATCGCCTCGGCCACCGTGTTGACGAGGTCGGTCTCGGCGGTGGACAGCGGCTCGATGCAATACGCCACGCCGCATTGCTCCGCGGACCGCGCGGCGGCGGCCAGACATTCGCGCGCGCGTTCCAGCGCGGCTGCGCGGGTCTCGCCCGCCGGCACCGAGCGCTGCTTGGGCGAGCCGTGAACCAGGTAGCGCCCGCCCATCAGCGCGCAGAGCTCGACCAGGCGCTGCATCACCGCCGTGCTGCGTTGGCGCAGGGCCGCGTCGGCGCTCACGATCGAGAGGCCGGCCGGCGCCACCAGCAGCCAGTGCAGGCCGCTGATCTCGAGGCCGTGGTCAAGTGCAATGCGGCCGAAGGCGCGTGCCTGCGCATCGTCGATGGCCATGGGATCGGCCGCCAGCGTGAAAGGCGCGACCTCCAGCCCGTCATAGCCGAGCGCCGCCGCGGCCCGGCATTGCTCGGCGAAGGGCAGTTCCTTCAGCACTTCGTTGCAGAGCGCGAACTTCATGGGCTTGAATCCTCAGGCGCTGCGGCGCAACACGAAGCGCTTCGCGCCGCCCCAGGCACGGCGCAGGCGCACGTTCACCGCCGGGATGTACATCAGCATCGTCAGGATGGTGACCGCCGCCAGCGCCGCGCAAATGGGCCGCGTGAAGAAGGGCGCGATGCTGCCGTCGGACAGCACCAGCCCGCGGCGCAGGCTCTTGTCCAGCAGCTCGCCAAGCACCAGCCCCAGCACGAAGGGCGCCATCTCGTAGCCGCGGCGGCGCAGGAAGAAGGCACCGATGCCGATCGCCAGCATGCAGTAGACGTCGAACAGCCGCGAGGCGATCGCGAAGGCGCCCACCGTGCACAGCACGAAGATCACCGGCATCAGCACCGTGCGCCGCACCCGCAGCACGTGCAGCAGCGGACGCACCAGGAACAGGCCGAAGATCAGGATGCTGAAGGTGGCCAGCGTGGTCATCGCCACCACGTCGTAGACGAACTGCGGCGTCTTGATCATCAGCATGGGGCCGGGCTGGATGCCATGGATGATCATCGCCGCCATCAGCACGGCGGCCGGCGCCGACCCGGGAATGCCGAGCGCCAGCGCCGGGATGATGCCGCCCGGAATGGCCGACATGTCGCCGGTCTCGGCCGCCATCAGCCCGTCGATCGAGCCCTTGCCGAACTGCTCGCGCTCGGGGCTCACCGACTTCGCGGCGGCATAGGACATCCACGCGCCCGAGTCCTCGCCGATCCCGGGCAGGATGCCGGTCACCACGCCGATCACGCCCGAGCGCAGCACGGTGCGCCAGTACTGGAACACCTCGCGGAAGCGCGGCAGCACCGAGTCCTTCATCTCGACGATCTTGCGCTCGATCGGGTCGGCCAGCGAGGTCAGCACCTCGGCGAAGCCGAAGGCGCCGATCAGTGCCGGGATCAGAGCGATGCCGCCCGAGAGTTCGTCCCACCCGAACGTGAAGCGGTCGTAGGCATAGAGGCCTTCCTGGCCGATCTGCGCCACCAGCAGGCCCAGGCAGCCCATGAGCCAGCCCTTGATCGGGTCCTCCCCGACGATGCTGCCCGACATCGCGACCCCGAAAAGAGCAAGCCAGAAGAACTCGAAGGCGCCGAAGGACAGCGCGATCTCGGCCAGCGCCGGCGTGAACATCGCCAGGCACAGCACGCCGAACAGCGTGCCCGTGAAAGCGCCCGAGGTCGCGATGCCGATGGCGCGCCCAGCCTCGCCCTTGCGCGCCAGCGCATAGCCGTCGGCACAGGAGGCCGCGTTGGCCGCGGTGCCCGGGATGTTGAGCAGGATCGCGCTGCGGCTGCCGCCGTAGAGCGTGCCCACATAGGCGCAGATCAGGATCAGGATGGCGTCGTTGGGCGCCATCTTGATGGTGAGCGTGGTCAAGAGCGCGATGCACAGCGTGGCGGAGAGCCCCGGCATGCAGCCCACCAGGATGCCCAGCAGCGCGCCGCCCAGCCCGTAGACGATCGACCAGAAGTTCAGGAAGCTGAGGTAGGAATGCCCCAGCATCTGAAGGCCTTCGAGCATGCCGTCGTCTCCTCAGGGAAGCCGCACCAGGAAGAACTCCTGGAACACGAGCGTGATGACGATGCCGGCGCCCAGGCCCACGGCCAGTGCGAAGGCCAGGCCTCGCAGGCGCTGGTTCTTCGCGCTGCGCTCGGCGAACTGCAGCAGGCCGATGGTGACCGTGACGAAGGCGGCCGCCGCGGCCCAGAAGGGCAGGCCGTGGCCCACCAGCCCGCCCGCGAAACCGATGCACAGCGCCAGCACGGTCCACATGCGGCGGGCCTCGGCGCGGTCGGCCTCGGTGCGCGGGTGCGGCACGTGAGGCGCCTTGGCAAGCCGGCGCCAGGAGCGAAAGAGCATCAGGGCGCCGAAGAACACGATCGCCGCCCCCAGCAGGCCCGGCAGCAGGCCCGGCACCGTATAGGGGTTGATGTCCTGCTTCTCCAGCCGGTCCATGCGCAGCGAGCCGATGGTGGTCGCGATGCCGAGCGCGATCCAGCCCAGCGACTGCCGGAGGTCCGAGCGCGGCGAGGTCTTGCGTGCGTGCGCGGCAGCCTCGGCCTCTGCCGCGGCGCGTTCTGCGTCGGTGGCGCTCGTCACGGCCGCGCGATGCCCAGCGTTTCCGGCGAGACCTTGGCCTTGCCGCTGTCGAACAGCAGCCAGGCGTTGGCCTGGATGGCCGGGGTGACCGCGGTCTGTGCCTCGGCGCCATGCAGCGGGGCGAACAAGGCACCGCGGCTGGTGGCGTACTTCTTCAGCACCTCGCTCTTGGCGATGTTGTCGACCCAGATCTTCTCCACCGTCTTCACCACCTCGTCGGGCACGCCCTTGGGAATGAAGATGCCGAAGTAGTTGGCCGGGGCCTTGAAGCCGTCGAGCGTCTTTGACAGCGGCTCGATGCTGCCGAAGCCTTCCAGCTCCAGCGCCTTGTCGCTCACCGTGGCCAGCGGGCGGATGCGCTTGCCGCGGATCATGTCGGCCTGCTCCACCGCGAGCTGGGTGGTGACCTCGGTCTCGCCGGCCACGGTGGCCACCACGGCCGGGTTGCCGCCATCGTAGGTGACGTGCCGGTACTTGACGCCGGTGCTCTTGGCGATCAGCTCCATCGCGTTGTGGCCGGCCGAGGTCACGCCCGCGGTGGCGACGCTGATCTGGCCGGGCTTGGCCTTCATCGCATCCAGCAGGTCCTTGGCGCTCTTGTAGGGCGCGGACGCGTTGACGCCGATGACCTGCACGTTGGCGACGTTGAGGAACAGGTGCCAGTCGGCGATCTTGGTCTTGAGCATGCCCAGGGTCTCGTAGGAGCCCAGGTCCTGCGCCGCGCCGGCCGTCCAGGTGTAGCCGTCCTTGGGTGCGTCGAGCGCGCTCTTGCTGCCGATCGAGCCCGAGGCGCCGGGCTGGTTGACGATCACCACCTTCTGGCCCAGCGTCTTCTCGATCTCCGCCGCGGTGACGCGCGTCACCTGGTCGGTGGAGCCGCCGGCGGCCCAGGGCACGATGATGGTCACGGGCCGCGAAGGCTTCCAATCCTGGGCCAGGGCGGGCGCGCCCAGCGCGGCGAGGGCTGCGAGCGCGAAGGTGGGGGCGATGCTTCGGATCAAGTGGCGCTTCTGCATGGTGTCTCCTGTTGATGCGTTGGACTGGGGAAACGGGATGCGTGAAGAGCTGGCTAGCCCAGCCAGCGTTGCAGGTGTGCCGCAACGAAGTCGTCGTCGTGGAGTTCGGGGTAGGCGTCGTGTACGCGCGTCAGTTCGGCGGCCTGGCCCGGGCTCAGGCCTTCCAGCGGGTCCAGGCACCAGATGCCGGCCAGCAGGCCCTGGCGCCGCAGCACCTCGTGGCAGCCGGCGATGCAGCCGTGGAAGTCGTGGGCCACGTCGAACAGCGCGGCATTGCAATCGGTCACCTGGGCGTCGAGCGCGAGCAGCTCCATGGGCACCTGGTCGGCCGCAACAGCCTCGTGCAATCGCGACAGCAGCTGCACTGCACGCCGCGTGCCCACGCTCCAGTGGCCCAGCAGCCCGCCCTTGATGCGCACCGTGACCGTCAGGCCCTCGCGGGTGAAGACGAAGGGCGCGAGCAGGTCCAGCACGATGTGGTCGTCGTTGCCGGTGTAGAGCGTCACGCGGCCCTCGGCGCCGGCCTCCACCACGCCGCGCACCACGTCCAGCGTGCGGTAGCGGTTGAAGGGCGCCATCTTGATGGCGACCACGTTGTCGATGGCGGCGAAGCGGCGCCAGAAGCTGGCCGGCAGATGGATGCCGCCCACCGCGGGCTGCAGGTAGAAGCCGACCAGCGGCATCACTTCGGCGACGGCCCGGCAGTGCGCGATCAGCGCGTCTTCGCTCGCGTCCTTCATCGCCGCCAGGCTCAGCAGGCCGGCGTGGTAGCCCAGCGCCTGGGCGGTCGCGGCTTCGGCGCTGGCCTGCGCGGTCGAACCGGCCAGGCCGGCGATCATGAAGAGCGGGCGCCGGCCATCCAGCGGTTCCCAGTTCTGGGCCTCGTGCATTGCGAGCTCGAGCACGGGTTTGTAGAGGCCCTGCTCGCGGATCGCGAACTGCGTCGAGTGCACGCCCACGGCCAGGCCGCCGGCGCCGGCATCGAGGTAGTAGCGGCTCAGCGCCCGCTGGCGGCGCTCGTCGAGCGTGCGCTGGGCATCGAGCGCCAGCAGGTGCGCGGGGATCGCCGTGCCGCGCCTGAGCAGGGCGAGCGAGGCGGGTGGGAGCTGCGTGTAGTGCATGGCTCAGTACTTGCCGTCGCGGGCTTCGAAATGCGTGGGCTTGTTCAGGCTGGCCATGCCGCGCCGCACCCAGTCGGCGGTCCAGTCCATCATGCGCGCCAGCGTGACCTGCTGCGGGCCGAAGAGCTCGAAGGCGCGGCTGCAGTCGATCAGCCAGGCGGTGTCGGCCTCGCGGCCGGTGAAGACCGCTTCGACGCCGAGCCGTTGTGCCAGTCCTTCCGCAGCTTCGCGGATGGCGATGGCCGGGCCGCTGAGGTTGAGCGGCGAGGTCGGCGTGTCGCAGTGCGCCAGAGAACGCAGCGTCCAGTCATTGGCCTCGCCCTGCCAGATGATGTTGGCATGGCCCATCGCCAGGTCGATGGGCTGGCGCGCCATCAGCTTCTGCGCCAGGTCGTGCAGCACGCCGTAGCGCATGTCGATCGCGTAGGAGAGGCGGATCAGCCGGCCCGGCGTGCCGTGCAGGTGCGAGAAGTGCTCGAACAAACGCTCGCGCGCGACGCAGGAATTCGCGTACTCGCCGGGCGGCGGCGTGGGTGGAACGTCCTCGCGCGCACCGGGGCCGCGCACGTCGGCAAAGGGGTACACGCAGGCGGTGGAGAAGGCCACGATGCGCGAGCGGCGGAAACGCTCCGCCACCAGCGCCGGCACATGGGCATTCATGGCCCAGGTCAGCCATTCGCTGCCCGAGGAGCCGAACTTGCGACCGGCCATGAAAACCACGTTGGGCACCTCGGGCAGGGCGGCCAGCGCCTCGCGCGAAAGCAGGTCGGCCTCGATGCACCGGATGCCCTGCGCTTGCAGGCGCTCGCGCAAGCCCGGCTCGGAAAAGCGCGCCACGCCGATCACCTGGCGGTCCGGGCCGGCGCGCTTGGCCATGCGCGCCAGGGTCGGGCCCATCTTGCCGCCCACGCCCAGCACCAGGATGTCGCCCTCGACCCGCTCCAGCGTCTGCACGAGCGCATCGGAAGGTCGGGACAAGAGTTCCTCGAGCTGTTCGAGGTCTGCGATGCGATCGGGCAAAGGCATGGTGCGATTCCCCTGGTGTGTGCAGTTCAGGCCTCGATGCCGTGCAGCGCCAACAGCGTCTTCATGCGCGTGACCGCGAGCTCCGGCTGCTCCAGCAGATTGGCCGCATCGGCCAGCCGGAACAGCTCGGCCAGATGTTGCAGCGAGCGCGTGCTGTGCTGTCCGCCCACCATCGTGAAGTGCTTCTGGTGCCCGTTGAGCCAGGCCATGAAGACCACTCCCGTCTTGTAGAAGCGCGTGGGCGCCGCGAAGATGTGCCGCGACAACGGGACCGTCGGACCCAGGATGGCGTGGAACCCGTCGGTGTTGCCTTGCGCCAGCTCGCCCAGCGCGGCGCTGGCCGCCGGCGCGATCGCATCGAAGATGCCCAGCAGCGCATCGCTCTTGCCGTGCGTGGGCTCCTGGCCGTGGCCGTCGCCGGCGATCAGCTCCGCGTAGTTGAAGTCGTCGCCCGTGTACATGCGCACGCCTGACGGGAGGCGCCGGCGCATCGCGATCTCCTTGTCCTTGTCCAGCAGCGAGATCTTGATGCCGTCGACCTTGTGCGCGTGGGCGGCGATGATGCCCAGCGCAGTGTCCATCGCGGCGTCGACATTCTTCGTGCCCCAGTAGCCGGCGAGTGCCGGGTCGAACATGTCGCCCAGCCAGTGCAGCACCACCGGCTGCTTCGCCTGCGACAGGATCCGGTCGTACACCCGCTCGTAGTCCGCCGGGCTTTGGGCCACGTGCGCCAGCGCGCGGCTGGCCATCACGATCAGCTTGCCGCCCAGCGCTTCGATGGCGGCCATCTGCTCTTCGTAGGCGCGGATCACGTCGTCCACGCTTTTCACGTCGATCAGGCTCAGGTGGTCGGTGCCGCAGCCCGAGGCGACCAGCGCGCCCGGCACATCCTTGGCCGCATCCAGCGACCGGCGGATGAGCTCCAGCGAGGTCGGCCAGTCCAGGCCCATGCCGCGCTGCGCCGTGTCCATTGCCTCGGCCACCCCCAGGCCCAGCGACCACAGGTGGCGGCGGTAGGCGATGGTGGCGTCCCAGTCGATGGCGCACTGCAGCCACGGGTCGATCGCCGCCAGTGGGTCAGCCACCACGTGCGCGGCCGAGTAGGCGATGCGGTTGAAGGTGACACCCGGCGGCGGCTTGACCGGCGTCGTGCCGCGCAGGGTGTAGGCGGCCAGCGTGCCGCCGGCAACGGGAAGAGTCAGCGAGAGAGCCATCGGCGCCTCAGATGTTCAGTTCCGGCACGTCGATCCAGCGACGGTCCTGCCACGATTCGAGCGCAGCCTCGACCAGCTGCACGCCCTTGGCGCCCTCGGGCAGCGTCCACTTGTACGGCGCGTTCTCCACCACATGGCGGATGAAATGCTCCCACTGGATCTTGAAGCCGTTGTCGTAGGTCTGCGAGTCCGGGATCTCCTGCCACTGGTCCAGGAAGTTCATCGTCTGCTTCTCGTCCGGGTTCCACACCGGCCGCGGCGTCGCCACGCGCGACTGGGCCCGGCAGGACGACAGCCCCGCCACCGCCGAGCCGTCGGTGCCATCCACATGGAAGGTCACCAGGTCGTCGCGCCGAACGCGGGTGGCCCAGCTCATGTTCAGCTGCGCGATCACAGGCTCACCGCCGTGGCCGCGCAGCTCGCAGGTCGCATAGGCTGCGTCGTCGGCGGTGGCTTCGTAGGGTTGGCCGTTCTCGTCCCAGCGCTTGGGGATGTGCGTCGCGCCGATGCACGACACCGACTGCACCTCGCCGAACAGGTTGTCCAGCACGTAGCGCCAATGGCACATCATGTCCAGGATCATCCCGCCGCCGTCTTCCTTTCGGTAGTTCCACGAGGGCCGCTGGATCGGCTGCAGGTCGCCCTCGAACACCCAGTAGCCGAACTCCAGGCGCACCGACAGCATGCGCCCGAAGAAGCCCGCGCGACGCAGCATGTCCAGCTTGCGCAGGCCGGGCAGGAAGAGCTTGTCTTGCACCGCGCCGTGCTTGAGGCCCGAGCCTTGCGCCAGGCGGGCGATCTCCACCGCCTCGTTGAGGTTGGTGGCGATCGGCTTCTCGCAGTACACATGCTTGCCGGCGCGGATCGCCTTCGCCAGCAGGGTGGGGCGCATCTGGGTGGTGCCGGCGTCGAAGAAGAGCGTGTCGTCCTTGTTCTCGAGCGCGCGATCGAGGTCGGTGCCCCAGCGCTCGATGCCGTGGGCCTTGGCCAGGGCCTCGATCTTCTCGGCGTTGCGCCCGATCAGGATCGGGTCGGGCATGACCCGGTCCCCGTTGGAAAGTGTGACGCCGCCTTGCGCGCGGATCGCGCAGATGGAGCGGATGAGGTGCTGGTTCATGCCCATGCGTCCGGTGACGCCGTGCATGATGAGTCCGAGTCGTTGGGTGGCCATGTCAGAAAGTGCTGCCGAATGAGGTGAGGGGTCCGGGAAAAGCGTGGAGGGTCACTGGGGCGTCAGGCCCGCGGCCTTCACCAGCTTGGCGTTGCTGGCGATCTCGTCCTTGATGTAGGCGTCGAACTGCTCGGGCTTGAGCGTCCAGGCGTCGGCACCCAGCTTGAGGAAGCGCTCCTTGACCTCGGGGCTTGCGAGCGCCTTCGCCACCTCGTCGTGCAGGCGGTTGACGATCTCGCGCGGGGTCTTGGCGGGCGCCATCATCCCGATCCAGAAGTTGAATTCCGAGCCGGGTACGCCGGCCTCGGCGGTGGTGGGCACATCGGGCAGGGCGGCGGCGCGCTTGGGCGAGCCGACGGCCAGCGCCAGCAACTGGCCGTCCTTGATCTGGCCGATCACCGGCGCGATGGGCGAGAAGTAGTAGTCCACGCGGCCGGCCAGCACTTCGGTCACGGCCTCGGCCGAGCCCTTGAAGGGGATGTTGGTCGCATCGATGTTGGCGGCCATCTTGAACTTCTCGGCGTTCAAGTGCGTCGCGCTGCCCTGGCCCGCGGAGGCGAAGTTGACGGTGCCGGGCTTGGCCTTGGCGGTCGCGATCAGGTCCTTCAGCGTCTTGATGTTCTTCGAGGGCGAGATCACCAGGGCATTGGGCAGCGAGGAGATCGGCGTGACCCCGGCGAAGTCCCCCACCGTGTCGAAGGGCAGCTTGGCGAAGGTCGAAGGGCTGACCGTGTGCGAGGACGAGTGGATCATGATCGTGTAGCCGTCCGGCGCCGCCGTCGCCACGGCCTGCTGGCCGATGGTGCCGCTGGCGCCGCCGCGGTTGTCGATCACCAGCGCCTGGCCCATGCTGGCGCCCATCTTGTCGGCGATGGCGCGGGCAATGATGTCGGTGGTGCTGCCGGCGGCGAAGGGCACGATGACGCGGATCGGTTTGTTCGGGTAGGCGCCCTGGGCGCTTGCGCCAAGCGCGGTGCAAAGGGCCAGCGTGGCGACGAGGGCGTGGCGGCGGGTGGTGAGGGGCACGGGGGTCTCCTGGTTGGATGGGGCGCTGTGGCCCGGCTTCAATTCACCAATAAGTGAATTAGAGATTTTAAGAAGCCCTGCCCGAGCCCGCAACGGCCCCGCCCTAGGAGATACCCGTATCAGTGCAGGACGTAGCCTAGTACGAGGTCGGTCATGTGTGACAGGCGCTGCGCCATGGCCTTGGGCGCGCGCAGGTCGCGGCCGAAGATGGCCGAGAGTGTGTCGTTGTTCGACAGGTAGAAGTAGCAGAGCGCAGCGATGGAAATGTAGAGCTGCACCGGGTCGACGCCGGAGCGGAAGAGCTTGTCGCGCCGGCCGCGCTCGAGCACGCCGTCGAGCAGCTGGACGAGCGGCGAATTCATGTCCTGGATGCGCTCGGAGCGCTTGAGGTGCGCGGCGCGGTGCAGGTTCTCGCTATTGAGAAGCGTGATGAACTCGGGGTGGTCGAGGTAGTAGTGCCAGGTGAAGGAGACCAGGCGGCGGATCGCCTCCACCGGCTCCACCTCGTCCAGGTGCAGCTGCTGCTCGGCCTCGCGGATGTCGGCGTAGGTGCGCTCGAGCACGGCCAGGAACAGGTCGTCCTTGCTGCCGAAGTAGTAGTAGATCAGCCGCTTGTTGAGTCCGGCGCGCGCGGCAATGCTGTCCATGCGCGCGCCGGCCAGGCCGCGCTGCGCGAACTCGTCGCGGGCCGAGTCGAGGATTGCGAGCTGTGAACGGTCGGCATCGCGCGAGCGGGGTTCGAGCGGTGCTGTGGGCGGCGTCTTCATGGGCGGAATTTAACCAGTTGGAGAATTAAAGCAAGCTTTTGCAGGGTGTGCGGATAATCGCCGCTTCCTTCGATATTGCAGCAGAGGCACCCACCCATGAGTTCGTCGCAAACCGCAGGCCACCTGATCGTCGAGTGCCTCATCGAGCAGGGCGTGGAACTGGCCTTCGGTGTGCCGGGCGAAAGCTTCCTGGCCGTGCTCGACGGCTTTCATGCCTACTCGGAGCGCATCCGCTTCGTCGTCAATCGGCAGGAGGGCGGGGCCGCATTCATGGCCGAGGCGCACGGCAAGCTGACGGGCCGGCCCGGCATCTGCTTCGTGACGCGCGGGCCCGGGGCGACCAACGCTTCGATCGGCGTGCACAACGCCTTCCAGGATTCGACGCCGATGGTGCTCTTCGTCGGCGACGTCGGCAGCGACTTTCGCGATCGCGAGGCCTTCCAGGAGGTCGACTACGGCAGCTTCTTCGGGCCCAGCACCAAGGGCTTTGCCAAGCGCGTGGAGCGCATCGACGACGCGGATCGCATCCCGGAGTACATCGCGCGTGCCTTCGCGACCGCGATGAACGGCCGGCCCGGGCCCGTGGTGCTCGTGCTGCCGGAAGACATGCTGCGCAGCATGACATCCGCCCGGCCGCTGGCGCGCGTGGAGGCGGTACAACCCTGGAGCGATCCGGGCGCGCTGCGCACGCTGCGCGAGCTGTTGGTGAAGGCGCAGCGCCCGCTGGTGATCGCGGGTGGCGGCGGCTGGACCGTGCAGGCGGCGCAGGCGCTGCAGCGCTTCGCCGAGAACTGGAGGCTGCCGGTCGCGAACGCCTTCCGCTTCCAGGACACCTTCGACAACCACCACCCGCTCTACGCCGGCGACGTGGGCATCGCGCTCAATCCGAAGCTGGCCGAGCATGTGAAGCACAGCGACCTGGTGCTGGCCATCGGGCCGCGGCTGGGCGAGATGACCACTGGCGGCTACACGCTGCTCGAGGCGCCCCGATCCGCGCAGACGCTGGTGCACATCCACGCGAGCGCGGAGGAGCTCAACCGTGTCTACCAGGCCGATCTGGCCATCAACGCCGGCATGAGCGCCGCGGCGCGCAGCCTCGAGGTGCTGAGCGCGCCGGCTGAAGTGATTTGGGAATCGTGGACCGCGCAACTGCATGCCGATTACCTCGCCAACCTGGAGCCGCAGGCACTCGCCGGGCTGCCGGCTGCGTCGCCGCGTGGCGCGGTCGACATGGCGGCGGTGGTGCGCACCCTGCAGCAGCATCTGCCCGAGGATGCAGCCATCACCAATGGCGCGGGCAATTTTGCGAGCTGGGTGCATCGCTACTTCCGCTACCACGGCCTGGCCAAGGGGCACAAGACGCAGCTCGCGCCGACCAGCGGCGCCATGGGCTATGGCGTGCCGGCCGGCATCGCGGCGAATATCGCGACCGGCCGCATCGCCTTCACCATCGCGGGCGACGGCGACTTCCTGATGAATGGGCAAGAGCTCGCCACGGCCTCGCAGCACGGCGGCAAAAGCATCATCGTGCTGCTCAACAACGGGATGTTCGGCACCATCCGCATGCACCAGGAGCGCGAGTACCCGGCCAAGGTGAGCGGCACGGCACTGGCCAATCCGGACTTCTGCGCGCTGGCCCGCGCCTACGGCTATGCGGCCGAGCGCGTGACCGAGACCTCGCAGTTCGAGGCTGCGCTGCTGCGCGCGCTGGCGGCCGACACGGGCACGCTGATCGAGATTCCGCTCGACCCCGAGGTGATCACGACGCGCGGCACGCTGTCGACGATCACGAAGGCGGCGCAGGCGCGCGGCAGCCATTGAGCCCTCGCAGCAGCCAAGAAAAAAGCCGGCTTACGCCGGCTTTTTCAATGAAGCGCCTGAGGCGCTCCGGGCTCACTTGACGTGCTTGCCGATCAGCGAGGCCAGCTCGAACATCGACACTTGCGGCTTGCCGAAGATTTCCTTCAGCTTGGCGTCGGCGTTGATGTTGCGCTTGTTGGCCTTGTCCTGCAGGTTGTTCTTCTTGATGTAGTCCCACAGCTTGCTCACGACGGCAGTGCGCGGCAGAGGCGTCGAACCCACGACCGCGGCGAGCGCCGGGCTGGGGGTCAGGGCCTTCATGAACGCGGCATTGGGCGTGCGCTTCTTGGCGGGTGCCGCCTTCTTCGCAGGAGCCTTCTTCGCGGGAGCAGCCTTCTTGGCGGGTGCCGCCTTCTTCGCCGGAGCAGCCTTCTTCGCCGGTGCGGCGGCCTTCTTCGCGGGAGCAGCCTTCTTTGCAGGCGCTTTCTTGGCCGGAGCCTTCTTTGCAGTTGCCATGGTTGATTTCCTTTTTTGGATTGGTCACTCGTCACCAATGAAAACGCTGTCTCCACTGGCATTGCGGATGCTAAAGGAGAAAAAACGCGTTTCCAAGGGAAAAAGGGACTTTTTCATTGGGAGCTGTTGTTTTTTCAGAGGAGAGAAGGGGGTACTTCGCACTCGGGAGTGCCCTCGGAGCGCACTGCAGTGCTTCAGGCGCGGCGCGAAGGCCAGGTCGCGAGCACCACGCCGAGCAGCGCGAGCGCGAAGGCGCAGACCTGCAGCGGCGACAGGCTCTCGCCCAGGACCAGCACGCCGACCATGGCCGCGCTCACCGGCAGCATCACCGTGAACACGCCCGCCTGCGAGGCCGGCACGCCCTTCAGGCCCGTCATCCAGAGCCACACGGTCCAGATGCTCGCGGCCAGCGCATAGACCACCAGCAGGGCCCACAGGCCCAGCGGAACGGCACCGAAGTCGAAGCGCAGCGCGAACCACAGGCCCAGCGGCGTCGAGAGCACGAAGCCCCAGAGGTTGATCAGCGAGGAGATGCGCTTGGGCCCGAGCTTGCCGGTGAGCGACTTGCCGATCACCGCGTAGGCCGCCTCGCAGAGCACGGCGCAGAACACCAGCAGGTTGCCGAGCCAGGGCATCGAAGCGCCGGTAGCGCCGCCCGCGTGCGCCGAGGGCTGCGCGGGCGCGAGCGCGAGCAGGCCGATGCCGCCGGCCGCGCAGGCGATGGCGAGCGCGGTTCGCAGCGCGATGCTCTCGCGCAAGAAGACCCGGCTGCCGATCGCGACCACGGCGGGAATGGAGGCCATGATGACGCCCGCCGACACGGCGCTGGTCATGCTCACGCCGAACAGCATGCAGATCGAGAACAGGAAGTTGCCGAGGAAGGACTCGAGAAAGACCAGGCCGCGCGTGCGCGCCGTCATCGCCGGCTCGTCGTGCGGGCGGCGCAGCCAGTGCGGCATCGCCAGCGCGGCGATGCCGAAGCGCAGCCACGCGAGCAGGAACACGGGGAAGGCGAGCACCAGGGGCTTGGAGAGCGCGACGTAGCTGCCGACCAGCGACATGCTGAGGGCCAGGCAACCGTAGGCGACGAGACGGCCGGGTGCGGGGAGGGCGGGGTTCAATAGACTGGGCGCGTTGCGAGGATCGAGCCGATGATGATGCCCCATTCCCCCTCCGAGGCCCGCCATGTGTTCGTCTACGGCACGCTGCGTCGCGGCGGGCGCAACGACATCGCGCGCTTCGCGCCGGCGCCGCGATTCGTGGCCGATGCGCGTATCCACGGCACGCTGTACGACCTGGGCAGCTATCCGGGCGCGGTGCTCGGCGGCAGCGGCCTGCTGGTTGGCGAGATCTACGCCATCACGCCGGCGCTCGAGACGCAGCTCGACGAGCTCGAGGAAGTGCGGCCCGACGACAGCGGCGAGTACATCAAGCGCGAGGTGCGGGTCCGGGTCGGCGAAAAGGAAATCGCCTGCCTGGTCTACGAGATCCACCCGGACCGTGTCGCAGGCCGTACCGTGATTGCATCGGGCAACTGGTTCGACCGCGTGCCGCCTTTTTCATGAGTGAGAGAGCGCGTTGCGCATTGTGAAATCATCGTATGTTGCGTCGCAATATTTTTTCTCGATATGAGAAAGTTTATTCCGCATTGAGAAATTCATCTCTAAGTTGTTGATTTAATGAGGCTAAAAATATGTCTTCTATAAGACATAAGACAGAAGGGCTTGGCGTACAGTTGCTCCCAAGGCCCTAGCGCCCACCCCTCAATCAACCCTTGGAGTGACACCATGCCTCAAACCATCACAGAACAACTGAGCCGCGAACAGCAGATCGCCGCCCTCGAAAAAGAATGGGCGACCAACCCGCGCTGGAAGGGCATCAAGCGCGGTTACAGCGCTGCTGACGTGGTGCGCCTGCGCGGCTCCTTCCCGATCGAGCACACGATCGCGCGCCGCGGCGCCGAAAAGCTCTGGGACCTGGTGAACAACGAGCCCTACGTCAACTGCCTCGGCGCGCTCACCGGCGGCCAGGCCATGCAGCAGGTCAAGGCCGGCATCAAGGCGATCTACCTGTCCGGCTGGCAGGTTGCCGCCGACAACAACAGCTACGCCGCGATGTACCCCGACCAGTCGCTCTATCCGGTGGATTCGGTGCCGACGGTGGTCGAGCGCATCAACAACACCTTCCGCCGCGCCGACGAGATCCAGTGGTCCAAGGGCACCAACCCCGGCGACAAGGGCTACGTCGACTACTTCGCGCCCATCGTGGCCGATGCCGAAGCGGGCTTCGGCGGCGTGCTCAACGGCTTCGAGCTGATGAAGGCCATGATCAAGGCCGGCGCCGGCGGCGTGCACTTCGAGGACCAGCTCGCCTCGGTCAAGAAGTGCGGCCACATGGGCGGCAAGGTGCTGGTGCCGACCACCGAGGCTGTGCAGAAGCTGATCGCCGCGCGCATGGCGGCCGACGTCTGCGGCACCCCGACGCTGGTGATCGCGCGCACCGATGCCGAAGCGGCCGACCTGCTGACCAGCGACTACGACGAGAACGACAAGCCTTTCCTCACCGGCGAGCGCACCGCCGAGGGCTTCTACAAGACGAGGAAGGGCATCGACCAGGCCATCTCGCGCGCCATCGCCTACGCCCACTACGCCGATCTGGTGTGGTGCGAAACCGGGACGCCCGACCTCGAGTTCGCGCGCAAGTTTGCCGAGGCCGTGCACAAGGTACATCCGGGCAAGATGCTGGCCTACAACTGCTCGCCTTCCTTCAACTGGAAGAAGAACCTCGACGACGCCACGATCGCCAAGTTCCAGAGGGAGCTGGGCGCCATGGGCTACAAGTACCAGTTCATCACGCTGGCCGGCATCCACTCGATGTGGTTCAACATGTTCGACCTGGCGCAGGACTACGTGCAGCGCGGCATGTCGGCCTATGTCGAGAAGGTGCAGGAGCCCGAGTTCGCGGCGCGCGATCGCGGCTATACCTTCGTGTCGCACCAGCAGGAGGTCGGCACCGGCTACTTCGACGACGTGACCACCGTCATCCAGGGCGGCAAGTCGAGCGTCACGGCACTGACCGGCTCCACCGAGGAAGAGCAATTCCACTGATATCCCGCTGTCACTGAGTTTGTTCCCCGCGCGAGCAATCCGCGGGGATTTTTTTCGCCTCAGTCGACCATGCGCAGCTCGCGCACCCCGCGGCCTAGCCGCTGTCGGAGCAGGGCACGCAGCGTCACGCCCTCGGCATAACCGACCAGCCCTGCGATCTGCTCCAGGCTCTTGTCGCTGGTCTTCAGCAGGTGCACGGCGCGCTCCACGCGCAGGTCCTGAAAGTAGGACAGCGGCGTCTTGCCAAGCACCTGCTGCATGCGCCGCGCGAGCGTGCGCTTGCTGGTGCCGGCCGCCGCCGCCGCCTCGTCGAGCGAAAAACCGTCGGCCAGCCGGCCGCGCGCCCAGCGTTCGAAGCGCTGGACGGTGGGGTCCGAGTGCGTGAGGTGGTCGGTGATCACGTAGGCGGACTGCGAGGGACGCGAGTCGACGATGAGGTACTTGGCCACCGTGGCCGCGAGCTCCGGGCTGGCTTGGCGCACCAGCAGCAGCGCCATGTCGATGTGGCTCAGCGCCGCGCCGGCGGTGACGAAGGGACCCGAGCTCACCAGCATGCGCGACTCGTCGAGCTTCACGGCCGGGTAGCGCTGGCGGAACAGCGAGGCCAGCCACCAGGTGGTCGTGGCCTGGCGCTGGTCGAGCAGGCCCGATTCGGCCAGCACGAAGGTGCCGACACAGGCAGCCGCGATGCGCACGCCCTGGCCTGCCTGGATGCGAAGCGCGGCTGCCGCCTCGGCCACGTCGCGCCGCTGCAGCGCGACCTGTAGTCCCTCGGGCATCTTCTCGCCGAGGGCCGGCACGACGATCCAGTCGGGGCGGCCAGCGTCGGGCGCCGAGACCACCGGCACGCGCAGGCGCTGCGAGGTGTGGACCCTTTTTCGCATGCCCGTGACCCGGAGCTCGAAGGGCGGGATGTCGACGCCCAGCATGCCCGCGAGCTCGTTGGCCGTGCTGAAGACGTCCTGCACCGTGGCCAGGCCTGTATCGAACACGCCGTCCAGCGCGAGCAGGTTGACCTTCATGGCAACAACGATAGCAAAGATGTCAAGAATGCCAATAGGTCGATTCCCGGGGGATGCCTAGAGTCACGGCCATGGACGCGCAATCCCGCGCGCCCGGGTTCACTGGAGACTCTCATGATCAAGTACGCACTGTTTGCCCGACTCGAAGCCAAGCCGGGTAAGGAAGCCGAGGTGCAGCAGTTCCTGGAGGCGGGCCTGGCGATGGCGCGCGACGAGAAGACGACGCCGATCTGGTTCGCCCTGCGCCTCTCGCCGACCACCTTCGGCGTCTTCGATGCCTTCGAGGACGAGGCCGGCCGCCAGGCGCATCTGAACGGCGCGATCGCCCAGGCCCTCATGGCCAAGGCGCCCGAGCTGTTCGCCAAGCCGCCGGCCATCGAGCCCATCGAGGTGTTGGGCCTCAAGAACGCCGCGCCCGCATCCTGAACTCAGCGGCTAGAATCGCCAGCTTCCGTCAGAGCAGTAACAAGGGCGAGAAAGGCATCCTGGTTATGACACCGCGAACTACCCCGCAAGGAACGAGCGGCCTTTTCCTCGAAGGAATAGGCCGGTAGGCCGCGCATGCTGGAGTTTCCAGCACCCTCACTCAAGCCCAAGCGCGGTCCGATGACCGCGCTTTTTGTTTTCTCGCCGAGGTTTTTTTCATGATCCAGATCACGCTTCCCGACAACTCGCGCCGCGAGTTCCCCGGCCCGGTTTCGGTGGCCGATGTTGCCAAGTCCATCGGCCCCGGCCTGGCGAAGATGACGGTGGCCGGCAAGGTCGACGGCCGGCTCGTCGACGCGAGCGACCTGATCGAGCAGGACGCCCGGCTGCAGATCATCACGCCCAAGGACGATGAAGGCCTGGAGATCATTCGTCACTCGACGGCCCACCTGGTCGGCCACGCCGTCAAGCAGCTCTACCCGACGGCCAAGATGGTGATAGGGCCCGTGATCGAGGAGGGCTTCTATTACGACATCTCCTACGAGCGGCCCTTCACGCCCGAGGACATGGAGGCGATCGAGGCTCGCATGCGCGAGCTGATCGCCCAGGACTACGATGTCGTCAAGAAGATGACGCCGCGCGACGAGGTGGTCGAGGTCTTCAAGTCCCGTGGCGAGGACTACAAGCTGCGGCTGGTGGAGGACATGCCCGACGAGAAGGCGATGGGCCTGTACTACCACCAGGAGTACGTCGACATGTGCCGTGGCCCGCACGTGCCGAACACGCGCTTCCTGAAGGTCTTCAAGCTCACGAAGCTGGCCGGCGCCTACTGGCGCGGCGACGCCCGCAACGAGCAACTGCAGCGCATCTACGGCACGGCCTGGGCCGACAAGAAGCAGCTCGACGACTACATCCGCCGCATCGAGGAGGCCGAGAAGCGCGACCACCGCCGGCTCGGCAAGGAGCTGGACCTGTTCCACATCGACGAGGTGGCGCCGGGCGTGGTGTTCTGGCATCCCAAGGGCTGGGCCATCTGGCAGCAGGTCGAGCAATACATGCGAAAGGTGTACCGTGACACGGGCTACCAGGAAGTCAAGGGACCGCAGATCCTGGACAAGAGCCTGTGGGAGAAGACGGGCCACTGGCAGAACTACCGCGAGAACATGTTCACGACGGAGTCGGAGAAGCGCGACTATGCGCTCAAGCCGATGAACTGCCCGGGCCATGTGCTGATCTTCAAGAGCGATCTGCGCAGCTACCGCGACCTGCCGATCCGCTATGGCGAGTTCGGGCAGTGCCATCGCAACGAGCCCTCGGGTGGCCTGCACGGCATCATGCGGGTGCGCGGCTTCACGCAGGACGATGGGCACATCTTCTGCACGGAAGACCACATCCTCGAGGAGTGCGTGGCCTACACAGGCCAACTGCTCAAGGTGTATGCCGATTTCGGCTTCACCGACATCCTCTACAAGGTCGCGACACGGCCCGACAACCGCATCGGCTCCGACGATCTCTGGGACAAGGCCGAGAGCTCCCTCATGGAGGCGCTGCGCCGCTCGGGCGTGGAGTTTGTCATCTCGCCGGGCGAGGGCGCCTTCTACGGCCCCAAGATCGAGTACACGCTGCGCGACGCCATCGGCCGCCATTGGCAGTGCGGCACGATGCAGGTGGACTTCAACATGGCCGAGCGCCTCGGCGCTGAGTACGTCACGGAGTCGAGCGGCCGGGCGCATCCCGTCATGCTGCACCGCGCGATTGTGGGCAGCCTGGAGCGCTTCATCGGCATGCTGATCGAGCACCACGCGGGCGCTCTGCCCGCCTGGCTGGCGCCGGTGCAGGTGGCGGTGCTCAATATCAGCGAAGGACAGGCCGATTACGCATCTCAGGTTGCGAAATCGCTGCAAAATCAAGGGCTTAGAGTTTTGCTCGACCTGCACAACGAGAAGATTACGTATAAAATACGGAAGCATTCGTTGCAAAAGCTTCCCTACATCCTCGTCGTGGGCGATAAGGAAAAGGAAGCCGGTACCGTCGCAGTGCGCGCCCGGGGCAATCTTGATCTCGGTGCCATGTCGGTGGAGGCGTTCTCGAAAAAGATCGCCGACGACATCCAACACAAGCTTTGAATTCGAACCGATTCAAAGGCTGATTTCGACCATCAAGCTGCTTGTGGGCGTGGACTGGAAGGTGTTCGCTACAGTTTTTGTAGCAAATTGATTGAAGGATCCTGACCATCGCTACTGCATTTCGCGACCGCCGCCACCGCGAGGAACGCCAACACCGCCTGAACCGGGAAATCATGGCCCCGGAAGTCCGCCTGATCGGGCCCGAGAACGAGCCATTGGGTGTCGTGAGTCTTGCCGAGGCCCTGCGGCTGGCCGGTGAGCAAGACGTGGATCTGGTGGAAGTGGTCGCGGCGGCCAATCCGCCGGTCTGTCGCCTGATCGAGTACGGCAAGTTCAAGTACCACGAGCAGAAGAAGGCCGCCGAGGCGAAGTCGAAGCAGAAGGTCATCGAGGTCAAGGAAATCAAGTTCCGGCCCGGGACCGACGAAGGCGACTACAACATCAAGATGCGCAACATCCGGCGCTTTCTTGATGAAGGCGACAAGTGCAAGATCACGCTGCGCTTCCGCGGCCGCGAAATCACGCACCAGGAACTGGGGCTGGCGCTGTTGCAGCGCATCCGCGACGACCTCGGCGACACCATCGTGGTCGAGCAGTTCCCGAAGCTCGAGGGCCGGCAGATGATCATGATGATCGCGCCGGGCCGCAAGAAGGGCGGCGGGGGTACGGCCAAGCCGGCCACTGAGCCGACGACAGCGCCCGCAGCGGCCTAGGGCCTGAGCGGCAGCGTCAGTACAGGGTTTTGAAGAGATTTCGCCGCTGCCTGCGCCTTCGGGCGCAGGCAGCGGTGGGATGAAGAAGTGTCTCGGGGCCGACAAGTCCGTGGGAATCTCCCCGGCGCCTCACGAGCACAAACGAAAGGAGCATTCACATGCCCAAAATGAAGACCAAGAGCAGCGCGAAAAAGCGTTTCCGCGTTCGTCCCGGTGGCACCGTCAAGCGCGGTCAAGCCTTCAAGCGTCACATCCTGACCAAGAAGACCACCAAGAACAAGCGCCACCTGCGTGGTGCAACGGCAGTGCATGAGACCAACATGGTCTCGATGGCCGCCATGTTGCCCGGCAGCGGCATCTAATCACGACGAACAAGGAGTACACACATGCCTCGCGTCAAACGTGGTGTAACGGCCCGCGCCCGCCACAAGAAGGTTCTCGCACTCGCAAAGGGTTTCCGCGGTCGCCGCGGCAATGTCTTCCGCATCGCCAAGCAGGCGGTGATGAAGGCGGGCCAATACGCCTACCGTGACCGCCGTACCAAGAAGCGCGTGTTCCGCCAACTGTGGATCGCCCGTATCAATGCCGCTTCGCGTGAACTGGGCCTGACCTACAGCCAGTTCGCCAACGGCATCCGCAAGGCCGGTATCGAGATCGACCGCAAGGTCCTGGCCGATATCGCCGTGCACGACAAGGCCGCTTTTGCCGGCATCGTGGAGCAGGTCAAGGCCAAGCTGGCTGCTTGATCCCGCAAGCAGGTTGCCGCTCCTCGGACGGCGGCCTGCGCCCACGGCACAAGGGCTGGCGCTTGAAAGGGCTCCAGCCCTTTTTTATTCGCACCTCCAGCCTCTTTCTCTTTCACGCTCAAGAATTCCCATGAACGAGTTGGACTCCCTGGTCGCCACCGCACGCGCCGCCTTCGCCGAAGCCAAGGCACCGGCCGAGCTCGAAAACGCCAAGGCGCAGTTTCTCGGCAAGGCCGGCCGCATCACCGAGCTGATGAAGGGCATGGCCGCGCTGTCCGTCGACGAGAAGAAGTCGCGTGGCGCCGCGATCAACGTGGCCAAGCAGGCCATCGAGGCCGCGCTGAACGAGCGCCGCCAGCAACTTGCCGACGAAGAGCTCGCCGTCCAGCTGCGCGCCGAGGCACTCGATGTGACCCTGCCCGGCCGCCGGCGCGCGGGCGGCGGCCTGCACCCCGTGAGCCGCACGATGGAGCGCATAGAGGCCATCTTCTCGAGCATGGGCTTCGACGTCGCCGACGGCCCCGAGATCGAGAGCGACTGGCACAGCTTCACCTCGCTCAACAACCCGCCCAACCATCCTGCGCGCTCGATGCAGGACACCTTCTACGTCGACATCAACGGCGAGGACGGCATCCCCTACAACCTGCGTCCGCACACCAGCCCGATGCAGGTGCGCTACGCACAGCAGCACATCAAGAAATACGCGGCCGAGTTCGCCGCCGCGGCGGCCGACACCACCGGCACGGTCAAGGCGCCCGAGATCCGCGTGATCGCGCCGGGCCGCACCTACCGCGTCGACAGCGACGCCACGCACTCGCCGATGTTCCACCAGTGCGAAGGCCTGTGGCTGGGTGAAAACGTGAGCTTCAAGGACCTGAAGGTCATCTTCACCGACTTCTGCCGCACCTTCTTCGAGACCGACGACCTGGTGCTGCGCTTCCGCCCGAGCTTCTTCCCCTTCACCGAGCCGAGCGCCGAGATCGACATCCAGTTCCAGACCGGCCCGCTGGCCGGCCGCTGGCTCGAGGTCTCGGGTTCAGGCCAGGTGCATCCGCAGGTGGTGCGCAACATGGGCCTGGACCCCGAGCGCTACATCGGCTTCGCCTTCGGCATGGGCCCGGACCGGCTCACCATGCTGCGCTATGGGGTGAACGACCTGCGGCTCTTCTTCGACGGCGACCTGCGCTTCCTGAGCCAATTCCAGTAACAGACAGAACGAGAACGCGAGATGCAATTCCCCGAGTCCTGGTTGCGCGAGTTCTGCAACCCGCCCATCGACAGCGAAGCGCTGGCCGAGACGCTCACCATGGGCGGCCTCGAGGTCGAGGAGCGCCGGCCCGCCGCGCCGCCCTTCACCAAAGTTGTGGTGGGCGAGATCAAGGAAGCCGCGCCGCATCCCAATGCCGACCGTCTGCGCGTGTGCCAAGTCGACGCCGGCCAGGGCACGCTGCTGAACATCGTGTGCGGCGCGCCCAACGCGCGCACCGGCATCAAGGTCCCATTGGCGCTGGTCGGTGCAGAGCTTCCGCCGGGCGAGGACGGCCAGCCTTTCCAGATCAAGCTCGGCAAGCTGCGCGGCGTCGAAAGCCAGGGCATGCTGTGCTCGGCGCGCGAGCTCAAGCTCAGCGAGGACCACGGCGGCCTGCTCGAGCTGCCGGCCGACGCGCCGGTCGGCGCCGACGTGCGCGAGCTGCTCAAGCTCGACGACACCCTGCTCACCCTCAAGCTCACGCCGAACCTCGCGCACGGCCTGTCCGTCTACGGCATCGCGCGCGAGCTGGCTGCATTGACCGGCACGCCGCTCAAGACGCCGCCGATCCCGCCGGTGGCAGCGGCCGTCTCGGACAGGCTGCCGGTCAAGGTCGAGGCCCCGGACCTGTGCGGCCGCTTCTCCGGCCGCATCGTCCGCGGCGTCGACACCAAGGCCGCCACGCCCGCCTGGATGGTCGAGCGCCTGGCGCGCTGCGGCCAGCGCAGCGTGACGCCGCTGGTCGACATCTCGAACTACGTGATGTTCGAGTACGGCCAGCCCAGCCACATCTTCGACCTCGACAAGATCCACGGCGACGGCTTGGTCGTGCGCTGGGGCAGGGCAGGCGAGCAGCTCAAACTGCTCAACGGCAGCACAGTGACGCTGGACGAGCAGGTCGGCGTGATCGCCGACGAGCGCAATCAGGTCGAGTCGCTGGCCGGCATCATGGGCGGCGACGCGACCGCGGTGTCCGACGACACCCGCAACATCTACGTCGAGGCCGCGTTCTGGTGGCCCGAGTCCATCCAGGGCCGTGCGCGCCGCTTCAACTTCTCGACCGACGCGGGCCACCGCTTCGAGCGCGGCGTCGATCCGAGCCGCACGGTGCAGATCATCGATCGCATCACGCAACTGATCATCGAGATCTGCGGCGGCCAGGCCGGCCCGATCGACGACCAGACCCTGCGCCAGCCCGAAGCGAAATCCGTCACGCTGCGCGTCGCGCGTGCCGCGCGCGTGATCGGCATGCCGCTGACCCAGGCCCAGTGCCGCGACGCCCTGCGCCGGCTCGGTTTTCCGATCGAGGAGGGCGACGGCGTGCTGGTGGTCACGCCCCCGCCGCACCGCTTCGACCTGCTGATCGAGGAAGACCTGATCGAGGAGGTCGCGCGCCTCGTCGGCTACAACAACCTGCCCACCGTGGCCCCGCTGGCACCGATCACCGCCCGCGTGCCGCCCGAGGCGCAGCGCAGCAACTTCGCCGTGCGCCACCGGCTCGCCGCGCTGGGCTACCAGGAAACCATCAACTTCAGCTTCGTCGAGGCGCATTGGGAGCATGAGCTCGCAGGCAACGCCGACCCGATCAAGCTGCTGAACCCGATCGCCAGCCAGATGAGCGTGATGCGCTCGTCGCTGATCGGCTCGCTGTTGCAGGTGCTGAAGTTCAACCTCGACCGCCGCGCGCCGCGCGTGCGCGTGTTCGAACTGGGTCGCGTGTTCCTGCGCGACGACACGGTCGCCACCACCGACGGCACCGTCAAGGGCGTGCACCAGCCCATGCGCGTGGCCGGCCTGGCCTGGGGCGACGCCGAGGCCGAGCGCTGGGACGGCAAGCCGCAGCGCGCCGACTTCTACGACCTCAAGGGCGACGTCGAGGCCCTGCTGGCGCCCCGCGTCGCAAGCTTCGAGGCCACCGAGCATCCGGCACTGCATCCGGGCCGCGCCGCGCGCGTGCTGCTCGACGGCCGGCCGGTGGGCGTGATCGGCGAGCTCCATCCGCGCTGGCGCCAGCAATGGGAGTTCGCGCAGGCGCCCGTGCTCTTCGAACTCGAACTCGATGCCGTCACCGCGCGGCCGGTGCCCGTGGCCAGGCCGGTGCCCAAGCACCAGGCGGTGGAGCGCGACATCGCCGTGGTGGTGGCCGAAGCCGTCGCGCACGACGCGCTCATGCGGACCATCCGCGCAGCCGCCGATCCCGCCCTCCTGCGCGACGCCGTGCTGTTCGACATCTACCGCCCGCCGGTGGACCGCGACGCGCCCGTGGGCCCCGGAGGCCTGGCGCGCGGCGAGAAGAGCATGGCCGTGCGCCTGCGCTTCAACAGCGACGGCGCCACGCTGACCGACGAGCAGGTCGAAGCGGCAGTGGCCGCGATCCTCGAACAACTGAGCGCGCGGCTCGGCGCGCACCTGCGGGTATGAAGCTCATGGATTTCACGCTCGAAGCCCTGGAAACGCCGGCACTGACGAAGGCGCACCTGGCCGATCTTCTGTTCGAGCAGATCGGCCTCAACAAGCGCGAGTCCAAGGACATGGTCGAGGCCTTCTTCGACCTGATCGCGCGCAGCCTGATCGAGGGCACGGACGTGAAGATCTCGGGCTTCGGCAATTTCCAGATCCGCGTGAAGGCGCCGCGTCCGGGCCGCAACCCACGCACCGGCGAGGCCATCCCGATCGGCGAGCGCCGCGTCGCGACCTTTCACGCGAGTGCCAAGTTGAAGGAGCAGATCCAGGGCAGCGCCGGCGACGAAGGCCCGCAGGAGGTCGAGTGGAGCCTCGGCACCGAATAGTGCTTGGCCCTTGTGCCCAGCGTGGAGTAATCTCTAAGGTTCCTCTCGCACCACCTTGATTTCAATGGAGAAAACGCTCCTGCCGCCCATCCCCGTCAAACGCTACTTCACGATCGGTGAAGTGGGCGAGCTGTGCGGCGTGAAGCCCCATGTGCTGCGCTATTGGGAGCAGGAGTTCACCCAGTTGCGGCCGATGAAGCGGCGCGGCAACCGCCGCTACTACCAGCACCACGAGGTGCTGATGATCCGCCGCATCCGCGACCTGCTCTACGACCAGGGCTTCACCATCAGCGGCGCGCGCAACAAGCTGCAGGAGATGGTGCAGTCCGAGCGCGACCGCCGCAAGGCCGGCGAGGTGCCGCTCGAAGGCATGGAAGCGGTGGAGATCGACCAGGAGGAGTTCGACGCCGCGCTCCAGGAAGACTTCGATGCGCCCGGCAGCGCCGCGGGTCCGAGCCTCGACCTGTCGCAGCTGCTGCGCCTGAGGCGCGAGCTGTATGAAATTCGCGAGTTGCTCAGTCCGAGCCACTGAAAACCGCAGGCTATAATCGCGAGCTTCGGTGTGTGGCGCAGCCTGGTAGCGCACTTGCATGGGGTGCAAGGGGTCGAAGGTTCGAATCCTTTCACACCGACCAAACGACAGAAAGAAAAAACCGGTCAGCAATCGCTGACCGGTTTTTTTATTGGCCGCCCGCACGGCTTCATGGCAATGCCTTCGCGGCGCACAGCCGACAGCCCGCCACTACTGCGGCTGCAACCCAATCTCCTTCGCCACCTTCTGCCAGCGCTCGGCCTCCGCCCGCATGAAGCTGCGCAACTCGCCACTGCTCGAGGCCTTCAGTTCGACGGCCAGCGCCGACAGCCGCTCCTTGACCACCGGCTGCGCGAGGGCTGCCGCGGCCTCCTTGCGCAGGTGCTCGACCACCTCGAGCGGCGTGGTGGCCGGCGCCACCATGGCCCACCACTGGTCGATCTCGACGCCCTTGATGCCGGCCTCCGCCAGCGTGGGCACGTCCTTCAGCGCCGGCATCGGCACGCGCCGCGGGCTGGCCACGGCCAGGGCGCGGATCTTGCCGGACGCGAGCAGGCTGGCGCCGCTGGCGAGCGTCGCGAAGTGGCCCGCCACCAGGCCGGCCGCGACGTCGTTGAGTGCGGGTGCCGAGCCGCGGTACGGCACCATGTTGAAGCGGATCCCGCTGCGCGTGGCCAGCAGCTCGGCGGCGAGATGGCTGACGGTGCCGGCGCCGCTGTGCGCGATGGCCGGCGGCGAGGCTGCGGCAGCCGCTGCCTTCATGAAGCTCCTGAAGTCCTTCGCATCGGCGCCGGTGCCGCCGAAGAAGACCAGCGGCGAGGTGCCGATCATCGTCACCGGCGTGAAGTCGCGCAGCAGGTCGTAGGGCAGGCGGGTCATCACCGCCGGCGCGATGGCATGCGGGAGCTCGACGATGGCGGTCGTGTAGCCATCCGGCGCGGCGCGGGCAGCGGCCTCTGTGCCGATCTGTCCGGCGGCACCGGGCCGGTTGTCCACGACGACGGAAACCCCCATCGCGCCGCTCATGCCCTGGGCGATGGCGCGTGCGATGGCATCGGTGCTGCCGCCGGCAGCCCAGGGCACGATCAGCTTGATCGGCCGGTCCGGAAAGGCGGCCCAGGCCCTTGGCGCGGCGGCCATCAGCGCGGCCGCGCTCAGGAAGGTGCGGCGATGCATCGGTGACATGAAGACTCCTTGAAGCTCTTAGACAGGATCGGGCCAGCTCGGATCGCGCGAGGCATCGGCGGTGAGCATCAGCACCACGTGGTCGCCCGCGGCGATCGCGCCGCGCTCGCGCAGGCGTTGCAGTGCGCCCAGGCCGGACGCCGCGCAAAGCTCCGCGCTGACGCCCGCCTGCGTGAGCAGGCGCCGGGCCGTGCGGGCCTCGTCGTCGCCCACCACCACCGCGCCGCCGCCGCTGGCCACCACCGCCTGCCATTGGAGGAAGGTCACCGTGGCGCCGGCGGTGGAGAACTGCGCGGTGCGTCCGGGATAGTCGGCCTCCAGCGCGCCGCCCTCGAGCACGTGCGAGAGCCGGGCGAAGGGCTCGACGGCCCAGATGCGCGGCAGCTTCGCGATGCGGCCGGCGGCGAGCAGGTCGCGAAAACCGGCGAAGAGGCCCCAGGCCAGGTCGCCGCGCGCCGTCGGCACGATCACATGGTCGGGCAGGCCGCCCTGTTCCAGGCATTCGTGGGCGATGGGCTTGTAGCCCTCGATCGCGAGCGGCGCGCTGCCGAGCGCCGGCAGGCTGTGGTTGGTGAGCGCGAAAAAGCCCGCGCGCTGCGCACGCTCGCGCACGAAGGCCCAGCGGCCGGCGTTGTCGGCGAAGGCGAAGCGCCGGGCGCCCGCGATCTCCAGGGCCTTCGCGTAGGCAGCCGGCATGTCTTCGTAGGTCGCGACCTCGCAGGTCAGGCCGGCGAGCTGCGCGTAATGCGCCGCCGAGACTGCGGCGTTGCCCGAGGAGGCGAGCACCAACGTGTGGGCGCCGAAGTCCAGCGCCTGCGAGACGCCCACGGCGGTCATCCGGTCCTTGTGCGAGCCGGTCGGATTGCAGGACTCGTCCTTGATCGCGAGGTGCGCGATGCCGAAGCGGCGCGCCAGCTCCGGCAACGCCAGCAGCGGCGTGTCGCCTTCGCCCAGGGTGAAGCCTTGCGTGTACGGCAACAACGGGACCGAGGCGGCGGCCGCGTGGGCCGCGTCGTAACCGTAGCTCGCGCGCAGGCTCACGTGCTTGCCTTCGGCGCGGCAGGCCGGGCAGCCCTCGTGCGTCAGGCGGATCGGATAGGGGGCGTTGCAGCGCAGGCATTGCAGGCCGCGCAGGAGCGGATTCCTGATCGGCCGGGCCGGCTGCATGGGGGCGCGAAGCGCAGTGCTCATTGCTTGGGCTTGCTTTCGTGGCTGGGTGAATCGATGTCCTCATCCTAGGCGCGGGCAAATAAAATGAAAGTGGCCCATCTACTCATCCGATAACGCAACTTATCAATGCGCTTTACCGAGATCGAAACCTTCCGGGCGCTGATGCGCAGCGGCACCACGCGCAAGGCCGCGGCGCAGCTGCAGGTAACCCAGCCCGCCGTCAGCCAGTCGCTCAAGCGGCTCGAGACCCAGTCCGGCATGGTGCTGTTCCAGCGCATCGGCGCGCGGCTGGTCCCCACGCCGGAAGCGCATGCGCTCTGGACCGAGGTGGAGCGCGTGTTCATCGGCATGGACGCCATCGAGCACCGGTTGCGCAGCCTGCGCGACTTCGGCGTCAACCAGCTCCAGCTCAGCTGCTATCCGGCCTTCGGACTCGGCTTCATGCCGCGCGCGCTGGCGCGGCTGAAGGCACAGCGCGGCGAAGGCGCATGGCCGCAGGTGTCGCTGCAGGTGCTGAGCTCGAAGGACGTGCGCGACCGCGTGGCCATGGGCATCTCGGATTTCGGCCTCATGGCCGACGAGCTGCCCCTGGAGGGCATCGAGCATTCGACCTTCGCGCGCATGCCCGGCGTCATCGTGATGCCGCAGGGCCATGCGCTGGCGCGCTTCAAGACCATCAAGCCCCAGCAGCTCGCGGAGCTTCCGTTCCTTGCCCTGAACCCCGAGGACCCGGCGCATCGGCGGCTCGAGGCTGCCATGGCGTCGCAGGGCATCGCCTTGCGGCTGGCTGCGCAGACGCCCTACGCGGCCAGCGTCTGCGAGATGGCGCTGCAAGGCCTGGGTGTCGGCCTGGTCAATCCGATCACCGCGCTCGACTATGCCGAGCGCGGGCTGGTCGTGCGCAAGCTCTCGATCGACGTGCCCTTCGCCTGCCTGCTGGCCTTGCCCGCCGGCAAGGTGCTGTCGGCCACGGCCCGGGCCTTTCTGTCCGTCATGCGCCAGCAGCTGGCGGAGGACGGGCAGCGGCTGCAGCGCTATCTGCGCTGAGCCGTCGAGGGGCGTCGATCGTTGCGTGGTTCGCGTCTTTTCACGACACTCCCTGCTCCGACCCACCCCAAGGAAACCCCATCATGCCCACCATCACCACGCAGGACGGCACCACCATCTACTACAAGGACTGGGGCAAGGGACAGCCCATCGTGTTCTCCCACGGCTGGCCGCTCTCCGGCGACGACTGGGACAACCAGATGCTGTTCTTCCTCGGCCAGGGCTTTCGCGTGATCGCGCACGACCGCCGCGGCCACGGCCGCTCGACGCAGACCTGGACCGGCAACGAGATGGACACCTACGCCGACGACCTGGCGGCGCTCACCGCGGCGCTCGACCTCAGCGATGCGATCCACGTCGGCCACTCCACCGGCGGCGGCGAGGTGGCGCGCTACCTGGGGCGCCACGGCTCCAAGCGCGTGGCCAAGGCCGTGCTGATCGGCGCCGTGCCGCCGATCATGCTGAAGACCGCCGCCAATCCCGGCGGCCTGCCGATCGACGTGTTCGACGGCATCCGGGCCGGCGTTGCCGGCAACCGCGCCGAGTTCTATCGCGACATCACCTTGCCCTTCTACGGCTACAACCGGCCGGGCGCCAAGATCTCCGAGGGCATTCGCCAGCAGTGGTGGCTGCAGGGGATGATGGGCGGCATCAAGGCCCACTACGACTGCGTCAAGGCCTTCTCGGAGACCGACTTCACGGAAGACCTCAAGAAGATCGACGTGCCGACCTTGGTCATGCATGGCGACGACGACCAGATCGTCCCGATCGGCGCCTCGGCCCTGCTGTCGGCCGAGCTCGTGAAGGGTGCGCAGCTCAAGGTCTACCCGGGGCTGCCGCACGGCATGTGCGCCACGCATCCCGAGGTGATCAACCCCGACCTGCTGGCCTTCATCAAGGGCTGAACCTCTGGGCGGCGGTTTTGGCGACCGCGGAGCCCGCCGGACCCGCAGACCCTAAGATGCCGGTCCGGAACGGGCAACGCAGACACATGGATCGCTGGACCGAAATCGAACTGTTTGTGCAGACCGCGGAGCTCGGCAGCCTGTCGCGCGCTGCTGAGGCAGTGGGCCTGTCGAATGCCGCGGCCAGCCGCCACCTGGCCTCGCTCGAAGCGCGGCTGGGCGCGCAGCTGGTGCAGCGCAATACGCGGCGCCTGGCCCTGACCGAGATGGGCGAGAGCTACTACGGCCGCTGCAAGACCATCCTGGCCGACCTGCGCGATGCCGACGCGACCGTCAACGCGACGGCGCTCGACCCGATGGGCACGCTGCGCGTCACCGCGTCGCTGTCCTTCGCGATGCAGCACATCGCGCCGCTGCTGCGCGCCTACACCGGGCGCTACCCCAAGGTCACGGTCCATGTGGAGGCGGCCAACCGCTACCTCGACCTGATCGACAACAACATCGACGTGGCGATCCGCACCCGCGAGTACGAGAGCGATTCCGGCATCACCATCCGCAGCCTGGCCGAGACCCGCCGCGTCCTCGCCGCCTCGCCAGGCTACCTGGACCGGCGCGGCGCGCCGCGCACGGTGGAGGAACTGGCCGTGCACGACCTGCTGCTCTACACCTACAGCAACAACCCCGACGAGCTCGCCTTCCGGCGCGGCGAGGAGCAGCGCACGATCAAGGTCAAGGGCCTGCTGGAGTCCAACGACGGCCAGGTGCTGCGCGCGGCTGCGCTCGACGGCCTCGGCATCCTGGTGCAGCCCAAGTACATCGTCTACGAGGACATCGTCGCCGGCCGGCTGGTGCCGGTGCTCGACGACTGGGACTTGCCGCGCCTGCGCATCAACATCGCCTTCCAGAGCCGGCGGCACATGTCGGCGAAGGTGCGCACCTTCATCGACTTCCTCGCCGCGCATTTCGAGCGCATGGACTACGAGCGCAAGTGGACCAGCTTCGATGCGGTGGCGGGCGGGGAGGGGGGCGTTGCTCAGCGCGGCGGCGCGCCTTCGTAGGCGCGCTGCAGCAGCGCGCGGATGGCGCCGCGCTCGGCCGGGCCGAAGGGGCGCGGGTTCCAGTAAGGGTTGCTCACCGCGAGATCGGCGGCGCGGTCCAGGTCGGCTTCCTTCATGCCGATGTCCTTCAGCGCAATCGGCGCGCCGTTGTCGCGCGCCAGCGCCTGCAGGCCCTGCGCCGCGTCCGCCGTGCCGAGAGCTCTTGCGATGCGCTGCATCGCGCCCGGCGCCGCTTCGGCATTGAAGGCGATCGCATGCGGCAGCACCACCGTGTGCACCTCCGCATGCGGCAGGTTGAAGCTGCCGCCCAGCGTGTGGCACAGCTTGTGGTGCAGGGCCATGCCCACGTTGCCCAGCACGCTGCCGCACAGCCAGGCGCCGTAGAGGGCGTCCGACCTCGCCTCGATGTCCTCGGGGCTGCGCCGGATCGCCGGCAGCGCCCGCGCGATGGCGGCGATGCCTTCTTCGGCCATCAGGTCCATCACCGGGTTGCTGTCCTGCGCATACAGGCCCTCGGCCGCGTGCGCGATGGCGTTGATGCCGCTGGTCACGCTCAGGCCCACCGGCAGGCTGCGGGAGAGCTCGGGGTCGTAGATCACGGTGCGCGGCAGCACTCGGAAGTCCTTGCCGGTTTTCTTGAGTCCGGCCTCGGTCAGGCCGTAGATGGGCGTCATCTCGCTGCCGGCGTAGGTGGTGGGAATGGCCAGGATGGGCAGGCCCGAGTCCAGCGCGATGGCCTTGCCCAGGCCGGTGGTGGAGCCGCCGCCGATGGCCACGGCGCAGTCGGCGTCGAGCTTGCGTGCGACTTCGCGCGCCTCGCGGGCAGTCTCGATGGGCACATGCATGACGGCCCGGTCGAAGATGCCGGCGGCCTGGGGGCCGAGCAGCTCGGCCACGCGCTCGGCCTGGGTGCGCTGCTCGGGCGTCGAGAGCACCAGGGCGCGCCTCGCGCCCAGCGCCTCGATCTCGCGGCCCAGGTGGGCAAGGCTGCCGGCGCCGAAGACCACGCGCTGCGGCTGGCTGGTGTAAACGAAGGAGGAGGTGGAGCGCATGACGCCGATGGTAGGCCGAAGCCCCCGCGAGCCGCCAGGGCCCGGAGCCTGCCTTTGCGCAAAACAGTTTTCCGCTGGAGCCCCTGTCCGCGACTGCGCGGCGGTCCCATAGTCCCCCGGCTGAGATTCCAAGGAGACCCCACATGCGCAACCTCGACGAAGACACCATCACCCAGGCCGTGCTGGCCCGGCACACCGGCGCCCCCGATGCCCGGCTGCGCGAGATCATGACCAGCCTGGTCCAGCACCTGCACGCCTTTGCGCGCGACGTTCGGCTCACCGAGGCCGAGTGGTTCGAGGGCATCCGCTTCCTGACCGAGGCGGGTCACATCACCGACGACAAGCGCCAGGAATTCATCCTGCTGTCCGACACGCTGGGCCTGTCGATGCTGGTCACGGCGCTCAACAACCGCAAGCCGCGCGAGTGCACCGAGGCCACCGTGTTCGGGCCCTTCCACGTCGAGGGCTCGCCCGAGTACCCGCTGGGCGCCGATGTGGCCAACGGCGCGCGCGGCGAGCCCTGCTACGTGCGCGGCCGGGTGCTGGCGCCGGACGGCAGCCCGGTGCCCAACGCCGAGCTGCAGGTCTGGCAGGCCGATGCCGACGGCCTCTACGACGTGCAGTACAAGGGAGACCATGAGCATCGCGCCCGCGGCACGCTGCATGCGGATGCCGAGGGGCGCTTCCACTTCAAGTCGATCCGGGCCGAGGCGTATCCGATCCCGCACGACGGGCCGGTGGGCCGCATGCTCGAGGCGCTGGGGCGTCATCCCTGGCGGCCGGCGCATCTGCATTTCATGATCACGGCGCCGGGCTTCCAGCGGCTGATCACGCATGTGTTCCGCGACGGCGACCAGTACCTGGACTCCGATGCCGTGTTCGGCGTGCGCCGCTCGCTGATCGCCGACTGGGTCGAGCATCCGCCCGGCCGCACGCCGGACGGCGGCACCAGCGAAGTGCCGTTCTACACGCTGGATTTCGACTTCGTGCTCGCCCAGGCGGCCTGACGGGGGGCCGCGGCCTTCAGTGAAAGAGTGCGCATTCCCTGAGGTCCGCGGGCCCCAGCACGATGGGCATGGAAGGTGCTGCCCGGTAGCGCTCCAGGGCTTTGGCCTCGATGCAGTCGAAGTAGGCCTCGCAGGTACCGGGCAGGTCGAGGTCTTCGTCGGGGCTGTCGCAGAGGCCGCGCAGGGCGGTGTCGGAGACGTGGGCCATGATGCGGGGGCCGTCGAGGCCGTCGGGATAGATGGCGAACCGGACGGTTTTGGTCTCGGCGCAATGGATCGCTTCGCAGTTCATTGTGTTCTCTTGTCAGAGCCTCTCTTTTTTCGCGTCGCGATTTGACGCTGCCGCGCAGGCCGTGCGGCGCGGCATACTTCGCGAGCCGAGGAAAGACGGCGCCTACAGAGACACATTTCGCCCATGGACGACCCTTTCGAGCTGCAGCGCTTCGTCGATGCGCAAGACCCCGTGATCGACGAGGTCCGCGGCGAGCTGCGCACTGGCCGCAAGCGCAGCCACTGGATGTGGTTCGTGTTCCCGCAGCTGGCGGGCCTTGGCCACAGCGCGATGGCGCAGCGCTACGCCATCGCCTCGCTCGCCGAAGCCCGCGCCTACCTGGCCCATCCGCTCCTCGGGCCGCGGCTGCGCGACTGCAGCGCGCTGGTGCTCGCGGTCGAGGGCCGCGGCGTCCACCAGATCTTCGGCGCGCCGGACGATATCAAGTTCTGGTCGTCCATGACCCTGTTCGATAGGGCCGATCCGTCCGATCCGGTCTTTCGCGCCTGCCTCAACAAGTACTTCGGCGGCCGGCCCGATCGCGGGACGCTGTCCCGGATCGAAGGCGGCGATGGGGGCTGAACGCGCGATGCGCCTTGGCACCTGGGGCAGGGGAATCGGCTGGCTCGCCGCCCTGGCGCTGTTTTTGCTGCTGGCCGGCTGCGCAGGCCTGCCGAGGGACGTGGAGCGCCCGCCCTCGTACGCGGTTGCCGACACCGCGAACACGGCGCTCGGCCGCCTGGCCGTGGCCGGTGCACCGGATGGGCAGCAAAGCGGCTTCCGGCTGCTGCCCATGCCGGCCTACTCGATGCATGCGCGGCTCGAGCTGGCGCGGCGCGCGCAGCGCAGCATCGACATCCAGTACTACCTGGTGCAGAACGACGAGACCGGCCGCTACCTGCTGCGCACGCTGCGCGACGCGGCCGAGCGCGGCGTGCGCGTGCGCGTGCTGATCGACGACCTCTACACGGCAGGCGCCGACACGCTGCTGGCGAGCCTGGCGGCCCATCCGAACGTGGAGGTGCGCATCTTCAATCCCTTCCCGGCCGGGCGCGACCGGCTGCTCACGCGGCTGGGGGCCTCGCTGCTCGACATCGACCGCATCCATCGCCGCATGCACAACAAGCTCTTCGTCGCCGACAACGCGATGGCGGTGGTGGGCGGGCGCAACATCGCCAACGAATACTTCATGCGCAATGCCGGCTCCAACTTCATCGACATCGACACCTTGGTGACGGGTGCCGTGGTGCCGCGGCTGTCCTCGCTGTTCGACATGTACTGGAACAGCCCCTTCGTCTATCCGATCGAGTCGCTGGCGCAGGTGGAGGGCACGCCCGCGCAGCTTCGCCAGCGCTTCGAGGAGATGACCTGGGACGCCGCGATCTGGGCGCCGCAGACGCCGATCGAGCGCGACCTGCTGGGCTATCAGGCGCTCGCCGAGGACCTGGACGCGGGCGAGCTGTCGCTGATCTGGGCGCGGGCCGAGGCCTATGCCGACACACCGCACAAGGCACTGGGCCCGCGCGAGGCGCGGCCGCGCGTTGCGGCCGATTCGCCCGAGGGCGTGCTCTTCAACGTCCGGCGCTACGTGCGCGCGGCCGAGCGCGAGGCGCTGGTGACCACGCCCTACCTGATCCCGGGGCGCGGCGGCATGGAGTCCGTGCGCCAGCTGCGCGAGCGCGGCGTGCGCTTCACGCTGGTGACCAACTCGCTGGCCGCCACCGACGAGTCGCTGGTGCACCTGGGTTACCGCCGCTACCGGCCCGAGCTGGTGCGCCTCGGCGTGGAGCTCTACGAGCTGAGCCCGAAGCGCGTCGAGCAGACGCAGCGCTTCGGCATCTTCGGCTCGGCCAGCGGGCGGCTGCACGGCAAGTCGGCGGTGGTCGACGGCAAGGTGGTGTTCATCGGCTCGCTGAATTTCGATCCGCGCTCGGACCTGCACAACACCGAGCTGGGCCTGTTCATCCACAGCCCGCAGATCGCGGCGCAGCTCACCAGCCTGGTCGGCTTCATCACCATGGATGCGGCTTACCGCGTGCGCCTCGGACCGCGCGGGGATGTCGAATGGGTGAGCCCGTCGGAAGACGGCGGGCCCGACGTGGTGCAGCACACCGAGCCCGAGACCGACTTCGGCTCGCGCCTGAAGCTGGAGCTGCTCGCGCCGCTGGTGCCGGAAAGCCTGCTCTAGCTCAGCGCATCAGTGCATCAGCGCAGCTGGCCGTTGAGATAGGGCTCGGGGTCGACCGCAACGCCCTGCTTGCGCAGCTCGAAGTGCAGCTTGACGCGGTCGGCGCCGCTGTTGCCCATCTCGGCGATCTTCTGGCCCTGGCGCACCACGTCCTTCTCCTTCACCAGGATCTGCTGCGCGTGCGCGTAGGCGCTGAGGAAGGTGTCGTTGTGCTTCACGATCACCATGTTGCCGTAGCCGCGAAGCTCGCTGCCGACATAGACGACGCGCCCATCGGCCGCGGCGAGGATCGCATCGCCCGGACTGCCCGCGATGTCCAGGCCCTTGTTGTTCTTGCCGTCGTAGCGCGACAGCGTGGGCCCGGCGGCGGGCCGAATGAAGGCGGCCGGCGCCGGTGGTGGTGGCTTGACTGTGGGAGCAGGGCCAGGGGGAAACGGCCGCTGGGGCGGGAGAGGCGTGGTGCTGCAGGCCACCAGGCCGGCGGCCGCGACGACCATGAGGCCGGCGCGGAGAACGTAGGTCTTGGATTGCATGGCGCTTTTTCGAACTCATTTTGCGGCGGTGGTTCCCGCTCGTGCGTAGGACCGCGGCGGTTTTTCAGGGCTGAAGGCCCTGCGGTGCACGCGCCGCGCCGCGTGACTCGCGCGATGCCGGCGCGCTCATCTATTTCAGCGGGATCGGTATCGCGCGGTCGATGGGCACCGCCGTGATGCTGTTCTTGGGCGAGCCTTCGACCAGGCGATCGGAGTAGGTCAGGTAGACCAGCGTGTTGCGCGAGGCGTCCACCATGCGCACCACGCGCAGGCGCTTGAAGAGGATGGAGAGCCGTTCGCTGTACACCTCTTCACGCTTGGGCAGCGGCTGGGTCACGCGCACCGGCCCGACCTGGCGGCAGGCGATGGAGGCCTCGGCCTTGTCCTCGGCCAGGCCGAAGGCCCCGGAGATACCGCCGGTCCTGGCGCGCGAGACATAGCAGGTCACGCCGCTGACCTTGGGATCGTCGTAGGCCTCGACCACGATCTTGTGGTCCGGGCCGATCAGCTTGAAGGCGGTGTCGACTTCGCCCACCTGCTCGGCCTGCGCCTGCGCGGCCAGCAGCAGGGCGGCGCAGCAAAGCGTGGCGCGCAGGTGCTTCATACGATGTCGAGCGTGTGGACGCGGTCGAAGCTGCCGCGGCGCCGGTCCTCGAAGTAATGGGTGAGCGCCTCCCGCACCGTGCGGAAGGCGATTTCGTCCCAGGGGACCTCTTCCTCGGTGAAGAGGCGGGCCTCGATGGTCTCGTGGCCGGGGTCGAACTTGTCGCTCAAAAGGCGCGCCCGGTAGAACAGGTGCACCTGGCCCACGCGCACCACGCTCATCACCGCGAACAGGCCTTCCATCTCGTACTCGGCGCCGGCCTCCTCGTCGGTCTCGCGCGCTGCGCCCTGCGCGGTGGTCTCGTTGAGCTCCATGAAGCCGGCCGGCAGCGTCCACTTGCCCCAGCGCGGCTCGATGTTGCGCTTGCACAGCAGCACCCGGTCGCCCAGCACGGGGATGGTGCCGACCACGTTGAGCGGGTTCTCGTAGTGCACCGTGTGGCAGGCCGGGCAGACGGCGCGCTCGCGCGTGTCGCCGTCGTCGGGGATGCGGTAGACCACGGCGGTGCCGCAGTTCTTGCAGTGCTTGATGGGGACGCGCAGGAGCATCGGGCGTGGGCCGGCGGGTTGGTTCAGGCCACCTTGACGGTGAGCGTGGGCAGGCCGGCGACCTGGCCGACCAGGGTGTCGCCGGCCACTACGGCGGCAACGCCTTCCGGGGTGCCGGTGAAGATCAGGTCGCCGGGCTGCAGCTCCCAGGCGGCCGAGAGGTGCTCGATGGTCTCGGCCATGTTCCAGATCAGCTTGCTCACATTGCTGCGCTGGCGGTCCTGGCCGTTGACTTGCAGCGAGATCTCGGCGTGCTCGATGTCGCCGGCCTGGGCCGCCGGCACGATCGGGCCGGTGGGCGCGCTCTGCTCGAAGCTCTTGCCGATGTCCCAGGGGCGGCCCTGCTTCTTCATGTCGCCCTGCAGGTCGCGGCGCGTCATGTCCAGGCCCACGGCGTAGCCGAAGATGTGCTTCATCGCATCGGCGGCCTTGATGTTCTTGCCGCCGGTGCCGATCGCCGCGACCAACTCGATCTCGTGGTGCAGGTTCTTGGTCAAGGTCGGGTAGGCCATGGTGCCGGTCGTCCCGGCATCGACCACCACCACGGCATCGGCCGGCTTCATGAAGAAGAAGGGCGGCTCACGACCGGTAAAGCCCATTTCCTTGGCGTGCTCTTCGTAGTTGCGGCCGACACAGTAGATGCGGTGCACGGGGAAGCGGGCAGCCTGGCCGACCACCGGCAGGGACACCGGTGCCGGCGGGGTGAAGACGTATTCGGAAGCCATGGCGCGGAAAGTCCTTTTCGAGCGAAAGCGGCAGTTTGCCAGAGGGCGCGGGGCACCGCCGGGCTTTTGGCCCCGCCGGGGCGCCGGCGCTATGCTCGGGGCCATGATGAAGCTCTACAACTACTTCCGTTCCTCCGCTTCGTTCCGGGTCCGTATCGCGCTCAATCTCAAGGGCCTGGACTACGACTACCTCCCGGTGCACATCGCCCGCGGCGAGCACAAGACGGGGCCCTTCTCGGCCATCTCGCCCGACATGCTGGTGCCGCTGCTGGAAGACGACGGCGAGCGCTTCACGCAGTCGATGGCGATCATCGAGTACCTGGACGAGATCCACCCCGAGCCCGCGCTGCTGCCGCACGACCCCGTGGGCCGTGCGCACGTGCGGGCGCTGGCGCAAACGGTCGCCTGCGAGATCCACCCGCTCAACAACCTGCGCGTGCTCAAGTACCTGGTGCGCGAGCTCAAGCTCGGCGACGACGCCAAGAACACCTGGTATCGCCACTGGGTGCGCGAGGGCATGCTGGCCTTCGAGCGCCAACTCGCGCTGCGCCCGGCCAGCCTCTACTGCTGGGGCGACACGCCCACGCTGGCCGACTGCTGCCTGGTGCCGCAGGTCTTCAACGGCCAGCGCTTCGACTGCGACTTCAGCGGGCTGCCGCGCACCATGGCCGCCTTCGAGGCCTGCATGCAGCTCGACGCCTTCCAGCGCGCCCAGCCCTCGCGCTGCCCCGACGCGGAGCCTTGAGCATGCTGCCGGCCGAGCGGCTGGTGCCCGACTGGCCCGCGCCCCCAGGGGTGCATGCGCTGTGTACCACGCGCGAGGGTGGGGGCTCCGGTGGCGCGTGGCGAAGCCTCAACCTCGGCGATCACGTGGGCGACGCGCCGGCCGACGTGGCGGCCAACCGTGCGCTGCTGCGCGAGGCGATCGGTGCGCGGCCGGTGTTCCTTCAGCAGGTGCACGGCACCCGGCTGCTGGCGCTGCAAGCCGACACGCCCGACGGCGGGACGGCCGACGCCTGCACCACCACTGCGAGCGGCATCGCCTGCACCATCATGGTCGCCGACTGTCTGCCGGTGCTTTTCACCGATGGCCGTGGCCGCCGCGTGGCTGCCGCCCATGCCGGCTGGCGCGGCCTGGCCGCCGGTGTGCTGGAGGAGGCCGTCGGCACCTTCGCGCCCGAGGCCGGTCCCGAGGAACTCATGGCCTGGCTCGGCCCCTGCATCGGCCCCGAGGCCTTCGAGGTCGGGGACGAGGTCCGGGCGGCCTTCGAAGCGGCCGCGCCGCAAGCCGCCCAGTGCTTCAAGCCTGGCCCGGCTCCCGGCAAATGGCTGGCGGATCTCGCAGGCCTGGCGCGCCAGCGCCTGCAGGCGGTGGGCGTCGTGCAGCTTTACGGCAACGACGGCAGCGCCGCCTGGTGCACCGTGAACAACCCGTTACGTTTTTTCTCGCACCGGCGGGACCGCGTCAGCGGCCGTTTCGCTGCCTGCATCTGGCGTGATTGAGGTTGGTGCTGCCGCTCGCATGGCGGCCTCTCGTTCGGCGGCCTCGCGTGCGCGGATGGCCTTGCGGCGCCCCGGTGCGCCCATCAGGTAAACCACCAGTGCCACCGGCGCCAAGCCATAGAGTAGAAAGGTGAAGACCGCACCGAGCACCGTGCCGTTGGTGTTGGTGGCCTCGGCCACCGCCATCATGAGAGCGACATACAGCCAGGCGATGACGACGAGGTGCATAGGCGAGGTTTTCAGGAAGGTATAACGGGCTTTTGCTGGCTGGGCCCTTCCGGATGCAGCATACTCAAAAGCCGATACGACAAGGTGAGGAACCAGGAGACGACATGAGACAAGAACAACAGGCCGCGGCCGACGCCACTTTCGCGCCGTTTCAACAGGCGCTGACGCAGGGTTGGGAGAAGGCGCTGGAGGCCTTCCAGTCGCTCGGCAAGGCCCCCCAGGCCGACATGCCCTGGGACATGCCCCGCTTCTCCTTCTCCGCCTCCAGGCTCCAGGAACTGCAGCGGCACTACATCGAAGAGGCCACCGAGCTGTGGCGCCAGGACATCGCGGCACGCACCCACGGCGACCGGCGCTTCGCGGCCGAGGCCTGGGGCAGCAATCCGGTGGCAGCCTTCTCGGCGGCGGTCTACCTGCTCAACACGCGCACGCTGCTCGGCATGGCCGAAGCCGTCGAAGGCGACGCCAAGACCCGCGCCCGCCTGCGCTTTGCGGTCGAGCAGTGGGTGGCAGCCTCGTCGCCCAGCAACTACCTGGCCTTCAATGCCGAGGCGCAGAAGAAGGCGCTCGAAAGCCAGGGCGAGAGCATCGCCAAGGGCATCCAGAACCTGCTGAAGGACGTGCAGCAGGGCCATCTCAGCATGACCGACGAGAGCGCCTTCGAGGTCGGCCGCAACGTGGCCACCACCGAGGGCGCCGTGGTGTTCGAGAACGAGCTGTTCCAACTGCTCGAATACAAGCCGCTGACGGCCAAGGTCTACGAGCGGCCGCTGCTGCTGGTGCCGCCCTGCATCAACAAGTTCTACATCCTCGACCTGCAGCCCGAGAACTCGCTGATCCGCTACGCGGTCGAGCAGGGCCACCGCACGTTCGTGGTGAGCTGGCGCAATCCCGATGCCTCGATGAGCCAGTACACCTGGGACGACTACATCGAGGACGCCGCGATCAAGGCGATCCAGGTCACTCGCGAGATCACGGGCCAGGACAAGAAGGGCGGCCAGATCGACACGCTGGGCTTCTGCGTCGGCGGCACCATCCTGTCGACCGCGCTGGCCGTGCTGGCGGCACGCGGCGAGCAGCCCGCGTCCTCCGTCACGCTGCTGACCACGCTGCTGGACTTCGAGGACACCGGCATCCTCGACATCTTCATCGACGAGGGCTTCGTGCGCTTTCGCGAGATGCAGATGAACGCGGGCGGCCTGCTGCCCGGCAGCGAACTGGCGTCCACCTTCAGCTTCCTGCGCCCCAACGATCTCGTGTGGAACTACGTGGTGGGCAACTACCTCAAGGGCGAGACCCCGCCGCCCTTCGACCTCTTGTACTGGAACAGCGACGCCACCAACCTGCCCGGCCCCATGTACTGCTGGTACCTGCGCAACACCTACCACGAGAACAAGCTGGCCGTGCCCGGCGCGCTCACCGTGGCCGGCGAGCAGGTCGACCTGGGCCGCATCGAGGCGCCGGTCTACCTCTACGGCTCGCGCGAGGACCACATCGTGCCCATCGGCGGCGCCTATGCGTCGACGCAACTGCTCAAGGGCAAGAAGCGCTTCGTCATGGGGGCCTCGGGCCACATCGCCGGCGTGATCAACCCGCCGGCCAAGAAGAAGCGCAGCCACTGGATTCGTGCCGACGGCAAGCTGCCGAAGACCCAGGCCGAATGGCTGGCCGGTGCCACCGAGCACCCCGGCAGCTGGTGGACCGACTGGTCCAACTGGCTCAAGACCCACGCGGGCAAGCAGATCCCTGCCCCGAAGTCCTACGGCAAGGGCAGCGCCTACAAGGCGATCGAGTCCGCGCCGGGCCGCTACGTCAAGGCGCGAGCCTGACCTTCACCTCAACTTTTTTGTTCAAGCCTCGGAGAGCACACACCATGGAAGACATCGTCATCGTTTCGGCCGCACGCACGGCCGTGGGCAAGTTCGGCGGATCGCTGGCCAACATCGCGGCCACGGAGCTCGGCTCGATCGTGATCAAGGAAGTGCTCGAGCGCGCCAAGGTCGGCAGCGACCAGATCGGCGAAGTCATCATGGGCCAGGTGCTCACGGCAGGCAGCGGCCAGAACCCGGCGCGCCAGGCACTGCTGAAGAGCGGCATCACCAACTCAACGCCGGCGCTCACCATCAACGCCGTCTGCGGTTCGGGCCTGAAGGCCGTGATGCTGGCCGCGCAGGCCGTGGCCACCGGCGACAGCGAGATCGTCGTGGCGGGCGGGCAGGAGAGCATGAGCCTCGCGCCGCACGTGCTGCCCAACTCGCGCAACGGCCAGCGCATGGGCGACTGGAAGCTGGTCGACTCGATGATCGTCGACGGCCTGTGGGACGTGTACAACCAGTACCACATGGGCATCACGGCCGAGAACGTGGCCAAGAAGTACGACATCAGCCGCGCCGCGCAGGACGAGCTCGCCCTCGCCAGCCAGACCAAGGCCGCCGCTGCACAGGACGCCGGCAAGTTCAAGGACGAGATCGTCGCCGTCAACATCCCGCAGAAGAAGGGCGACCCGGTCGTCTTCGCCCAGGACGAGTTCATCAACCGCAAGACCAGCGCCGAAGGCCTGGCCGGCCTGCGCCCCGCCTTCGACAAGGCCGGCGGCGTGACGGCGGGCAATGCCTCCGGCCTCAACGACGGCGCTGCCGCCGTCCTGGTGATGACCGCCAAGAAGGCGGCCGCGCTGGGCCTGAAGCCGCTGGGCCGCATCGCCAGCTACGCCAGCACCGGCCTCGACCCGGCCTTCATGGGCATGGGCCCAGTGCCGGCCTCGCAGAAGGCGCTGCAGCGCGCCGGCTGGAAGCCGCAGGACCTCGACGTGCTCGAGATCAACGAGGCCTTCGCCGCCCAGGCCTGCGCCGTCAACCGCGAGATGGGCTGGGACACCAACAAGGTCAACGTGAACGGCGGCGCGATCGCCATCGGCCACCCGATCGGCGCCTCGGGCTGCCGCATCCTGGTGACGCTGCTGCACGAGATGCAGCGCCAGAACGCGAAGAAGGGCATCGCCTCGCTGTGCATCGGCGGCGGCATGGGGGTCGCGCTCACGATCGAGCGCTGAGTCGTCCTGCTGTTTGCGAAAGCGCCGCGCTCATTCGCGGCGCTTTTTTTTGCGCCGAGGAATGCGGTCACTTGACCTTCGAGGTCATTGCGACGCGCTTGCGGCCCATGCGGGCGTCGCGGCCGGCGTGGCTTCCGCGGTGCAGCAGGTGGGCAACTCGGTCGGCGTGGCGCTGATCGGCATCCTTTTCTATGCGGGCTGGGCGAAGCCGCAGTTCGCCTTCGTCGCCTCGTCGGCTTACCTGCTGCTGCTCGCGCTGGCGGTCGCGCTGCTGTTCCAGCGCATGGTGCGCGCGCCTCAGCCGGCGCGCGCCTCCTGCGCGGCGTAGTGCGCGCACAGCGTGTCGACCAGCGCCTGCGCATAGGTGGGCAGTGCGGCGCGGTCGCGCACCAGCAGGTAGCGCTCGCGCACGCACCACGGGTCGCTGAGCTCGATCAGCGCCAGCTTCATGCTCTCGAGGTTGCGGCGCGCGGCCGACTCCGGCACCACGCCGATGCCGACGCCGCTGGCGATCATGCGGCACATGGCATCGAAGCTGCCGAGCTGGATGCGCAGTTTCTGGCTCTTGCCCAGGCTCTCGGTGATTTGCGCCAGGAAGGCCTGCAGCGTGCTGCCCGGCTGCATGCCCACCGCGTCCTCGTCCAGCGTCTCGGCGAAGGCGATGCGCCGCCGCCGTGCGAAGCGGTGCTTGCGCGCGGTCACGAGCGCCAGTCGGTCGGTGCTGAAGTGGATCGCCTCCAGGCCCAGCGTGTCGATGAGGCCGGCGACGATGCCGATGTCGGCGCGGCCGTCGAGCACGCCGTGCGGGATCTGTGCGTTCGGTTTCTCCTGAAGGTCGATGTTGATGCGCGGATGGCGCGCCAGAAAGCCGGGCAGGATCTCGGGCAGGAAGTCGCTCACGGCGGTGGTGTTGGCGAACACCCGCAGATGGCCGCGCAGGCCGCCGCCGTATTCTTTGAGCTCGGCACCGAGCTGGCCGGCCTGGTGAAGCACCATGCGCGCGTGGTGGAGGAAGGCCTCGCCCGGCGGCAGCAGGCGCACGCCGCGGGCCTCCCGCGCCAGCAGCGCAAGGCCCGCTTGCGCCTCCAGCGCCTTGATGCGGGCGCTCGCCGCGGCCAGCGACAGGTGCTGGCGCTCGGCCGCGCGCGTGAGGCTGCCCAGCTCGGCGGCGGCGACGAAGAGGCGCAGATCGGTCAGGTCGAATTGCATGGCAGCGGCATCCTAGCAAGCCTTCGGAATTTCTGAAGGCTCGATCTCGAAATCGCAGATTGCGCGTGGGCCGGGCCATGGCCACCATGCAGGGCAGGGCGCGACACCGGATCCGTCCTTCGTTCGCCGGGATGCAGCGAGAACGACATCACCGCATTGCGCGCAACGAAAGCGATCTGAAGTGGCCCCCATGACATCACCCACCGAAACCCTCGCGCGCTTTGCCTCCGGCCTTCGCTTCGGCGATATCCCGGCGCCGGTCGTGCGTCGTGCCGAGGAACTGCTGGTCGACTGGTTCGGCTCGGCCATCGCCGGGCATGGCGCGCGGCCGGTCGAGACCATCGCCGCCTTCGCACGCGCGATGGGACCCGCGGCCGGGCCCAGCGAAGTGCTGATGGGCCGCACGCGCAGCAGCCCGTACTTCGCGGCCATGGTCAACGCCGCGGCCTCCCACGTGGCCGAGCAGGACGATGTTCACAACGGCTCGGTCTTCCATCCGGCGACAGTGGTGTTCCCGGTCGCGCTGGCCTTGGCCCAGGCCCTGGGCGCGAGCGGCGAGCGCTTGCTGGCGGCTGCGGCCGCGGGCTACGAGGTCGGCATCCGCGTGGGCGAATTCCTCGGGCGCTCGCACTACAAGGTATTCCACACCACCGGCACGGCCGGCACGCTCGCGGCGGCGGCCACCGCCGGCCACCTGCTGGGGCTGGACGCCGCCCGCATGCAGCATGCCTTCGGCTCGGCCGGCACGCAGGCGGCGGGACTGTGGGAGTTCCTGCGCACCGCGGCCGATTCCAAGCCACTGCACACGGCGCATGCGGCCGCCGCCGGGCTGATGGCTGCGACGCTGGCGCGTGACGGCTTCACCGGGGCGCAGCAGATCCTCGAGGGTGCGCAAGGCCTGGCCGCGGGCATGTCGCAGGACGCCGACCCGCAGCGCCTGGTCGATGGCCTGGGCACGCGCTGGGCGCTGGCGGAAACTTCCTTCAAGTACCACGCCTCCTGCCGCCATACGCACCCGGCCGCCGATGCGCTGCTGCTGGTGATGCGCGAGCACGGGCTGCGCGCGGAGGATCTGGAGCAGGTGAGCACGCATGTGCACCAGGGGGCCATCGACGTGCTGGGGCCTGTGGTCGATCCGGCCACGGTGCATCAGTCGAAGTTCTCGATGGGCACGGTGCTCGCGCTGGCGGCGCGCTTCGGCCAGGCCGGCCTCGCCGAGTTCGACGCCCATTTCCGCGATGCCGAGACCCAGGCCCTGCGCGACTGCGTGCGGATGGAACTCGATGCCGAGGTGGATGCGGCCTATCCGAAACGCTGGATCGGGAAGGTCACGGTGCATACCCGCGACGGCCGCGTGCTGAAGGGCCGCGTCGACGAGCCCAAGGGCGACCCCGGCAACACGCTCAGCCGCGAGGAGATCGATGCAAAGGCCCTGCGCCTCGCCGCCTTCAGCGGCGGTGCGAGCGAGGGAGAGATGCAAGCGGCCCTGGAGCGGCTCTGGCACGTTGCGCGTGCGCCCGCCGTCGGCATGTTGCTGGAGCCCCGTCGCCCGGGGGCAAGGTGATCCGCGCGGCGGGCGTGCAGGCGGAGTAGACCGCACGGGCCCGAGGACGCTCAGTCGCCGAACTCGATCAGCACGGGCTGGTGGTCCGAGGCTTGCGTCCGGAGGTCGACTTCCATGCGCCGCACGCGCGGTGCAAGGGCATTGCTGACGAACACGAAGTCGAATGCGGCGGGGACCTTGCCGTAGGTCTTGTCGAACAGCTTGAAGGTGGGGTCGTGGGGCCGTTCGGGATGCGCCAGCGGCCAGGCGTCCTGCAGCCGCTGGTCGGGCGCCCCGCCGGCCGGCAGCGAGGGGGCCGTGAAAGGCTCCTGAATTTCGGCATGCGCCGGGTCGCCAACCTCCATGTTGAAGTCACCGCAGAGGATCGCCTGCTGCGTGTGCGGCTTGGGCTGGAAGGGCGAGTCGTCGAACTCCGCGGCCGGCGGCGCGGCCGCCTGCTCGCAAGCCTCGATGTGCAGGGCGCGCAGGGTTTGGGCCTGCGCCCTGCGCTGTACCGACGAGTAGTACTCGAGGTGCGTGGTCATCACGCGCACGGTGCCCAGCTCGGGGCTGGTCAGGGTCACGACCGTGCACATGCGCGGCATGCTGCTCACGGTGGGATCGGGCGGCCAGGGCAGGGGATGGTGCCTGACCAGCGACACGGGCAGACGGGTGGCGATCAGGTTGCCGAAGCGCTGCGGGTGGCCCTCGCGGTCGAATTCATCGACCGCCGCACCGAAGAAGAGCCGGAAGCCCGGCAGCAGCGCCTGCAGCTCGGCCGGCTGGTCGCCGGGCGCACCGGGCATGCCGTCGTAGCCCGATGCGATTTCCTGCAGGCACAGCACGTCGAAGTCATCCATCGCGCGCGCGCCGTCGACGATACGTTTGGTACTCACATGGCCGTCGAGGCCGCGGCACCATTGCGTGTTCCAGGTCACGAGTTTCATAGGATGCCTGCCTTCCTTGATCTCGAACTCGGTATATGAGCCCGGCTTGTGACACCCCGTTGCATTGAGGGGTCAGTGTTTTCCTGAGCCGGGAGCCGTGAGAAACTTCGCTACAGTGAATCGCGCCTCTTCAGGCGCGTCAACATCGAGGGAAAAATCATGAGCAAAAGAGTTGCATACGTCACCGGCGGCATGGGAGGCATCGGTACGGCGATCTGCCAGCGCCTGCACAAGGATGGCTTCACGGTGATCGCAGGCTGCGGCCCCACGCGCGATCACGCCAAGTGGCTGGCAGAACAGAAGGCGCTGGGCTACGAGTTCCACGCCTCGGTCGGCAACGTCGGCGACTGGGAGTCCACGGTGGAGGCATTCACCAAGTCCAAGGCCGAGCATGGCAGCATCGACGTGCTGGTCAACAATGCCGGCATCACGCGCGACCGCATGTTCCTCAAGATGACGCCCGAGGACTGGAGTGCGGTGATCGAGACCAACCTCAACAGCATGTTCAACGTCACCAAGCAGGTGGTGGGCGACATGGTCGAGAAGGGCTGGGGCCGCATCATCAACATCAGCTCGGTCAACGGTGCCAAGGGCCAGGCCGGCCAGACCAACTACTCGGCCGCCAAGGCCGGGATGCACGGCTTCACGATGGCGCTGGCGCAGGAGCTGGCCGCCAAGGGCGTGACGGTGAACACCGTGAGCCCGGGCTACATCGGCACCGACATGGTCCGCGCCATCCGCCAGGAAGTGCTCGACAAGATCGTGAGCACCATCCCCGTCAAGCGGCTGGGCGAGCCCAGCGAGATCGCCTCGATCATCGCCTGGCTCGCGACCGATGAGGGCGGCTACTCGACCGGCGCTGACTTCTCGGTCAACGGCGGCCTGCACATGCACTGAGGCGCGCGTCCGACGCCCGCCCGAAAAGACCCGCCTGGCGGGTCTTTTTTCTTGGTGACGCGCGCACCGGGAAGATGGCGGGGCATTGAGGCGGTCCGGGGCCTCGCTCTTGCACAATGCAAGGCGATGCCCCACAGCGTTTCCCTCATCAACACCGTCGCGGCCGGCCTGGGCCTGGCCCTGCTGCTGGGCTTCCTGGCGGCGTGGCTGCGGCTGCCGGCGCTGGTGGGCTACCTGCTCGCGGGCGTGATCATCGGCCCCTTCACGCCAGGCTTCGTGGCCGACGCGAGCATCGCCGCGCAGTTGGCCGAGATCGGCGTGATGCTGCTGATGTTCGGCGTCGGGCTGCATTTCTCGCTCGATGACCTGCTCGCGGTGCGCAAGATCGCGCTGCCCGGCGCGCTGGTGCAGATCGTGGTGGCCACGCTGCTCGGCGCGGCACTGGCGAGCTGGTGGGGCTGGAGCCCGGGCGGCGCGCTGGTCTTCGGACTGGCGCTCTCGGTGGCGAGCACGGTGGTGCTGCTGCGCGCGCTCGAAAGCCTGGGGCTGCTCGACTCCTTCACCGGCCGCATCGCCGTGGGCTGGCTGGTCGTGGAAGACCTCGCGATGGTGCTGGTGCTGGTGCTGCTGCCACCGCTGGCCGAGGCGCTCGGCGGCGGCGCGGCGCGCACGGATGCGGCGCCGCTCTGGCAGACGCTGGGGCTCACGCTGCTGCAGGTCGGCGGCTTCGTGGTCCTGATGCTGGTGGTGGGACGCCGCGTCTTCCCATGGCTTCTTTGGCAGGTCACGCGCACCGGCTCGCGCGAGCTGTTCACGCTGTGCGTGGTGGCCGCGGCGGTGAGCATCGCCTTCGCGTCGGCGGCGCTCTTCGGCGTGTCCTTCGCGCTCGGCGCCTTCTTCGCCGGCATGGTGATGCGCGAGTCCGAGTTCAGCCATCGGGCGGCGCAGGAATCATTGCCGCTGCGCGACGCCTTCGCGGTGCTGTTCTTCGTCTCCGTCGGCATGCTGTTCAACCCCGCGGTGCTCATCGAGCGGCCGTTGCAGGTGCTGGCCGTCGTGCTGGTGATCGTGGTGGGCAAGTCGGTCGCGGCCTGCGTCCTGGTGCTGCTGCTTCGCTATCCCTTGGGCACGGCGCTGACGGTGAGCGCGAGCCTGGCGCAAATCGGCGAGTTCTCTTTCATCCTGGCGGCGCTGGGGGTTTCGCTGGGCCTGCTGCCGCAGGAGGGCCAGAGCCTGCTGCTGGCGGGGGCGCTGATCTCCATCGCGACCAACCCGCTGTGGTTCAGCCTGATCGGGCCGCTACAGAGATGGCTGCACGCGTATTCGCGCCTCGCGCGCGGGCTGGCCCAGCGCGAGGATCCGCTGGCCGAGCTGCCGATGAGCACCGAGGAGAAATACCTGTCGCGCCAAGTGGTGCTGGTCGGCTATGGCCGTGTCGGCCGCCGCATCGCGGCGGAACTGATGGCCCACGACCTCCCGTTCGTGGTGGCGGAGCAGAACCGCGAGCTGGTCGAGAAGCTGCGGGGCGAGGGCATGGCGGCGGTGTGGGGCGATGCGGCCGATCCGGCGGTGCTGATCCAGGCGCACATCGCGCGGGCCCGCGTGCTGGTGGTCGCCACCGCCGACGCGATCAACGTGCGGCAGATGATCGAGGCGGCGCGCACCCTGAATCCGGCGATCCAGACGGTCATCCGCAGCCACAACGAGGACGAGGCGCGGCTGCTGACGCAGGAGGTGGCGGCCACCGTCTTCCTGGGCGAGCAGGAACTGGCGCAATCGATGGCGCGCGCGGTGCTCAGCCGTGCTGCCGCTCCCGCCTGAGGGCCGGCGTCAGAGGTCTTCGATGACCAGCCGGCAATAGCGCTCGGCCACCGAGTAGGGCACCGTGCGCACCACTTCCATGAGGCGCTCGGCCGCCGCCCGGTTCTCGGTCTTGACCAGCAGGCCGGTGTGTCCCTCCTGCGCCAGCTTGGTGTAGACCCGCACGGTCGCGCCGTCGGTGCCGGCGGAGGGCAGCGGGGTGTCGGCGTCGTCCCGGACGGTCGGCGAGATCTGGGCCAGCATCGTCTTGGGCGGGATCAGGTAGACCTCGTCGCCGCTGAAGCCCTTGTCGATCAATTGATGTCCGACGAGGTTCGCGTCCTCCGCTTTCGGAAACATCACCATCGAATGGCCGGTCGGGTAGAAGGCGCCCCCGAAGGCTGCGCACATGTGGGAGTCGAGGACGAAGTGCTTCATGGTGCCTCCTCAATCACGCTTATTGCTGGAGAAACCAGCTTAGGCTTCACCGCAGCTGCATGCTGTAGGAAAAGCCCGTAGCTGCCGATGGAACACGTTTGACTGCTGAGCGCTTTTGGGATTCGCCAAGAATACTACTTTTCGTCACATTTGCGACAAAGCGTGAAATTGTCGCTGGCTCGGGCGGGGCCCGGTGCATAGGATCGAAGCGCTCACTTGGACCACCTCTGCCAACCTCATGTCGCAACTGCGAAATATCGCGCTCACCGTGCACGAACTCGAAGAGGGGGAGTTCTATTGGGTATTGATGGAAGGTACCGACTACGCCATGGAGGATGCGCTTCCCTATCTGCCGCTCGAATCCGCGAGCGATCCGCAGGCGAGCTACGCCAACGCGTTGGTGGCCGGCGTCGCGGCCATACGAAAGCTGTTCGGCAAGGACGGTCCGCGCACCTGAAGCGACAGGCCGGCGACAGGGCCGGCGCGGCGCTCAGGAGGTGACGCGCTCGTCCGTCGAAAGCGGCCACCAGCGGCGCCACCACGGGCGCTTGGGTTCGGGGGCTGCGGCGGAGGCGTTGGCGATCAGTTCGGCGGCCATCGAGGCGCGCACGCGTTCTCGCAGGGCGGTCTCGTACGCGTGCGCGGGCGCCCGCGCACTGCGGTCGCCGCGCAGGGCCAGGCGCCTCCAGGCATGGGCCTGTTCTGCGAGTTCCGCATCGCTCAGGTCGTCAGGGTGGGGCAATTGCTGCGTCATGCTGAACGAGATTGTGCCGCGCTCGCGGGCGCGGAGCATTCCAATTCTCCAGCCAGGTGTCGCCTTGCGACAGAAAGAAAAAAAGCCGGGACCATGCATTTCGCATGACCCCGGCCTCGCGCGTCGAGCGCGATGGTGCTTACAGCGCGAGCTGCTGGCCGCGAGCGGCGGCGCGGGCCTCGGCGCGCACCGTCGCGCGGTCGACCGTGCTGGCCAGCACCGGAGCGACGCCTTGGCCGTAGCCCTCGGCGTAGGGGTTGACGGTGTGTGCGGCTGCGACAGCCTCGTTGCGCACGCCGGTGCGGTCGGTCGAGGCAGTCAGCACAGGCGCGACGCGCGACGAGACGGCTTCGGCATAGGGGTTCTCGCTGCGCGCGGCGACGACGGCCTGGGCACGCACTTCGGAGCGGCTGTTGGCCGACACCGGCGCATGCACGCCTTCGTAGGTTTCGGCATGGGCGCCGACCGCGGCGAGAAGCGAGAGAGCGGCGGCAGCGATGATCTTCGAGGTCTTCATTTCAGTTCCTTGCAGTGACTTGGATTGATTCGAACCGGTCTTGGGTGGGGTCGTCGCCCGGAGGGGGCGGCCACCTCGCTCGGTGCCCTGTTCACTCAGAACAGTGAATGGCTGCTCTGTGGGATGAAGTTTGCCTTCAAAACTAGGTAAAAACCCTAGCCATTGGGAATCACGGCGTTTTCATGACGGAAACAATCGGGCCGGATGGCCCGGGTCCGAGCGCCGCGCCTGCGGCCCGCTTCACGAGGGGCAGGAGGCGGTCGGCTTGCCGAATAAAGGTGGGCGGGGCCGAGCTCAGGCGCCGTTGTGCTGTTGCGCCGTGTTCAGATCGCGGCTGATCAGACGGGTCAGCGCATCGAGCTCGCGGGCCAGGCGCAGTGCTTCAGCACGTGCTTTCTCGTCGCCCTGCTGCATGCGCACGAGATGTTGCTCGAAGGCGTCCGACAGCTTCGTCCATCGTTCGAACGATGTGTCGATAGGCGTCAGCGAGTCCTGCATGGTTGCCTCCAGTTCGCAATTCTGCGAGGCCTTGGCATCGACGCTCGCGAAGTTGCGAAGCCAAAGACTACACAAAGCGGCCACTCATGGCGATGGCAGGGGTGGGAAACGCTGGCTGCTTTCTGCAACTTCTTCCCGGTTTAAGCGACTGTCGAGATTCGGGCCGGCAGCGCCGGACGCCAGCCGCGGCCCCCAGGGGTGTCCCGTGCTTTTTTCGTGAAATGCAACACACAGAATAGTAGCCTGTAAGTACTACATGTAATTACAATTGGCTACATGCATTCACGTCCCGAGACGAAGTCGAACCCGCCGTCCTGCCGGTGCTGCGGAGGCGTCCTTGTCCTATAGGGTGCTCCAGCGCGTGGCCAAGGGACCACTTCCGATGATCTTCACCTCGATGGAGGACATCGAGGCGCTGCGTATCCTGAGGGATGGCGGCTGGGTCAAGGCCTCGTTCTCGGCGCCTCCTGGCCGCAAGGGAACGGCGACGGTGACGGAACTGACCCCGCTGGGCCGGTTCGCGATGCAGTTCGTGCAACCCGACGATAAGGAGATGCCATGAGAGTCTTCCTCTGCCTGCTGGTCAGTGCCATGGTCTTCGCCGCCTGCCTCGGCGGCTGGTGGTTCTACTGGCCGGTCTGGCAGGTGGAGGCCCGGGTGAAGAGCCTGCTGCCCGAACCGGCGACTGCGAGCTTCTCCGGCGTCGTCTACAACAAGAAGACCGGCACGGCCTGCGGCTACGTCAGCGCGTCGGACCCGCGCGGCGGTCCTGCCGACAAGACGCATTTCATCCTGATGCCCGATGGCGAGCTGCGCCTCGATCCGAAGGATCCGATTCGCGGCAGCACGCTGCAACAGCTCGAGAGCCTCCGCAGGCACGCCGACTATCTGTCGCTGGCCTACGCGCGCTGCCAGGTGGGCTGAGCTTCTTGGGTCAAGGGCGGCACAGGCACCTGCATGGGCGCCAATGCCGATATGGCCGTGCGACGTTGGGCGGCCTGGCGCAAGGCCTCGGCCAGCTGATCGAGGCCGAAGGGTTTGCACAGCCAGACGGAGCCGGCGATGGGCCTGTCCGGAGCCTCGCTCGCCGTCGCGAAGATGATCGGCAGCGCGCAGCGAGCTTGCAGCTTGTCGGCGAGTTCCAGACCGGAGAGGGCCGGCAGCCCGATATCGGCCATCAGCACATCGAAGGCGCCTTCGAGGAAACGATCGAGCGCGCCTTCGGCGCTGCGCACCCCCGTGGCCCAGTGACCCAGCAACTCGAGTGCTTCGAGAGATGCCTCCAGGACCTCGGGGTCGTCTTCCACCACCAGCACGCGCAAACTGCAGCATGCATCGGTTGGACATGCGGCGTCGCTGGTCATCTGGGGATCCTCCGAGTCTGCAGAGAATTCTGAGCATCGGCGCGATCACAAGGACGCTGTGTAGGAGCGCGCCGCAATTCGCAGAGCGCGGCCATTGCCGGGGCCGAGGGCCGCACGCCGATCACCGATCAGCGCGAGAAGGTCTTGCGCTGCCGTACCCGATAGGGCCAGTGCCGCGGCGACAGCGCCCGCGCGAAGCGCAGCATGTCGCGCCCCACCCGATAGGACCAATAGCCCGGATCGCCGCCGTCGATCCGCGCCAGCAGTTGGCCCATGGGCAGCCCCGACAGCGCATGCGACTCGTTGGTCAGGTGCGACTGGTCGAAGTAGCCGTGCGCCAGCGCGAGGCTGCTGAGCGCATCGGGCGCCAGCAGCGCCTCGCCCAGCATGGAGCCGAAGCGTGCCACCCGGTGGTACTGCTTGGGGCCGACGCCGAGCGTGGCGGTGAAATGGCGTGTGAACTGGCGCGTGCCCAGGCCGGCTTCGCGTGCCGCGTCGCGCGGTCCGCGATGGCGACTGGCCAGAGGTCCTGGGGAACGGGCGGCAACCGGGGCGCGTGGTGGAGCAGGGCGGACGACGGGCCAGCGGTGCGCTTCCTCAGCCCAGGGCCTGCGTGGCGACGGACATCGAGCGCCAGGCCGGATCCAGCGTCAGCGCCTTGCGCGCTTCCTGTTCCAGCGCCGCGTCGAGCTGCGCGAAGAACTGGATCTCGCCGGCGACGCTGGTCGCGATCGGAACGCCGCCCTGGTAGAGCACGCGCGAGCCCGGCACGCGCGGCACCCGGTTGCCCGGCAGCACGCTGCCCAGCAGGTTGGCGGGGTCGGCGGCCGAGAGGCAGACCAGGCTGGCATCCGGCGGCTGCCGGCGCACGTTGCGCATCAGGCCGATGGCCTCCGGCAGCGCGAACTGTTCGCCCGACAGGCCGGCGATGAAGCGGCCGCCGCGGATCTCGCCGCGGGCCTCCAGCCGCCGGTAGGTGCGCACCAGCTCGCGCCAGGGCGGCAGCCACCCGGCCTCGCGCTCGATCAGGTGCCAGCACATCACGCCATAGCGCCGCAGCAGCACGCGTGCGACCTGCTCGAGGGCACCTGAAGCGGAGTTCTCGCTCCCCGCCGAGGACGGCCGCGCCGGCGACCAGCGCCCCGCATCCTCGATGCCGAACAGGGCGCCGCGCCGGCGCCGATGGGACGCGTGGGACGGCGAGCGCTTGGAGGCGGGTACCAGCAGGGCCCGCAGGCCCGCATAGCTGTCGCAGCGCACGCGGCCGCGCGCCACCAGTTCGGACAGCGCGTCCTCGAGCTCGGTGCCCAGCAGGCGCGCGCCGTCCGCGATCTCGTCGAAGAAGGAGGCGCCATGCTCGCCCAGCCAGGCCGCCACGCGCTGCGCGCGCGAGCCGAGCGTCGCATCGTCGGCGGGCACCGGCGCGAGCTGGGTCCACAGTGCGGCGCTGCGGCGCGGCAGCAGCAGGATCGGGGTGGTGCGCAGGGAGCTGCCGGCGCGGCCGGTCCGGCTCTCGGGCGCGTTCGGGCGCAAGCGCGTCCACATCACACGGCCCGCAGTGCAGAGATCGTCGAGCCAGGCGCTCGCGTAGTCGTTGACGCGGGCCGGCAGCAGCTCGGCCTCCCACAGCGCGGCCGGCGCCTCATAGCCTTCGAGCTGGGCCAGCACACCGGCCAGCGCGTCGGGGCCGCTGACCCTGGAGGCGGCGCTCACGTGCTGCCATTCGAAGAGGAAGCGCGCGAAGTCGCGCGGCTCGACCGGCTCGATCTCGCGCCGCAGGCGCTTGAGCGTGTAGCGGTGGATACGGGCCAGCAGATGGCGCTCGCACCATTCGGGCTCCGCGGCGCCGGGCGTGAAGCGGCCCTGCAACAGCAGGCCTTCGCTTTGCAGTCCGAGCAGCGCGGTTTCCAGCTCGGCTTCGGGCAGTCGAAGCTGTTGCGCCAGCACGCGCGTGGACACCGGTCCCAGCCCGCCCAGCCGCGATTGCAGCATCTCCCGCATCGCCTCGTCGCGCGTCGACGGGCCCTGCGCATATTCGGCGGGCGGCTCGATGGCGGGCTGCAGGCCGGCAGAGGGATAGAGCACGCGTGCAAGCGACATGCGTTCGGCCGCCACCCACAGGCCCGCACCCTTGCCGTCCGCCGCCAAAAGGCGGATCGCGCGGCCGGCATCGGCCAGCGCTGCGAGCCAGGGCTTCCAGGCCGCATCGCGCGCGACCTCCTCGTCCGTGAGCGCGGCCAGGCCGTTCAGCGCTTCGTGCATCTCGTCCGCGTGGCGTGGGCGGGGCCAGGCTTCCTCCCGCACGCTCTCGATCGCCTCCGCGTCGAGGCGGCCCAGGTCGTCCGCGCTCTCCGGATCGGTGTAGCGCCGGCTCTGCACGGCCTGTGTGCGCCGCTCTTCCAGCGGCGCGTCGTCAAGGAAGGCATAGGGCCGCGCGTTCAGCACCTCGGCCGCGAGCGGGGAGGGCGCGGGCAGGTCGCGCGCCGTCACCTGCACTTCGCCCGCTTCCATGCGACGCAGCAGGCGCAGCCAGCCTTCGGCATCCATCGCCTCGTGCAGGCAGTCGTCCAGCGTCTGCGCGACCAGCGGATGGTCGGGGATGTCGCGCTCGCCGGCCAGGTTCTCGGCGCAGGCCACCTGGTCGGGGAACACGCTGGCCAGCAGGTCCTCGGACTTCATGCGCTGCAGCTGCGGCGGCACCTTGCGGCCCCCGACGAAGCGCGGCAACGCCAGCGCGGTGGTTGCGTTCCAGCGCCAGCGCACGCCGAACAGCGGCGCGTCCAGCAGGGCCTGCACCAGCACGCCCTGCGCGGTGGCCGAATGCAGGTAGCGGGCGACCTCGTCGAGCGCGAAGCTGTGGCTGGTCGACAGCGACAGCACGATCGCGTCCTCGGTCGCTGCGGCCTGGAGCTCGAAGTTGAACTTGCGGCAGAAGCGCTTGCGCAGCGCCAGACCCCAGGCCCGGTTGAGCCGGCTGCCGAAGGGCGAATGGATGACCAACTGCATGCCGCCCGATTCGTCGAAGAAGCGCTCCAAGACGATCTGGCGCTGGCTCGGCAGCACGCCCAGCACGGCGAGGGTGCGCGCGAGATGGTCGACCAGCTGGCGTGCGGCGTCTTCGGACAGCGCGATGGCCGCCTGCAGCCAGCGCACGGCGTCGTCGGCACCGTGCGCGGCAATGCGTTCGCCGAGCGCCTCGCGCAGCCGCGAAACGCCGAAGGACAGCTCCTCGCTGCGCCCCGGCGCCTCGCCCAGCCAGAAGGGGATGTTGGGCGCGGCGCCCTGCGCGTCCTCCACGCGCACGCGGCCCGGCTCGATGCGCAGGATGCGGTAGCTGGTGTTGCCGAGCTGGAACACATCGCCGGCCAGGCTCTCGACCGCAAAGTCCTCGTTCACCGTGCCGATCTGGTGGGCCTGCGGCTCGAGCACCACGCTGTAGTCGCCGGTCTCGGGGATGGTGCCGCCGGAGGTCAGGGCCGTGAGGCGGGCGCCGCGGCGCTCGCGCAGCCGGTGGTGCACTGCGTCCTTGTGCACATAGCCTGCGCGCGGGCCGTTGCGGGTGGCGAAGCCGTCGACCAGCATGCGCACGATGGCGTCGTACCGCTCGCGCGCGAGTTGCGCGTAGGGCCAGGCGCGGCGCACGAGGGCGAAGAGCGCGTCCTCGTCCCATTCGCGGCACGCAGTCTCGGCCACGATCTGCTGCGCGAGCACGTCCAGCGGGGCGGCCGGCACGCGCAGGGCATCGAGCTCGCCGCGGCGGATGCAGTCCAGCAGGGCCGCGCACTCGACCAGCTCGTCGCGCGACTGCGGGAAGAGGCGCGCCTTGGGCGTGCCGCCCACCGCATGGCCCGAGCGCCCGGCGCGCTGCAGGAAGGTGGCGATGGAGCGGGGCGAGCCCAGCTGGCACACCAGGTCGACGTCACCAATGTCCAGGCCCAGCTCGAGCGAGGCGGTCGCCACCAGCACCTGCAGCTCGCCGCGCTTGAGGCGCTGCTCGGCATCGAGACGCGCCTCCTTCGCGAGGCTGCCGTGGTGCGCGGCCACCGCTTCCTTGCCCAGGCGCTCGCCGAGGTGGCGCGCGGCGCGCTCGGCCATGCGGCGCGTGTTGACGAAGACCAGCGTGGTGCGATGCAGCAGCACCAGCTCGGCCACGCGCGCGTAGACCTGGTCCCATTGCTCGTGGGTCATCACCGCGCCCAGCGGCTGCGGCGGCAGCTCGAGGGCGAGGTCGCGTTCCTTGGCGTAGCCGATGTCGACGATCTCGCAGTCGGCCACGCCGTCATGCACGTGCCCCGCGCCCACCAGGAAGCGCGCGACCTCGTCGACCGGCTTCTGCGTGGCCGACAGGCCGATGCGCGTGAGCCGCCGGGCCGCTCCCAAGGCGAATTCCGCAGCCGAAGGCGAAGGTACTCCAGGGAGCGGCCGGTCGCACAGCGACTGCAGCCGCTCCAGCGAGAGCGCGAGGTGGCTGCCGCGCTTGCCGGCGGCGATGGCGTGGATCTCGTCGACGATCACCGTGCGCACCGTCGACAGCATGCCCCGGCCCGAGGCCGAGCCGAGCAGCACGTAGAGCGACTCGGGCGTGGTCACGAGGATGTGCGGCGGCTGGCGCAGGCTCTGCTGGCGGTCCCTGGAGGGGGTGTCGCCGGTGCGCACCGCGCTGCGGATCTGCACGTCCGGCAGGCCCAGCTTGGCCAGCTCGGCACGGATGCCCGCCAGCGGCGCCTCGAGGTTCAGGCGGATGTCGTTGGACAGCGCCTTGAGCGGCGAGACGTACACCACCGAGGTCTCGTCGGGCAGGCCGCCGGGTGCCAGGCCCTGGCGCACCAGCCCGTCCAGCGCGGCGAGGAAGGCGGTCAGCGTCTTGCCCGATCCGGTCGGGGCCGCGACCAGCGTGTGACGCCCGGCGCGGATGGGCGGCCAGGCGGCCTTCTGCGCTTCGGTGGGAGCGGGAAAGCTGCGGCTGAACCAGCCGCTGACGGCAGGATGGAAATCGGCGAGGGGCACGGGCGGAGAGCAGGTGAGGGCGGCCGCACGGCGGCCGCTGCCGAAGCATGTTACGCGGCTGCGGCGAAGTCTGCGATCCCTGGGAAATCGGGCCTGCGGCGCAGATCTCAACCAACACGGCGAGCATGGTCTTGCCCGCTGCCGCGCAAAAAACCACGCGATCTGCCATCGCCGTGACAAAGCATCAGCTTCTGGTCAGCGTTCCGTCTATTTCTTCACGCGCTTCCCGGCGGAATCGGCGCAAACTACGTCCATGGTTTCTCTGGGGGATTGCTGCAAAGGCAATCATTGAGCTCGCTTCGGCGAGCTCTTTTTTTTGTCCGGCCCGACGCAATGCGGGCCATGCCCGCGCCGTTCCCACGTTCGTCCGGGTCCGGGACTTCGGCAGGACAAAAGTACCAGGCTTTTCAGGGTCGCCCCGGTACTTATCGATCGGAAAGGAAAGGGCATTCCTTCCATGTGCTCGCGTCGCTGGTGCGGTCCAATTTGAAAACAAAAGGAATACAGCGTCGAGGTCGGCATGTGCCAGCCTTCCGGCGCTCATCAAGGACGCACATGACCGCAATCACCGGCTCCAACGGCAATGACCTTCTCACCGGCACGGCCGGCAGCGACACCATCAACAGCGGCAATGGGGACGACAGCGTCACCGGCGGAGCCGGGAACGATTCATTGAATGGTGGCGCGGGCAACGACACGCTCGATGGCGGCAGCGGCAGCGACCAGCTCAACGGGGGATCGGGGAACGACACCCTGGTCTACAACGTCAGCGAAAACATCGCAGCGGGCACCAAAGACGTGTACACGGGCGGGGCGGGCGTCGATACGCTCGAGCTCCAGCTCACGCGGGCGCAGTGGCTGGACTCTGCCACCCAGACGCAGATCGCCGCCTATCTGGCCCATCTGGCTGCGGTGACCAACACCAGGACCGGCGAGGTTTCCAGTGGCTCGGCCAGCGATTTCGTTTTCAGATTCGGGTCGTCGACGCTGACGGTCCAGATGACGGAAGTCCTGAGAGTCCTCGTGGACGGCGTCGAGGTGAATCCGGCCAACGAGGCGGTGAGGGCGCTGGGCGATGCGGGAACGGCGACTGAAGAGGGCACGGGGGTGCAGGTCCACGTGCTGCAGAACGATGTGGTCCCCGACCTGGTCAAGAGCTTGACGCTGGCCTCGGCTCCGGCCCACGGGACAGCAACGCTCGTCCAGCCGGCGATGGACGACCCATCGACCTGGTATTTCCAGTATCAGCCCCGTTCGGCCGATTTCCAGCACTTGGCGGCGGGCGAGAGCGCGACCGATACCTTCACCTATGAGGTGACGGATGCCGACGGAGGCACAAGTGTGGCCACGGTGACCATCACCATCACCGGCACCAACGACGGTCCTGTGATCACGGCGCAGGACCTAGCGGGCGCGGTGAGCGAGCAGCTTGCGCCGGCGGGCCAGCTGAGCGACAGCGGCGTCATCGGCTTCGGCGATGCGGACCTGAGCGATGTTCATCTGGTGAGCGCCACGGGCACGCCGATCGGCAGCGTGCTGGGCAGCCTGACGGCGGTCATGGACAGCGACAGCACAGGCACCGGTACGGGCGGGCAGCTCACCTGGACCTACACCGTGGACGCGACGGCCGTCGAGTACCTGGCTGCAGGCGAGACACGGGTCGAGAGCTTCACCATCACGCTGGACGACCAGCACGGCGGCCTCGCCACCCGGCAGATCGACGTGACCATCACCGGTACCAATGACGTGCCGGCGATCAGCGCAGCGGACGCGAGCGGGGCAGTGACCGAGGACGCGGCGACGCCGACCCTGAGCGACAGCGGCACGATCAGTTTCGACGACGTGGACCTGAGCGATGCGCACAGCGTCAGCGTGGCGGTCGATCCGGGCAACACGCTGGGCGGGGTGCTGACGGCCGTCGTCGGCGACGCGGCCACGGGTGCTGGCGACGGCACCGTGAGCTGGAACTACAGCGTCTCCAACGCGGCCACGCAGCACTTGGTCGCGGGCCAGACGGTCACGGAGAACTTCACCGTGCGCATCGGCGACGGTCATGGGGGCGCGGTTGATCAGCAAGTCACGGTGACCATCACTGGAACTAACGATGTGCCGGTGATCGGTGGCGTGGCCAGCGGTGCGGTGAGCGAGGATGCTTCGACGCCGAACCTGAGCACCAGCGGTGCGCTGACGATCGCCGATGTCGACCAAGGCCAGTCAAACTTCACGCCGCAGGCGAGCACCGCCGGCAGCAACGGCTACGGCAGCTTCACGCTGGCGGCCGATGGGAACTGGAGCTACACGGCCAACAACAGCCAGGCGGCGATCCAACAGTTGGGCGCGAATCAATCGCTCAGCGACAGCTTCACTGCCGTCTCGTCCGACGGCACGGCCAGCCAGGTGGTGACTGTGACCATCACCGGAACCAACGATGTGCCAGTGATCGGGGGCGTGGCGAGCGATGCGGTGAGTGAGGACGCCTCGACTCCGAACCTGAGCACCAGCGGTGCGCTGACGATCGCTGATGTCGACCAAGGTCAGTCGAACTTCGCGCCCCAAGCAAGCACGACCGGGACCAATGGCTACGGCAGCTTCACGCTGGCGGCCGACGGGGCTTGGACGTATGGGGCCGACAACAGCCAAAGCGCGATCCAGCAACTGGGCACCGGCCAGTCGATCAGCGACAGCTTCACCGCGGTGTCCTCCGATGGGACAGCGAGCCAGGTGGTCACCGTGACCATCATCGGAACCAACGACGTGCCGGTGATCGGCGGCG
>NZ_JBDGIO010000003.1:0-221859 GCF_057657375.1 Variovorax sp. Soil_C_12 | reverse complement strand
AGCTACACGGCCGACAACAGCCAAAGCGCGATCCAGCAACTGGGCACCGGCCAGTCGATCAGCGACAGCTTCACCGCAGTGTCGTCCGATGGGACAGCCAGCCAGGTTGTGACGGTGACCATCACCGGAACCAACGATGTGCCAGTGATCGGCGGTGTGGCGAGCGGTGCGGTGAGCGAGGATGCCTCGACCCCGAACCTGAGCACCAGCGGTGCGCTGACGATCGCCGATGTCGACCAAGGCCAGTCAAACTTCACGCCGCAGGCGAGCACCGCCGGCAGCAACGGCTACGGCAGCTTCACGCTGGCGGCCGATGGGAACTGGAGCTACACGGCCAACAACAGCCAGGCGGCGATCCAACAGTTGGGCGCGAATCAATCGCTCAGCGACAGCTTCACTGCCGTCTCGTCCGACGGTACAGCCAGTCAGGTGGTCACCGTCACCATCGCCGGCACCAACGATGCGCCGGTCCTGAGCGCTGCCGCGACACCTGTCCTGGCTTCGGTCAACGAAGATGCCGGCGCACCGGTCGGGGCCGTCGGGACGCTCGTATCGACCCTGGTGAATTTGAACCCACCGGCCGGTGGCCTCGACAACGTGAGCGATGCGGACAACGGCGCCGTCACCGGCATCGCGTTGACGGGCGTGAATGCCGCCAACGGAAGCTGGTGGTATTCCATCAATGGCGGCGCCACGTGGGCGACGGTGGGTGCGGTGTCGGACGCGTCCGCACTGCTGTTGGCTGCGGACGCGAACACGCGGGTTTATTTCCAGGGGGATTCGAACTTCAGCGGGACGGTCAGCGACGGCATCACCTTCCGTGCCTGGGATCAGACGAGCGGCACGGCCGGCACCACGGCGAGCACCGTGACGAACGGAGGCAGTTCCGCGTTTTCGAGCACGACCGAGACTGCCAACATTACCGTGCAGGCCGTCAATGACAACCCGCTCACAGCCAGCGACGTGCTTTACGTGTCGAACAACACCGTCGTGAGGTTGCCCACCAGCGTGCTGCTGGCCAACGACACGGACATCGACGGCGCCGCGCTCAGCGTGGGTGCGATCAGCGTCATGACGGGAACGCTGGCCACCCCGGTCACCATCAACGCCGACGGAACCTTCTCGTTCACGACCGGCGCGACCGGCGGGACCGTCGCCAGCCCGACCGTCGTCACGCTGAGCTACACGCTCAGCGATGGCGCCGGTGGAACTGCGACTGGCGCCATCACGCTGAACGTGCTGGACACGACTTCGGGCGGAAACACCGTCAACCTCACGGGCGTCGCGAACTATCAAGGCTCCTACATCGACGGCAAGGCGGGTGGTGATACTTTGAGCGACGGTGCATTCCAATCGGTTCTCGTCGGCAGCAACGGCAACGATGAGCTGAACGGCAACGCGGGATCAGACCTGCTGATTGGGGGCGACAACAATGACGACCTCAACGGTGGCGCCGGGAACGACGTGCTGCGTGGTGGTGCCAGCAATGACGATATCGACGGCGGGGACGGCACGGAGGATCTCATTGACTTCTCGGATCCTACGGTCGGAACCGGCATTACCTTCACGCTGACGCAGTCCAGCAGCAACACCACCTTCAACGGACCCGGTTCGTTTGGAAATGACACCTACCGGAACATCGAGGGTGTCATCGGCACTGCCAACCCCGACACACTCACCGGCAGCGCCGCGAACGACATCATCCGCGGCGGCGCCGGCAACGACACGCTCGACGGCGCCGGTGGCAACGCAGACTTGCTCGACTTCTCGGACGGCCAGGCCGGGCTCACGTTCACGCTGACGCAAAGCAGCAGCGCGACGAACTTCAATGCCAGCGCTGCCGGGCTCGGCACCGACAGCTACAGGAACTTCGAGGGGGTGATCGGCACGGCCTTCGCCGACACGATCACCGGCTCGGCGTCCGCAGACCAGTTGCGCGGCGGCGGCGGAAACGACGTGATCAACGGCCTCGCCGGCGACGACCGCATCGTCGGCGGGACCGGCGCCGACATCCTCACCGGCGGCGCCGACAACGACACCTTCGTCTTCGACTCGGCACCGAACGCGGTGGATTCGGTCACCGACTTCAACGCCTCGGGATCGGCGGCGAGCGGCGATCTGGTCGAGCTCTCGCTCGGCACCTTCACGGCGCTCTCGACCGCAAGCGGCAGCACGCTATCGGCGAGCGAGTTCGCATCCGTAAGCGGCGGTGGTGCCGGAGACGCGGTAGGCGCGGACGTACACGTGATCTACGACAGCGCGACGGGCAGCCTCTACTACGACTCGGACGGCCTCGGCGCCGCCAACCGCACGCTGGTGGCGACGCTGACCTTGACCAATCCGGGCGACACCTTCGACAACAACGACATCAAGGTCGGCGCATGACATCCGATGTCGACCTTGATGAATGATCGGCTGGCGACATGAAGCCTCTTCTCCAGCTTCTCGAGCGACCGCTCCTGTTCGTCGCGGGCTTCTCCTTCTTCGTCAACCTGCTGCTGCTCGCCCCCGCACTCTTCATGCTGCAGGTCTTCGACCGCGTGCTGACGAGCCAAAGCCAGGAGACGCTGCTCGTGCTGCTGCTCGGCGTGGCCGTGGCTCTCGGCCTGATGGCGATGCTGGACTACCTGCGTGGCCGACTGCAGGGCGTCGCCGGCAATTTGATCGCGGAACAGCTGTCCCCGACCGTGGCCAAGCTGATGCTGGCCCACACGGCGCGCCGGGCAGAGCGCGCGCCGTCCGAAGGCTTGCGCGACGTGGCGGCGCTGCGCAACCTGTTTTCCGCGCAGGGGCTGCTGGCGCTGTTCGACATGCCTTGGGCCTTCGTCTACGTGGCCGTCATCTGGCTGGCGCATCCGCTGCTGGGCATGGCGGCCGCCGCCGCATCCGTGCTGATGCTCGCTCTTGCGGTGGTGAACGACCGTGTCACGCGCCGCGAGATCGAAGCCTTGCAGAAGGAGGCCGCCAGGGCCACGCGCTACCTCGAAGTCTCGATGCAGAACGCAGAGCTCGCGCAGTCGCTGGGGATGGGTGACGCGCTGATCGCGCGCTGGCGGCAACTCAACGCTGGCGTCACCGCGCTGCAGGGCCCGACCGCCCGCAAGTCGGTGGCAATGGCAGCACTCACGCGAACCACGCGCCAGGCGGTCCAGGTTCTGCTCCAGGCACTCGGCGCCTACCTCGTCATCACCGGCGAAGGCACGCCGGGCATCCTGGTGGCCTGCACCATCCTGCTGGGTCGGGCGCTGGCGCCGGTGGAACAGGTGGTGGGGAGCTGGCGGGTGCTGGCCGAGGGGCGGCTCGCCTTCGCGCGCCTTTCCGAGTTGCTGGGAGCCGCCGAGCGCCAGCCGGAACGCATGACGCTGCCGGCCCCGAGCGGCCGGCTCCATGCGCAGGGCCTGGTGTTCCGGCCGCCGCAGAGCGAGCGGATGATCCTGGCCGGTGTATCGCTGAGCCTGGAGCCCGGCGAGTCGCTGGCCATCACCGGCCCGAGCGGTGCCGGCAAGTCGACCCTGGTGCGCCTGCTGACCGGCTTGTGGAAGCCCAACGCCGGTACCGTGCGGCTGGACCACGTCGACCTTGCGCAGTGGCCGCGCGAAGCGCTCGGCCCCTGGCTCGGCTATGTGCCGCAGGATGTCGAGCTGTTCGCCGGCACCGTCGCCGACAACATCGCACGGCTGGGCGAAGTCGACGCGAACAAGGTCGTGCAGGCGGCTCAGCGCGCCGGCGTGCACGAGCTGATCCTGGGGCTCCCCGAGGGCTATGACACGGTGGTCGACACCCTCGGCGTAATGCTGTCGCCGGGCCAACGCCAGCGCATCGCCCTGGCACGGGCGCTCTACGGAGACCCGAAACTGCTGGTGCTGGACGAGCCCAACTCCAACCTGGACGGGGCAGGGGAACTGGCGCTGGCAGAGGCCCTGAAGGCGCTGCGCGGGCAGGTTACCGTGATCGTCGTCACGCACCGCAGCACGCTGGTGCAGCACATGGACAAGCTGCTGGTGCTGGAGGCCGGCCGCGTACAGCACTACGGACCGGTGGCCGAGGTCATGCAGTCGATCAAGCGGACCGGCCAGAACCTGGGCGGGGCGCAAGTGGTGATGATGCCCCGCCCTGTGGAGAAAGTGTCATGAACCCCACAGCCCATGCCCTTGCGGCCAATGACCCGCTGGCGCTCCATGTGCGCGAAGCGCGTCGCCTGACGCACTGGGGCGTGGCCGTGGTGGTCTGCGGACTGCTGCCGGCCGCTGCGTGGCTGGGCTTCGCGCCGCTGTCGTCCGCCGTGGTGGCGCAGGCGCATGTGAAGGTGGACCTGAACCGGCGCCCGGTGCAGCATGCCGAAGGCGGGATCGTGCGCGAGGTGCTGGTGCGTGACGGCCAGCATGTGCGGCAGGGGGAGCCCTTGCTGGTGCTGGGCGACGTCTCGGTCGATGCCGACCGGAACCGGCTGGACCACCGCGTCAAGACCGAGCGGGCCAGCCTCGCGCGGCTGGACGCGGAGCAGACCATGGCGCGCGCGATCGCCTTCCCGTCCGATGTGGTCGAGACCGCGGCAGCCGACCCGCGTCTGGCCGCGCAGCTGGACAAGGAGCGCGCGCTGTTCGAGGCGCGGCGCGATGCGCTGGTGGGGCAGGTGCGCCTGCTGCGCTCGCAGCGCGAGAAGGTGGCCGAGGAAATCGTCGCCTTGCGCGCCCAGGTCATGCAGGCGAGCGAGTCGATGAAGTTCCAGAAGAACGACCTGGAGACCCACCGCAAGCTGCTCAAGGATGGTTTCGTCTCGGCCGCGCGCATCGCGCAGCTCGAAGGCACCGTGGCCGACTACGGCGTAAAGATCGAGGAGCGGCGCGCGGAGCTGGCGCGCGCCGAGCAGCGCACGGTCGATGCCGATCTGCGCATCCGCTCGCTGGAGAGCGACTACCGTCAGCAGGCGAGCGACCAGCTCAAGGTCACGGCGGCGCGGCTGGCCGAGATCGAGCAGGAGCGGCGCAAGTCGGCCGACGCCTCGGCGCGCCAGGTGATCACGGCGCCGGCCAGCGGCGAGATCATCGATCTGAAGTATTCGACGCCCGGCGCGGTGATCCCGCCTCGCGAGACCATCGCCGACGTCGTGCCGGACGATACCCGTCTGATGACCGATGCGCGCGTGCGTCCCGAGGACATCGGCCGGATCCACCGCGGCCAGCCGGCCGACATCCGCTTCACGGCATTCAAGTACCGCACCACGCAACTGGTGCATGGCAAGGTGGTCTATGTGTCGGGCGACCGCCTGATCGACCGTGCGACCAACGCTCCCTACTACTCGGTGCTGGTCGAGGCCGATCCGGCTTCGCTCGCGGCGGCGGGGGACCTGAAGCTGCTGGCCGGCATGCCCGCCGAGATCTACCTGCAGGGGGACGAGCGCACCGCCCTCCAGTACCTGTTGGAGCCCATCACCCAGGTGCTGCGCCGCGCCGCGCGCGAGCGTTGATTGGCCGCATGCCGCTGCGACCCGGCGCGAGTCGAGCCGGCGCAGGCAAAATACAGACACCTGCCGTGCGCGCCTCGCGCCTGAAAATGCGCCTGATCGAGGGGCATCGGTCGGCAAGTCATTGATATCGATGGACACAGAACACACCTGGGCCGGCCGCGTTTCCTGCGCGCCGATGATGGACTGGACCGACCGCCATTGCCGGTACTTCCACCGCCTGCTGACGCGCCGCGCCTTGCTCTACACCGAGATGGTGACAACGGGCGCGCTGGTGCACGGCGACGTGCCGCGGCATCTGCGCTTCAACGCCGAGGAACACCCGGTGGCATTGCAGCTCGGCGGCAGCGAGGCGGCCGAGCTCGCGCATTGCGCGAAGCTGGGCGAGGAGTGGGGCTACGACGAGATCAACCTCAACTGCGGCTGTCCCAGCGAGCGGGTGCAGCGCGGCGCCTTCGGTGCCTGCCTGATGAACGAGCCGCAGCTGGTGGCCGACTGCGTCAAGGCCATGGTGGACGTGGTCAGTGTGCCGGTCACGGTCAAGCACCGCATCGGCATCGACAAGACCGAGTCCTATGAATTCGTGCGCGACTTCGTCGGCCATGTGAGCGAAGCGGGTTGCCGCAGCTTCATCGTCCACGCGCGCAACGCCTGGCTGAAGGGCCTCTCGCCCAAGCAGAACCGCGAGATCCCGCCGCTGCGCTACGAGCTGGTGCACCGCCTCAAGCATGATTTTCCGGCGCTGCGCATCTCGATCAATGGCGGCTTCGACGACATCGCCGAGATGCAGGCGCATCTTCGGCTGCTGGACGGCGTGATGATCGGCCGCGAGGCCTATCACAACCCGTGGTCGCTGGCCGAGTGGGACGCGGCGTTCTTCCATGAGCCGCCCTCCACGCTCACGCGCGAGGACGTGGAGCTGAAGATGTGCGACTACATGGCCCGCGAGGCTGCCGAGCACGGCACGCCCTGGTCGAACATTGCGCGCCACATGCTGGGCCTGCGCAACGGCCTGGCGGGCGCGCGCCGCTGGCGCCAGGTGTGGAGCGACCACAGGCTCAAGGCGCTGCCGCCGCATGAGGTGATGGCGCGGGCGCATGATGCGATGCCGCAGTCGGGGATTGTCGGCGCATAACATCAGGACCCGCGCGCTGGAAGCACGCCGTGTTTGCGGCACCAGGCGCTGCGCGCACTGCCTGGTGCAGCGTTTCACGCCCTAGGTTCTTTGTCTATCGGCGACAACTATTCTGACGCGGTGGACTTATTAGGCGGAGGCTGCGGTTGATAGCCAGGCGGCGGCGGACCATCTCCAGATTTGTGATCGTCATCGCTCTCCTCCTCCACACCGACGCTTACCAACTCGGCGTCTACCCTTTCTTTCTTCACGTCTTTCGCTGTCAGGAAGCCCATGAAGTACTTGATCGCTTGCCAATGAGTCATATCGGCGGGCTTTGGGTTGTCAAAGCCTCGTCTGTTGCAGGCCAATATGCCGGGCAGATATACCGCAATGATGGTAGCGGCTGCAGAAACTGCCTGCGCTGCCCTGTCAAACGTGGGATCCTCAGGGTGTGCCATCGCGTCGAGGACGGTGCTTGAGAAGAAGAACGCGGTAGCCATGGCAGCGGCTCGATTCGTCGTAAGCCGCCCTTTGAACAAGAAGTCAATCAGCCTCGTGCGGTCCGTCACCTTGGCCTTCGTCTGCTCCCAGGTCGGCAACTTCATGACGAGGCCTGTGAGGTGCTCCTTCACATAGAGCCTAGCTTCCTTTTCCCAATCCTCCGCGAGTTCCTTCAGCTCTTCTTCGGCCAGCGCTTCCAGATCCTTCTGCCATCTGTCGGAATTGTCGTCGTCGTATGTCTGAACCAGCCCCTTCCTCTTTGCGAGAATCTTCGGCAGTTTCTGCTTGATGAACTCTTCTTTCCTCTCGTTGATCTTCCGGATTCCCTCCTCATTTTTTTCTATCACGTTCTTCATGAACTGTTTCTTATTTTCATTCCTCATGAAATAGGCCAAACTGATCTCATCAATGGTCTCCACAACTGAGTTCCCAAAGGACATGGACCCCAAGACGGCGGCGTCGCCGCCAGTGAGGTCGGTACCAAAGAAGGGAAGATGCAAGGAAGTATCGGTCTTGATACCCGCGAAATAGCCAAAGGCGATTCCAAGCAGGGTCTGCGTACCGAAGTAGACCATCGCATCCTGGACCACTGCCTTGACGGTGAGTGTTTCCGCGTTGGGGCGAACCTTAGGCCAGAAATAGTTGAAGCTGTCTCGGCCAACGGAATAAAGCAAGCCCTTGAGAACGTCTGCGAAGGTGGCGACGGTCCAAGCCACAGCAAGCCCTTGTCCTCCGGTCGCTGGCATCGAGAAGCCAATGCTGAGTGCAGTCACGCACAAACCAAATTGGATGATGCGCGAGACTTGGACATGGCCTTGAGCGCTCCCATCGCGACCGTCCCTAATCAATGCAACGAGATTGAACAGTTGCGGAATCATGACCATCGCGGCTGTCGCCGCGCCCCAGGCCGTGCCGCCTTGATGCTGTGGCGGTAGAGTCGAATTGCCAGGGAACGTGGAGTTCCATGCCTGCGGGCCCCGGGGTCCGTGGCATTCAAGTTCTCCGTGGCATTCATGCCCGTAGCCGCTGAAAGCCCTTCGAGACTTCTTTCAAGATCGAAGGAATGGCGGTCTCTGGTTGCGGCGGCGGCTGCCGCTCCGACGGCTGCCGACCGGGTGTGCGTACATTCGGCTCGGAAAGAGCTCTCGTTAGGAAATCGCCCATGGTTGACGTCCTCAAACCAAATTGCGAAGAGCGCCGATGCCACCAACACCTTGCGCCACAAGAATGCGCAAGATCTCGGCGAGCGATGTGGATGTGAACTGATCGAGATCGGTGAGTTGCACGGTGTAGATCGGCTGACCGCTGCCCGGGTGCATCGCGAAGACACCGTTTGTCTTCGAACCGCTGAGCATGTTCAGCGCGAGCAGTGAGCGCAAAACGTCGAGGTTCTGCGTCAGTTTTTCGGTGTCGGGCATTTGCACATGCACGCACAGGCAATCGTCATCGATCTCTTCGTCGAATTCCAATGTGACAATGGCGTCGTCCACCATCAGTGTGGCGACGGTCTCGTTGAAGGCGACGTCGCCCACGTTGAGCGCGTGGTACGCTGCCCGGCCCAGATCCTTGAAGGTTGCGGTTTGCATTGATTGATCCTGTGCGGAATGAGATTGCTTTTATTCGGCCGGCCACCGTCGACCTCGCCGAACTTTCCTGTGAGCTCATGTGCAACGATGTCGATGCATCGCAATTCAGCGCCAATGCGGCATCTGCGCCTGAGCTCTAGGGATTGGTAACGCCGAGCCGCAGATCGATCCCTGCGCGCGTCGCTCCTGCGCGAAAATCGGCAGAAGCGCGGGCATCGCCGAATTTCAGCGTCTGTTCACAATATTGGTGCGATGCCCCGCGATCGGCATCGCGAACAGCTCTCAGGCTGCGGCTTCGAGCCCGTTCCTGAAGTGATCCTGCATCCGCCTGACCGCTGAGCTCGCATCACGGCGGGCGAGCGCCTCCATGATCGCGCGGTGCTCGGTCAGCGACTCCGCGATGCGTCCTGACTTCAGCAGCGAGTTGTGGCGGTTGAGCTTCATCACCTTGCGCAGGTCGGCCACCATCTGGTCGCGCCAGCGGTTGTCGGCCATCGCCAGGATGCGCATATGGAAACGCTCGTTGATGGCGAAGAAGTGGGCACGGTCCACCTTGCCGGGTGCCGCGGCGGCCTCGAGCTCGGCATGCAGGGCTTCGAGCTCGGCCAGCTCCGCCGGGGAGGCCCGTTCGGCCACCACGCCGACCGCGTCGCTCTCGAGCAGGCTCAGCAGGTGGTAGACGTCCGCCAGGTCCTTCTCGGACACCTCGGTCACGTAGGCGCCGCGCCGCACCTTCATCGTCACCAGGCCCTCGGCCGCCAGTACCTTGAGCGCCTCGCGCAGCGGCGTGCGGCTGATCCCGTATTCCTCCGCCAGCTTGAGCTCGTCGATCCAGCTGCCGGGCTCGAGCTCGCGGTTGAAGATGCGCTGGCGCAGCAGCTCCGCCACCTCTTCGTAGAGGGCGCGCGGGGTAAGGGTGAGGGCGGACATGCCCGAAATGTACCTCAACCCAAAGTATTTGAATTAATAATTACAGATGGGTTAGACTCGCATTGAACTGTGACGCGCCTGCGCGGACACTCCCTCCACTCGCAAAAGCCGGCGCCATGAGCAGCAAACCCGAACCGACCTTCCAAACCGCGACCCTCGAAGCCTGGGCCAAGGCTGCGGCCAAGTCCGCCCCCGGCGGCGACCTGCAGGCGCTGAACTGGCTCACGCCCGACGGCATCGCGGTCAAGCCGCTCTACACCGCGGCCGATCTCAAGGGCCTGAAGTACGCCGACACGCTGCCCGGCTTCGAGCCCTACCTGCGCGGCCCGCAGGCCACGATGTACGCGGTGCGCCCCTGGACCATCCGGCAGTACGCGGGCTTCTCCACCGCCGAGGAATCGAACGCCTTCTATCGCAAGGCGCTGGCCGCCGGCGGGCAGGGCGTGAGCGTGGCCTTCGACCTGGCCACGCACCGCGGCTACGACAGCGACCATGCGCGCGTGACCGGCGACGTCGGCAAGGCCGGCGTGGCCATCGACAGTGTGGAAGACATGAAGATCCTGTTCGACCGGATCCCGCTGGACAAGGTCAGCGTCTCCATGACGATGAACGGCGCGGTGCTGCCCGTGCTGGCCGGCTACATCGTCGCGGCCGAGGAGCAGGGCGTGGCGCAGGACCAGCTCTCGGGGACCATCCAGAACGACATCCTCAAGGAGTTCATGGTCCGCAACACCTACATCTTCCCGCCCGAGCCCTCGATGCGGATCATCGGCGACATCATCGCGTACACCGCGGAGAAGATGCCGAAGTTCAACTCCATCTCCATCAGCGGCTACCACATGCAGGAAGCCGGGGCCAACCAGGCGCTCGAGCTGGCCTTCACGCTGGCGGACGGCAAGGAGTACGTGAAGACGGCGCTGGCCAAGGGGCTGGACGTCGACGGCTTCGCCGGGCGGCTGAGCTTCTTCTGGGCCATCGGCATGAACTTCTATCTCGAGGTCGCCAAGATGCGCGCGGCGCGCCTGCTGTGGTGCCGCATCATGAAGGAGTTCAACCCCAAGAACCCGAAGAGCCTGATGCTGCGCACCCACTGCCAGACCTCCGGCTGGAGCCTGACCGAGCAGGACCCCTACAACAACGTGGTGCGCACCACCATCGAGGCCATGGCCGCGGTCTTCGGCGGCACGCAGAGCCTGCACACCAACGCGCTCGACGAGGCGATCGCCCTGCCCACCGAGTTCAGCGCGCGCATCGCGCGCAACACGCAGCTCATCATCCAGGAAGAGACCCACATCACGAACGTGATCGATCCCTGGGCCGGCAGCTACATGATGGAGAAGCTCACGCAGGACATGGCGGATGCGGCCTGGACCATCATCGAGGAGGTCGAGGCCATGGGCGGCATGACCAAGGCCGTGGACAGCGGCTGGGCCAAGCTCAAGATCGAAGCGGCCGCGGCCGACAAGCAGGCGCGCATCGATTCGGGGCAGGACGTGATCGTGGGCGTCAACAAGTACAAGCTGCAGAACGAGGACACGCACGACATCCTGCAGATCGACAACGTCAAGGTGCGCGACAGCCAGATCGCGCGGCTCAAGTCGGTACGCGAGAAGCGCGACGGCGCCAAGGTGCAGGCCGCGCTCGATGCGCTGACAGCGGCCGCCGAAAGCGGCGAGGGCAACCTGCTGGCGCTGAGCGTCGAGGCGGTGCGGCTGCGCGCGACGGTGGGCGAGATCAGCGACGCGCTGGAAAAGATCTACGGCCGCCACCGCGCCGACACGCAGAAGGTGACCGGCGTCTACGCCGCCGCCTACGACTCGGCCGAGGGCTGGGAGGCGCTGCAGAACGAGATTGCCGCGTTTGCCGAAGAGCAGGGCCGCCGTCCGCGCGTGATGATTTCCAAGCTGGGGCAGGACGGCCACGATCGCGGCGCGAAAGTCGTCGCCACCGCCTTCGCCGACCTGGGCTTCGACGTCGACATGGGCCCGCTGTTCCAGACCCCCGAGGAATGCGCGCGCCAGGCGATCGAGAACGACGTGCATGCCGTCGGCGTCAGCACCCTGGCGGCAGGCCACAAGACGCTGGTGCCGGCCATCATCGAGGAGCTGAAGAAGCAGGGCGCGGACGACATCATCGTCTTCGTCGGCGGCGTGATCCCGCGGCAGGACTACGAGTTCCTCTACGAAGCCGGGGTCAAGGGCATCTATGGGCCGGGCACGCCGATTCCGGCCAGTGCGAAGGATGTGCTGGAGCAGATTCGCGCCCGGCTGACTGCGTAACGACATGAGCAACACGCCCGATATCCGCTGGCAGCAACGGCTCGACAACTACGCCCGGGCCCTCGCCCAGCTCACGAGCGCCGTGACGCTGGCTGCACAGCGACCCCTTTCGGAGCTCGAGCAGCAGGGTTTGATCCAGGCGTTCGAGTTCACGCACGAACTGGCCTGGAAGGTCATGAAGGACTATTTCGACTACCAGGGCGCCCACCAGATCACTGGTTCGCGCGATGCCACACGGCAAGCTTTCGCGGTCGGACTCGTGGACGACGGGGAGACCTGGATGGAGATGATCCAGAGCAGGAACCAGTCCTCGCACACCTACAACCGGGCCACGGCGACCGCGTTGGCACAGCGGATCACCGATCGCTACGCTGCGTTGTTCGAAGCCTTCGCGCGAAGAATGGAGGCATTGCGTGACATCTGAAAATGCAGGGCGCTTCGGGCTGCCTGCCGCGGCGCTCGGCGCGATCTGCTTCGTCCTGTCGCGATTTCCGGGTGTCGATCGGGCCGTCATCTTCGGATCGCGCGCGAAAGGCAATCATCGGCCAGGTTCGGACATCGATCTGGCCATCGAAGGAGACGACATCGGTATCCGCGATCTACTTGCCATCGAGACGGCCATCGACGATCTGATGCTTCCATACCAGATGGATCTTCTGCTGCGGGCACAGATCGAGGATGCCGCCCTGCAGGCGCACATCGAGCGCGTGGGCCAAGTCTTGTATCAGAGAAAGGCGGACGCCGTTCGCGGAGAGCGTGCGCGGCCGTGAAAAGCGCACACGTCGAACTCGGCGACATCCTGCACGGTGCGGCGCCCCTGCAGCGTCGGGCCATTGCAAAGACCATCACACTGCTCGAATCGACCCGCGACGACCATCGCGCCCGTGCCGACGCGTTGCTCACTTCGCTGCTCCCGTACACCGGGAATTCATTCCGCCTCGGGATCTCTGGCGTGCCCGGCGTCGGCAAGTCCACCTTCATCGAGACGCTGGGCCTGTACCTGATCGACCGCGGCCATCGCGTGGCGGTGCTCACCATCGATCCTTCGTCGACGGTCTCCGGCGGCTCCATCCTCGGCGACAAGACGCGCATGGAGAAGCTCTCGGTCCACGAGCGTGCCTACATCCGCCCGAGCCCCTCGAGCGGCACGCTGGGCGGCGTGGCCGAGAAGACGCGCGAGGCCATGCTGGTGTGCGAAGCCGCCGGCTACGACATCGTGATCGTGGAGACGGTGGGCGTGGGCCAGAGCGAGACCGCGGTCTCGGGCATGACCGACATGTTCGTGCTGCTGCAGCTGCCCAATGCGGGCGACGACCTGCAGGCGATCAAGAAGGGCGTGATGGAGCTGGCCGACCTGGTGGTCATCAACAAGGCCGACATCGACCCCGACGCGGCGACGCGCGCGCAGGCCCAGATCACCTCGGCGCTGCGGCTCTTTGGCCACCACGGCAATCCGGCGCATGCGCATGCGGTGCATGGTGCAGAAGCGGTGCAGCACCAATGGCAGCCCAGGGTGATGCAATCCAGCGCCCTCCAGGGCACTGGCGTCGACGCCTTCTGGGAGGCCGTGAAGCAATTCAAGACCTTGCAGACCGCGAACGGCAAGCTCGGCGCGCGCCGGGAGAAACAGGCGCTCGCGTGGATGTGGGAACGCATCGACGCGGGCCTCAAGCACGCCTTCCGCCACCATCCGAAGGTGCGCGAGCTGCTGCCGCAGGCCCTGGCCCAGGTCGCGGCCGGTACGCTGCCGGCTTCGACGGCGGCGCGCCATCTGCTCTCCGCGCAGGCCGGACAGGCCTAGCGCTCTGAAGAACACATTCACATCACTTCCGGAACAGGACCCATGAAAGAGATCCTCGAACAACTCGAAAAACGGCGCGCCCAGGCGCGGCTGGGCGGCGGCCAGAAGCGCATCGATGCGCAGCACGCCAAGGGCAAGCTGACGGCGCGCGAGCGCATCGAGCTCCTGCTCGACGACAACACCTTCGAAGAATGGGACATGTTCGTCGAGCACCGTTCCAACGACTTCGGCATGGCCGACACGAAGATCCCGGGCGACGGCGTGGTGACCGGCTACGGCATGATCAACGGCCGCCTGGTGTTCGTCTTCAGCCAGGACTTCACCGTTTTCGGCGGCGCGCTCAGCGAAGCCCATGCCGAGAAGATCTGCAAGGTGATGGACCAGGCGATGAAGGTGGGGGCGCCCGTCATCGGCCTCAATGATTCGGGCGGCGCGCGCATTCAGGAAGGCGTGGCCTCGCTCGGCGGCTATGCCGAGGTGTTCCAGCGCAACGTGATGGCCTCCGGCGTGGTGCCGCAGATCAGCATGATCATGGGGCCCTGCGCCGGCGGCGCCGTCTACTCGCCTGCCATGACCGACTTCATCTTCATGGTGCGCGACAGCTCCTACATGTTCGTCACCGGCCCCGAGGTGGTGAAGACGGTGACGCACGAGGACGTGACGGCCGAGGAACTGGGCGGCGCCACCACGCACACGACCAAGAGCGGCGTGGCCGACATGTCTTTCGAGAACGACGTGGAGGCGCTGATGATGCTGCGCCGCCTCTACAACTACCTGCCGCTCAACAACCGCGAGAAGGCGCCCGTGCGGCCCAGCGGCGACCCGGCCGACCGCGCCGACCCCTCGCTCGACACGCTGGTCCCCGACAACCCGAACAAGCCTTATGACATCAAGGAGGCCATCGTAAAGGTGGTCGACGACGGCGAGTTCTTCGAGCTGCAGCCGGACTATGCGAAGAACATCGTGATCGGCTTCGCCCGCTTCGATGGGCAGAGCGTGGGCATCGTCGCCAACCAGCCGCTGGTGCTGGCGGGCTGCCTCGACATCAAGTCCTCGATCAAGGCGGCGCGCTTCGTGCGCTTCTGCGACGCCTTCAACATCCCGGTCGTCACCTTCGTCGACGTGCCCGGCTTCATGCCCGGCACCAGCCAGGAGTACGGCGGCATCATCAAGCACGGCGCCAAGCTGCTTTACGCCTATGCCGAGTGCACGGTGCCGAAGATCACGGTGATCACGCGCAAGGCCTATGGCGGCGCCTACGACGTGATGGCCTCCAAGCACCTGCGCGGCGACGTCAACCTGGCGTGGCCGCGGGCCGAGATCGCGGTGATGGGCGCCAAGGGCGCGGTGGAGATCATCTTCCGCGAGGACAAGAACGACCCCGGGAAGCTGGCTGCGCGCGAGGCCGAGTACAAGGCCCGCTTCGCCAATCCCTATGTGGCCGGCACGCGCGGCTACATCGACGACGTGATCCTGCCCAGCGAGACGCGCAAGCGAATCTGCCGCAGCCTGGTGATGCTGAGCGGGAAGAAACTGGACAACCCGTGGCGCAAGCACGGGAACATTCCGCTTTGAGAACGGGAGTCGACCATGTTTAAGAAGATCCTGATCGCCAACCGCGGAGAAATCGCCTGCCGCGTCATCAAGACCGCGAAAAAGATGGGCATCAAGACGGTCGCCGTGTACTCCGACGCCGACAAGGACGCCCGCCACGTCGAGCTGGCCGATGAGGCCGTCCACATCGGCGCTTCGCCCAGCCGCGAGAGCTATCTGCAGGCCGATCGCATCATCGCGGCCTGCAAGAAGACCGGCGCCGAGGCGGTTCACCCGGGTTACGGCTTCCTGTCCGAGAACGAGGGCTTCGCGAAGAAGGTCGAGGAGGAGGGCATCGTCTTCATCGGCCCCAAGCACTATTCGATCGCGGCCATGGGCGACAAGATCGCCTCGAAGAAGCTGGCCAACGAGGCCAAGGTCAACACCATTCCGGGCTGGAACGATGCCATCGAGACGGCCGAGCGGGCGGTCGATATCGCGCGCGAGGTGGGCTACCCCGTGATGATCAAGGCCTCGGCCGGCGGCGGCGGCAAGGGCCTGCGGGTGGCGTACAACGACAAGGATGCCTTCGACGGCTTCACCTCCTGCCGCAACGAGGCTCGCAACAGCTTCGGTGACGACCGCGTGTTCATCGAGAAGTTCGTCGAGGAGCCGCGCCACATCGAGATCCAGGTGCTGGGCGACGCACACGGCAACGTGATCTACCTCAACGAGCGCGAATGCTCGATCCAGCGCCGCCATCAGAAGGTGATCGAGGAGGCGCCCTCGCCCTTCATCAGCGAGGCCACGCGCAAGGCCATGGGCGAGCAGGCGGTGGCGCTTGCCAAGGCGGTCAACTACCAGAGCGCGGGCACGGTGGAGTTCGTGGTCGGCAAGGACCAGAGCTTCTATTTCCTGGAGATGAACACCCGCTTGCAGGTGGAGCACCCGGTGACGGAGGCGATCACGGGGCTGGACCTGGTCGAGCTCATGATCCGCGTCGCCGCCGGCGAGAAGCTGCCGCTCGGGCAGGATGATGTGAAGCGCGATGGCTGGGCCATCGAGTGCCGTATCAACGCGGAAGATCCGTTCCGGAACTTCCTGCCCTCGACGGGGCGGCTGGTCCGCTTTCAGCCGCCCAAGGAGACGATGTTCTCCGCCGATACGGAGCATCTCTTCGGCGTGCGGGTGGACACCGGCGTCTACGACGGCGGCGAGATCCCCATGTTCTACGACTCGATGATCGCCAAGCTGGTCGTGCATGGGCGGGACCGCGCGCATGCGATCGCCATGATGCGAGAGGCGCTCAACGGCTTCGTGATCCGCGGCATCAGCAGCAACATCCCTTTCCAGGCCGCGCTGCTGGCGCATCCCAGCTTCGTGAGCGGGGCCTTCAACACCGGCTTCATTGCCGAGCACTACGGCAAGGGCTTCCATGCGGAGGATGTGCCGCACGATGACCCTGACTTCCTGGTCGCGCTGGCGGCCTGCATGCATCGGCGCTACCGCGCGCGCGCCTCGGGCATCAGCGGGCAGCTGGAAGGGCATGGCGTGAAGGTGGGCGAGCAGTTCGTGGTGGTCGTGCTCGCCGCGAACGGGCAGCACGTGCATCAGCCGGTGACGGTCACCGACTACCAGGGCCCCACGGGTTCGAGCGCCGTGACGGTGGGCGCCAACACCTACAAGATCGAGAGCCAGGCGCCGCTGGGCAGCGCGCGGGTCGAGGGCCGCGTCAACGGCCGCGGCTTCATTGCGCAGGTCGAGCGCGGCGTCGGCAAGAACCCCCTGGCGCTGCGCATCGCGCACGACGGCAAGCAGATCGAGGCGATGGTGCTGTCGCCGCGGGGCTCGCGGCTGCTCAAGCTCATGCCGTACAAGGCGCCGCCGGATCTCAGCAAGTACCTGATGTCGCCGATGCCGGGGCTGCTGGTCGAGATCTCGGTGCAGCCTGGCCAGCAGGTGCAGGCCGGCGAGAAGCTCGCGGTGATCGAGGCGATGAAGATGGAGAACGTGCTCTTCGCCACGCAGGACGGCGTGGTGGGCAACATCTCGGCTGCCAAGGGCGAGTCGCTCGCCGTGGACCAGGTCATCATGGAATTTGCCTGAAGGAGACCGCCGCATGAACACGCCGCAACAACGTCCCTTCAAGGTGCTCGGCATCCAGCAGGTCGCGATCGGCGGGCCGGACAAGTCCCGGCTACGCAAGCTGTGGGTCGACATGCTGGGCCTCGAGGTGACCGGCACCTTCAGCAGCGAACGCGAGAACGTCGACGAGGACATCTGCGCGATCGGCAGCGGCCCTTTCAAGGTCGAGGTCGACCTGATGCAGCCCCTGGACCCGGACAAGAAGCCGGCCGTGCATGCCACGCCGCTCAATCACGTGGGGCTGTGGATCGACGACCTGCCCGCCGCAGTCGGCTGGCTCACGGCGCAGGGGGTGCGTTTCGCGCCGGGCGGCATCCGCAAGGGCGCGGCCGGCTTCGACATCTGCTTCCTGCATCCCAAGGGCAACGAGGAGTTCCCGATTGCCGGCGAAGGAGTGCTGGTCGAGCTGGTGCAGGCGCCGCCGGAAGTGGTGAAGGCCTTCGCGGCGCTGGCGGCCGGCTGAGTGTTTTCAGGCGCCGGGGCGGCGCCAGACGGCCAGGGTGGCAGCCAGCAGCCACATGCCTGCAGCGCAGCCGCGGTTGACCATGCGCAGGCTGCGCCGCGAGAGCCAGCGCACGGCCTGCGTACCGGCGGCGGCGTAGCCCAGCATGACGCAGGTGTCGATGCCGATGAAGATGGTGCCCAGCACCACGTACTGTTGAATCTGCGGGCTCGTGGTGGTGATGAACTGCGGCAGGAAGGCCGCGAAGAAGAGCAGGGTCTTCGGGTTGGACAGTGCCACCGTCAGGCTGCGCAGGAAAGCGGTGCGGCCGCGGAGGACGTCGGCCGGCGATGCGGCAAGCGCTGCGTGGATGTCGATCGGCTGGCTGCGCCACATCTTGACCCCGAGCCAGACCAGGTAGGCGACGCCCGCCACGCGGATGGCGTTGAAGAGCCCTTCCGAGGCCGCGAGCAGGGAGCCCAGCCCCAGCGCCACCACGGCGATCAGGATGGCGGCCCCCAGTGAAGCGCCCGCGATGCCCCAGACCGCGGCGCGCATGCCGCCGGCGATGCCGTTGGACATGGCCAGCAGCATGGTGGGGCCGGGCGTGATCGCCAGGGCGACGGAGGCGATCATGAAGAGCAGCAGGGTGTCGAGGGTCATGGGCGTGCCTTGGGATCGTTACGCGACGCGGCAGCGGCAGCACGCGCGCGCGCCAGCGCCGCTTCGACGATAGCGCGTTTGCGGTCGGGCGTGGCGGCCTCGGGCGGCTCGGCCGCGGCCGGCTCGTCCTTGTCGTGGCGGCGGCGATGTGCCTCATAGCGGCTGCGCGCCGCGTCGGCCTGCGCCTGTGACCAGGCCTGCCAGCCGCTCTTTCCCGGCGTGGCCACTTCGAGCGAGATGCAGTCCACCGGGCAGACCGGGATGCAGAGCTCGCAGCCGGTGCAGTGGGCCTCGATCACGGTGTGCATGCGCTTGTGGATGCCCAGGATCGCGTCGGTCGGGCAGGCATCGAGGCACAGCGTGCAACCGATGCACCAGGCCTCGTCGATCACCGCCATCGCACGCGGGCCCTCGGTGCCGAACTGCGGGTCGAGCGCCCGCGCCGGTCGACCGGTGAGTTGCGATAGCCGCGCCACCCCTTCGGTGCCGCCCGGCGGGCATTGGTGGATGCCGGCCTCACCGGCGGCGATGGCCTGCGCGTAGCCCGCGCAATCGGGATAGCCGCAGCGCGTGCACTGCGTTTGCGGCAGTGCATCGAGGATGCGCCCGGCCAGCGCGTTCACGGGGAAAACCCTCGCTCTAGCGCGAGGCGCCGCGCTTGCGGCGCGCCGGCGCGGATTTGCGCGCGACGGCGGTCGTCTTGGTGGCGGCGGCGGCCTTGATCGTGTCCTCCGCCGACACGGTGGGCCGGCCGGCGCGCTTCTGCGGCGTGTCGTGCGCGGCGATGAATGCCTTCACCTCGGGGTACACCTTGTCGCGCCAGCGGCGGCCGCTGAAGATGCCGTAGTGGCCGGCACCCTTGACCTCGTAGTGCCGCTGGTGGGTCGACGGGACGCCCGTACACAGCTCGTGGGCGGCACGCGTCTGGCCGGCGCCGGAGATGTCGTCCAGCTCGCCCTCGACGGTGAGCACGGCGGTCGAATGGATGTCCTGCGGGCGTACGAGCTCCAGCTTGCCGTCGGGGCTCTTGACTTCCCAGGTGCCGTTGACGAGATTGAAGTCCTGGAACACGGTGCGGATGGTGTCCAGATAGTAGTCCGCATCCATGTCGAGGACGGCGTTGTACTCGTCGTAGAACTTGCGGTGCGCCTCGGCGCTGGCGTCGTCGCCCTTGATCAGGTCCTTGAAATAGTCGTAGTGGCTGCTCGCATGGCGGTCCGGGTTCATCGCGACGAAACCGGTGTGCTGCAGGAAGCCCGGATAGACGCGCCGGCCAACCCCGGGGAAGCCCTGCGGAACGCGGTAGATCACGTTGTTCTCGAACCACTCGTAGCTCTTGTTCATCGCCAGGTTGTTGACCGCGGTAGGCGATCTGCGGGCGTCGATGGGGCCGCCCATCATGGTCAGCGACAGCGGCACCTTCTCGCCGCGGCTGGCCATCAGCGACACGGCCGCCAGCACCGGCACGGTGGGCTGGCAGACGCTGATCACATGGCAGTTGCCGTACTCGGCCTGCAGGTGGCGGATGAATTCCTGGATGTAATTGGCGTAGTCGTCGAGCCGGAACTCGCCCTCGGACAGCGGCACGAGGCGGGCGTTGACCCAGTCGGTGATGTAGACCTTGTGGTCCTGCAGCATCGTGCGCACCGTGTCGCGCAGCAGCGTCGCGTAGTGGCCGGACAGGGGCGCCACGATCAACACCACGGGCTGAGCCTTGAGCGTCTGCAGGGTGTGTGGATCGTCGGTGAAGCGCTTGAAGCGGCGCAGGTGGCAGAAGGGCTTGTCGATCTCAACGACTTCCTGGATGACCACGTCGTCGTTGTCGACGCTCACCGTCTTGATGTCGAACTCGGGTTTCTCGTAGTCCTTGCCGAGCCGATAGAGCAGGTCATAGCCGGCCGCCATGCGCTGCGCCAACGGGGCTCGGCCGAAGACGCCGCCTTGGCCATAGAGCTTGGAAGCAGCTTGCGCGAAATCGGCAAAGGGCTCCATGAGGGAGCGCTGTGCTTCGTAGAGTTGATAAAGCATCGAGTTCCGCGGGTGGTGTTGTTGCGATGCAATATATCAGCAGCGTCGGTCCGAATGTAGGCGAAACGCTCAAATTGAATGAACGCTGCCGCCTGCCAGTCGGCTGTCAGAGCACCTTCGCGATGCTCTGGCAGACGTAGTCGATGTTCTTGCTGTTGAGGGCGGCCACGCACATGCGGCCGGTGTCGGTGCCGTAAACGCCGAACTCCTGGCGCAGGCGCACCATCTGGTCCTTGTTCAGGCCGGAATAGCTGAACATGCCGATCTGGTCGGTGATGAAGTGCATGTCCTGCTTCACGCCGGCGGCTAACAGGCCGTCGACCAGCTTGTGGCGCATCAGCTTGATGCGGTCGCGCATCTCGCCGAGTTCCTTTTCCCACAGCGTGCGCAGCTCGGGCGTGCCCAGAACGGTCGCGACCACGGCGCCGCCGTGCGTGGGCGGGTTGCTGTAGTTGGTGCGGATCGCGATCTTGAGCTGGCTCAGCACGCGGCCGGCCTCCTCCTTGTCCTCGCACAGCACCGACAGGGCGCCGACGCGTTCGCCATACAGGCTGAAGCTCTTGGAAAAGGAGGTCGAGACGAAAAAGCTCAGGCCGGCGGCGACGAACTTGCCGATGGCGGCGCCGTCTTCCTGGATGCCGTAGCCGAAGCCCTGGTAGGCCATGTCGAGGAAGGCGACCAGCTTCTTCTCCTTGACGGCGGCGATCACCTGGTCCCACTGGTCGGCGCGGATGTCGTAGCCGGTGGGGTTGTGGCAGCAGGCGTGCAGCACAACGACGGTGCCGGCGGGGGCGGCGTTCAGCGCGCTCAGCATGCCGTCGAAGTCGATGCCGCGCTTGGCGGCGTCGTAGTAGGGGTACTCCTCGACGACGAAGCCGGCGTTGGTGAACAGGGCGCGGTGGTTTTCCCAGCTCGGGTTGCTGATCAGCACCTTGGCCTTTGGGTTGAGCTTCTTGAGGAAGTCTGCGCCGACCTTGAGGCCGCCGGTGCCGCCGATGCCCTGGATGGTGGCGACGCGGCCGGACTTCACGGGCTCGCTGTCGGTGCCGAAGACCAAGCCCTTCACCGCTTCGTCGTAGGCGGCGATGCCGTCGATGGGGAGGTAGCCGCGCGCCTTGGGCGCCTTGATCATGTCCTCTTCGACCGCCTGCACGCAGCGCAGCAGGGGGAGCTTGCCGTTGTCGTCGTAGTAGACGCCGACGCCGAGGTTGACCTTGTTGGGATTGCTGTCGGCGGCGAATTGCTCGTTGAGGCCCAGGATCGGGTCTCGCGGCGCCATCTCGACGGCGGTGAACATTGACATGGAGAAAAGTCCTTTGGGTGATGCGTTTCGCCCCCGGCTGCATCCGGGTTTGCGCCATGACTCGCGGGTCGGTTAGCCTCACGAGTTCGCTTGAATTTTACCGGCCGAGCCGCACCTGCCCTGGACGCCATGCCTGAAATCACCGAAGTCATTCCGGATCGGCCAGGAGCCGAGCCCGTGGGCCCCGTCAAGCAGGGCGAATTCATCCATTTTCCGAACTCGCCTTTCGAGCTCTACCAGCCCTATCCGCCGGCGGGCGACCAGCCCGACGCGATAGATGGACTGGTCGAGGGCCTGCGCGACGGCGAGGTCTACCAGACCCTGCTGGGCGTGACCGGCTCCGGCAAGACCTTCACCATGGCCAACGTGATCGCCCGGCTGGGCCGTCCGGCCATCGTGTTCGCCCCCAACAAGACGCTGGCCGCCCAGCTCTACAGCGAGTTCCGTGAGTTCTTCCCGAAGAACGCGGTCGAGTACTTCGTGAGCTACTACGACTACTACCAGCCCGAGGCCTACGTGCCGCAGCGCGACCTGTTCATCGAGAAGGACAGCTCGATCAACGAGCACATCGAGCAGATGCGCCTGTCAGCCACCAAGAGCGTGCTGGAGCGGCGCGACACGGTGATCGTCGCCACCGTGAGCGCGATCTACGGTATCGGAACGCCCGAGGACTACACCCAGATGCGCTTCATCATGCGCACGGGCGACAAGATCGGCCAGCGCGACGTGATCTCGCGCCTGATCCGCATGCAGTACACGCGCAACGAGCAGGATTTCGCGCGCGGCACCTTCCGTGTGCGGGGGGACACCATCGACGTGTTCCCGGCCGAACACAGCGAGCTGGCGATCCGCATCGAACTGTTCGACGACGAGATCGAGACCCTGCAGCTCTTCGACCCGCTGACCGGGCGCATCCGGCAGAAGATCCCGCGCTTCACGGTCTATCCGTCCAGCCACTACGTCACCCCGCGCGACAAGGTGCTGACCGCCGTCGAGACCATCAAGATCGAGCTCGACCAGCGGCTCAAGGAACTGGTGGGCGATGGCAAGCTGGTCGAGGCTCAGCGCCTCGAGCAGCGCACCCGCTTCGACCTCGAGATGCTGGCCGAGATCGGCCACTGCAAGGGCATCGAGAACTACACGCGGCACCTGTCGGGCGCCGCGCCGGGCGATCCGCCGGCCACGCTGACCGACTATCTGCCGAAGGACGCGATCATGTTCCTCGACGAGAGCCATCAGATGATCGGCCAGCTCGGCGCCATGTACAACGGCGACCGGGCACGCAAGACCACGCTGGTCGAGTACGGCTTTCGCCTGCCGTCGGCGCTGGACAACCGCCCGCTCAAGTTCGACGAGTTCGAGGCCCGCATGCGGCAATGCATCTTCGTGTCCGCGACGCCGGCGCAGTACGAGCGGGACCATGCAGGCAACGTGGTCGAGCAGCTGGTGCGGCCGACCGGGCTGATCGACCCCGAAGTCGAGGTCCGCCCCGCCACCCATCAGGTGGACGACGTGCTGCAGGAAATCCGTCTGCGCGTCGAGAAGAGCGAGCGCGTGCTGATCACCACGCTGACAAAGCGCATGGCCGAGCAACTGACCGACTACCTGGGCGACAACGGCGTCAAGGTGCGCTACCTGCACAGCGACATCGACACGGTCGAGCGGGTGGAGATCCTGCGTGACCTGCGACTGGGCGCCTTCGACGTGCTGGTCGGCATCAATCTGCTGCGGGAGGGCCTGGACATTCCGGAGGTCTCGCTGGTTGCGATCCTCGACGCCGACAAGGAGGGCTTCCTGCGCGCCGAGCGGTCGCTGATCCAGACCATCGGCCGCGCCGCCCGCAACCTGAACGGCAAGGCCATCCTTTATGCCGACCGCATGACCGAGTCGATGAAGAAGGCCATCGGCGAGACGGAGCGGCGCCGGGCACGGCAGATCGCCTACAACCAGGCCCACGGAATCACGCCGCGCAGCATCGTCAAGCAGGTGCGTGACCTGATCGACGGCGTCTACAGCGAGAAGAGCGGCAAGGAAGCCGCCAAGCGCGAGCTCGAGCGCGCCAAGGTCGAGGACATGTCCGAAAAAGACATGGCTCGCGAGATCAAGCGGCTGGAAAAGCTCATGCTGGAGCACGCGCGCAACCTGGAGTTCGAGAAGGCGGCCCGCGTGCGCGACCAACTGGCGCAGCTGCGCGAGCAGGCCTTCGGCGCCCCGGGCAAGGACAACATCGCACCTCTCTGATCCGGCGAATGGCACACCGCCCGTGGCCCTCTCCGCTTGCAATCGGGTTTACCCGAGCAGGCCGGAGGGCCTTCTGTTATACTTGACAGAAATAGTCAGGAAAAACGAACTTCGCGATGAAGGACCGGCTCCTACCAATGGGATCACCAGCGGAAGCGGGCCGGGAAGGGCGGAGACGGCGTCACCAAAGCCCACAACGCCGAGGTGTCTTTTCAACGGTAAGCACTCAAAGGAGCTTGCGATGCGTCTCACTACCAAAGGCCGTTTTGCGGTCACAGCCATGATCGACCTGGCCCTGCGCCAGAACTCCGGTCCGGTCACGCTGGCCGCAATCAGCCAGCGGCAGCAGATTTCCCTGTCGTACCTCGAGCAGCTGTTCGGCAAGCTTCGCCGTCACGAGCTGGTGGAGTCGACACGCGGTCCCGGCGGCGGTTATTCGCTGGGCCGCAAGGCATCGGAGATCACCGTGGCCGACATCATTGTTTCCGTCGATGAGCCCATCGACGCCACGCAATGCGGCGGCAAGGAGAACTGCCTGGGTGAGGCCGGCCGTTGCATGACGCACGAGCTGTGGGCCTCGCTGAACCAGCGCATGGTCGAATTCCTGGATTCCGTCACCTTGCAGAAGCTGGTGGACGACCAGATCGCCAAGGGCGTGCAGATCGAGAACAAGCCAGCGGTCAAGCGGGCGATCTCGAGCCAGCCGGTGGTGAAGCCGATCCGGGTCAATGCGCCCAATTCGGTGTTCGCCCTCGGCAACGTCTTCGCCAAGTCCTGATCCCGGCGGCGCCCAGGGCGCCGCGTCGAATATTCCCAGAGAACGTCAACCCCACGCCAGCCCGAGCCAGCCATGGATGTCACCCCCCATTTCCCGATCTACCTCGACTACGGTGCCACGACGCCGGTCGACCCGCGCGTGGTCGACGCGATGATTCCCTGGCTGCGCGAGCATTTCGGCAATCCGGCATCACGCAGCCACGCCTGGGGCTGGGAAGCGGAAGAGGCGGTGGAGAAGGCGCGTGGCGAGGTGGCTGAACTGATCGGTGCCGATCCCCGCGAGATCGTCTGGACCTCGGGCGCCACCGAGTCGAACAACCTGGCACTCAAGGGCGCGGCCCAGTTCTACAAGGGCAAGGGCAAGCACCTGATCACGGTCAAGACCGAGCACAAGGCGGTGCTCGACACCATGCGCGAGCTCGAGCGCCAGGGATTCGAGGTGACCTACATGGACGTGCAGGAGAACGGCCTGCTCGACCTGGAGGCTTTCAAGGCCGCGATCCGTCCCGACACCATCCTCGCGAGCGTGATGTTCGTGAACAACGAGATCGGCGTGATCCAGGACGTCGTGGCGCTCGGCAATATCTGCCGCGAGAAGGGCGTGGTTTTCCACGTCGACGCGGCGCAGGCCACCGGCAAGGTCGAGATCGACGTCAAGGCGCTCCCCATCGACCTCATGAGCCTGGCCTCGCACAAGACCTACGGCCCCAAGGGCATCGGCGCCCTGTACGTTCGCCGCAAGCCGCGCGTGCGGCTGGAAGCCCAGATGCACGGCGGCGGCCACGAGCGCGGCATGCGCTCCGGCACCCTGCCGACGCACCAGATCGTCGGCATGGGCGAAGCCTTCCGCATCGCCAGGCTCGAGATGAAGCAGGACATCGCCAAGGCGCGCGCCCTGCAGCAACGCCTGCTCGACGGCCTCAAGGACGTCGAACAGGTCTTCATCAACGGCGACCTCGAGCACCGCGTTCCGCACAACCTCAACATGAGCTTCAACTATGTCGAGGGCGAGTCGCTGATCATGGGCATCAAGGGCATCGCGGTGTCCAGCGGCTCGGCCTGCACTTCGGCCAGCCTGGAGCCGAGCTATGTGCTGCGCGCGCTCGGCCGCAGCGACGAGCTCGCACACAGCAGCCTGCGCATGACCATCGGCCGATTCACGACCGAGGAAGAGATCGACTACGCGGTCGCAACCATCAAGCACAACGTCGCCAAACTCCGCGAACTGAGCCCGCTGTGGGAGATGTTCAAGGACGGCATCGACATCAGCGCGATCCAGTGGTCGGCGCATTGAACACAGACTGAGAGGTACCCCATGGCTTATTCATCCAAGGTCATCGACCACTATGAGAACCCCCGCAACGTCGGCTCCTTCGAGAAGGGTGACGACTCGGTGGGCACCGGCATGGTCGGCGCGCCGGCCTGCGGCGACGTCATGAAGCTGCAGATCAAGGTCAACCCCGAAACGGGCGTGATCGAAGACGCGCGCTTCAAGACCTACGGTTGCGGCTCGGCAATCGCTTCCTCCTCGCTGGTGACCGAGTGGGTCAAGGGCAAGACGCTCGACGAAGCGGCTGCGCTGAAGAATGCGCAGATCGCCGAAGAGCTGGCGCTGCCCCCCGTCAAGATCCACTGCTCGATCCTTGCGGAAGACGCGATCAAGGCGGCCGTCAACGATTACAAGGCCAAGCACGGCGCGGCCGCGGCCACGACGGAAACCGCTCACTGACATGGCTGTGACCCTGACCGAAGCGGCCGCGCGCCACGTCACCCGCTACCTCGGCAAGCGAGGCAAGGGGTTGGGTGTGCGGCTGGGCGTCAAGACCACCGGCTGCTCGGGCCTGGCCTACAAGCTCGAGTACGTGGACGAGATGACGCCCGAGGACGTCATCTTCGAGGACCACGGCGTGAAAGTGCTGGTCGACCCCAAGAGCCTTGCCTACATCGACGGTACGCAGCTGGACTTCGTGCGCGAGGGGCTGAACGAGGGTTTCAAGTTCAACAACCCGAACGAGCGCGACCGCTGCGGCTGCGGCGAAAGCTTCCGCATCTGACTTTTCACCGGCTTCCCGTCCAAGCCGCCACCACCCGGTCATGGGCTGGCGGCTTTTTGACGCCATGAACCTGAACGACAGCGATTTCGAGCTCTTCGCCGTGCCGGCGAGCTTTGCACAGGACCGCGCCGCACTCGACGTGCGCTGGAAGGAACTGCAGCGCGAAGCGCACCCCGACCGCTTCGCCGCCCAGGGCGCCGCGGCGCAGCGGGTGGCGATGCAGTGGTCGGTGCGTATCAACGAGGCCTACCAGCGGCTGAAGGACCCGATCAAGCGCGCGAGCTACCTGTGCGCACTGAACAGCCATCCGATCGATGCGGAGAAGAACACCGCGATGCCGCCCGATTTCCTGATGCAGCAGATGGAATGGCGGGAAGAGCTCGACGAGGCGCGGGACGCCGCCGCGTTCGACAAGCTGCGTGCGGAGGTCGAGGCCGGGCGCGCCCGCGCCTTGTCGTCGCTGGGCTGGCTGATCGACGAAAAGAGCGACTACGCCGGCGCCGCCAGGCAGGTGAGAGCCCTCATGTTCATCGAGCGCTTTGCCGAGGACATCGAGGCCAAATCCGAAGCGTTGGGACAATAGCGCCATGGCATTGCTGCAGATTTCAGAACCCGGCCAGGCGCCCGACCCGCACCAGCGCCGCATCGCGGTGGGCATCGACCTTGGCACCACCCATTCGCTGGTGGCGTCCGTGCGTAACGGCGTCGCCGAGTGCCTGCCCGACGCCGAGGGCCGCGTCCTTCTGCCCTCGGCCGTGCGCTACCTCGACAAGGACCGCCGCCAGATCGGCTTCGACGCGCTGGCCGCACGCGCGGCCGATCCGTCCAACGTCATCACCTCCGTCAAGCGCCTGATGGGGCGCGGCGTGCAGGACGTCACCAATCGCGAGGCCCTGGCCTATCGCCTGGGTGGCGACGCGGGCATGGTCCAGGTGCAGACGGCGGCCGGTGCCAAGTCGCCGATCGAGGTGAGCGCCGAAATCCTCGCGACGCTGCGCTACCGCGCCGAGGACACCTTCGACGACGAGCTCTACGGCGCCGTGATCACCGTGCCCGCCTACTTCGACGAGGGCCAGCGCCAGGCGACCAAGGATGCGGCCCAGCTCGCCGGGCTCAACGTGCTGCGCTTGATCAGCGAGCCGACGGCGGCCGCGATCGCCTACGGGCTGGACAACGCCAGCGAGGGCGTCTATGCGGTCTACGACCTCGGCGGCGGCACTTTCGACATCTCGATCCTGCGCCTGACGCAGGGCGTGTTCGAGGTGATCGCCACCGGCGGCGACTCCGCGCTCGGCGGAGATGACTACGACCACGCGCTCGCCGATTTCGCCCTGGCGCAGACCGGCTTGGAGGCCCGCGGCGATGCGGACAAGGCCGCCCTGCTCGTCGCCGCACGCGCCACCAAGGAAGCCTTGTCTGCCGCGGACACGGCCACCTTCGAAGCGGCCCTGGCCGGCGGAGCACTGCACCTGGACATCTCGCGCGCACAGTTCGAAGCCGCCACCGCAGCCCTGACCGCGCGCACCATCGCGGCCGTGCGCAAGGCGCTGCGCGACGCCCGCCTGCAGCCGGGCGAGCTGCAGGGCATCGTGCTGGTCGGCGGTGCGACCCGCATGCCGCAGATCCGGCGCGCCGCGGCCGAGTTCTTTGGCCGCGACCCCCTGATCAACCTGAATCCCGACGAGGTCGTCGCGCTGGGCGCCGCGATCCAGGCGAACCAGCTGGCCGGCAACGGCGGCACGGACGACCTGCTGCTGCTCGACGTGATCCCGCTCTCGCTCGGCATCGAGACCATGGGCGGCCTGGTCGAGCGCATCGTGCCGCGCAACCAGACCATCCCGACCGCGATGGCGCAGGACTTCACGACTTACCAGGACGGCCAGACCGCGCTGGCGCTGCATGTGGTGCAGGGCGAGCGCGACCTGGTCGCCGATTGCCGCAGCCTCGCGCGCTTCGAGCTGCGCGGCATCCCGCCGATGGTCGCGGGCGCAGCGCGCATCCGGGTCACCTTCACCGTCGATGCCGATGGCCTGCTCAGCGTGAGTGCCAGGGAGCAGGGCAGCGGCGTGGAGGCGAGCGTGACGGTCAAGCCTTCCTATGGCCTGTCCGACGACCAGATCGCGAGGATGCTGCAGGACAGCTTCTCCACCGCGCAGCAGGACATGCAGGCGCGCGCGCTGGTCGAGGCGCGTGTGGACGCCGACCGCATGCTGCTGGCCACCCGCAGCGCGCTCGATGCCGACGGCGACCTGCTCGACGCCGAGGAACGCGAGGCCATCGAGGTGCTGATGAGCGCGTTGAGCGCCGCGCGATCGGCCGACGATGCTGCCGCCATCGAGGCCGCGACCAAGGCCCTGGCCGACGGCACCGAAGCCTTCGCCGCACAGCGCATGAACGCGGGCATTGCACGCGCGCTCGCCGGCCGGCAGATCGAATCTCTCTAGAAGCCTCAATGCCCACGATCAAGATCCTTCCCCACGCCGAGTACTGCCCCGAGGGCGCCGAGATCAGCGCGCCCGCCGGCACCTCGATCTGCGAGGCGATGCTCGAGAACCACATCGACATCGAGCATGCCTGCGAGATGAGTTGCGCCTGCACCACCTGCCACGTGATCGTGCGCAAGGGCATCGAATCGCTCAACGAGGCGCAGGAGGGTGAGGAAGACCTGCTCGACCGCGCCTGGGGTCTGGAGCCGCAATCGCGCCTCAGCTGCCAGGCGATACTCGCCCAAACCGACCTCACGGTCGAAATCCCCAAGTACTCGATCAATCACGCCAAAGAAAACCACTGATGACGCGCCAAATCGTTCTCGACACCGAAACCACGGGCCTTTCGGCCGAGAACGGCGACCGCATCATCGAACTGGGATGCGTGGAGCTGTTCAGCCGCAAGCTCACCGGCAACGACCTGCACATCTACTTCAATCCGGAGCGCGAGAGCCACGAGGATGCGCTCAAGGTGCACGGGCTGACGAGCGACTTCCTGCGCGACAAGCCGAAATTCGCGACGCTGGCGAACGACATCGTCGAGTACCTGCGCGACGCCGAGCTGATCATCCATAACGCGGCCTTCGACGTCGGCTTCCTCAACAAGGAGTTCGAGCTCGCCGGCCTGCCGCCGCTGCGCAGCTTCGTGGGCGATGTCACCGACACGCTGGCGCTCGCGAAGACGGTGTACCCGGGCAAGCGCAATTCGCTCGATGCGCTGTGCGACCGCTTCGGCGTGGACCGCTCGAACCGCACCTTCCACGGCGCCAAGCTGGACGCGCAGCTGCTGGCCGATGTCTACATCAACCTGACGCGCGGCCAGGACGCGCTGCTGATCGACATCGCGGCCAACGAGCCGGTGCAGGGGAGCGCAGTGGTGGCGGTCGATCTGCGCAGCTTCGTCCTGCCGGTGCTGACGGCCGCCGACCACGAACTCGCCGCTCACGAAGAGCTGCTGCTGCAGCTCGACAAGGCCAGCAACGGCCGGACGATTTTTCGGCAGGCAGCCGAAAATGCTGTGGCATAATCGCAGGCTTCGCGCCAAGCGGCGCTGAAAGAATCCAACCGATGCGATGCGCAGATCGCCGTCGTCGTGTCGGGAGGGGCGGTTAGCTCAGGGGTAGAGCACAGCATTCACACTGCTGGGGTCGGAGGTTCGAAACCTCCACCGCCCACCAACTTCCTTTTCCCTTCCTGCTGGCGTTGTCGGCCCATGCCGACGCAAACTGCGGTCTTGCGCCGGTTGTTGCACGTTCCCAATCCTGTAGAACGGCGCTGAAAGGAGAAAACGGTCATGGCCACCAGCCCCGATCTTCCGACGCCCATCACCTCCGACCCCCCCGACGTGCCGGAGCTGCCGGTGGAGCCCGACGAAGGCCCCTCCGCACCACCAGAGCCGACCGATCCGGAGAAGCCCTTCTCGTCCCAGCCGAAGTGAGCGCGCGGGCCCGCTAAGCTCGCGGCATGGACGAATTCGATTGCGCCGTCATTGGCGCCGGTGTGGTGGGCCTGGCAGTGGCCCGAGCGCTTGCGCTCGCGCGACGCGAGGTCATCGTGCTGGAGGCCGAGGGCGCCATCGGCACCGGCACCAGCTCTCGCAACAGCGAGGTGATCCACGCCGGCATCTACTACCCCGAGGGCTCGCTGAAGGCTCGCCTGTGCGTCGAGGGCAAGCAGCTGCTCTACGAGTATCTCGAGCAGCGCGGTCTCCCACATCGCCGCTGCGGAAAGTTGATCGTGGCCACGACGCCGGCGCAGATGCCGGAGCTGGACGTGATCGCCGCCAAGGCCCTGGCCAACGGAGTGCACGATCTGGTCCTGCTCACGCGCGAGCAGGCACGGGCGATGGAACCCCAACTGGAATGCGTGGCTGCCCTGCATTCGCCGAGTACGGGCATCGTCGACAGCCATGCGCTGATGCTGAGCCTGCAAGGCGACCTGGAAAGTGCGGGCGGCATGCTGGCGCTGAAATCGCCGGTGGCGCGCGCGCAGTGCACGGACGGTGCCATCGTGCTCATCGCAGAGGACGGCACCGCGCTGCGATGCCGCAGCGTTGTCAACGCCGCGGGCCTGGGCGCACCGGCGCTCGCGCGGCGCTTCGAGGGCTTGCCCGCGAGCGCGGTCCCGGCGGCCTATTTCGCCAAGGGCAACTATTTCACCCTGACAGGCCGCGCACCTTTCAGCCGGCTGATCTACCCGGTGCCCGAAGCCGTCGGACTGGGCGTGCATCTGACGCTCGATCTCGGCGGCCAAGCCAAGTTCGGTCCGGACGTCCAATGGGTCGATTCGCCCGGCGATCTGGTGGTCGATCCCCGGCGCGGCGAAGGTTTCTATGCCGAGGTGCGCAAGTACTGGCCGGCACTGCCCGATAACGCACTCGTTCCGGGCTATGCCGGCATCCGGCCGAAGATCTCCGGTCCGGGAGAGCCGGCCCGCGATTTCCTGATCGAAGGGCCCGCAGCGCACGGCGTCGCGGGGCTGGTCAATCTGTTCGGCATCGAGTCGCCCGGGCTCACCAGCAGCCTCGCCATCGCAAGACATGTAGCGGCTTTGCTGCCTTAGCCCCATTCGGCCATGTACCATGGGATGCCACGCCGCAGTCCGGCGTGAAGTCGCCGGCGCGGTGCCGGTGGGAATCCCGGAGGGAAGATTTCAATGACTGCATCCTCAAACCTCGAAGCGGCGGCCAATGCCGTGGCGGAAGATATCGCCAGCGACGTCCGCGGCGTGCTTGCCAGCAAGGAACTCGACACCTTGCCCCACATCAAGGCCTTGCGCCAGCGCATCGACAGCAAGCTGGCGATTGCTCGCGAGCTCGCCGCCGAGAAGAGCAAGCTCGCGGCCAAGAAGGCCCGCGAGGCGGCGAGCACGGCCAACGCCTACGCTCACGACGAGCCATGGCAGATCGCCGGTGCCGCCCTGGCGGTGGGCGTGCTGGTGGGTCTGCTGCTTGGCCGCCGCTGAGCGCGAGCGGTCCGGCGCGCGCCGGAGGCGGCGCGCATGAAAAGGCTGCTGTCCCTGCTCGGGCTGGATGCGCGCCTGCGCCGGCTGCGCATCGCGGCCGGGGAGGGCGCCCTGGCGGCCGAGGACCGTGTCCAGCTGCTGAAGCTGGCCTGGGAAGAGGAACGGCAGCGGCTGCGGCTGGTGCTGGGCCTGGTGGTCGCCGTGATCGGCCTCACCACCGTCACCGTGGCGCTGCTCTCCGTCGCGGTCGTCGTGCATTTCTGGGATACGCCCAACCGCGTTGCTTCCGCCTGGTCGGTGGCGGTGGTGTGGATCGCGCTCTGGGTGGTCGCCGTCGTTGCCCTGATGAAGACGCTGCGGAGCGCTTCGGACGCCTTCGAGCCGGCTCGCCGCGAGTTCGAGCGCGACTGGGAATGGGTGCAGGCGCGATTCGATCTGGGCGACGAGGACGAAGCGTCTTCGCGCGAGCCCCGGCCACGCAGCCGCGAGGAACTGCTGGCACGCATCGCGCGCCAGCGTGAGCGCATCGCGACCCTCCAGGGCGCGCCATCGAAGGCCGCGGGGCCGGCGCCTGCCGACGAGACCGCCAGTGCCGCCGCGCTGCGGATCGCACGCGAGCATCCGGTCGCGACCGGCGCCGTGGCGGCTGCTGCCGTCGTGGTGATCGGTCCGCGCCGTCTGCTGCGCTGGGCGGCGGTGATCGTTCCCGTGCTGTGGCGAATGCGCTGAGCGGCGTGCCTGCTCAGCGTCCGTGCCGAAGCAGCGCCTGCGCGGCTTCGCGCACCAGCGCCGGTCCCTTGTAGATGAGCCCGGTGTAGATCTGCACCAGGTCCGCGCCGGCGTCGACCTTGGCCTGCGCGTCGGCCCCGCTCAGCACGCCGCCGACCCCGATGATCGGGAAATCGGCGCCCAGGGCCGCTCGCAGCTGGGCGATCACCCGGTTGCTCGCCTCCCGCACCGGCGTACCCGAGAGGCCGCCCGTTTCGTTCGCATGGGGCAGGCCTGCGACAGCGTCGCGTGCCAGCGTGGTGTTGGTGGCGATCACGCCGTCCATGCCGTGTCGTCGCAGCGTGGCGGCAATCACCTGGACCTGCGCTTCTTCCAGATCCGGCGCGATCTTCACGAACAGCGGCACCCGCTTGCCATGGCGCTGCGCCAGGGCCTCGCGCTTGTCCGCCACCGCGCCGAGCAGCGCGTCCAGCGCCTCGTCGCTCTGCAGCGAGCGCAGGTTCGCGGTGTTGGGGCTGGAGATGTTGACCGTCACATAGTCGGCATGCGAATACACGCCGTCCAGGCAGACCAGGTAGTCGTCCACGGCCCGCTCGATCGGCGTTGCGGCGTTCTTGCCGATGTTGAGGCCCAGCAGCATCGGCGCCTTGCCGGCGTCGCGCCTGAAGCGCGCGCGCTGAACGTTGGTCAGGAAGGTGTCCAGCCCTTCGTTGTTGAAGCCCAGCCGGTTGATGAGGGCGTTGCGCTGCGGCAGCCTGAACATGCGCGGCTTGGGATTGCCCGGCTGCGCCTTGGGCGTCACCGTGCCGACCTCGACGAAGCCGAAGCCCATGGCGGCGAAGGCGTCGATGCAGCGGGCGTTCTTGTCCAGCCCTGCGGCCAGGCCGATCCGGTTCGGAAAGCGCAGGCCCGCCAGCGTCAGCCGGTCGTCGACCCGGGGCGCGGCGTACGCGCACGCAAGCGGTGTGTTCTGTGTGCGCGCCAGTGCGTCGAGCGTCAGCTCGTGGGCATGCTCGGGGTCGAAGCCGAAGAGGAAAGGTCGGGCTAGTGTGTAAAGCGAGGAGGGCAGCAGCAGGGACATTGGATAATTGCGGGCTTCGTCACAAGGATTGTCCCCGATGAATTCCCCCCCTTCCGTTCCGGCGCTGTCCCAGGATGAGCAGAAGGCGCAGGTCGGCCGCGCCGCACTCGCCCATGTCGCGAAGGGAGACATCGTCGGCGTCGGCACCGGCTCGACCGTCAACAAGTTCATCGATGCCCTGGCCACCATCAAGGAAGACATCCGGGGCGCCGTGTCGAGCTCGGTGGCATCGACCGAGCGCCTGCGGGCGCTGGGCATCCCGGTGTTCGACAGCAACGAGGTGGAAGAACTCGCCGTCTACATCGACGGCGCCGACGAGATCGATGGCCGGGGCTACATGATCAAGGGCGGCGGCGCGGCGCTGACGCGCGAGAAGATCGTCGCGGCGCAGTCCCGGCGCTTCATCTGCATCGCCGACGCCTCCAAGCGCGTGAACACCCTCGGTGCCTTCCCGCTGCCGGTGGAGGTGATCCCGATGGCAGCGCAGCGCGTGATCCGGCAGTTCGCCCGCCTCGGCGGCATGGCACAAGTGCGCGAGAAGGACGGTGCCGCCCTGGTCACCGACAACGGCCAGCACATCATCGACGTGACGGGCCTGCGGATCACCGACCCACTGGGCTTCGAGTCGGAAGTGAACCAATGGCCCGGCGTGGTGACCGTCGGCGTTTTCGCCCACCAGCGCGCCAATCTTTGCCTGTTGGGCACGCCTTCGGGCGTTCAGACGCTGCGCTTCGACTGAGCGCAGCGGCCGCCCTCCACAGAACTTCAGAACTTGATGCCCGCCGGATTGCTCGGCGTCGGCCCGTTGGCCGCGGCCGGCGCAGGCGCCGGAGCGGGTGCGGCGACAGGCCTGACAGGCGCCGCGGGCGCCGCCTGGATCGCGACCAGCGGCTGCGCCGGCGGATTGCGATAGCCCGCCGGCAACTGGGCGCTCTTGGGGTAGCCGGCCGCGTCCAGGTACTGCGACCATTCCGCGTCCGAGAAGCCCTTGAGTTGCTGCGAGCCGATGGAGAGCAGCGGCAGCGAGCTCTGGCCGCTCAGGCGTTGCAGCGTCTCGATGTCCTCGTTGCTCTTCACGGTGCGCTCCTCGAAAGGAATGCCCCGCGTCACCAGCAGCGAGCGGCCGGCACCGCAAGGGCCGCACTCGTCGCCGGTGTAGATCGTGACGGGGTAGCGCTGCACCACTTGCCGCAGTTCGTAGGGGAGGGCGGGGCCGGCACCGCCTGCAGCGCCGCCGCGCGGCGTCGCCGCCTGGGCATCGGCCGCCGGCGGCTGATCGGAGAAGGTGACCTTGCCGTTCTTGTCGACATGGCGATAGACCGGCTGCGCAAAGGCGGCTCCGGCGGCGAGCAGCAACAAGAGGGCGGGGGCCGAGAAACGCGAGTGAATCTTCATCGATGCCTTTCGTGATCCGATGCCGCGGAGTATCTCAGGCCCGGCCGCCAGAAGGCCAGATCACGGGAGTACCTTCGCCTTCGGCTGCGGTATCGCCTTGGGAGCGGCCCGGCGGCTCAGGCCGGCTGCGCCTCGGTCATTCCCTGGTGGCGCAACAGGGCGTCGAGCTGCGGCTCGCGGCCGCGGAAGGCCTTGAAGGACTCCATCGCGGTGCGGCTGCCGCCGGCCTCGAGGATGGCCTGGCGATAGCGGCGGCCGGTCTCGATGCTCGGCTCGCCGTTGGCGCCGGCGGTTTCCTCGAAGGCGGCGTAGGCGTCGGCGCTCAGCACCTCGGCCCACTTGTAGCTGTAGTAGCCGGCCGCATACCCGCCCGAGAAGATGTGGCTGAAGGTGTTGGGCGTGCGGCTGAAGGGCGGCGCGGGCATCACCGCGACTTCGGCGCGCACCTTCTCGAGCAGGGCCATCACGTCGCCGGACTTGGCGGTGGCGGCGTCGTGCTCGGTGTGCAGCAGCATGTCGAAGAGCGAGAACTCGATCTGGCGCAGCGTCTGCAGTCCGCTCTGGAAGTTTTTGGCCGCGATCATCTTGTCGAAGAGCGGGCGCGGCAGCGGCTCGCCGCTGTCGACATGTGCCGTCATGTGCGCGAGCACCTCCCATTCCCAGCAGAAGTTCTCCATGAACTGGCTGGGCAGTTCGACGGCATCCCATTCCACCCCGCTGATGCCGGAGACGTCGCGCTCGTTCACCTGGGTGAGCATATGGTGCAGGCCGTGGCCGAACTCGTGGAAGAGCGTGGTCACGTCGTCATGCGTGAGCAGCGGCGGCTTGCCGTCCACGCCCTCGGCGAAGTTGCAGACCAGCTGCGCGACCGGCGTCTGAAGCGTGCCGTTGTCAGGGCGCAGCCAGCGGGCCCGCACGTCGTCCATCCAGGCGCCGCCGCGCTTGGCGGCGCGGGCCGAGGGGTCGAGGTAGAACTGGCCGACCTTCTGGCGACCTTCTGGGGTTTGGCGCTCGATGCGGTAGAACTCGACACTCGGGTGCCACACCGGCGCGCTGTCGCGGCGGATCGACACCTCGAACAGCGTCTCGACGATCTTGAACAGGCCCGCCATCACCTTCGGCGCGGTGAAGTACTGCTTGACCTCCTGCTCGCTGAAAGCGTAGCGCGCTTCCTTGAGCTTCTCGCCGATGTAGCTCCAGTCCCAGGGCTGCGGATCGCCGATGGACAGCTGCTGCGAGGCGAAGACCCGCAGGTCGGCCAGGTCGCGCTCGCCGAAGGGGCGGGCCTTGGTGGCGAGGTCGCGCAGGAAGCGGATGACCTGATCGGCCGACTCGGCCATCTTGGGCACGATCGAGAGTTCGCCGAAGTTGGGGTAGCCCAGGAGCTTCGCTTCTTCCTGGCGCAGCGCGAGGATCTCGCGGATGAGCTCGGTGTTGTCGAGCGCCGGGTCGCCGAACTCGCTGGCGCGCGTGACGTAGGCGCGGTAGAGCTTCTCGCGCAGCGCGCTGCTCTTCGCGAACTGCATGACCGGCAGGTAGGAAGGCATCTTCAGCGTGAGCTTGTAGCCCTGCTTGCCCTCGGCCTCGGCCGCCGCGCGCGCGGCGCTGATCACGTCCTCGGGCAGGCCTTCCAGCTCGCCGAACTGCGCGTAATAGGCGAAGGCGTCGGTGGCGTCGAGCGCGTTCTCGCTGAACTTCTGGCTCAGCTCGGCCTGACGCTCCTGGATCTCGGCAAAGCGCTTCTTGGCCTCACCCTGCAGCTCGGCGCCGCCGAGCACGAAGTTGCGCACTGCATAGCGATGCGCCTGCCGCTGCTCCGTGTTCAGCGTTGCCGGATCGATGGCCTTGTACTTGGCGTAGAGCCGCTCGTCGGAGCCCAGGCGCGTCCAGAAGGCGGTGACGCGCGGCATGGCCTCGTTGTAGGCCGCACGCAGCTCGGGCGTGTCGGCCACCGCGTTGAGGTGGCCCACCGCACCCCAGGCGCGGCTGAAGCGCTCCGAGGCGACATCCAGCACCTTGGCGATCGCGTTCCAGTCAGCCGGGAACTCGGGCGCCGTGACCGTCTGCAGGGCCGCCTCGGCATCGGCCAGCAGCACGTCGACCGCGGGGGCGACATGCTCGGGCCTGATCTGGTCGAAGAGCGGGAGATCGTTGAAGTCGAGGAGCGGATTGGTCATGGTCTGAGGCAGTTGGCGGTAGGGCCGAAGGAGTTCAAGAGCGTTCGGCCGCTTCCAGGGTGTTGACGAGCAGCATTGCGCGGGTCATGGGGCCGACGCCGCCGGGGACCGGGGTGATCCACCCCGCCACCTCGCGCACGCCCTCGAAGTCGACGTCGCCGCAGAGCTTGCCCTCGTCGTTGCGGTTCATGCCCACGTCGATGATCACGGCGCCGGGCTTGACCATGTCGGCCGTGAGCACATTGCGCTTGCCGACCGCGGCGACGACCACGTCGGCCTGGCGCGTGAAGGCGGCGAGATCCTGCGTGGCGCTGTGGCAGATGGTCACGGTGGCGCTCTTGGCCAGCAGCATCATGGCCATCGGCTTGCCGACGATGTTGCTGCGGCCGATCACCACCGCATGCTTGCCGCGCAGCTCGTAGCCGATGGACTCCAGCATCTTCATGCAGCCGTAGGGCGTGCAGGGCCAGAAGCCGGGCTGGCCGGTCACCAGCGCGCCGGCGCTGGCGACGTGGAAGCCGTCCACGTCCTTGGCGGGCGAGATCGATTCGATGACGCGGGCCGCGTCGATGTGCTTGGGCAGCGGCAACTGCACCAGGATGCCGTGGATGGCCGGGTCCTTGTTGAGCGCATCGATGCGCGCCAGCAGCTCGGCTTCGGACAGCGTGGGCGGGTGGCGCTCCAGCACCGAATGCAGGCCGGCTTCTTCGCTGTCCTTGACCTTGTGGCGCACGTAGACCTGGCTGGCCGGGTCCTCGCCCACCAGGATCACGGCGAGCCCCGGCGCGATGCCGCGCGCCTTGAGCGCCTGCACCCGGCGCGCCACATCGGCCCGGGTGCGCGCCGCGAGTGCATTGCCGTCGATCAGTTGAGCTGTCATCGTTTTCAATTCTCCAAGTAAAAACGCCCGCTTGCGCAGGCGTCGGATTTGATTGTGGCTATGGCCGCGATGGCCGTCAGGCTTTGGCGGGGGCTGCTTGCCCGAGTGCGATCTTGAGCAGGTCGGCCACCGTGTTGGCGTTGAGCTTTTCCATGATGTTGGCGCGATGCGCCTCCACCGTCTTGATGCTGATGCCGAGGTCGTCGGCGATCTGCTTGTTGAGCCGGCCGGCGACGATGCGTTCGAGCACCTGGGCCTCGCGGCCGGTCAGCTTGGACAGCAGCGCATCGCGGCTGGCCGACTGCTGGTGCTGGGCGAAGGCGCCGCGTGCATGCTCGAGCATGCGCTCGACCAGGGCCACCAGCGCTTCGTCGTTGAAGGGTTTCTGGATGAAGTCCATCGCGCCCTTCTTCATGCTGTCGACCGCCATGGGGACGTCGCCGTGCCCGGTGATGACGACGATGGGGAGCGGCGAGCGGCGCTCGATCAGGCGGTCTTGCAGCTCGATGCCCGACATGCCGCCCATGCGGATGTCGACGATCAGGCAGGCGACTTCGCGCGGGTCGTAGCGCGAGAGAAAGGACTCGGCCGAATCGAAGCAGCGGACCCGGTAGTCCTTGCCTTCGAGCAGCCATTGCAACGAATCGCGGACTGCTTCGTCGTCGTCGACGACATAGACCGTGCCCTTCTTCGGAATCAAACTCATGCGGGTACTTTCGCCTCGTTGCTTGCTACGGAATCAATAGCGTCCAACACCGGAATCCAGAAGGAAAAACGGCATCCGACCACGTCCGGGCCATTGTAGATGTTCTCTGCCCGCATCCGGCCGCGGTGCGACTCGACAATGGTGCGGCAGAGGTTGAGCCCGATGCCCATGCCTTCGGGCTTGGTGGAGAAGAAGGCCTCGTAGAGCCGGTCCATGACTTCCGGCGCCAGGCCCATGCCGGTGTCCTGCACCGAGAACTCGATGGCGTTCTGGCCGTCGATGACCTTGGGCAGCACGCGCAGCTCGACGCTGCGGCGCGCCAGCGGCCGGTCGGCCAGGTCGATGGACTCGGCCGCGTTCTTCAGCAGGTTGACCATTACCTGCTCGATCAGGATCGGATCGACCCGCACCACCGGCAGCCGCGCCGCCACGTAGTGGTTGAGGCGCACGTTGCGGCGCCTGAGCTCGATACCGGCGAGCTCGACCGCCTCGCTCACCATCGTCGAGACCTCGGCCGGCGTGCGGTTGGGCTCGCTGCGCTTCACGAAGGAGCGGATGCGCTGGATGATCTGGCCCGCCCGCTGCGCCTGCTTGGAAGTCTTGTCCAGGGCCGCGAGCAGGGCATCCGAATCGATCTGCTGGCCGCGGATGCGCGACATCATCCCGTTGCAGTAGTTGGTGATCGCGGTCAGCGGCTGGTTGAGCTCGTGCGCCACGCTGGAGGCCATCTCGCCCATCGTGATCAGCCGGCTGGCAGCCTGGGCGCGGTCGGCCTGCGCGGCCGACAGGTCCTCGGCCATGCGGCGCGGCGTGATGTCGGTCGCGATCACCAGCTGCGCCAGGCGGCCGTCGACCCAGGTCAGGTAGCGCGAGCGCACTTCCAGCCACTTGCCGAGCTCGGGCACGAAGATCTCGTTGTTGGCCGGCTGCGCGGCGGTCAACTGGTCGATCGGCAGGCCGGCGAAGGGGTCGACGTCGTCCAGCGCATCGTCGTGCGCATGCGAGGCCGGCACGCCGGCCTGCGCCACCATGCCCAGGTGGCCGACGGTGTCGGAGCCGAACCAGAGCCGGTACAGCTTGTTGGCGAACAGCAGTTCCTCGCTGCCGAGCGGTGCGACCGACACCGAGGCGTCCAGCGCTTCCAGCACGGTAGTGAAGCGCTCGTAGGAGGCCGAGAGCTGCTCGCGGATGCGGGTCGGCTCTGTGATGTCGGTCATCGAGGTCATCCAGCCGGTCTGGTGGCCGCGTGCGTCGATCAGCGGCGAGACGTAGAGGCGGGCGTTGAACACGGTGCCGTTCTTGCGCTTGACGCGCACCTGGAAGCCGCCCGGCAGCGCGCGGCCGTGCAGCTCTTCCTCGAGCCGCTCGTTCATGATCTCGCGGTCGGATTCCAGCCAGTAGGGGAAGGGCGGCGTCTGGCCGACCAGCTCGCTCTCGTCCCAGCCGGTCATCGCGCAGAAGGCGGCGTTGACGTAGGTGATGCGGCCCTCGAGGTCGAGCACGCGCATGCCGGTGAGCATGGAGTTTTCCATCGCGCGCCGGAAGTTGGTCTCGGCCACCAGCGCCTGCTGGGCCTGCAGCCGCCGCCGCGTGTGGCGCCAGGTGCCGATCAGCATCCAGCTCGTGAGCACGCTGAGCGCGCCGACCAGCCAGAACAGCCCGTTGCCGACCACGCCCTGCGAGGTGCGGTAGGCCTGCGCCCGCAGCACCAGCGCATTGCCCACCGGCGACACCGGGACCTCGTATTCGTTGGTCTGCTCGCTCCAGGGCAGCAGGCGGGTCTCGGCCTCGCGCGGGCTGGCGACCGTGTTGCCGGCGATCAGCCCGCCCTTGGCGTCGAGCAGCGAGACCGCATAGCGCGCCGACACTTCGGAGGGCATGCCGTAGCGCAGGATGCCGTCGATCGAGAACTCGCCCAGCACCTCGCCGGCGAACAGGCCCTGGTCGAAGAAGGGGACGTGCAATTGCAGCATCGCCGTCGGATCGCCGCCCGCCACCGGCTGCGAGAACACCGGCTGGCGCAGCTCGCGCGCCAGCGCGTAGTTGCTTTCGATGTCGCCCGGCCGCAGCACGTCGCCCACCGCATGCTGCTGGGACGGGTGCACGCTGGGTGCGGCGTAGCCGGCCTTGAAGCGGCGCCGGTCGTCGATCCAGCTGATGGCCTGCAGCTCGGGGAACTGGCTCACCAGCGACTCCGCCCGGCTCGAGAACTCGGTCGCGTCGATCTCGCGGTTGGAGGCGTCGCGCGCCAGGCGCATCAGCTGCTCCTGGCGCTCCAGCAGGCGCAGGCGCACGCGCTGCTGGGCGTACTCGACGTCGCGCTTCACCGACTCCTGCTCGCGCTCCACCTCCTCCGCGCGCAGGTACCAGAAGGCGGAGACGATGGCGGCCAGGAACAGCAGCACCGCCGCCAGCGGAGCCAGCATCGCCACCGCGTCCTGCAGCATCGGCGTCTGCCGGCGCCACCAGCGCCGCCACCAGGAAAGCGGCGACGCGCTGACGGCGCTGCGCGCCACCGCGATCGGGGAGGAGAAGGGCATCGAGCGAGTGTAGGGGAAGGCCTTTCCACGGGCATGTGGGCTGGGGGCAGTGACATGACTGCGAAAGAGGCGATGAGGTTCATTTCTCCATCTATGAAACCCTATGAATTTCATAATAAGAAATCGTCGCGCACTATTTGAAATTACGAAATTTCTGTGAGAAACTCCGCGCGCTGCCGATTCCGGCACTAAATTACCCAGCCACACCCCCTCAAAAGGAGACAAGCATGTCGGCAATTCCCGAGAACCGGTTCGGTTCCGCTGCGAATGACACGGACGCCCAAGAAACCCGTGAGTGGATGGACGCCCTGTCCGCCGTGATTCAGAGCGAGGGGGCCGATCGCGCTCACTTCCTGCTCGAACAGCTGCTGGAGCATGCGCGCCAGCACAGCATCGACAAACCCTTCTCGGCCAATACCGCGTACGTCAACACGATCGAGGCAGACCAGGAAGAGCGCTGCCCCGGCAACCTCGAGATCGAGGAGCGCCTGCGCGCCTACATGCGCTGGAACGCCATGGCCATGGTGGTGAAGGCCAACCGCCACCACCCGCCCGAGGGGGGTGACCTCGGCGGCCACATCGGCTCCTTCGCCTCGTTGGCCAACATGTTCGGCGCGGGCTTCAACCACTTCTGGCATGCCGAAAGCGAGAACCACGGCGGTGACTGCCTCTACATCCAGGGCCACGTCTCCCCCGGCATCTATGCCCGTGCCTACCTCGAAGGCCGCCTGACAGAAGAACAGCTGCTCAACTTCCGCCAGGAGGTCGACGGCAAGGGCCTGTCGAGCTATCCGCATCCGAAGCTGATGCCCGCGTTCTGGCAGTTCCCCACCGTCTCGATGGGCCTGGGCCCGCTGATGGCGATCTACCAGGCGCGCTTCCTCAAGTACCTGCATGCGCGCGGCATCGCCGACACCGCCAACCGCAAGGTGTGGGTGTTCTGCGGCGACGGCGAGATGGACGAGGTCGAGTCGCTGGGCGCCATCGGCCTGGCGGCGCGCGAGCGTCTGGACAACCTGGTCTTCGTCATCAACTGCAACCTGCAGCGTCTGGATGGCCCGGTGCGCGGCAACGGCAAGATCATCCAGGAGCTGGAAGGCGAGTTCCGCGGCTCAGGCTGGAACGTGATCAAGCTGCTGTGGGGCAGCGGCTGGGATCCGCTGCTCGCGCGCGACAAGGAAGGCGCGCTGCGCAAGATCATGATGGAGACGAACGACGGCGACTACCAGTCGTTCAAGGCCAACGACGGCGCCTATGTGCGCAAGAATTTCTTCGGCCGCGATCCGCGCACGCTGGAGCTGGTCTCGAAGATGAGCGACGAGGACATCTGGAGCCTGCGCCGCGGCGGCCACGATTCGCAAAAGGTGTATGCGGCCTTCGCCGCGGCCGTCAAGCACACGGGCCAGCCGACGGTGCTGCTGATCAAGACCGTCAAGGGCTTCGGCATGGGCAAGATCGGCGAGGGCAAGAACACGGTCCACCAGACGAAGAAACTCGGCGAAGAAGACATCAAGGGCTTCCGCGACCGCTTCAACATTCCGATCCCCGACAGCCAGCTCGCCGACCTGCCCTTCTACAAGCCGGCCGACGACACGCCGGAAATGAAGTACCTGCACGAGCGCCGCAAGGCGCTGGGCGGCTACCTGCCGTCGCGGCGCGCCAAGGCTGAAGAGAGCTTCACCGTGCCGGCGCTGGACACCTTCAAGGCGGTGCTCGAGCCCACGGCCGAGGGCCGCGAGATCTCCACCACCCAGGCCTACGTGCGCTTTCTCACGCAGCTGCTGCGCGACAAGGCGCTCGGCCCGCGCGTGGTGCCGATCCTGGTCGACGAGGCGCGCACCTTCGGCATGGAAGGCCTGTTCCGCCAGGTCGGCATCTACAACCCCGATGGCCAGCAGTACACCCCGGTCGACAAGGACCAGGTCATGTACTACAAGGAAGACAAGGCCGGCCAGATCCTGCAGGAAGGCATCAACGAGGCGGGCGGCATGGCGAGCTGGATCGCCGCGGCCACCTCGTACAGCACCAACAACCGCATCATGGTGCCGTTCTACGTGTACTACTCGATGTTCGGTTTCCAGCGCATCGGCGACCTGGCCTGGGCGGCCGGCGACATGCAGGCGCGCGGCTTCCTGCTGGGCGGCACCTCCGGCCGCACCACGCTCAACGGCGAGGGCCTGCAGCACGAGGACGGCCACAGCCACATCCTCGCCAACACCATCCCGAACTGCGTGAGCTACGACCCGACCTTCGCGCACGAGGTCGGCGTGATCCTGCACCACGGCCTGAAGCGCATGGTCGAGAAGCAGGACAACGTCTACTACTACCTGACGCTGCTGAACGAGAACTACGCGATGCCCGGCCTGCAGCCTGGCACCGAGGAGCAGATCATCAAGGGCATGTACCTGTGCAAGCAGGCGCCGGCGATCAAGGCCGCCAAGGGCAAGGAAGCGCCGGCCGTGCAGTTGCTGGGCAGCGGCACCATCCTGCGCGAGAGCTTCGCCGCGCAGGAATTGCTCGAGCAGGACTGGGGCGTCGCCGCCTCGGTGTGGAGCTGCCCGAGCTTCAACGAGCTGACGCGCGACGGCCAGGACGCCGACCGCTGGAACCTGCTGCACCCGACCGAGGTGCCGCGCGTGTCCTTCGTGGCCGAGCAGCTGTCCAAGACGAACGGCCCGGTGGTCGCGTCGACCGACTACATGAAGGCCTACGCCGAGCAGATCCGCCCCTTCATCCCGAAGGACCGCAGCTATCGCGTGCTGGGCACCGATGGCTTCGGCCGCAGCGACTTCCGCAACAAGCTGCGCGAGCATTTCGAGGTGAATCGCCACTACATCGTGGTCGCTGCGCTGAAGGCGCTGGCGGACGATGGCGCGATGCCGGCTGCGAAGGTGGCGGAAGCAATCAAGAAGTACGGCATCAACGTCGACAAGGTCAACCCGCTCTACGCGTAACCAACAAGCAACAAGCAACAACCAACTGCGCCTCTAGGGCGGGAGAGACGACATGGCTACAGTGGAAGTGAAGGTGCCGGACATCGGCGATTTCGACGAAGTCGCGGTGATCGAAGTGCTGGTGAAGGTCGGCGACACGGTGAAGCCCGAGCAGTCGCTGATCACGGTGGAGTCGGACAAGGCCTCGATGGAAATCCCGTCGAGCGCGGCCGGCGTGGTGAAGGAACTCAAGGTCGGCGTGGGCAGCAAGGTCAAGGAAGGCTCGGTCGTGCTGGTGCTGGAAGGCGAGGGCGCGGCGGCTGCTGCGCCGGCAGCTGCGCCGGCTGCCGCGGCACCGGCGCCTGCCGCTGCTGCACCCGCACAGGCACCCGCAGCCGCGGCGCCCGCGGCGACCGGACCGGTCGAGGTCAAGGTGCCCGATATCGGCGACTTCAAGGACGTCGCCGTCATCGAGGTGCTGGTGAAACCGGGTGACACGATCAAGGAAGAGCAGTCGCTCATCACGGTCGAGTCGGACAAGGCCTCGATGGAGATCCCGTCCTCGGCGGCCGGCGTGCTGAAGGAGCTCAAGGTCAAGGTCGGCGACAAGGTCAACATCGGTGATCTGGTCGCGGTCCTCGAAGGCTCCGCGGGCGGCGCTGCGGCTGCAGCGCCTGCACCGGCGGCAGCGGCGGCACCGACGAGCGCGCCGGCTGCAGCACCTTCGGCGGCGCAGGCTTCAGCGCCAGCGACGGCCGCGGCGCCCGCGCACGACCCGACCGTGGCGCCCTCCGGCAATCTCCCTCATGCCTCGCCCTCGGTGCGCAAGTTCGCCCGCGAACTCGGCGTGCCGCTCGAGGAGGTCAAGGGCACCGGCCTGAAGGGCCGCATCACGCAGGAGGACGTGCAGAGCTTCACCCGCGCGGTCATGACCGGCGCGGCCAGCACCAAGGCCGGGGCCGCCAAGGCGCCCGCGGGCGGCGGCGGCGAAGCGCTGGGCCTGCTGCCCTGGCCCAAGGTCGACTTCACCAAGTTCGGCCCCGTCGAGCGCAAGGACCTGTCGCGCATCAAGAAGATCAGCGGCGCCAACCTGCACCGCAACTGGGTCATGATCCCGCACGTCACCAACAACGACGACGCGGACATCACCGAGCTCGAGGCCTTCCGCGTTTCCACCAACAAGGAGAACGAGAAGTCCGGCGTCAAGGTGACCATGCTGGCCTTCGTGATCAAGGCGGTGGTCTCGGCGCTGAAGAAGTTCCCCGAGTTCAACACCAGCATGGACGGCGACCAGCTCGTCTACAAGCAGTACTACCACGTCGGCTTCGCCGCCGACACGCCCAACGGCCTGATGGTGCCGGTGCTGCGCGACGCCGACAAGAAGGGCGTGCTGCAGATCAGCCAGGAGATGGGCGAGCTCGCGAAGAAGGCCCGCGACGGCAAGCTGGGCGCGGCCGACATGACCGGCGGCTGCTTCTCGATCAGCTCGCTGGGCGGCATCGGCGGCACGCATTTCACGCCGATCATCAACGCGCCGGAGGTCGCGATCCTCGGCCTTTCGAAGAGCGCGATGAAGCCGGTGTGGGACGGCAAGCAGTTCGTGCCGCGGCTGACCCTGCCGCTGTCGCTGTCCTACGACCACCGCGTGATCGACGGCGCCGCCGCCGCGCGTTTCAACGCCTACCTCGGTCAGGTCCTCGCGGACTTCCGCCGTGTCCTTCTCTGAGGTGCCGACCATGAGCGAAGTGCAAGTCAAGGTTCCGGACATCGGCGATTTCGCGGAGGTCGCGGTCATCGAGGTGCTCGTCAAGCCGGGCGACACCATCAAGGTCGAGCAGTCGCTGATCACCGTCGAGTCCGACAAGGCCTCGATGGAGATCCCGTCCTCGCATGCCGGCGTCGTGAAGTCGGTGGCAGTGAAGGTCGGCGACAAGGTGAGCGAAGGCTCGATCGTGCTGACGGTGGATGCGGCCGAAGCCGGCGCCGCTGCGCCGGCACCCGCGCCCGCAGCGCCCGCACCGGCTTCTGCGCCGGCCGCATCGGCGCCCAAGGCCGCGGCGCCCGCGCAGGCCCCGGCGCCTGCCGGCAGCTACACCGGCGCGGTCGACCTCGAATGCGACCTGCTGGTGCTCGGCGCCGGCCCCGGCGGCTATTCCGGCGCCTTCCGTGCGGCCGATCTGGGCCTCAAGGTCGTGCTGGTCGAGCGCTATGCCACGCTGGGCGGCGTCTGCCTCAACGTCGGCTGCATTCCTTCCAAGGCGCTGCTGCACGTCGCGGCGGTGATGGACGAGGTCAAGCATTTCGCCGACTTCGGCGTCGCCTACAACGACCCGGTCATCGATCGCAGCAAGCTGCTGGCGCGCAAGAACAAGGTGGTGGGCAAGCTCACCGGCGGCTTGGCCGCGATGGCGAAGATGCGCAAGGTGACCACCGTGCGCGGCATCGGCGAGTTCGTCGACCCCTACCACGTCAAGGTGCAGGAAACCTCCGGCGACGGCAAGGATGCGAGCGGCAGCGCGAAGACCGTCAAGTTCCGCCACTGCATCATCGCGGCCGGCTCGCAGGCGGTGCATCTGCCCTTCATGCCCAAGGACCCGCGCGTCGTCGATTCCACCGGCGCGCTGGAGCTGGGCATCGAGCCCAAGCGCATGCTGATCCTGGGCGGCGGCATCATCGGCCTCGAGATGGGCTCGGTGTACTCGACGCTGGGCGCGCGGCTCGACGTGGTCGAGATGCTGGACGGCCTGATGACCGGCGCCGACCGCGACCTGGTCAAGGTCTGGCAGAAGCTCAACGCGCCGCGCTTCGACAACATCATGCTCAAGACCAAGACGGTCGGCGCCGAGGCCACCAAGGACGGCATTCGCGTGATGTTCGAAGGCGAGCAGGCCCCGAAGGAGCCGCAGCTGTACGACCTCGTGCTGCAGGCCGTGGGCCGCAGCCCCAACGGCAAGAAGATCGGTGCCGAGAAGGCGGGCGTGGCCGTCAGCGACCGCGGATTCGTTCCGGTCGACATCCAGATGCGCACCAACGTGCCGCACATCTTTGCCGTGGGCGACATCGTGGGCCAGCCCATGCTGGAGCACAAGGCGGTGCACGAGGCGCACGTGGCGGCCGAGGTGATTGCCGGCGAGCAGAAGGGCGACAAGGAGCTCGCGAGCGCGGCCTTCAACGCCCGCGTGATCCCCAGCGTGGCCTACACCGACCCCGAGGTGGCCTGGGTCGGCCTCACCGAGGACCAGGCCAAGGCCGAGGGCGTGAAGATCGAGAAGGGCCTGTTCCCCTGGACCGCCTCCGGCCGGGCGATCGCCAACGGCCGCGACGAAGGCTTCACCAAGCTGCTGTTCGACAAGGAGTCGCATCGCATCGTCGGCGGCGGCATCGTCGGCACGCATGCGGGCGACATGATCGGGGAGATCGCCCTGGCGATCGAGATGGGCGCGGACGCCTTCGACATCGGCAAGACCATCCACCCGCACCCGACGCTGGGCGAGAGCATCGGCCTGGCAGCCGAGGCGGCGCACGGCCACTGCACGGACCTGCCGCCGGTGAAGCGCAGTTAGCCCGCGGCCGCGAGCACAACAAAAAACCCGCCGAGGCGGGTTTTTTGTTGGAAAGCGCGAGAGCGCTTATTCGCCGGAGACGGTCTTGGCCTCGTCCTGCGCCGACAGCACACGGCGGGCGCCGTTGAAGCGGCGCTGCCAGTAGCTGCCGTTCATGTCCTCGACCCGCACCTCGGCGCCGGTTCGCGGCGCGTGGATGAACTTGCCGTCGCCCACATAGATCCCAACGTGGCTGAAGGCGCGGCGCATGGTGTTGAAGAAGACCAGGTCGCCCGGCTTGAGCTCGCTGCGGTCGATCTTCTGGGTGGCGGCGGCTTGCTCTTCGGCGCGGCGCGGGAGCAGGTGGCCCACCGTCTGGTTGTACATCGCGCGCACGAAGCCGCTGCAGTCGAAGCCGGTTTCCACCGTATTGCCGCCGCGCTTGTAGGGTACGCCCAGAAAGCCGATGGCGGTGACGACGAGGTCGGAGGTGCGAGCCACCACCGTCTGGCGAACTTGGTGGAGCTGGCTGATCAGGCCCTTGTCGGCGGGCTGGGCGTCCATCTCTTCATGGCGATCCAGCTGCGGCGCGGCGTGAGCGGCGAAGGCGAGCAGGAGGCAGGCGGGGAGGAGGAAAAATCGCATGGCGCGTAGGATATGGACGACAAAAACGGGTGTCAATTTCATGCGAAGTCGCGATTATGCATGTAACTCATTGTCACTCTTGAGGTTTTCAAAGAACCGAATTGCTTGAATTGTAAAGTTCAAGTTATGAGCAATAAGTTTCTGCGAATCTGTAATCCAAAAGTTTTGAATTGATCCGGGCGGGTAGTACGAATTTTTTCTAGTACCGAGTACGAAAGGTTGCCATGCAGTCACCGTCGTTGCGGACCACGCTTCTGGTTCTTGGAATTTTGGCTGCGGCCGGGATCGCCGCCGCGGCGCCCCGGCCGGAGGTGGTTGCCTCAGGTCTGGAAAATCCCTGGGGCGTGGCCTTTCTCCCCGGCGGCCGCTTCCTCGTGACCGAGAAGGCCGGCCGTATGCGGGTGGTCGGCGTCGACGGCAAGGTGGGCGCGCCGCTGGCCGGGGTGCCGCCCGTGGCAGCCGGCGGGCAGGGTGGCCTGTTGGACGTGCTGGCGGATTCCGACTTCGAGAAGAACCGGACCTTCTATTTCTGCTACTCCGAGCCCGAGGCGGGCAGTTCCGCCAATGGCACCGCGCTGGCGCGCGCCCAACTGTCGGCCGATGGCAGCCGCCTCGACAACCTGCGCGTCATCTTCAGCCAGCGCCCCAAGGTGGCCAGCCGCCACCACTTCGGCTGTCGCATCGTCGAGGCCAGGGACGGCACGCTGTTCCTGACCCTGGGCGACCGCTTCAGCCGCAAGGAGGACGCCCAGAAGCTCGACAACCACGTGGGCAAGCTGGTGCGCGTCGCCAAGGACGGTACGGCGCCCGCGGACAACCCCTTCGTCGGCCGCCCCGGTGCACTGCCCGAGATCTGGAGCTACGGGCACCGCAACGGCCAGGGCGCGACGCTGGCACCCGACGGCAAGCTGTGGATGCACGAGCACGGCCCGCAAGGCGGCGACGAGATCAACATCCCCCAGCCAGGCCGCAACCACGGCTGGCCGGTGATCACCTACGGCGAGAACTACGGCGGCGGCAAGATCGGCGACGGCCTCACGCGCCAGGAGGGCATGGAGCAGCCGCTGCACTACTGGGTGCCTTCGATCGCGCCTTCGGGCATGGCCTTTCTCACCAGCGATCGCTACGGCGCGGCCTGGAAGGGCAACCTCTTCGTGGGCTCGCTCAAGTTCGGCTATCTCGACCGCATCGAACTGCGCGACGGCAAGGTGGTGGCGGAGCATCGCTTGCTGGAAGAGGGCCGGGCCCGCATCCGCGACGTCAAGCAGGGGCCGGATGGCCTGCTTTATGTGCTGACCGATCAATCCGACGGCAAGCTCATCCGCCTGCTGCCGGACTGAATCGGTTTCGCCGGGTGGCGGCAAATGCGTCTAGCCAGCTCGCCGCGAAAGCCGGTGAAGCTGGATGCGGTTCGCCCGTTCAATGGCCCGGGCCGGGCCGCAGCCAGTTTTCGAGGACGAGGCCAGGAACCCGAGAAAAGTGCCGGACGTTGTCGGTGACCACCACGGCGCCAACCGCCAGTGCGTGCGCCGCGATCATTTCGTCGAAGTCCCCGATCGCCAGGCCGCGCGACTGCAGATCTGCTCGGAGTTCGCCGTGCCTTCGCCGCCTTGGCGTCCCAGGGCAGGACCGGCACGATGCGCAGGAATTCGTCGACGATGCGATGCAGCCGCACGGCCTCGGGCTTGTTGGCCACGCCGAAGCGGATCTCCGAGCGGGTCACCGCCGAAATGCACCACTGCCCCGGCGGCAGGGACTTCAGGCGTTCATCGAACTCGGGATGTCCGCGCACCGCTTCGCTCGCCGCGTTGGTGTCCAGCATGTACAGCGTCATTCCTTCCAATCCTCGAAGGGGTCGCGCTGCTCCGTGCCCTGCCCGCGGTCGGCCAAGAAATCTTCGGGCACCGGGCCGAGCTCCTCGCGCAGCTGTATGAATGCGCCCCAGTCCACTGGCGAGCGCGTGGAAAGGATGACGTCGCCGGTGCTTGCATCGCGGCGGATGTAGACCTCGGTGGTGTTCTCGAAGCGGAATTCGGCCGGCAGCCGCACTGCTTGGCTGCCGCCCGTGGCGAATAGTTTTGCAGTGGGCTGTTCCATGATGAGCTCCAAGGTGGCTGTTCAGGACTGCGCAGGGCTCGGTCGATCGATTGGCATCCGGATCACGAGCGGATTTCCTGTGTAGATATCGATGTATATACATGGCCTGAAATCGTCAAGTCGCCCCAAAAAATGAACTGTCTCTGTAGACCAAGCTGGTGATGGCGAGGCAAGCGAGCCCGATCGGGCCGGCCGGTTCGGTGGTACGGTCTAGGGCTTTCCGATCGCCCTGCTTCCCCGAAAGACCCGCTCCATGCTGCTCGACGCTTCGCAATCCCAACTGGTCCTGGTCGACTACCAGCAGCGCCTCATGCCCGCCATCTTCGAGTCGCAGGCGGTGCTCGCGAATGCGGTGCGGCTGGGCCGCATGGCGGGCCTGCTGGAGCTCCCGGTCTGGGGCACCGAGGAGAACCCCTCGAAGCTGGGCGAAAACGTCGCCGAGCTGCGCGCGCTGTGCCAGCGCACCTTGCCCAAGATGCATTTCAGCGCCGTGGAAGAAGGCCTGGCCGATTGGTTGCGCGCGCCGGCCAAGGCGCCCCAGGGCAATGCACGCAGCCTGCCCAAGCACCTGCAGAAGGCGCACAAGCCCGCCGAGGAGCGCAACACGGTCGTGATCGCCGGCTGCGAGGCCCATGTGTGCCTGCTCCAGACCGCCCTGGACCTGCTCGAGGACGAGTTCGAGGTCTGGGTGGTGACCGACGCCTGCGGCTCGCGCACCGAGCGCAACCGGGACGCCGCCTTCGACCGCCTGGCCGGCGCCGGTGCCGAGCTGGTGACCACCGAGATGGTCGGCTTCGAGTGGGTGCGCAGCGCCGAGCACCCGCGCTTCAAGGATGTGCTGGCGCTGATCCGCTAGCGAATCGAAGGGGTGGCTAGACCCGCCGCCGCGCGCGCACGGCCGCGGCCAGCCCCTGCAGCACCGGCACCGTCTGCGCAAAGCCGATGCACGCGTCGGTGACCGAGATCCCGTGCTTCAGCGGCACGCCCGGCACCAGGTCCTGCCGGCCTTCCTCGAGGTGGCTCTCGATCATCACCCCGGCGATGCGCCGCTCGCCGGCGGCAATCTGCCCGGCCACATCCTGCGCGACCTCGACCTGCCGCCGGTGCTGCTTGCTGCTGTTGCCATGGGAGACGTCGATCATCACCTGCTCGCGCAGGCCGAGCGCGCGCAGCGCCTCGCAGGTCGCGGCCACGTCCGCGGCCGCGTAGTTGGGCGTCTTGCCGCCGCGCAGGATGACGTGGCAGTCGTCGTTGCCGCGGGTCTCGAAGATGGCCGCCATGCCCATCTTCGTCATGCCCATGAAGGCATGCGGCGCCCGCGCGGCGAGGATCGCATCGGCCGCCACCTTGATGCTGCCGTCGGTGCCGTTCTTGAAGCCCACCGGGCAGCTCAGCCCGGAGGCCAGCTGGCGGTGGCTCTGGCTCTCCGTCGTCCGTGCGCCGATGGCGCCCCAGGCGATCAGGTCGGCGATGAACTGCGGGCTCAGCAGGTCGAGGAACTCGGTGCCGGTCGGCAGGCCCATCGTCGTCAGCTCCAGCAGCAGGCGCCGCGCGCGCTCGAGGCCTTCGTTGATCGCGAAGCTGCCGTCCAGGTGCGGGTCGTTGATGTAGCCCTTCCAGCCCACCGTGGTGCGCGGCTTCTCGAAGTAGGTGCGCATCACGATCAGCAGGTCGTCGTGCAGATCGTCGGCCACGGCCTTGAGCTGGTGGCCGTATTCGAGCGCCTGGTCATGGTCGTGGATCGAGCAGGGCCCGACCACCACCACGAGCCGGTCGTCGCGGGCGTGCAGCACGTCGGCGATCGCGGCGCGGCTGGCCTCGACCAGCGCGAGCGTGTCGTCGCGCACCGGCACGCGCTCCTGCAGCAGCGCGGGCGTGATCAGGGGGCGGACGGCGCCGATGCGCACGTCGTCGATGCGGGTGGTGTCGAGCGTGCTGTCGCGGGAGCCGATTTCGGCATCGTGGAGAGGGTCGTCAAGTCTGGTCATGGCGTTTTCAGCGGCTCGTTCGAGGGGGAGAGGGCCTGGATTGTCCGCCGATAATCGCCCGGTCCGCGCCACCGAGTCGAGCGCTTTTTCACCCCCTTGGAGCACCCCATGTCCGCTGTCATTCCCGCAACGCTGATCGCCGGGGACGGCATCGGCCCCGAGATCGTCGACGCCACGCTCGCTGCTCTCGACGCCCTGGGCGCCCCCTTCGAGTGGGAGCGCCAGGTCGCCGGCCTTGCCGGCGTGCAGCAGGCCGGCGACCCGCTGCCGGCGGCCACGCTGGAGAGCATCCGCCGCACCCGCCTCGCGCTGAAGGGGCCGCTGGAGACGCCCTCCGGCGGCGGCTACCGCTCCTCGAACGTCCGCCTGCGCGAGGAGTTCCAGCTCTATGCCAACCTGCGCCCGGCGCGCACCATCATTCCCGGCGGCCGCTTCGACAACATCGACCTGGTGGTGGTCCGCGAGAACCTCGAGGGCCTGTACATCGGCCACGAGCACTACGTGCCCATCGACGGCGATCCGCACGCGGTGGCGATGGCCACCGGCATCAACACGCGCCAGGGCAGCCGGCGCCTGCTCGAGTTCGCCTTCGAGACCGCCGTCGCGACCGGCCGCAAGAAGGTCACGATCGTGCACAAGGCCAACATCATGAAGGCGCTGACCGGCATCTTCCTGGAGACCGGCCTCGAGCTCTACGAGCGCAAGTACAAGGGCAAGTTCGAGCTCGACACGGTCATCATCGACGCCTGCGCGATGAAGCTGGTGCTCAACCCCTGGCAGTTCGACATGCTGGTCACGACCAACCTCTTCGGCGACATCCTGTCCGACCTGGTCGCCGGGCTGGTCGGCGGCCTGGGCATGGCGCCCGGGGCCAACATCGGTGCCGGCGCCGCCATCTTCGAGGCGGTGCACGGCTCCGCGCCGGACATCGCCGGCAAGGGCATCGCGAATCCCACGGCGCTGCTGCTGGCTGCTGCCTTGATGCTCGACCACGTCCAGCTGCCGGCGCTGGCGACGCGCCTGCGCAAGGCCATCGACGACACGCTCAACATCGACAAGGTGCGCACCGGCGACCTGGGCGGCAGCGCCGGGACCGCAGCCTTCACCCAGGCGCTGGTGAGCCGGATCGCCAACGGCTGAGCGAGCGGCGCCTCCTCGCGGCTACTTGCCGACGATCGTCAGCTCGCGGTCGTTGGCCGTCACGTCGAAGAGCGAGAGCAGTTCCGGGCCAAGCACGGCATCCGTCGACTTGCCGCCGAGCGGGCCGATCAGCACGGTCGCCTGCGGCACCCGGAAGGGCCCGAAGGTCATGGGCACGCGCTCGATGCGGCGCGCATCCGTGCCGGTTCCGGCGGTCTGGATGTAGGCGGGGGTACCGCCGATCAGGTTGGCCCGGGCGGCGAAGTCCTCGCTCACGGCGACGCCGGCGTTGACCGTCGCAGCGCGGTCGATCGCGAACTGCACCGGGAAGCCGTTGACCGTGCCGCGGATCCAGAACCGGCCGTCCTGCCCGACCGGAACCGTGATCTGCTTCGATCCGTCGACCGAGATGTTCTCGCTCTTGCCCTTGGGCTGGCCGCTGGTTTCGACCAGCACGCAGTCGCGGGAGCGCGCCTTTGCGGGTCCGGCATCGGCCGGCACATTGGTATAGGCCTTCCCGCACTTGAAGATGGGTTCTGCCGAAGCCGGCTGCACGGCCACGACGCCGAGCGCCATCGCCACCTGTGCGCCGATGCGGCGCAGCGCTCTTCCGGATCCAGGGTGCTCAGGCATGGCATCACCTCGCGCGAGTGAACGGGAACCCGACGATGCGCCTGCCGGCGCCGGCGTGGTGTCATCCAAATCCGACGCCGGCTGAACGGTCTGCGGCAGCCGATCGATGGCGCGCCGGCGACGCCTCAGGATGCCAGCTGCTTCATCTCCGCAAAAAGGTCCGCCTTGCCCTCGAAGCCGATGCCCGGCAGCCCGGGCAGCACGACGTAGCTGTTGTCGACCTTGACCCCATCCGGAAAGCCGCCGTAGGGCTGGAACAGGTCGGGGTAGAGCATCTCCAGCGTGCGCAGGTACTCGACGAGGCCGTAGCTGAGCGGCAATCGTGCGCGCCGTGCTCGGCGCCAGGCTGGATGAGCTGGCGACCCAGGTGGTCCTCACCGCGCACCTGGCGACGGTGCTCAAGACCATGGCGCTGGAGGCCCGCGGCATCGCCTGGCTGCCGGCCAGCCTGATCCAGGCCGAACTGGCGGAAGGCACGCTCCTGCCGGTCGGGGAGGGCCGATGGAACGCAGAGGTCGAGATCCGCGTGTTTCGCACGCCCGGCAAGCTTCCCAGGGCGGCGGAGCGCTTCTGGGACGCGGTGATCCAGGGCGCGCGGACCGGTCCGGATGGGCGGGCAGTGTAGACTGCCGGGTTTTTCACCCCGCGTATGGCGCAAGTTTCAAGGCGCACAGCTTTCACCGGCTCGGCGCTCACTCGCTTGCTTGCCCGGCTGGCCGACATCGACGTTTCCGAGCCCAGGCATGCCTTCGCGGATCGGCTGAGCCAATGGCTCGGCTGGGCCGATGCGATCTCGCTGTCCTCGGTGCTGAAGGGCAGTCCGGCGGCGGTGCCGGCGGGCGTTCGCGCCGGGCGGGGCAGCGAGGAAGGCGAATGCATCCGCCTGCGCGGCGTGTTGGCAAAGGCCATCGCCGAAGATGGCGCGCTGGCCACCGAGAAGGAACGCGCGGAAACGGCCGCCAACTTCTCGCCGTACCGCCGGCACTACCTCGCCCGGCAGCAGACGATGGAGGTGGCCATCGGCCCCTTGCGCGAGCGTCTGCGGGCGAGCCTGGCGGCCCGATCGCCGGCGATGGCGCAGCTCGCCGCCGTCGATGCCGTGATGGAGCAGGCCCTCGGTGCGCAGGAGCACAACCTGCTGTCGGCCGTGCCCGGGCTGCTGGAAAAGCATTTCGTGCGTTTGCGGCAGGCCCACCAGGCGCTGCCGGACGAGCCCGAGGGCGGGGCGCTGCCTGTGGCATGGCAGGACGTGTTCTGCAAGGACATGCAGGCCGTGCTGCTCGCCGAACTGGAACTTCGATTCGAACCTGTCGAAGGGCTGCTCGAGGCCCTTCGCAAGAGCTCATGAACAGATCACTTCATTACTTCGTTTTCTTCGTTGGCCTGGCCGCCGTGTGCTGGGTCGGCGCGGGCTACATCGGCTCGAACCCGCTGGCGCTGGCGATCACCGTGCTCGTCGGTGCGTTCTATCTCATGGGCGCGCTGGAGCTGCACCGCTTCCACCAGGCCACGAGCAGCCTGGAACGGGCCGTGACGGACCTGCCCGATGCCCCGGCCAGCCTGGGCCAGTGGCTCGACCAACTGCATCCTTCCCTGCGCAACGCGGTGCGCCTGCGCATCGAGGGCGAGCGCGTCGGCTTGCCCGGCCCGACCCTGACGCCGTATCTTGCGGGGCTCCTGGTGCTGCTGGGCATGCTGGGCACCTTCATCGGCATGGTGGTCACGCTGAACGGCACCGGGATGGCGCTGGAAAACGCGAGCGACCTGCAGGCCATCCGCGCCTCCTTGTCCGCCCCGGTGAAGGGCCTGGGCCTGGCCTTCGGTACCTCGGTGGCGGGCGTGGCCGCGTCCGCGATGCTGGGCCTCGCCTCCGCCCTGTGCCGGCGCGAGCGGCTGCAAGCCGGGCAGATGCTCGACACGCGCATCGCCACCACCTTGCGCCCCTGGTCGCGGGCCCATCAGCGCGACGAGTCCTTCAGGATGCTGCAGCAGCAGGTCGAGGGCATGCCCGCGGTGGTCGAACGGCTGCAGGCCATGATGGCGATGATGGAACGGCAGAGCCAGGCCTTGAACGAGCGCCTGGTCTCCAGCCAGGACCGCTTCCACAGCCAGGCCGAGGCCGCGTATGCGAACCTGGCTTCTTCCGTCGGCCGGTCGCTGAACGAGAGCCTCACGGAAAGCGCCCGCATCGCCGGTGCGACCTTCCAGCCTGTCGTCGAAGCCGCAATGGCCGGGATTGCGCGCGAGGCGGCGTCCTTGAACGACACCATCGAGCACAGCGTGCAGCGGCAGCTGGACGGTCTGTCGACTCGCTTCGAGTCCTCCACCGCCACCGTGGCGGAGCTCTGGCAGAGCGCGCTCGCCGGGCATCGGCGCGAAAGCGAGGCGCTGTCGCAGGACCTGCGCAGCGCGCTCGACCAGTTCGCCCAGACCTTCGAGCAGCGTTCCGCGTCCCTGGTGGAAGGCGTTTCCGCCCGCCTGGAAAGCACGGTCGGCAGCGTGTCGGACAGCTGGCGCGGCGCGCTCGCGCAGCATGAGCGCGCCAGCGAGAAGCTCTCGGGCGATACGCAGCAGGCCTTGAGCTCGGCCGCCGCCACCTTCGAGCAGCACGCGGCTTCGCTGCTGCGCACCGTGGACCAGGCGCATGTGGACCTGCAGACGGAGATGGCGTCGCGCGACGAGCAGCGGCTGGCGGCTTGGACCCAGGCGCTGGAATCGATGGCCGGTTCGCTCCGGCAGGAATGGCAGCAGGCCGGCGCACGCGCCGAGAGGCAGCAGCAGGACATCTGCAACACGCTCGCAGAGACCGCCCGCGACATCTCCGCACGCACCGAGGCGCAGGCGAGCAACACCATCGCCGAGATTGCCCAGCTCGTGCAGGCCGCCGCCGAAGCGCCGCGTGCCGCGGCCGAAGTGATCGCCGAGCTGCGCCAGAAGGTTTCCGAAGGCATGGCGCGCGACAACGCCATGCTGGAGGAACGCAGCCGCATCCTCGAAACGCTGGGCACCCTGCTCGACGCCGTGAACCATGCCTCGGCCGAGCAGCGCTCGGCGATCGACGCGCTGGTCGCCGCATCGGCCGACCTGCTGGACCGCGTCGGCACGCGCTTCACCGAGAAGGTCGACGCGGAAGCCGGGAAGATGGCCGAGGTCGCCGCCCAGCTCACCGGCAGTGCCGTCGAGGTGGCGAGCCTGGGCGAGGCCTTCGGCTTCGCCGTGCAGCTGTTCAGCCAATCGAACGACAAGCTGGTGGCCCACCTGCAGCGCATCGAAGGCGCGCTCGGCAAGTCCATCGCGCGCAGCGACGAGCAGCTGGCCTACTACGTCGCGCAGGCGAGGGAGGTCATCGACCTGAGCATCATGTCGCAGAAGCAGATCGTCGAGGATCTGCAGCGGCTCGCCGGCGAGCGGGCCTCAGCGGGCAGCGAGGCGTGATGCGGGAAGACGTCGACGACGCCGGCCTGGAGCCGAGCGTGCCGGTCTGGGCGATCTTCGGCGACCTGATGTCGGGGCTGCTGGGCGCCTTCGTGCTGATCCTCGTGTTTGCGATCGGCATGCAGCTGGAGCTCACGACCCAGCTGCAGGCCGAGATCAAGAAGCGCGAGGCGCAGGCGCAGCGGCTGCAGGCCCTCGAGAAGGCCCTGGCGGTCCCTCTGGCGGCGGGCCGGGTGACGCTCAGCAACGGGCGCATCGGCATCAGCGGCAGCGTGCTGTTTGCTTCCAGTTCCGCGGAGCTGCAGCCCGAAGGCCGGCAGCTGCTGAAGAGCCTCAGCGTGCCGCTGGGCACCTACCTCCAGGCCCGCGACGAAGTGCTGATGGTGAGCGGCTTCACCGACGACCGGCAGCTGCGGGACGGCAACCGCCGCTTTGCCGACAACTGGGAGCTGTCTGCCCAGCGGGCGCTGACGGTGACGCGGGCCTTGATCGAAGAGGGCATTCCATCGTCCTCGGTCTTCGCCGCCGCCTTCGGTTCCGAGCAGGCCGTGGCGTCGAATGCCGATGCCGAGGGGCGGTCGAAGAATCGGCGCGTGGAGATGGCGCCGGCGCCGAGGCAGTCCCATGCCGACTCGAAGTCTCGTGAGTAGTGAGCTGAACTCGGAAAGCGGCGCGGCGTCCACGGCCTCGGCCCTGGACGCCGGCGCGATGATCGACGCATGCCGCGCGCGTGGCGATCATCGCCGCGACCCCGTGCGCTTCCGTTTCATCGAAGCGCTGGCGAGGCGGGCCGCCACGCACCACGGCGAAACGCGGCACATCCTGGACGCCAAGCTGCGTGAACTGCTGGCCGCGTATGCCGAGGATCTGGCCAAGATTCCCGCCGCGGAAGGCACTGCCGGCGCGGCGCAGAAAGGCCAAACCCCTCGCGGGCCGCTTGCGGAACTCGTGGACGCCATCTCCCGGCCGGCGCCGTCACAGGGGGAGGGCGCGGCGGCAGGCGCTGGCGTGCCCGGCTTGTCCTCTTCCTCCTCCTCCTCTCAGGAGCTGAAGACGCTCAGCTATTTCCGCAGCACCTGGTCCAGGCTCAGTGCCGATCGGCGGCTGACCCAGACCCTCGCGGCCGTGCCGGAGAATGCGGGCCCGCTCAACTCGCACCAACTCGTGCATCGCGCACTCATGCTGATGCGCGAGCTGTCCCCGGAGTACCTCCACCGCTTCATGTCGCACGTCGAGGCTTTGCTGTGGCTCGACCGGGCGAACGCCGGCAGTGCCTCGGCGGGCGCGGAGACGCCGCGCGCTGAACCGAAGAGGAAATCCGCCCGCGGCAAAGCCGGCTGATTCAGGATGGCAGCACGTATGGCGGCGCCGCGTGTTGAGGTCTACGATCCTGCTCTCCATCATCGGGGCTGGCAATGGACGACACGGGCATTCGGCAGCGCCTGGCGGCCATATTGGTTGCGGACGTTTCGGGCTATTCGCGGCTCATGGCTAGAGACGAGCGCAGCACCATCGCTGCGCTCGATGTTGGGCGCAGCGTCTTCAAGGCTCAGATCGAATCTCACCAAGGCCATGTGATCGACATGGCCGGGGATTCGGTGCTCGCCATGTTCGAGACGGCGATCGGAGCAGTGACGGCGGCCCTCGCGATACAGAAGACGCTCAATGCGTCGATCGGGCAGGCTCCCGACGATCATCAAATGCGATTTCGAATCGGCGTGCATCTGGGCGATGTGATTGAAAAGGCCGACGGCACGATCTATGGCGATGGCGTGAATATCGCTGCGCGGCTGGAAGGGCTGGCCCACCCGGGTGGCTTGACCATCTCGGGAATGACCCAGGAGGCCGTACGCAATCGACTCCAGGCGACCTTCGAGGATCTGGGCGTGCAATCGGTCAAGAACATACCGTACCCCGTTCGGGCATTTCGCGTCCACACCGACGGCACGGGCGCGCCGCCGCCTCGGGCCGCGCCCCCGAGCCGCAGGTCGAGAAGCCCGGACGCCAAGCCGAGCGTGATGCTGTTTGCGTTGGAATCACTCGGCGACGACGCGCAGGGTCGACTGCTTGCCACCGCGGCGACCGAAGAAATAGGGTCTGCGCTTGCAAAGCTGACCGGGCTTTCCGTGGTCACCTCCGCCGAAATGGCCGACTATGCGGTAAGAGGAAGAGTCCAGAACGCCGCAGGCCGTGTGCGGGTCACTGTCCATCTGCTCGATCAGCACACGACAAAGGAATTCTGGTCGCAGCGCTTCGACTCCACATCGACCGATGTATTCCAGGCGATCGACGATCTTGCCCTGCACGCCTCAACGGCGGTGCGCTACGAAATTCATGCGCGCGAGACCGAAATGGCCGCCCGCCATGCGCCCGAAGAACTCAGCGACGAGGAACTGCTGTCGCAGGCGGGTCATATTCTTCTGTGCTCCAGGGCCGCCGATTGGCAGCGCTCCAGGGACCTGATCGACCGGGTGATCGCCAGGAGTCCAGACAATTTCATGGCGCTGAGCATTCGCGCGGCCGGCGCGATGACGCAGGTCATTTGCGGCTACAAGGAGATGTCCCCCGAAGACGCCGCCGACTGCCGACGTCTTGCGCAGAGGGCCATCGACCTGAACGAGCGAAGCGATTTCAGCCATTCGATTCTCGGAACGTTCCACCTCTATGGCGAGCGTGATATTGGCTCTGCCATTCGCGAGGCCAGACGAAGTTTGGAGCTGAACGCAACCCACATCATGGCGATGGACCTTCTTGGCGCCGCGATGATCTTTTCAGGGGATGCTGCAGCAGGTGTTGCTCATTGCCTGAAGGCGGTCGAAGCCAATCCTCGCTTCCCTGCCAACGCATGGTTCATGCAGAGCGTGGCGCTCGGATATTTCGTTCTCCAGCGCTACGACGATGCCGTCGAATGGGCCCAGCGCGCCGACCAACGCGAGCGCAACGTCCCTCGGTACCTTCTACTTCTCACGACGGCCGCGTGGCATGCAGGCCAGTTCGACCTGGCGCGGCGAGCGGCCGATACCCTGCGGGCAGGTTTTCCCGAGTTCCGGCTGCGCGACCTGAGAAGGTGGCCATTTCAAGATCCAGACCATGGGTCGCGGTTTTGCCGCGGCCTCGTCGAGTGCGGTCTGCCCGAGTGATCGGCCTGCTTTCGATTTGGGGGCAGGCTCGGCATCTCATGATGCCGCCTCCATGCCGTGGCGACGCTTGGCCTCGGCGGTGTCCGGCGAGGCAATGAATTCGAGCAGCGCACGTACGGCGTCGCGCCGGGCCGACGCGAGGCACGGCGCGGCGGAGAACACCGTCGTGATCTGGACCGACGACGGCAAGGGCCCCAGCAGGTCGATGCCCTCGACTTGCAGCAGCTCGCTCATCTGCTGGAAGCCCAGGGCCACGTCGCCGCGCGCCAGCAGCGAGCCGACCGGCACGCCCGGCGGCGCCTGCACCAGCCGGCCTTCGAGCTCGCCGGCGATGCCCCAGCGCTGGAACAGGGCGATCAGCGCGACGCCGCTGGGACCCGTCGAGTAGCCGATGCGGGCCGCGCTCTGCACGGCGCGGCGCAGCGCGTCTTCTGTCGCGATGTCGGGCCGCGCGGCGCCCGCCGGCACGGCCACGCCGACGCCCGAGCGGACCAGGTCGACCTTGCCGGCGGCGTCGACCTTGCCGGCCGCGGCCAGCTTGTCGATCGCGTCGGAGGCGAGCGCCACTCCATCGAAAGGCTCGCCGGCCGATACGCGCCGCGCGGCTTCGACCCCGCCCACCGATTCGAGGGCGACGGCCGCGCCGGTGCGCTGCGCGTAGGCCGCCGCGAGCTCTTCGAGCAGCGCGCGCGTGGCCATGGACGAAATGATGAGCAGGGGTGGGTTCATGGTCAGTGCAACGAGAAGTTCATTGGCGCGGGATCTTGGCTCGTGCGATCACATCGCTCCAGCGCTTGATCTCGCTGTCGAGCAGCGCCGCCAGTTGCTCGGGTCTGCTGGCGCATGGCGGCATAGATGTGCAGGTTGGACACGCCCACCACCGCGCCCAGCTGCTGCACCGGCGCGAAGGCCTCGAAGATGGGAGCCCACACCGGACCCTGCTGCTTGCTCTTGTCGAAGGCGAAGCCGATGGTGGGGGGTGGGAGCAGGCGACGGCGCCGATGATGCGAGCCATGATGCTTTTCCTTGTCCGGCGTCAGTCGAGCGAGGTGGCGGCAACGGCAGCGAAGGTGCTCAGGCTGTTCAGATGCATGGATGCGTCTTTCGAATCAGTCGATGTAGCGCAGGCCGGCTTTCGCCAGCGGCTCGCGCATGGAATACATGTCGAGGCCCAGCACGCCGGAAGCCAGCTTGGCGCGCTTCTCGCCCTCGTTGGCCTCGCGCTTCCTGGCGGCTTCGAGCGTCTGCGAGGCCAGGGCGCGCGGGACGCAGACCACGCCGTCGTCGTCCGCGACGATCACATCGCCGGGGTGCACCAGCATGCCTGCGCACACCACCGGCACGTTGACGGAGCCGAGCGTGGCCTTGACGCAGCCCTTGCTGCTGATGGCGCGGCTCCACACCGGAAATCTCATTTCGGCCAGCGTGCGCACGTCGCGCACGCCCGCGTCGATCACCAGCGCCCGGGCGCCGCGCGCCTGGAAGCTGGTGGCCAGGAGGTCGCCGAAGTAGCCGTCGGTGCAATCGGTGAAGGTGGACGCGACCACGACGTCTCCGGGGCGGATCTGCTCGGCCGCCACATGCAGCATCCAGTTGTCGCCGGGCGGCAGCAGCACCGTCACGGCGGTGCCGGACACCTGCGCGCCAGGATAGATCGGGCGCATGTAGGGCTTGAGCAGGCCGACGCGTCCCATGGCCTCGTGCACGGTCGCAGAGCCCAGCGCAGCCAGTGCGTCGGCCGTGGCGCTCTCTGCGCGTTCGATGTTCCGGTGGACGACTCCGAGTTCGTACATGGTCAGCTCCTTTTGATCGAGTTCGTCAAAGGCCCCTGGCCTTGAGCGCGGCATCCAGGCGCGGGTACACGCGGCGAGCGTTGCCCTCGAACACCTTGTGCCGGGCGTCGTCGTCGAGCATCGGCGTGGCGTCGACGTAGCGCCGCGTGTCGTCGTAGTTGAAGCCCGTCTCCGGATCGATGCCGCGCACTGCACCGATCATCTCGCTGGCGAACAGGATGTTGTCGACCGGGATCACGCGCGTCAGCAGGTCGATGCCCGGCTGGTGGTAGACGCAGGTGTCGAAGAAGATGTTGTTGAGCAGGTGGTCTTTCAGGAGCGGCTTCTTCAGCTCCTGCGCCAGGCCGCGGAAGCGCCCCCAGTGGTAGGGCACCGCGCCGCCGCCGTGCGGAATGACGAAGCGCAGCGTCGGGAAGTCCTTGAAGAGGTCCGAGGTCAGGCACTGCATGAAGGCGGTGGTGTCGGCATTCAGGTAGTGCGCGCCGGTGGTGTGGAAGCAGGCGTTGCAGCTCGTGCTCACGTGCACCATCGCCGGAATGTCGTGCTCCACCATCTTCTCGTAGAGCGGGTACCAGTGGCGGTCGGACAGCGGCGGGCTGGTCCAGTGGCCGCCGGAGGGGTCGGGGTTGAGGTTGATGGCGACGAAGCCGTAGTCCCGGACGCAGCGCTCCAGCTCCGGGATGCACGAGCGCGGGTCCACGCCCGGTGACTGCGGCAGCATGGCCGCGCCGATGAAATGCTCGGGAAAGAGTTGGCTCACACGGAAGCACAGCTCGTTGCAGATGGCGGCCCAGGTGGAGGACACCTCGAAGTCGCCGATGTGATGCGCCATGAAGCTGGCGCGCGGGCTGAAGATCGTGAGGTCGCTGCCGCGCTCCTTCATCAGGCGCAGCTGGTTGCTTTCGATCGACTCGCGCAGCTCGTCGTCGCTGATCTTCAGCTGCGACACCGCGGGCTTCGCCGACGGGTCCTGGATGCCGGCGATCTGCCGGTTGCGCCAGTCTTCCAGTGCCTTGGGAGCGGTCGTGTAGTGGCCGTGGCAGTCGATGATCATCGGGCCTCCAGTCGGCGCGAGGGCCGGGGGAAATGCAGTGAATCGGGCATGCCGAGAGTGTGATTGCGCATGCCGCCGCGTGGGGTGAGTTCGCCTTGCGCTGCCCTCAGACTTTCTTATGTGCTAGGGTTTACACCCAGAACACTCAGAGCTCGCTGCCCGGTAAGGAGTGCAGACGATGGCGCGCGAACGCGAACGACACAAAGTTATAGGCAGGACGCACGCTGCTGCCCTCGGCATCAACCTGCGGCACCTGCGCGCGTTCTCGGCCGTGGCCGCGGCCGGCAGCATTGCCGGCGCCGCGGAGTCGCTGTACCGCGTGGCCTCGGGCGTCACGCGCGCCATCTCCGAACTCGAGGGCGAGCTGGGCCGGCCGCTGTTCGAGCGCCGCGCGCGCGGCATGGCGCTGAACTCCTACGGCGAGCTGGTGCTGGTGCGCGCGCGCCGCATCGAGCGCGAGTTCGAGGATGCGCGGGCGCAGCTCGTGGCGCGCGGCGGCATCGGGGCTTCTGCCGATGTCCACTCGCTGTTCGCATCGATCCTGAACGGCCGGCGTCTCGCGGTGGTCGCGAGCCTGGTGGAGAAGCGCAGCATGCTCACCGTGGCGCGCGAGTTCGGGATCACGCAGCCGGCCATCAGCAGTGCGCTGAAGGACCTGGAATCCGGACTCGGTGTCGCGCTCTTCGATCGCACCGCGCGCGGGCTGTCGCCGACGCCGGCCGGCGAGATCGCCGCCTTCCACTTCAAGCGGGTGCTGGCCGAGCTGCGCCACATCGGCCCGGACATCGCGGCCAGCGAGGGGACGCTGCAGGGCAGCGTGAACGTCGGTGCGCTGCCGCTCGGGCGCACGCAGATCCTGCCGCTCGCGATCGCCTCGCTGCTCGCGCGCCATCCGGGGCTGCACGTCGCGACGGTCGAGAGCCCGTACGACGCGCTGGCGGCATCGCTACGCAGCGGCGACATCGACTTCATCCTCGGCGCGCTGCGCAGCGACGAGGAGGCGAAGGACCTGCAGCAGGAAGCGCTGTTCGAGGACCGCATTTCAGTGATCGCGCGCGCCGGCCATCCGCTGGCGCGCGCCGCACGCAGCATCGACTTCGACGCGCTGCGCCAGGCGAGCTGGGTGCTCTCGCGGCCGGGCTCGCCGTCGCGCGAGCTGCTGGAGCGCTTCTTCTCGGAGGCGAAGCAGGCCGCGCCGGTGCCTGCCGTCGAGACCGGCGACCTCGCAGTGCTGCGCGGGCTGCTGCTGGAGAGCGACATGCTGACCGCCATCTCGGCGCACCAGCTGCGCTACGAGATTCGCGACGGCAGCCTGGTCGTCTTGAACTTTCCACTCGACAAGACGCAGCGCCGGATCGGACTCACGCAGCGCCAGGGCGCCTTCCCCTCGCCGGGCGCGCGGGCGCTGATGCAGGAGATCGGCGCGGTGGTGGCCCGGTCGCCCGAGTTCGCCGCGTGAAGGTATGCGAGGATCGCCGCTGCCTCCTTCGATCGGCCCCACATGGAACTGCGCCAGCTCCGCTACTTCGTTCGCACGGTCGAGCTCGGCAGCATCGGCCGCGCGGCGATCGACCTCGACCTCGTGCAATCGGCGCTCAGCCAGCAGATCAGCCGGCTCGAGAGCGAGCTGGCGACGCGCCTGCTGCAACGCACGGCCAAGGGCGCGGTGCCCACGGAAGCGGGCCTGGCCTTCTTCCGCGAAGCGCAGCTGACGCTGCGGCATGCCGACCAGGCCGCGCGCGTCGCCAAGCATGCGCGGCTGACGGGCACCGTCAGCGTCGGGCTCGCGCCGACCACCGCGGCCGTGCTGGCCATGCCCTTCATGCGCGCGATGCGCGAGCGCTATCCGGACGTGCGCCTGCACATGGTCGAAAGCCTCTCGGGCCACCTGACGGCGATGCTCAATGCCCGGCAGCTCGACCTGGCGGTCCTCTTCAACACCCAGGCCGCGAGGCGCTGGAGCGTGATGCCGCTGCTGGAGGAGAAGCTGCTGCTGATCCGGGCCCGCCGCCACATGTCGGCCAGCGCCGCGACGAGCACGCGCAGCATCTCCACCGCCCGGCTGGCCAGGCTGCCGCTGATCCTGCCCACGGGCACCCACGGGCTGCGCAGCGTGATCGATGCCGCCTTTCTGCGTGAAGGGGTGGTGCCGCATCTGGTGGCCGAGATCGATTCGCTGGCGATGCTCATGGACACCGTCGACGCCGGCTTCGGCGCGACGGTGCAGCCCGGCGCGGCGGTGGGGCGGTGGCCGGATGCGGCGGAGCGCTTTCACATGGCGCCGCTGGCCGATCGCGAGGCTCGGCGCCGCAATGCGGTGTGCAGCCTGTCGGACGATGAGCTCTCGCCCGCGGCGCTGGCGGTGCGCATCGTGTTGACGGACACCGCGCAGGCGCTGGTGCGTGCCGGGCACTGGCCCGGTGCATCGCTGGCGGACGGCGCGCGTTAGTTCTCTGACCCATCACGATTCGTGAAGGGGCCATGCGATGCGCCCCCTGGGCAGAGGGCGCTCCCCTTCCTACAGTTGCTGCTTCCTTCGATGAAGACAAGAGAACGCAGTGCATGACTCCCCTTGATGTCCTGGTGATCGGCGGCGGCAATGCCGCGCTCTGCGCCGCGCTGATGGCGCGCGAGGCCGGTGCCTCGGTGCTGATGCTGGAGGCCTCGCCTCGGGAATGGCGCGGCGGCAACTCGCAGCATGTACGCAACCTGCGCTGCATGCACGACGCGCCGCAGGACGTGCTGGTCGATGCCTATCCCGAAGAGGAGTACTGGCAGGACCTGCTCAAGGTCACCGGCGGCCGCACCGACGAGAAGCTCGCGCGGCTGGTGGTCCGTGCTTCCTCGAGCTGCCGCGACTGGATGCGCAGCCACGGCGTGCATTTCCAGCCGCCGCTCTCGGGCGCGCTCCACGTGGCGCGCACCAACGCCTTCTTCATGGGCGGCGGCAAGGCGCTGGTCAACGCCTACTACCGCAGCGCCGAGCGGCTGGGCGTGGCGATTCGCTACGACACGCCCGTGCTCGCCATCGAACTCGACGGCGAGCGCTTCGTCGCGGCGCGCACCGCCGCCGGCGAGCGCATCGAGGCGAAGAGTTGTGTGCTGGCCTGCGGCGGCTTCGAATCGAACCGCGAATGGCTGCGCGAGGCCTGGGGCCAGAACGAGCGGGGGGAATGGCCCGCCGACAACTTCCTGATCCGCGGCACGCGCTTCAACACGGGCGTGCTGCTGAAGCACATGATCGATGCCGGCGCCGACACCGTCGGCGACCCCTCGCAGTCGCACTGCGTCGCCATCGACGCGCGCGCGCCGCTCTACGACGGCGGCATCTGCACCCGCATCGACTGCGTGTCGCTCGGCGTGGTGGTCAACCGCGAGGCGAAGCGCTTCTACGACGAAGGCGAGGATTTCTGGCCCAAGCGCTATGCGATCTGGGGCCGGCTGGTCGCCATGCAGCCGGGGCAGATCGCGTGGTCGGTGATCGACCGCAAGGCCGTGGGCCGATTCATGCCGCCGGTGTTCCCGGGCACGCAGGCCGATACGCTGGGCGAGATCGCCAGGAAGATCGGCCTTGACGAGACCACCTTCCTGCAGACCATCGACGACTACAACGCTGCCTGCAGCGCCGGCAGCTTCGACCATACGACGCTGGACGACTGCCACACCGAAGGCCTGGTGCCGGCCAAGACCCACTGGGCGCGTCCGCTGGACAGCGCGCCCTTCTACGCCTACCCGCTGCGGCCCGGCATTACCTTCACCTACCTCGGCCTGAAGGTCGACGAGACGGCGGCGGTGCGCTTTGCCGGCCGTCCGAGCCCCAACCTCTTCGTGGCCGGCGAGATGATGGCCGGCAACGTGCTGGGGCAGGGCTACACCGCGGGCGTGGGCATGAGCATCGGCACGGCCTTCGGCCGCATCGCCGGTACGCAGGCCGCGCGCTGCGCATTGAACGACAAGGCAAGGACATCGATGGAGACCGCCGTTGCAGCCGCTCACTGAACTCGTCGCGCGCGCCAGGTCGGATGCGGACGGGGTTGGAACGGCCAACCCGCGCGTCATTCCGATCCGGCCCGCGCTGCCGCTCACGGCGACCGAGGAGGAGGTCTCCCGCATCCTGCAGATCTGCAACGCCTGCCGCTACTGCGAAGGCTTCTGCGCCGTATTTCCCGCGATGACGCGCCGGCTCGAATTCGGCAAGGCCGACACGCACTACCTCGCCAACCTGTGCCACAACTGCGGCGCCTGCCTGCACGCCTGCCAGTACGCGCCGCCCCACGAGTTCGCGGTCAACGTGCCGCGGGCGATGGCGCAGGTGCGGATGCAGACCTACCACGACTACGCGTGGCCGCCGGCCCTGGGCACGCTCTATGGCCGCGCCGGCCTCACGGTCGCGATGGCGCTGGCCGGCGGGCTGGCGCTGTTCCTGGTGCTGGCCGTGGCGATGTCCGGGTCGCTGCTGCACGAGCCCCTGGCCGGCAATTTCTACGCGATCTTTCCGCACAACTTCCTGGCGGGCGTGTTCGGCGCGGTGTTCCTCTTTGTCGTCTTCGCGCTGGGCATGGGCTTGCGCCGCTTCTGGCGCGAGGTCTCGCCAGGTCGCGATGGCTCGCCGGCCAACGGCGCGGCCGCCGAAGCCACGCGCGACGCGCTGCGCCTCAAGTACCTCGACGGCGGCCACGGCGAAGGCTGCAACAACGAGGACGACCGCTTCACGCTGTGGCGGCGGCGCTTCCATCACTTCACCTTCTACGGCTTCCTGCTGTGCTTCGCGTCCACCTGCGTGGCGACGCTCTATCACTACCTGCTGGGGCTGCAGGCCCCCTATGCGCTCACCAGCCTGCCGGTGTTGCTGGGCACGGCCGGCGGCATCGGGCTGGTGATCGGCCCGCTGGGCCTGCTGTGGATGAACCTGCGGCGCGACCCGGCGCATGGCGACACGGCGCAGCGGCCCATGGACCGCGGCTTCATCGCCTTGCTGCTGTTGACCAGCCTCACCGGGCTCGCGCTGCTGGCCTGGCGCGACACGCGCTTCATGGCCCTGCTGCTGGCGGTGCACCTCGGGGTGGTGATGGCGCTGTTCCTCACCTTGCCCTACGGCAAGTTCGCGCACGGCATCTTTCGCTCGGCGGCGCTGCTCAAGTTCGCGATCGAGAAGCGCCGGCCGAGCGGCTTGCAGCTCGGCGACGAATGAGAGCCGGCGCGCCCACCCGCATTCAAGAAACCGGCTTGACGGAAACCTCGCGCGCGACGCAGCCTTGCACAGCGGCGCGCCGAGGTCTATAAAGGGCCGCCCAGACTGACCAAGGAGGCCGCATGCCCGAAGACCTGAGCCATTTCAAGCCGATCGATCCTGGCCGCATTCACGTCGACGATCCGGTGGAGGCGCAGTATTGGTGCATGCAGCTTCGATGCAACGAGGCAACGCTGCGGGATGCGATCGCCAAGGTCGGCGATCACGTCACCGCGGTGCGCGACGAACTCGCGTCGCGCGAGTGAGGGGCCGTCACGGCGCGTCGACCAGGTATCGCTCGCTCCACGCCGCGATCAGGTTGGCCGCGTAGGCCGCATCCCGCTTGCGCGTGAGGAGGTGGTCTGCATCGTCCAGCGAGATGAAACTGCGCGGATGCCTGGCTGCCATGAAGATGCGCGTGGCATTGGAGATGTCCACGGTCGCGTCCAGCGGCGCGTGCATCACGAGCAAGGGCTTGCCGAGCTGCGCGATCTGCTGAGTCAGCCGGTGCTCGGCGACGTCCGTCAGGAACTCGCGCCTGATCCTGAAGGGACGGCCTGCCAGCTGCACCTCTGCCTCGCCTTCGGCCTCGATGGCGTCCAGGCTCGTTCGAAACAGGCCCGTCACGTGCGCGGGGTCGCTGGGGGCGCACAGCGTGACCACGGCGCGCACCTCCGGCAGGCGTTGCGCGGCAGCAAGCACGGCCGCGCCACCAAGGCTGTGGCCGATCAGGAGCCGCGGCGCTCGATCGGTTTCGCGCAGGTAGGCCGCAGCCGCAAGAAGATCGGCGATGTTCGAGGAGAAGTTCGTGTTGGCGAACTCGCCCTCGCTGGCACCCAGGCCCGTGAAGTCGAAGCGCAAGACCCCGATGCCGTGCTCCGTCAACGTCTGCGCGATACGGCTCGCCGCGAAGATGTCCTTGCCGCAAGTGAAGCAGTGAGCGAACAGTGCGTAGGCCCGCACCTCCGAGTCCGGCGTGTCCATACGCGCGGCGAGACGGTGGCCTTGAGCGCCCGGGAACTCCATACGTTCGACTTTCATTCGCGCTTTCTCCTTGGCGGCCGCGGACGCCGCGCGGTTCCTATTCCTTCCTGCCTGCGGTCTCGAGCCACTTCGCGAAGCTCATCGTGCCGAGGCGCGGGTTCTTGCCCGGCGTGAGCGACTGGTCGTTGACCGGCGTGCCGAAATAGGAAGCTTCGGGGTCGGGGACGACCCGGCGAGCGTCGCCGGTGCCGCGCAGGAACTGCTCGACCAGCTTGTCCATGCCCAGCGCCACGGGGCCGGCGACCTCCACCATCCCGTTGACCGGCTCCGCCAGCGCGATGTCCGACAGCGCCTGCGCGACGTCTTCAGCCGCGATGGGCTGGATGAGCGAGGTGGACATCCGGACCGTGTCGCCTTCCGCGCCCGACTGCGCGATGCCGGCGACGAATTCGAAGAACTGCGTCGCGCGCACGATGGTGTAGGGGATGGGCGACGCCTCGATCAGCTTCTCCTGCGCCATCTTGGCGCGGAAGTAGCCGCTGGCGAGGAGCCGTTCGGTGCCGACGACCGACAGCGCGACGTGGTGCTTGACGCCCGCCACCTCTTCGGCGGCCGAGAGATTGCGTTCCGAGGTTTCGAAGAAGTTCAGGACCGCGGCATCCTCCCACGAGGGCGCGTTGGAGACATCCACGACCACCTGCGCGCCCTTCAGGGCCTCGGCCAATCCCTCGCCGGTCAGGGCATTGACGCCCGTCGACGGCGAGGCAGCGACGACCTCGTGTCCTTTTTGGCGAAGCTTCGGCACCAGCTTCGATCCGATGAGCCCGCTGCCGCCGATGACGACGATCTTCATGTGAGTACCTTTCCGTCCAGTTTTGTCTGGTGATTGCCGGACGGTCGCCCCATGCGGCCGTCCATGCTTACAAGACGTCCTGACGCGGGCGTTTGTGACGCCTCCGGCGGAAATATCGTCAATCCCCGGCTCGAATGAAATGGGGCTGACCCGCAGAGGGTCGCCTATTCCAGCTTGATCCCCCGGGCAGAGATGATGTCGCTCATGATCGCGGCCTCGTCCTTGATGCGGCTCTTCAGCCCATCCGGCGAAGAGCCCACCGCTTGCCAGCCCTGGTTCAAGAGCTTCTGGCGCGTGTCGGCGTCGCGGATGATCTTCGGCACTTCGGCGTTCAAGCGGTCCTGCGCGGCTTTGGATAGCCTGGCGGGGCCCACCAGCGCCGTCCACACTTCCAGCGTGAAATCGCGCACGCCTGCATCGGCCAATGGGGCCACTTCAGGCGCGACCGCGCTGCGACCGCTCGTGAGTCCGATCGCCTTGAGCTTGCCGGCCTTGACTTGCGGCATGGCAATACCCGGCGGGACCAGGGCCATCTGGATCTCACCGCTGAGCAGGCCGGTGATGACCTCGGGATTCCCCTTGAACGGCACATGCACAGGCGCAAGGCCTTTGACCTTCGCCTTCAGCACCTCCATGCCCAAGTGAGCCACCGAACCATTGCCGACCGATCCATAGGACCACTTGTCGCCATTCTGGGCGGCCGCAGAAAAGAATGCCGCCCCCTCCGGGGATTTGGCGGGCGCCACGAGCATCAGAGGTGCAGTAGCGAGCAGCGAGATGCAGCTGAAGTCCTTGGCGGGGTCGTACGGGAGCCTTGGATAAAGCATCCTGGCGGAGGTCAGGTTGCCGTTGATGACCACGCCCAAGGTGTGATCGTCGGTGGCCTTCGCCACCTGGTCAGCGGCGATGTTGCCCGACGCGCCCGCCTTGTTCTCGACGATGACGGCTTGCCCCAAGACCTTGGACAGCGGCTCGGCGAGGCTGCGCGCCACGATGTCCGGCGTCGAGCCGCCGGGGAAGCCGACCAGGATGCGTACCGTCTTCGAAGGCCAGGCCGTTGCGGCGTTGCTGGGCTGCGCCGAGGCCAAGGGAGCGATGATGGTCAGGGCGGCGGCCCATGCCACGATGTTGAGTCTGCGTCTTTTCAAGTTTGTCTCCAGGTTGGATCGCGAAGCGGATGTGCGCTCAGGCCGTTTCGCGCCCCAGGTAGGCACCGGCGGCCTCCAGCCGGGCTTGCAGGTCTTGAACATTCAGATCGCGTGGCCGAACATTCGCCTCGATGGCCAGCGCGGCGGCCATGCCGGCGGCCTGGCCCATGACAAAGCAGCCGCCTGACACGCGCGCCGCCGACTGGCCCATGTGCGTCATGGAGGCGCAGCGGCCGGCAACCAGCAGGTTGTCCACCCGCAGCGGCAGCAGCATGCGATAGGGCAGGTGATTGAAGCCCCGGCAGTGGGGGATGTTTTGCCACTTGAATGCGATGTTGCCCGCCACGTGCTCTTCGATCATCCAGCCGTTCACGCCGATGGTGTCCTCGAAGCTGGCGCATTGCAGGACGTCGTCCTCGGTCAACTGGTAATCGCCCACCACGCGGCGCGTTTCGCGCACACCGACCTGCGGCGCGATCTCCAGGATGTACGAGTCCTCGAAGCCCGGCGCCCATTCGCGCAGGAACTGGAAGAAGTCCACGATCTGCCGGCGCCCCTGCACCTCGGCATCGCTCAGCTGCGCGGCATCGGTGCCGTCGACCGGACCGCCATCCGCGTTGGCCAATTGGGTCACGTTGGCGCGCCACTCGGCAGGGTTCTTCTGCGGCCGGATGATGGGCGTCTTGCGCGGGAACTTGCGCCCGGCCTTTTCGGCTTCCTGCATCAGGTGATCGAACTTGTCGAATGCATCGCCCGCCAGTGCCGCATTCACGCCGTTGACCCGGAACATCGTGGACGGGTACATCATGTCGTGGCCGCTCGTGCCCTTCTCGAAGGGCGCTCCCGCAAAGGCCGCGAGGTCTGCGTCGCCCGAACAGTCGATGAAGGTCTTGGCAAGCACCGCGTGGCGGCCTGATTTCGTCTCGATCAGGGCCGCGCGAATGACGCCGGCCTCGCGCATGAGCACGCCGACCACGTTGGCGTGAAACAGCAGCTTCGCGCCGCTGGCCAGCACCAGCTCATCGGCCGCGACCTTGAAGGCCGCGTTGTCATACGCCTGTGCAGCGATCTTGTTGCCGAAGAGCATGTGGGGCTCGTTCAGGCCCCCCAACGCGCGCATCCGGTCCAGCAAGTCGCCGGCCACGCCATGGACGACCTGCTTGATGGTGCCGTACACATTGGCGTGCAAGCCGCAGAAGTTCGTCACGCCGGCCGCGGTCCCCATGCCCCCCAGGAAACCGTAGGACTCGATCAGCAAGGTGGATTGACCTGCCTGCGCCGCGGCCGCGGCTGCGGCAATTCCCGCAGGGCCGCCGCCAAGGACGACGACGTCGAATTCGCCCCAGACGGGCGTCTCGCGGCTGGGTTCGGTCAGGGTGGCATGCGTGGGGGTTTGCATCGGCAGATCTCGGTAGGTTTCGGGATTGCGTGGATGCTAGGTTTGGCCCACTATTTCGACAATGCCATGCGCTCAATACCGAAAAACGGGAATCTAAATAATGGATCTGAAGCTGCTCGCCGTCTTCGACGAGGTCTACAAGACGCGCAGCGTCTCGCGAGCGGGCGAGAACCTGGACATGGCGCAGTCCTCGATCAGCATTGCGCTGGGGAGGCTGCGACGCCACTTCGGCGATCCGCTCTTCGTGCGCACTTCAGAGGGCATGCAACCGACGCCGCACGCCACAACGCTGGTAGCGCCGATCCGCCAGGCGCTGCAGCTGCTGCGTGGCATCACGAGGCAACAGGCGGGCTTCGAGCCTTCCAAGGCGCATCGGACATTCCGCATCTGCATGACCGACATCAGCCATCTGGCCCTGCTGCCTGCGCTCATCAATCGGCTGCGCGACATCGCGCCTTCCATCAACGTCGAGATCACGCACATCTCCGCTCAGACGCCCAAGATGCTCGAAGCCGGGGAAGCCGACCTGGCCGTCGGCTTCATGCCTCAGCTCGAGGCGGGCTTCTACCAGCAGAAGCTGTTCGACCAGGACTTTTCCTGTGTGCTGCGCCGAGACCATCCGCGGGTTCATTCGCGCCTGACCCGGAGCATGTTCAAGCGCGAGAACCATGTGGTGGTCACTGCGGCCGGCACCGGGCATACCTTGGTGGAGCAGGAACTGGAACGCCTCGGGGTCCGGCGCAACGTCGCGCTGCGCCTGCCGAACTTTCTCGGCCTTGGGGGCCTGGTGGCCAGCACCGACCTGATGGTCACGGTGCCGCAACGGGTCGCAGAAGCGCTGCTGCGGATCGCCGACGTCAAGGCGCTGCCGCCACCCTTTGAACTGCCCGTCATTGCGATCAAGCAGCATTGGCACGACCGCTACCAGCAAGACCCTGCCAACCGGTGGCTGCGGTCCGTCATCTCCGACCTGTTCCTGGAATAGCGGCTCGCTGCGGGCGCCCTTCGGTTTCATCCGTTTTGCGCATATCACGTTTCCAATCAATTCATTTCTCAGCTGCCGCTCGCGGTCCTAAAGTCGGCCTGCCTTTGAATGACCAACCTGGACCAGGACTGAATGAACACGTTGCCAAAGACCCCCTATGCCGCCGCGCGCGCGCTGATGGCGTTGATCTTCATCGTCGCCGGCCTTCGCAAGGCGATGAGCTACGCCGGCACGATCGGCTATTTCGGCACGCTCGGAATCCCGTTGCCCGAGGTCGTGCTGCCGCTGACGATCCTGCTCGAACTCGGTGGCGGCATCGCGTTGCTCGCCGGCTGGCAGGCGGGTCGCGTCGCGGTGGCGCTCGCGCTGTTCTCGCTGGCCTCCGGTCTGCTCGCGCACCGTTTCTGGTCGGTCGACCCTGCGCAGTTCGGCAACCAGATGAACCATTTCTTGAAGAACGTGGCCATGGCGGGCGGCTTCCTGCTGGTGGCGACCATCGAGCTGCAGAGGCGCGTCAAGCCTTCGAACTGATTGCTTGGCTGCTGGCGTGCGCGCTCGCCGCGCCTGTCGGATCGAGTTCCGGATCGGGCTTTGAGCGCTGGCATGTACGGTTCAGTTGTCGGGTTTCAGGCCGGCGCGTTCGATCACCGGCTTCCGGCGGCGGAGTTCTTCGTTCATGAAGGCCGCGAGCTCCTGCGGCGTGCTGCCAACGGCGTCGAAGTACGCGGTCTGCAGCCGGCGCTTTGTGTCGGGGTCCTTGAGCACGGCGGCGATCTCGCTGCTCATGCGCTGAACCACGTCGAAAAAGTCGGTGGAACTCAGGCGGCGAGCGCGGCCGGCGCGTCGGAGGCGATTCTGCGGCTTTCCACCTTGGCGCCGCGGATGCGCTCCACCAGTTCATCGCAGTCGTCGGCGCACGCATCGCCGCGCCATGCCACGTGCTGGTCGGGCCGCGACAACACGAGCCCGCAGTCGTAGACCTCGGCGCCTTCCCTGGCTTCGAGGTCGAGCAGTTGCATGGGGACGCCGCGTGCCGCGGCCGCTGCGAGCAGGGGAGCCGGATCGCCTTCTCGATGTCGAACTCGGCTCAGTCCAGCTTCACGTTGGCCTGGCGGATGACCTTGCCCCACATGGCCCGGTCCGCGTCGATGAAGGCGGTGAACTCCGCCGGGCTGTTGCAGCGCAATTCACCCCCGTACTCGCGCCACTTCCGGGCCAGGTCGGGCGACTGGCAGGCCTTCTGCATCGCGGCGCTGAGCTTTTCCAGGATCGGCTTGGGCGTGCCCGCCGGCGCCAGGATGCCTTGCCAGGCGATGGGTGCGTAGTCCGGCAGGCCCGACTCGGCAAAGGTGGGGGTGTCGGGGAAGCTCGGGTGGCGCTCCTTGCCGGTGATGGCCAGCAGCCTGAGCTTGCCCGCGCGAATGTTGCTCGCCGCGGCGGGCAGGCCGTCGAACATCAGCTGCACCTGCCCGGCGATCAGGTCGGTGTAGGGGCTGTTGCTGTTGTAGGGGACGAGATTGGTCTTCACGCCGGCGGCGTTGTTGAACCAGACGGCCGACAGGTGCGAATAGCTGCCGATGCCGGCGGTCGCCACGGTCACCGAGTCGGGCTTGGCCTTGAGCTCGGCGATCAGCGCGCGTGCGTCCTTGGCCGGCACGCCGGGCGTGGCGACCAGGCCGGTGTTGAGCACGCCCAGCAGGCTGACCGGCGCGAAGTCCTTCTCGGCGTTGAAGGGCAGCTTCGAATACAGGTGCGGCACCACCGACAGCGAGCTGGTCGTGCCGATGTACAGCGAGTAGCCGTCCGCCGGTGCCTTGGCCGCCACTTCGGTGCCGATGATGTTCGATGCGCCCGGCCGGTTCTCGACGAAGAAGGACTGGCCCAGGATCTTCGTCAGCTCCGCCGCGATCTCGCGGGCGTTCGCATCCGGGCCGCTGCCTGCGGGGAAGGGGGCAATGATGCGCACCGGCTTGCTCGGGTAGTCGGCCTGCGCACTCGCGCTTGCCGCCACGGCGGCCGTCAGGGCGGCCGCCAGCCAGTGGCGGGCGGCCTTCTTCAAATCATTCATCTGTTGTCTCCTTGTGGGAATCCGTGCCACTTGCACGAGCCTTCATGATAGTTATTTGACTTGATTTGTCAAAATACGATAATGGAGGCACAAATTAATCACGTAGCTGCCGAGGAAGTCGTGCGGCTTCTCGTCTGGAGACATTTGCAATGACCATGGAAAGTTCCTCGAAGCTGCAGTTCAGCCACATCGGCCTGTACGTCAGCGACCTGCCCCGGGTGGCCGCCTTCTACAAGCAGGCCTTGCGTTTCACGCAGACCGACGCGGGCGACCTGGGGGCAGTGCAGCTGGTGTTTCTCAGCCGCGATCCGGCGGAGCATCACCAACTGGTGCTCGCGACGGGCCGGCCTGCGGAGCCGGGCTTCAACGTGGTCAACCAGATTTCCTTTCGCGTGCCCGACATCGCGACCCTGCGCGAGTTCCACGATCGGCTGCTGGCGCACGGCGCCCAGGACATGCACCCGGTGACCCATGGCAACGCGGTGTCCGTCTACTGCCGCGACCCGGAAGGCAACCGGCTGGAGCTGTTCATGGACACGCCCTGGTACTGCGAGCAGCCGCTGCGCGAGCCCATCGACCTGGGGCAGCCTGACGAAGTCATCCTGGCCCAGGCCGAAGCCATCGCCAAGCGCCATGCCCGGTTCATGAGCCGCGCGCAATGGCAGGCCGAAGTGGCGCGGCGCATGCAGGAAGACCAGCAGCGTGGCTGAGCCGATCTCTCCCTACGACGTCGCGATCGTCGGCCTGGGCCCCACCGGCGCGACGCTCGCGAACCTGCTGGGCGCCGCCGGGCTGTCGGTGCTGGTGATCGAGAAGGAGGCGGGCATCTTCCCGCTGCCGCGCGCCATCCACTTCGACGGCGAGGTGCTGCGCATCCTGCAAGGCGCCGGGCTGCGCGACGAGGTGCTGGCCATCGCGCGTGCCGGCACGCAGGGCATGCACTTCGTCAACGCTGCCGGCGACACCATGCTGATCCGCGGCGGCACCTCGGCCCTGGGGCCGCACGGCTGCGCGAACAACTACTACTTCCACCAACCGCAGCTCGAGGCCGTGCTGCGAGCGGGGCTCGCGCGCTTCCCGCGCGTCGAGCTGCGGCTGCAGCACGCGTTGACCGGGCTGGTCACGGACGCGCAGGGCGTGACGCTGTCCGTGCGCGATGTGCAGAGCGGGCGCGAGAGCACGGCCCGCGCCCGCTACGTGGTGGGCTGCGATGGCGCTCGCTCGCCCGTGCGCCAGCACATGGGCAGCCCGATGCAGGACCTCGGCCTGCGCCAGCCGTGGCTGGTGTTCGACGTGGTCCTGGAGCAGCCGATGGCGCTGCCCGACCACACGGTGCAGTACTGCGACCCGGCCCGGCCCATGACCTACTGCAACGTGGTCGGTCCGCGCCGCCGCTGGGAGATCATGGTCATGCCCGGCGACGATCACGAAGCCCTCGTGCAGCCCGCCTCCCTGTGGCAGATGGTGGCCCCGTGGGTGAAGCCCGAGCAGGCGCGGCTCGAACGGGCCGCGATCTACACCTTCCATTCGGTCATCGCGCAGGGCTGGCGCCAGGGCCGCTTGCTGCTGGCCGGCGACGCTTGCCACCAGACGCCGCCCTTCCTCGGCCAGGGCATGTGCGCCGGCATCCGCGATGCGGCCAACCTGGCGTGGAAGCTGGAGGCCGTGCTGTCGCGGCAGGCGCCGGACACGCTGCTCGACACCTACGAGACCGAGCGCTCGCCGCACGTGCGCGCGCTGATCGAGCTGGCCGTGCGGCTGGGCAACATCATCCAGACCACCGATCCGGCGCTGGCCGCCGAGCGCGACGCGAAGTTCCGCGCCGGCAGGCCCGAGATCTTCGAGCTGCCGCCGCAGATGCTGGGGGCAGGGGCTTTCGATGGCGCCTGCGGCACGCCCGCGGGCCAGCCCTTCCCGCAGCCGCGCCTGGCCGATGGCCGTCTGCTCGACGAGCTGCTGGGCCGCCGCAGCGCGGTGATCGGCAGCGCCGAGGCCATCGCCTCCGCGTCGCCGGCTACGCTCGAGCATTGGCAGCGCGCGGGCGCGATCGTCATCGATCGGCCCGAGGCGCCGCTGGCCAACTGGCTGGACGCCCACGCGGCGCGCGCGGTCGTGCTGCGCCCCGACCGGTATATCGTCGGCGTCGCGCGCACGGGGCCCGATCTGGATCGCATCTCGCAATACCTCCCCGTCGCGCCATGACACATCGGAGGAATTGGCGTGCCGGAAAAATCCATGTCCAGTCTGGGGCGCATGCTGGGGGTGCTCGACCTGTTCGACGACACCCGGCTCACGCGCACGGCCGAGGACATCTCGAACGCGCTCGACGTTTCACTGCCCACGGGCTATCGCTATGTGCGGATGCTATTGGAGGCCGGCCTGCTGCAGCGGGTGGAGGACTCCCAGTACACGCTGGGGCCGCGCATCATCCTGCTCGACCACTACATCCGCAAGGCCGACCCGGTGCTGCGCGAAGGCATTGCGGTGATGCGCGAACTGGTCGCGGCGACCGGCTTCGATTGCGTTCTCACCAGCCTGTTCGGCACGCAGGTGCTGGACACCCATCGAGAGATGGGCGGCGCGCCGGCCGCGCTGGCGTATGGGCGGGGACGGCCGCGCCCGCTGTTCCAGGGCGGCGCGCCCAAGGTGCTGCTGGCCAGCTTCACGCCGCAGCAGCTGCGCAAGGTCTTCGATGCCCGGCACGAGGAGATCGTGCGCAATGGCCTGCCGCCGGACTGGAGCGAATTCCGCCGGCACTACGCGGCGATCCGCAGGGCCGGCCACTACGTCTCGATCGGCGAGCTCGAGCCGCAGCTGGCCGCCGTCGCGGCGCCGATCCTCAAGGCCGAAGGCGGTGCCTGGGCAGCGATCTCGCTGGTGTTCGAGACCTCGCGCCTTGCCATCGTCGACATCGACAAGACCGTCCACCTGGTGACCGAGGCCGCAGAGCGGATCGGCAGGCGGCTCGGTTAGGCGTTCAACGGAAAGGTTTCGGCCGTCCGGGCGCCCAGGTTCTCTTTACTTCAACCCCCACCACGGACGGACCATGAAACTCATCAGCTTCCAACACAACAACGGCCAGGACAGCTACGGCGCAGTGCTCGGCGACCGCGTCGTCGATCTGCGCGAAGTATTCGGCGCACGCGCCCCGGACCTCAAGGCGCTGATCGCCGCCGGCCTGCTCGGCGAGGCGGCGGCCGCGCTCGGCTCGGCCGGCGCCACCCTGGCGCTCGCGGAGGTGCGCCTCCTGCCCGTGATTCCCAATCCCGGCAAGATCGTCTGCGTGGGCCTCAACTACGGCGACCACGTGCGGGAGACCGGCCGCGAGATCACCGAGAAACCGACCCTGTTCCTGCGCGTCGCCGAGTCCCAGGTCGCCCATGGCGAAGACATCGTGCTGCCGCCGGAGTCGTCCCGGCTGGACTACGAAGGCGAGATCGCCGTCGTGATCGGCCAGGGCGGCCGACGCATCGCCGAGGCCGACGCCTGGGAGCACATCGCGGGCTATGCCTGCTACAACGACGGCAGCATCCGCGACTGGCAGACGGCCACGCCGCAGTGGACGGCCGGCAAGAACTTCTGGCGCACCGGGGGCTTCGGGCCGTGGATGGTCACGCGCGACGAGATCCGGGACGACCAGGTCATGACGCTGGTGACGCGCCTGAACGGCGAGGAAATGCAGCGCACCACCACGGACAAGCTGATCCACAGCATCCCGCGCCAGATCGCGCACATCTCGGCCTTCACCCCGCTGGCGCCGGGCGACGTGATCGTCACCGGTACGCCCGGTGGCGTGGGTGCCAAGCGCAATCCGCCGGTGTGGATGAAGGCCGGTGACATCGTGGAGATCGAGGTGGACGCCGTCGGCGTGCTGCGCAACGGCATTCGGGCAGAGTAGTAGGGGCCTGTCCGACGCGCGGGGATCACCGCGCGCCAGCGCTGGCCTTCATGCGGCGCAGTGCGCCAGCATTTATTCGCGAGGCAGGTGCATCGTGCAACCGCGCGGCGCAGATTCGGGCGAAATCAGAAGTCGCCGCAAACGCAGCAACTGATGCACGAAGAAGCCCAACGACCCGCCCCATGGATGACCCTGGCATGACCTCGGCACTTGGGTAGACTATGGGTGGGTGTCACACCGCTTTGGTGGGGCAGGTTTGTGCGCTGGTCGGGCCGCCACGCGGTCTCTCTGCGCCCGCACCCCATGCCCAACCACACGATCGAGCTGATGGCCGCTGGCCTCTTTGCAGTAGCGCTCCTTCACACATTCGCAGCCAAGCAGTTCGAGCGGCTGTCGAAGCGCTTCCCGCGCCACGCTGGCGTCTTCCATCTCTTGGGCGAAGTCGAGGTCGTCTTCGGCTTCTGGGCGATCGTGCTGGTCTTGGCTATGGCGGCCATCAGCGGCGGCGACCAGGCCTTGGCATATGCCGAATCGCGGCAGTACACGGAGCCGCTTTTCGTCTTCGTCGTTATGGTGGTGGCCGCGTCCCGGCCCATCCTGCGGGCCGTGATGAGCGCCATCGATTTCGTGGCACGGCGCGTTCCCGTGCGCACGTCGCTGGCGACCGCCTGGCTCGGCCTGGCGGCGGTGCCGCTGCTGGGCTCCGCGATCACGGAGCCCGCGGCGATGACCATTGCGGCCTTGATGCTCGCGCCCCAGGTCTTCAGGCGAGACGTTCCGGAGCGGGTCAAATACCTCGCGCTGGGCGTGCTGTTCGTGAACATCTCCATCGGCGGCACGATGACGTCCTTCGCCGCGCCCCCGGTGCTGATGGTTGCCTCGACCTGGGGCTGGGACAGTGCCTTCATGCTGGTCACCTTCGGGTGGAAGGCGGCCATCGCCGTGCTGCTCAACGCCACCGTCGCGACGGCCGTGCTTCGCAATCACCTTTCTGCGGCGCCGGCGCTCGTGAACCGTGCGACGCTGGAGAAGGTTCCCTTGCCCGTGATGGCGGTGCACCTGGCATTTCTCGTCGGTGTCGTGGTCTTGGCACATCATCCGGTCGCGTTCCTCGGACTCTTTCTGATGTTCCTGGGCTTCACGCAAGCCTACGAACGCCACCAGAGCCCGCTCATCATCAAGGAGGCGCTGCTGGTGGCCTTCTTCCTTGCAGGTCTGGTGGTGCTCGGCGGCATGCAGCAATGGTGGCTGCAGCCCGTCGTTTCCGGTATGTCGCCGAAGATCCTCTTCTTTGGAGCGACGGCCCTGACCGCAGTGACCGACAACGCCGCACTGACCTATCTCGGCTCGTTGATCACGGGCATTTCCGAACCTGCCAAGTACAGCCTGGTGGCCGGCGCGGTCGCCGGAGGCGGCCTGACGATCATTGCGAATGCGCCGAACCCGGCAGGCGTGGCGCTGCTCAAGCGCGGCTTCTCCGACGAGACGATCGGCGCGGGCGGGTTGCTCCTGGGCGCGTTGTTTCCGACACTGATGGCGGTGGCCGCATTCACTCTTTTCTAGGGGATCGGGCGTGGACAACAACCTGCTTCGTGGGTGGCCACTCGAGGCAACAGCCGATGCCACATCATCATCGGTACTGGGCCGCCGTAATGAACTGGCCGAATGATTCGCACCAAACGATGACCGTGTTGTAGGCCGTCGGATCGGCCGATGCCGGCATCGGCACGACGAAGTTCTCGAACGTTTTCACGTCGCCCACGCGCAGCATCTTCGCCTTCAGCCGCAGGAAGTCGGCCTCGGTCTGCACGAACTCCGGCGAAAGGTAAAGCTTGTAGTCAGGTCCAGGCGCGATTCTGCCTGCCAGCGACACCGCGCTCCGGCTCACCGCCACCGTGCCTTCACCCCAGTGCAGAGCGTCGCTGTCTGTCAGGTCGCGCCTGAACCGGCCTGTGAACTGCGCCTGGGCGGCCAGTGCAGTCACCTCGTCCTGCGCGGGCGCGGTCGGCGCCGTGAGGATGGGCAAGACATAGACACCCGCGCCGAAGCCCAGGGCGGCCACGGTCAAGTGCGAAATTACCAGGAGCAGGATCTTCTTCACGGCGGGTAAGGACAGGCGCGCGGACACGGTTACACCTCGCGAACTCGCCAGGGGCCGGGTAGTTTCTCCTCGAAGGGCGCTTGGCCAGGCATGCGGAGGCGCGACGGCGATGACGGGGCGACGGCTTCGCAATTTGACACAGATCAAGCCCGCTTGCAGCAGGGGAGCTATCCTGGTTTGCCCGCCCTGCGACCATATTTGGACAGTGCCATAGGGCGAAGATGAAGCAGCGATCTTTGTGCAACCGGCCGTATCGTCCGGGATGAGAAGCCGATTGCCGACGGCGGGTCGCTCGATGCGTTGATGAAGGTGACGACCACGACGATCTGCGGGACCGATGCCTACGAGCTGTTCGGGCATCAACGCGAGGGTGTGCTGAAGGTGGCGATCAAGCCCTGATGGCGCACAGCGGGACCCCATAAGGGGCGGTCGGCTGCCGTCATCGTGGACGCCCACCGCTGGTTTCCGGTGCTCGCCTTGACGTGCATCAAGCATGCGGCCAGCGCAACGGCCGATGCTTGGAGCCTATGCAGTCGACATTCTCTGCCCCGCGCATGGAATGCCCCGTCGAAGGAGGGCGGCATGCGCCCGAAGATTCGCCATGGCACGCATGTGCCAACGACGATGTACTCGCTGCGCTGGACAGCAGGCACGAAGGCCTCAGCCAGGCCGAGGCCGTGTCGCGGCTGGCTCGACATGGTCCGAACGCGTTGCCCACGGCGCCCACCCGCCACCCGCTGGCCCGATTCCTTGCCCAGTTCCACAGCACGCTCATCTATGCGTTGCTGGCGGCTGCCGCAGCGGCCGCCCTGCTGGGGCACGGGCTCGACGCGGCGGTGATTGTTGCCGTCGTGCTGGTCAACGCGATCGTCGGCTTCCTGCAGGAGGGCAGGGCGGAGAACGCCCTGGCCGCGATCCGGCGGCTGATCTCGCCACGTGCGCATGTGCTGCGCGACGGGAGCCGCCTGAGCGTGCCCGTCGCGGACCTGATTCCGGGTGACGTCGTGCTGCTGGAAGCGGGCGACCGCGTGCCGGCGGATCTGCGGCTGCTGCGGGCGCGCGGCCTGCTGATCGACGAGGCCTTGCTGACGGGCGAGTCGGTCGCCGCGCAGAAGCAGGACCGTCCGGCAGCACGAGATGCCGCGCTCGGCGACCGCCACAGCATGGCTTTCTCCGGCACGATGGTGGCGGCCGGGCAGGCGAGCGGCGTGGTGGTCGCCACCGGCGCACGCACCGAACTCGGGCGCATCAGCGACCTGCTGTCATCGGTGGAGCCGCTGACCACGCCATTGCTGCGCCAGGTCGACCGATTCGGCCGCCGCTTCGCCGCGCTCGTGGCTGCCGGCGCAGCGATCCTCTTCGCCTACGCCGTGTGGATTCGTGAATGGAGCTGGGTCGATGCACTGATGGCCGTCGTGGCGATGGCTGTCGGGGTGATCCCCGAGGGGCTGCCCGCCGTGATCACGATCACATTGGCCATCGGCGTACAGCGCATGGCCGCGCGCAACGCAGTGATCCGCCGGCTGCCTGCCGTGGAAACGCTCGGCGCCACCTCGGTGATCTGCTCGGACAAGACGGGCACGCTCACGCGCAACGAGATGACGGCCTGCCGTGTGGTTGGACCGTCACACACTTTGATGGTCGACGGCGAAGGGTATGCACCTCACGGGCGTCTGCGCACCAGCGGCGACAGCGACGATGCCGACGCCCTGGCCAGCGCGACCGCGCTGCTGCGTTGTGGGATGCTGTGCAACGACGCGACGCTCCATGAGCTTGGTGGGGCATGGACCGTCGTCGGAGATCCGATGGAGGGAGCGCTGCTCGCGCTTGCCGGCAAGGCCGGGCTCGATCCTGACCATGAACGCGGCGAGTGGTTGCGCGTGGACGAGATCCCGTTTGACGCCGCTCACCGCTTCATGGCCACGCTGCACCGCAATCCCGCGCAGGAGTCGGTCGTGTTCGTCAAGGGCGCGCCCGAGCAATTGCTGGAGATGGCGCAGCCGATGTCCGACGCTGTCCGCACACGGTGGGCAACGGCGCTCACCGAAGCTGCTTCGAACGGCGAGCGGGTGCTCGGCTTCGGCGCCAAGCGCATGCCGGCAGGACATGAGCATCTGCACTTCGACGACCTGGCCCGTGGTGTCGAGATACTCGGGCTCGTGGGCTTCATCGATCCACCGCGCCGGGAAGCCCAGCGCGCGATTGCGGAGTGCAGGGCGGCCGGCATCGCTGTCAAGATGATCACAGGCGACCACGCCGATACGGCGACAGCCATCGCCTGGCAACTCGAGCTCGGGGACGAACCGCGCACGCTGACCGGCAGCCAACTCGATGCCGTGCCAGATGCGTCGCTACCAGACGTTGTGGAGAAAACTCACGTGTTCGCGCGCACCAGCCCGCAACACAAGCTGCGCATCGTGCGGGCCCTGCAGTCGCGAGGGCGCGTGGTCGCAATGACTGGCGACGGGGTGAATGACGCGCCATCGCTCAAGCAGGCCGACGTGGGCGTGGCCATGGGCATCAAGGGCACTGAAGCGGCCAAGGAGGCCGCCGAGATGGTGCTGCTCGATGACAACTTTGCCTCCATCGTGAATGCCGTTCACGAGGGCCGGACCGTGTACGACAACATCCGCAAGGTCATTGCCTGGACGCTGCCGACCAACGGCGGGGAAGTGCTGGGCGTGTTGATCGCGGTGCTGTGGGGCTTCGCGCTGCCGATGAGCGCGGCGCAGATCCTCTGGGTGAACCTGGTCACGTCGGTCACGCTGGGCTTGGCGCTCGCCTTCGAGCCGCCCGAACCCGGCGTGATGGCCCGGCCTCCACGGCATGCCGATGCGCCCCTGCTCTCGCGATTCATGCTGTGGCGAGTCGTGCTGGTGTCCTCCATCTTTGCCATCGTGACGCTGGGACTGCTTTTCCATGTGCTGGGTCGCGGCGACAGCCTCGACACCGCGCGCACGCTGGTCGTCAACGCGGTGATGGCCATGGAAGTGGCCTATCTCTTCAACGTGCGCTATCTCGGCATGCGATCGTTCACGCTGCGCGGGGTGATCGGCACGCCAGCCGTGTTAGCCGCGGTGGGGACCTTGGCAACCATGCAACTGGCCTTCACCTACCTGCCGGTGATGAACCAGCTCTTCGCGACGCAACCCTTGGCGGTGGTCGATCTGCTGCTCGCGGGCGGCGCGGGCGTCGCCTTACTGTTGCTGCTCGAGGCCGAGAAGGCACTCGTTCGGCGACTTCCACGTCTCCGAGAATCCGCATCATGAGCGCCGACCGTACTCCACGTTGTGGGGCGGCTGAGGTGATGGGATGGTGCTGTGCGCAGGCGTTCCGCGACCTCCGGATCAGGAGAACCGATGAAGATACTCATCGCCGCTGACGGAAGCATCTACACCGAGAGAATGCTGACCCACCTGGCCAAGCACGACGAATGGCTGAGCGACGTGCACCGCTACACGGCAGTTCACTGCGTCGAGCCCATGCCTCCGCGCGCTGCCGCGTACCTCCGGAGCGATGTCCTGCTGCTCTACTACGCAAGCGAGTCTGAGCGGGTGTTCGAGCCGATCAGGGCGTTCTTCAGACGCCATGAACTCGATCCGGACTTTGTCAGCAGGGTAGGGAGTCCCGCGCGGGTTATCGCGACGATGGCCGGCGACGACCGGTTCGACCTGATCGTGATGGGGTCGCACGGTCATGGGGCGATTGCCGGGCTTCTGATGGGATCGGTGACGGTCAAGGTCCTCGCCTTGAGCAAGGTGCCCGTCCTCATCGTGCGTTGAAGCAGAGCCCGCCGGCGTTCGCGTACAGATCTTCGATTCGATACGCCGCAGTGTCTTCGCCCCGCGCACCTGGACGGCTTCGCGCCTTGCCTTAGCCTGAGTGCAGTCTCAGGGTCCGGACAGGGGGGCACAATCGGGCAACGGTAGACCCCCCGCATGCACCACGAACCTGATTTTCTTGCGCATCTGCGCAGCGAGCTGTCCAGCTGGCGCCTCTGGCTCGACCGCACGATAGTGCTTACCTATGCGGTGGCGGCCGGGGGCTTCGTGGTCTTGTTCACGTTCCTCAGCGATTGGGCCAGCGCCAGGTTTCTCCAATTGCACGGCTGGAACCCATGGCTGGTGCTGTTGGCGACGCCGCTGCTCACAGCAGGCATTGTCTGGACTACGCGCCGCTGGTTTCCCACCACTGCCGGTTCCGGCATTCCTCAGGTCAAGGCTGCATTGCACTCGGAGCTGCCGGGGGGCGCTGAGCATCTGTTTGTTTCTCTGCGTTTGACGCTGGCCAAGATGGCGCTGGGCATGGCTGGCTTTGCGGCAGGCCTGTCGATCGGACGAGAAGGGCCATCAGTGCAAGTGGCCGCCGGCGTGATGCTGCATGCGCGCCGCTGGCTTTCGTCCAACACCTCGATCGATGCGCGCGGGCTCCTGCTCGCGGGTGGCGCGGCCGGGATTGCCGGCGCTTTCAATGCCCCATTGGCCGGCGTCGTGTTCGCCATCGAGGAGCTCTCGGGGCGCATCGAAGCTCGTGCGAGCGGGCTGATCATCACGGCGATCGTCCTTGCCGGCCTTGTCGCGGTGTCCGCCTTTGGTAACGCAAGCTACTTCGGGGTGATCAAGGTGCCATCGCTGGGGTGGGAGATGGTCGGGCCTGGCTTGGTGATTGCCCTCATTAGCGGCGTGGCGGGTGGCCTGTTTTCTCGATTGCTGATCGCGTCCATCACGGGTGCGCCGGAGCGCGTCACGCGTTGGCGGGCTCGGCATCCCATTCGATTCGCGGCGTTGTGCGGGCTGGCCATTGCTGTGATTGGACTGGTCACGGGCGGCGTGACGTTCGGTTCGGGCTCCGAGGTTGTGAAGCACATGCTGCAGGGGCATACGGAAGTCACTCCTGTCGCCACCGTGCTCAAGTTCATCGCCACATGGCTGTCGGCCTGGTGTGGCGTGCCCGGCGGCATCTTCGCGCCATCTCTGTCGATTGGCGCCGGCATTGGCCAGGCGGTCGCGCAGGCCTCCGGCTCTGGCCTCGGACCTGCACTGATCGCCATCGGCATGGCGGCCTTTCTGGCTGCCGTGACGCAGGCACCGCTCACGGCGTTCATCATCGTCATGGAGATGGTCGACGGCCATGCCATGGTGTTGAGCCTGATGGCGGCAGCACTGATGGCAAGCCTGGTTTCGCGCATGATCAGCCGGCCGTTGTACGACACGCTGGCCCGGCACATGGTCGCGTCGTTGAGCACGTGGCGGGAAACGGGCCCCCCTCCGCATGCGGCTGACGCGGTGCGTGTGTCGGAGCACGCGACAGAGGCGAAAGGTCCACCTCGATAGGTTGGCATTGCAAACCTCGAATCCTTTATCCGCAGCGCCGAGTCGGACAGCATCGCCGAAGCAATGCGCCGGCTGGGCCTCACGCCCGCTTCTGTCAGTCGCAACGTTGCGCGGCTCGAGGCCATCTCTTGTTGTGCGCCTGTTCCAGCGCAGTACGCGGCGGCTCACGCTCATCGAGGCGGGGGAGCGTTTCCTGCAGTCGGTGGCGGGCGGGCTCGAAGACATTCAAAACACGATCGCCGGTGTGTCCGCCGATGCTGGGCAGGCCAGCGGGGTGCTCAGGGTCAGCGTGTCGCCGGGCTTCGGCGTGGACCAAAAGTGCCGCTGCTCCGGGGCATCTATGCGACCTTTTCCGCCGTCTGCTTCCTTGCGTACTGGGCCGGCGGCATGACGGGCCACGGTCGACTACCTGCACTGGCCCGTGTTCGCGCCGCTCTTCATGCTGCTGCTCGTGGCGACCAGCGCCGGGTCCACCGGGTGTGGCATCAAGATGGTCCGGGTTCTCATCCTCGTCAAGCAGGCGCGGCGCGAGATGACCAGCCTCGTGCATCCGCGCGCTCGGCACCGTCGGTCCGGCCGCCAACTTCGGCGGCCTGACGAACTTCCAGCTGTGGGTCTGCACCTTCGCGATGGTGCTGGGCCGGCTCGAGATGCTGAGCTTCATCGCACTGCTGACGCCCTCGTTCCGGCGCAAGTGAGGACGGGTCCGGCCCTCGCGGGCGATGCCTCTAACATCCTCTCATGTACATCGGTCATTTCGCCATCGGCCTGGCATTGAAGGCACGCTATCCGGCGGTGCCCGCCTTGCCCCTCGTGCTCGGCGCGGGCTTCCTGGACATTCTCGACGGCCTCTTCATCGTTCTGGGCTGGGATCGCGTCACGCCGAACCTGCTCGCCGGCCCGTACCTCTTCTTCGACAACACCTTCATCGACTGGGACCACTCGTTGCTGGCCGCATTCTTCTGGTCGGCGATCTGGGGCGCGCTGTTCCTGCGGGAAAGGCGGGTTGCGGCCCTGGCCTTCGTCGCGTCCCTGTCGCACTTCGTCGCGGACTGGGCCGTGCACAACGACGACCTGGCACTGTATCCACACGCCGAGACCCATTGGGGCTATGGGCTGTGGGGCAAGCTGGGCACTGGATCGTGGGTTCTGGAAGGTGTGTTCGCTGCGGCCCTGGTCGCGTACGCATGGGCGACGAGCGCTCGTCGCGGCGTCAGCCTGTTCTGGCCTGCGATCGTGCTCGTCGTCCTGTTCCTCAGCCTGTCACCGTGGCTTTCGCCCATGAAGCAGGTCGCGGGCCTGAACGAACCCTGGGCGCATCTGCTGCAGGGCAGCTTGGTCACCCTCGGTTTTCTCGTTCCCGGAACCCTGCTGATAGGGCTTGTCGACAAGGCGGAAAGCAAGGCGGGGCGCCGCGCTTGGCTTGGGGAATAATCCATTTTCTGCCGCTGACCGCTCCACCGGGCGAGCCGGCAGCGCCAGCAAAGGACAGGGATGTCGGTCAAGAAGCGGAACAACGTCAAGGTTCTAGGCAACGGGCCTGCCACGATGGTCTTCTCGCACGGATTCGGATGCGACCAGAACATGTGGCGCTTCCTGGCGCCGCAGTATGCCTTGCGCTTTCGCACCGTCACCTTCGACCTGGTCGGCGCGGGACAGTCGGAGATCGCAGCCTATAACCCCGTCAAGTACAACCACCTGTCCGGCTACGCAGACGACCTGCTGGAGCTGATCGACGAGTTCGCCGATGGGCCGGTCATCTTCGTCGGGCACTCCGTGAGCGCCATGATCGGCCTGCTGGCCGGCATCCGCGCCCCGGAACGCTTTGCAGGCCACGTGATGATGGGTCCGTCGCCGTGCTACATCAACGATGCGGACTACGTCGGCGGCTTCACCAGGGAAGACATCGACTCGCTGCTGGACACGCTGGAGTCGAACTACCTGGGCTGGGCCAGCAGCATGGCGCCCGCCATCATGGGTGCGCCCGAGCAGCCGGAGTTGGGCGTCGAACTCACGAACAGCTTCTGCCGCACCGACCCCGACATCGCCAAGCAATTCGCGCGCGTCACCTTCCTGTCGGACAACCGGGCCGATGTGCCCAAGCTCACCGCGCCGACCCTTATCGTCCAGTCCAGCGACGACCTCATTGCGCCTGTCGCCGTCGGCGAATACATGCATCGACATCTTCCGAACGCCCTGCTTCGCGTGGTGGAGAACGTGGGCCACTGCCCGCACCTGAGCGCGCCCTGCGCAAGCGCCGACGCGGTGGATGAATTTCTCGCGACCCTGCGGCTTCGATGAATGGCCGAGCACGTTCCCGAACTGCCGGACGCCGAGCAGCTCTTCGATGAGTTCCCGACGGGCCTGCTCGTCACCACCGTCACCGGCACTATCCTGAAGGTCAACAAGACCTTCTGCGCCTGGCTCGGCATGGAACGCGACGAGCTGGTCGGCAGGAAGCGGCTCCAGGAACTCTTCACGATGGGCGGCCGCATCTTCCACCAGACCCACTGGCTGCCGACCCTGGACATGCAGGGTTCCCTGTCCGAAGTGAAGCTCGACCTTCGCCACAAGGACGGGCACACCATTCCGATGATGCTCAACGCGATTCGGCGTGCCACGGGGGCCGGCAGCTACGACGAGGTCTCGATGGTGGTCGCCGAGGAGCGCAACAAGTACGAGCGCGAGCTCCTCGCCGCGCGCAAACGCGCCGATGACCTGGTGACGAAGGAACGCGAAGCCCAGGCCGCGCTGAAGGTGACGCAGGCCCGGCTCCGGCAGGCCTTGAAGCTGGGCAATCTCTTCCTCTGGGACGTGGATGCGGCATCGGGCGTGCGTCGCTACGAAGACGACGTGGCGCGGCTGCTCGGATTCGCTTCGCCACAACCCGTGAGCGATGCGCTCTATGCCGCCGCGGTTGCGCCGGACGACCGGGAGAGCGAGCGCCGCGCCATGGAATGCGCGCTGGATCGGACCGAGGACGTCTACAACTGCACCTACAGGCTCGACGGCGTCGATGGCGTTCAACGGACCGTGGCGTCCACGGGGCAGGGGTTCTTCAACGATGACGGCAGCCTGGTCTACTTCATCGGCGTGCTGAGCGACATCACCGAAGCGACCCGCGAGCACGCGCGCGCCCACGACAGGGCGCTTTTCGCAGAGCAGATGGTGGGCATCGTCAGCCACGACCTGCGCAATCCGCTGTCCGCCATCCTCATGGGCGCGAAGCTGCTCGCGCGTGGAGAGACCTCCGCCGACAGGCTTCGCGTGCTCGGCCATGTCGACAGCTCGGCGCAGCGCGCCCAGCGCCTGATCGAGGAACTGCTCGACTTCACGCTCGTGCGAGTCGGGCGCGGCCTGGCGGTCGCCGCCGCGAGCCTTGACCTGCATGCCTTGGCCGCAAAGATCGTGGAGGAGCTCGCGCTTGCATTCCCCGACCGCACCATCGTCCACCACGCCGAAGGCACAGGCCACTGCGTCGCCGACGCGGACCGCGTAGCTCAGCTCCTCGGCAACCTGGTGGGCAATGCGATGGCGTACGGCGAGCCCGGCGGCACCGTGACGGTGACCTCCACGCTTCGGGGGGAAATGGCCAGTCTCTCCGTACACAACTGGGGCGAGCCCATCGCGCCCGAGGTACAGGCATCGCTCTTCGAACCCATGGTACGGGGCGATTCCGCGGGGAGCGCCGCGCGCAGCGTGGGACTGGGCCTCTTCATCGTGCGAGCCATCGCACGTGCGCACGGGGGAGACGTGCGGGTGAGCTCGTCGCGGGTCGATGGCACTACTTTTACGTTCAGCTTTCCGAGGGGGCGAGCGGATTCCCCCGCTGCTACCTCGAATTGAGCCTCGCGGCCGGAACAAGCCCGGGTTCACGCCGGTGGCTGGGGGGATCGATGCACATTCAGGCAGTACGCGAAGAACTCCTCGAGTTCTGTGGACTTGTCGAAGATGGCGTCCGCGCCGGCCTGTTTGGAGGCGGTCCGCATGGCCTCTGTGGCGGAGTTCGTCAACACGACAACGCGTTGGCGCGGTTCCCGTCCCAGGGCCCACTCCAAGACGCCGAGGCCATGCCCTTCCTTCAGGAAGAGATCCACCACCGCCAGATCCCATTCACCCTTGTGCTTGGCGAGCCAGTCGATGGCCTGCGCTTCCGTCTCGGCCGTCGCCATGACGCTCGCGGAACCGAGATTCGCCAGGGCAGGCACCAGATGCGCACGGATCCTCGGGTTGTCTTCGACGAGGAATACTGAAAGCGCAGCCATAGAGGGATTCCCTTTGCTTTGGGAAACCACCCTAGCGATGCCGGCTCCGACGCAGGTGAGCACTCATGACATTGCGGGGTAGGAATGATTCCTGACAGAGGCTTCACCCGATCGTGCCCCGATCTTGAAGAGGCGGTGCGCTTGGCGCACGCCGCTCAGGCGCGGGATACTATGGCAACCGAGAGCCGGTTGCGCGAGGGCGTGAAAAGGAGGCGAGTTCCGTGAAATACCCGAAGTACACGACCACGGTCATCGGCGCGCACAGCGTGCCCGACTGGTACGAAGCCCTCGACCGCCTGATCGCCGTCGGGCACCTTGCGCTGGGGGCGATGGCCGATGCACAGTACCGCGCGACACAGGCGGCGGTCCTGGACCAGGAGCTCGCTGCCATCGACGTGATCACCGGCGGCGAGATGCACAGGCGCACGCACAACCGCCACTCCCCGCCCAACGCGATGCTGAACTTCTTCTGGCAGAAGATCCCCGCGTTCCAGGGCAGCACGCGGCCGAAGCCGATCACCCGGCACGACCCCGACGTGTTCCATCCGGCGGCCACGTGCCGCTCCCGCATCGGCCACGACATCGACCTGGGCCTGGTCGACGAATTCCACATGGTGTCCGCCTTGACGAGCCGGCCGGTGAAGATCACGATGACCGGGCCCCTGATGCTCGCGAAGATCGCCTATGACGACTACTACGGCGACATCGGCGCCATGATGTCCGACATCGCCAAGCTGCTGAGCCGCAACTTCCGCCTGCTGGCCGCGGCAGGCTGCAAGAACATCCAGCTTGACGAGCCGCTCTTCACGGTCTGCGAGGAAGACGAGGTCGACGCTGCCATCGCGGCCATCAACATGGCGATCGAGGGACTCCCCGAAGACGTCCACGTCTCCGTCCATGTATGCCAGGGCAACTACGCCGTCGGCAAGGAATACGACGGCCAGATCGGACACCGGTACTTCGACCACGGCCGCTACAAGGCCGACAAGATATGCGGCATCGACTGCACGTCGCTCCTGGTCGAACACGACATGATGCATCACTACGAGGGGCGGGTCGGCAACAAGCAGCTGGGCGTCGGGGCGGTGGACGTCCAGGACCCGAAGGTGGAAAGCGGCGAACTGGTGGCCGAGCGGATCCTGGCCTACGGATGGCTCGCACCCGAGCAGACGATCATCACCAGTTCCTGTGGCTTGAACCATCTGCCGAGGAAAACGGCCTTCGGCAAGCTCAAGGCCATGACCGAGGCCAAGCGAGTGCTGGGTGGCTGACCCTCCTGAAAGAGACGCCGTCTCGCCCCGCCGCAGCGAGGAGCTGCTGGCGCTCGCCCAGGAGGCGGGTCGGCTGGGACTTTTCGAGTGGGAGGTGCCGACCGGCGTCGTGCGCCTGTCGGAGCGTTTCCTGGCGCTGTACGGCCTGGCCCAATTCGATGGACGTTACAACACCTGGCTCGCGTGCATCTTTCGCGAGGACCGCATCCGCATCTCGCACCTGATCGAGACGGCCCTTTCGGAAGGCGCGGGGGAGCTCCATTGCGAATTCCGCATCAGCCGGGGCACCGACCAGGCTGTGGTCTGGATCGAGGCGCGCAACCTCATCTTCTACGACGCCAATGGGTGTGCTTTGCGGGTGGTCGGCGTACACGTCGACGTCACGGAGCAGAAGCGGGCCATTGTTCAGTTGCGCGCCTTCACGGAAACGCTGGAAGAGCGCGTCAGGGAACGCACCCGGGAACTGGAGATCGAGTTCGCGGCGCGGCACAAGGCCGAAGAATCGCTGCGCCAGACGCAAAAGATGGAGACGGTCGGTCAGCTGACCGGCGGCATCGCGCACGACTTCAACAATCTCCTGACGGTGGTGCTCGGTGGACTCGAAGTGATCGGGCGGCAGCTTTCGCACCTTCCGGAATCGCCTCCGGTGGCGCGCATCAGGAAGGCGCGGGAGATGTCCGTTCAGGGGGCGCGTCGCGCTGCCGCCCTGGTCCATCGCCTGATGGCTTTCTCGCGCCAACAGCCCCTCACGCCGACCGTCGTCGATGCCGACAAGCTGGTCGGAAACATCTGCGAGCTGCTGCGCCGCACCCTGGGTGAGACGATCACGCTCGAAACGGTCTCGGCCGCAGGCCTCTGGTCGTGCGATGTGGACGCCAACCAGCTTGAGAATGCCATCGTCAACCTCGCGGTGAACGCGCGCGACGCAATGCCTCAAGGCGGCAAGCTGACCATCGAAATGGCCAACTGCCACCTGGACCAGGACTATGTCAGCAAGCTCACCGATCCGGTTCTGCCGGGCCCGTACGTGATGGTGGCGGTGACGGACACGGGAACCGGCATGAGCCGCGCCACGGTCGAACGGGCCTTCGAGCCCTTCTTCACGACCAAGGATGTCGGCAAGGGAACCGGCCTGGGCCTGAGCCAGGTCTATGGCTTCGTTCGCCAGTCGTCCGGCCATATCCGGATCTACAGCGAGATCGGCGAAGGCACCACGATCAGGATCTACCTTCCGCGCTATCTGGGCGACGCCCGCAACGTCGCGCCTCCTGCCGCCCTGCCTGCCGAAGCACCGAAAGCCGTCGGCGACGAGTGCGTGCTGGTGGTGGAAGACGACGTCGGGCTCAGAGGGCATGCCACCGAGACCCTGCGTGAACTGGGGTATCGCGTCCTGGAGGCCTCGAACGGCTCGGAGGCCCTGCAGATCGTGAGCGGTGACGCCGCGATCGATCTGCTGTTCACCGACGTCGTGATGCCGGGCGGTGTCAATGGCCGTCAACTCGCCGATGAGGCCGCCCGCAAGCGCCCGGGCCTCAAGGTGCTTTTCACCACGGGGTATGCGCGCAACGCCATCGTCGAGCATGGGCGCCTGGATGCCGGCATTTCCTTGATCACCAAGCCCTATTCATTCCACGAACTCGCAGCCAAGGTACGGGAACGACTGGATCTTTGAGGCGGGGCATGGAGCCTCTCGACGATCGGAAGATCAGAAGGCGTGCCGGAGGCCGAAGTCGTAGCCGTAGGAACTGCGAGGCTCCATGCCGCCGGTGCTGACATAGGCAGGCTGAGGCAGGATGGCCGGGAGACTCAGCACCAGCGGGGTGACGCCCATCACCGTCGGATTGTTGTGGCCGTTTCGCACGCGGATGCGCGCCACCGACGCATACAAGGCCGTGCGCTTGGACAGGTGGTGCACATAGCCCAGTGCCAGCTTGTTGACCGAGGCATCGCTGTCCGGCAGGCCGTTGCCGTTCTTGAAGTTCACCCGCGCCAGCGATGCGCGGATGACGCCCGGCCCCACCGGCACATTCACGCCGGCGACGAGGCCGTCGTAGCGGTCCGTCAGCCGGATGGGAAGGGCCGCGGTGCCATCGCGCACATCGCGCACGCGCGACCATTCGCCGAGGACCTTCGCCACCCCGAAGTCGTAGGAGCCGCCGATGTTCAGGCTCTTGATCTTCTCGCCACCGGGTAGGGTGCTGACCAAGGTGCTTTCGCCATAGCCCAGCGCCACGTCGGCCTTGCTGTCGGTCCAGCCCAGGCGGCCGCCCACATAGCGCCCGCGCTCGGACGTACCGGCGAGCGCGGTGCTGACATCCACGTTCTCGTGAAGCGCGTACTGCACCTGTCCGTAGAAGCCGCCCAGTCCCGGCGGCAGGAAGTAGCTGACGGCATTGCTCGTGCGCAGATAGCTGTCCGTGCCGGCGGACAGCCCCCCGCCCAGAAGCCCGCCCGTGGCCAGCGCTCGGGAAGCCGCCAGGTTACTGTTGACCACCGCGATCAGATTGGTGCCGACGCCATTGACGCCGAAGGGATCGAACACGGCATCGTTCCAGAAAGAGGCGGTGTAATCGCGGCCCAGCCGAATCTCGCCGAAGGGGCCGGAGAGGCTCACGGTGGAGCGACGGCCGAAGTTCGCGATGCCGCTGGCGCCCGAGTCGTTGGCCACCGGCGCTTCCAGCCAGAAGCTCGCCGCCAGCCCGCCGCCCAGGTCTTCGGTCCCTCGAAAGCCGAACCTGCTGGAGTTGTAGCCCGAGCTCGACAGCACCTTCTGGCTTTGCGTCACCTCCCGCGGCGGCGTCAGGCCCCAGGATCGGCTCTTGACGCTGTAGTAGCTGATGCCGGCATCCACGACGCCGAACATGGTGACGGACGATTGTGCCGCGGCAGTTCCCGCAGCGGCGAGCGCGCACAGCGCCAGCACGTTTTTCTTCATGGTTTGTTTCTCCTCATAGTGAATGGTCATGCGCGTTCAGGCCCGGCGCAGCGACCGCCGATGACGATGCGGCGGATCAGGGCACCAGGACGGTCGATCCGGTGGTCTTGCGCGACTCCAGGGCGCGATGGGCTTCGGCCGCATCCGCGAGCGCGAACACCTGCTTGGGCTCGCTGACGATGCGCCCGGCCAGCACGTGGTCGAACAGTTCGCGGGCCATGTCCAGCATGTGGGCGCGCGGCTGGATGTAATGCACCATTGCCGGCCGCGTGACCCAGAGCGAACCCTTGGCGGCCAGCATCTGCGAGTCGATCACCACCGGGCCCGACGATGTGCCGTTGCTGACCAGCGAGCCGCGGGGCTGCAGGCAGTCCAGCGAGGCCGCGAGCGTGTCCTTGCCCACCGAGTCGTAGACCACCGGCACGCCCTTGCCGTCGGTGATCTCCTTGACGCGCTGGACGATGTCCTCACGCGAAGTCACGATGGTGTGGGCGCAGCCGTTGGCCTTGGCGAGCTCGGCCTTCTCGTCGGTGCTGACGGTGCCGATCATGGTCACGCCCATGGCGCGCGCCCATTGGCAGGCGATGAGGCCCACGCCGCCGGCCGCCGCGTGGTAGAGGATGGTCTCGCCGCCCTGGAGCGGAAACACCTGGCGGAACAGGTACTGCGCCGTCATGCCCTTCATCATCAAGGTGGCGGCCGTGCGGTCCGACACGCCGTCGGGCAGCGGGATCAGCACCTCGGCCGGCATCACGCGGACCTGCGAGTACGCGCCCTGCGGCCCGATGAGGTAGCCCACGCGGTCACCCACCCGGATGTCCGTCACGCCCGGGCCCACGGCTTCGACCACGCCCACCGCATCGGAGCCCAGCCCGTTGGGCAGCGCGAGCGGATAGCGCCCGGTCCGGAAATAGATGTCGATGAAGTTCAGCGCGATGTAGCTGTGGCGCACGCGGGCCTGGCCGGGGCCGGGATCGCCGACCTCGACGTCTTCCAGCTTCAGCACCTCGGGCGTGCCGGTCTCGTAAAAGCGGATGGCTTTGGCCATGTCATGTCTCCTGTTTTTTCGGTGTCGAGGCGCCCGGCATGCAGCACCTTCTGGCGGTGGCGTCGACGCTCAGTCGAGCTTGATGTTGAAGGTCTTGACGATGTCGGCGTTGCGGTCGAATTCCTCCCGCAGTTGGCTTTGCGCCTGGGCCAGCGAACGCTCCGGCATCGGCTCGAAGCCGGCACCGATCAGGCGCTCGCGCACCGTTGCATTCGCCGCGACCTTCTGCAGCGCCGCATGAATCTTCTCGGCCACCGGTGCCGGCATCTGCGACGAGGCGATCACGCCGGTCCAGTTGCTGAAGTTCAGCGCCGGGTAGCCCAGCTCCGCGAGCGTGGGCACGTTGGGAAACTCCGGCAAGCGGGCCTTGGTCGCGACCGCCAGCAGCCGCACCTTGCCGGCAGCGATCAGGTTCTTGGAGGTGACGGCCCCGTCGAACATGAGCGGAACCTGGCCGCCCATCAACTGGGCCAGGGCCGGCGCCGACCCCGGGTAGGGCACATGCTGCATGTCCAGCCCCGCCGCCTTGTTCAGGATGGCGCCGGCGTACTGGGATGCCGTTCCCGCGCTGTAGGAGGCATAGGACACCTGGCCGGGATGCGCCTTCACGTAGGCGATGGCCTCCTTCGCGTCCTTGGCCGGGAACTGCGGCGAAGAGATGAAGAGCATGGAGGAGAGCGCCATCAGCGAGAGGGGCTTGACGTCCTTGAGCGGATCGAAGCCGCCCTTGAGCACGTGCGGCACCTCGGTGAGCACGTTGCTGGCCGTCACCATCAGCGTCTGGCCGTCCGCCGGCTGCGAGAGCAGGTACTTCACCGCAATGGAGCCGCCGGCGCCCGGCTTGTTCTCGACCACCACCGGCTGGCCGATGTCGCGCGAGAGCTGATCGCTCACGATGCGCGCCATCACGTCGATGGTGCCTCCCGGCGGCGCAGGCACGATCATCTTGACCGGCTTGTCGGCGAAAGCAGATGCCGAAGCCGGCAGCAGCCCGGCGGCGGCGAGCGCGGCACACAAGGCGAGATTGAAAAAGCGCTTCATGGAGTCTCCTGTGCCGCGCTCAGGCGGCCTTGCGCAGGAAGCCTTGCTGGCCGCCATTGCGATTGGGTGCGAAGCCGTTGGCCAGCAGCGTCTCTTCCACCGAGTCGTAGAACACACCGATCTTGCAGATCTCGCGCGCCTGCTGCGCGGTCGCGATGGGCCGGCCGAACTCGCCGGCGATGCGCACCAGCTGCTCGATCTGCGCCACGGTGCCGATCTTTGCGGTGCGCGACTGGTTCCAGAGGTTGTCTTCGGTGCCGCAGCGCACATGCAGCCCCATGGCGATGCCCATCATGTTGACCGGCAGCACGTTGAGCACCGAGCTTTCCACCGTCAACATCGCGCCATCGGGCACGGCCCGCACGAAGTTGGCGAGGTTGTAGATGTTCGGCGCGTCCATGCCTCCGCCGATCGCCACCCAGTTCAAGGCCAGCGGGCCCTTGTAGATGCCGCGCCGCATCAGGCGCTCGACCGACTCGAAGCTGTTGATGTTGTAGCACTGGAAGGCGCTCTGGATGCCCGCGGCCGACAGGCGGCGGATGTGCTCCTCGGCCCAGCCGGGCTGGGCCGGCACGGTCATCTCCTTGTAGGCATTGAAGACGGCCGGATCCTCCATCGAAGTCCCCTGGATGTCCCGGGCGTCGAACTGCTCCAGGATGTTCATCTGCGAGGTGTTGATCGTCACCGTCACCTGGTCGGGCTTGGGGTCCAGTTCTGCCAGCATGTGGCGCGTGTCGTCGCTCAGCCACTTGGCGGCTGCGCCGTCCGTCTCGGGCGCAAAGCTGATGGAGCCGCCCACCTGAATGATCATCTCCGGCACACGGGCGCGCACGCCGGCGATCAGCTCGTTGAACTTGGACAGCCGCTTGGAGCCCTTGCCGTCCAGTTCGCGCACATGCAGGTGCAGCACGGTGGCGCCGGCTTCATAGCAGTCCACCGCCTTCTGAATCTGCTCCTCCATCGTCACGGCGATCTCGCCGGGAAAATCGGAAGGCACCCACGAGGGCGCGTAAGGCGCCGCGGTGATGACCAGCGGCTGCTGGTTTTCGGGGAACAGGTGACCGTCGAGGAAGTTCATTGAATGCTCCGGGGGGAATGTCGAGGGATAAGGCGGCAGGGATGGGCGGCAGGGATGGGCGGCAGGGGATGGGCGGCAGGTCAGAAGGTCGGCGTGCCGATGATTCCTGCGCGTTCCATCTTGCGATGGCAGGGTGGGTAGTCCATCACCGCGTAGTGCTGCGTGGCCCGGTTGTCCCAGATCGCCACGCTGTTGGGCTGCCAGCGCCAGCGCACCTGGTACTCGGGAATCGTGGCCTGGCCGAGCAGGTACTGCAGCAGCGACGACGAGCCCTGCACGAAGTCCTGCCCGTAGCGCACGTTGGCCGGCGTGTGGAAGTTGGTGAAGTGCGTGGTGAAGCTGTTGACGAACAGCACCTTCTCGCCCGTTTCGGGGTGCGTGCGAACCACGGGATGCTCGGCGTCCGGGAACTGTGCCTTGAGCGTCAACCGCTTCTCGGCCGGCATGGCCGCGCCGAAGGTCGCCTCGATGCTGTGGCGTGCCCGCAGCGGGGCGATTAGCGTCTTGATGTGCTCGGGCAGCCTTTCGTAGGCCAGCGCCATGTTCACCCACATGGTGTCGCCGCCCACGGGCGGGCACTCGATGCAGCGCAGCACACAGCCCATCGGCGGCACCTCGCGCCAGGTCGCGTCCGTGTGCCAGCTGTTCTCATAGCGATCGTTGGGGGCATCGGGCGTCTTGTAGATGCGCACCAGCCCGGGGTGCTCGGGATCGCTGCCGGCAACGGGGTGGTCTTCCAGTTCGCCAAAGCGGCGAGCGAAGGCCACGTGGTCCTCGCGGCTGAAGGTCTGGTCGCGCAGGAACAGCACCTTGTGGCGCAGCAGTGCGGCCTTGATCTCCGTGAACAAGTCCTCGCTGCGAACGGCGTCGGCAAGACTGACGCCGTGCAGCTGTGCGCCTATGGCGCATGTGAGTGCTTCGATCTTCATGTTTGTCTCCTTCTTTGCCTCGAGCTTCAGGGGGCTCGGACAGTGATCGAACTGTAGGAGTCGCGCTGTGTTGGCGCTTTGCAATTGATGCCTTTCGCTTGACATTTCGTGCCAAAATCGCCTCCCCACGGAAGGGCTTCACGATGACGGCCTTGGTGCGCGCAGCCGCGCTGACGAACTTCTCTGAAGTTGCACAGGAGCTCGGATTCGATCCGGGCGCGGCGCTGCGCAGGGCGGGACTGCGAGCCGAGCTCATCCGCCAACCGGACCAGCTGATCGAAGCGGATCGGGTAGCGCGCCTGTTCGAGGATGCTGCCCACAGCACCGGCTGCGAGTCCTTCGGTCTGCGCATGGCCGCGCGGCGCCAGCTGTCCAACTTCGGCGTGGTCAGCCTGCTGCTCATGCACCAACCCACGCTGCGGCAGGTGCTGCTGACGCTCATCGAGCACTTGCATTTGCTCAACGAGCGCTTGGCGATCCAGGTCGAGGACGTCGGGGATCGGGTGGTCCTGCGCGAGGAACTGCTGCTTCCGGGTGCCGCTCGCCAGTCCATCGAATTGGCGATCGGCGTTCTCTACCGCATGGGCGAGGTGCTTCTTCGGGAGCGCTGGCTACCGACGAGCGTCAGCTTTGCGCACGAGCCGCCGGCGAACCTGGCCTTTCATCGCCGCTTCTTCAAGTGCCGCGTCGAGTTCAACGGCGCCTTCAATGGGCTGGTGTGCCGCGCCGCGGATCTGGATGTGGCCAATTCGGCGGCCGATCCGGTGCTGGCCGAACATGCCAGGAAGATGATTGCGGCGCTGCCTGACGATCGGCAGCGCTCCATCGACCAGGAGGTTCGCAAGGCCATCTACCTGATGCTGCCGACGGGCCGCGCGACGTGCAAATCCGTCGCCTCCGGCTTGGGGATCAGCATGCGCACCTTGCAGCGAGAGCTCGATGAACATGGATTCACCTTCAAGGCCTTGATCAATGAAGTGCGGCAGGAGCTCGCGCGCCGCTATGTCGCCAACACCCACCACAGCCTTGGCGAGGTGGCGGCGATGCTGGGCTACACCACGCACAGCGCATTCACCCGATGGTTCGGCACGCAGTTCGGCTGTTCTCCGGAAGCGTGGCGCACCCGCTCGGCACCATCGACAAGAGTGCTTTCTCCGTAACAGCGCCGCTTGTCGGATTTCAACTTTCTTCGGAGGTGTTGATATGACGTCTCAAGACTGCGAAAAGATGAGAAAGAAGTGGGCCGAAGATCTGAAGGCCGCCGGCAAGACCGCCCTGTCGGGAAAGCTGCTCGACATCGACAGTGCGTTGAGTGCGCTCTGGAGCACCTACCAGGGCTCGAAGCTCGGGCTGGCAATTCTTCTGGAAATGATCGACAGGTGGCACGGCGAGCATGCCGGTGCGGGCGCATCAGACAAGACCTGGCAGGCGGTGACCGCCCTGGAAAGGTGGGCTGCGGGTGTCTATCACCAGAGCACCGCCACGGTGAACGCCAGGGGAAGCGATTTCGGGCAGAAGGTGATCGCTCAACGGGCCGTCGTTCTGAAGAGTGGGCAGCTGCCGTTGAAGATCAGCTATCACATTCAGCAAAGGCAACAGTGGCCCAATGAGAAGATGAAGACGTACACGTGGTCGACCTACCTGGAGGTGGCGGAGCATGGCTCTGTGGTTCTTGTCCGAGTCTTCGCGGCCTACGACCCGGGCGGTGCGAAGAGCGAGGCAATCAAGCAATCCATGAAGAACGTGATTGAAAGCTACTGGAACGTTGCCAAAGTGGATCTGGGCGACGGTCGGAGACCGAGAGACCTGCAATTCGATCTGACCTGGGTGGACCCAGGCGCCGGTTCTTACCGTCAACTCATCGTGCCGAAGACGACACCCGTCGGCCTTCCGCCCAAGGCATTGAGCGCCATGAATCCGACGGAACTGAAGGCGTGGAGAGACCAGGTGTCCGAAACGCGAGGTGCCGGCGCCAGCCTGAGCAAATGGGATGTGGACGATCGGGTGGAAGTGATCCACGAGTTCGGCCACATGATCGGCAATCCCGACGAATACTATGTGAAGAGCTTCGAGAATGTCCCGTCGCCTTATCGAGCGGACATCTACGACAAGCCGGGCTTTACCACCGACAGCATCATGAACAACACGGACAACTACGACAAGAACAACAACAAGTCCTACGGAAAGATCCACCTGCGGCATTTCGACACGGTGAAGCGCGCCATTGCGGAATACCTCATGTGTACGGGCCGGAGTGGAAGCACCGTGACCATTACCCTGTGACGGGGCGCACCGGATTGCCAGCGCCTCGGTCGATCCTTCGAAGCGGCACCTGCATTTCAGCCGCGCGCGCCCGCAGCTGACCACACCCGCCGTCGACATCCTGGCCCGCTGAATAGCGCAGCTTGGTCAGGATGCCGCGCTGGTGCAGCGTACGGGCCATGCGCTCGCAGCGCTCCCGCGAGGGGCGGCTGAACGCCACGCCATCGACTGCGTTGAAGGGGATCATGTTCAGCACGCCGTATTTGCCGGAGAGCAGCTTCACGATCCCTTCCATCTCCTCTTCACTGTCGTTGACGCCTTCCAGCAGCGTCCACTGGTATTGAATGGGGTAGCCGCTGGCCCGGGCGTAGCGTTCGCATGCGGCAACCAGTTCCCCGGGTGTCATGTTCGGCGCGCGCGGAAGGAGCCTTCTGCGCAACTCGGCCTTGGTCGTGTGCAACGAGAGCGCCAGCCCGGGCTTCACGGATTGCTGGTGCAGCCTCTCGAACGCGCGTGGATCGCCCACGGTGGAGAAGACCAGGTTCTTGTGGCCGATGTTGCCCACCGTGCCGAGCAGGTCGATCGCCTCCATCACGTTGTCGAGGTTGTGGGCCGGTTCGCCCATGCCCATGAACACCACCTTGCGTACCGGCCGGCGCAGGCGGGCGAGGGCAACCTGGGCAACGATCTCGGCGCTGCCCAGCTGGCGCAGCAATCCGTCGCGGCCCGTCATGCAGAACCGGCATCCGACGGCGCACCCCACTTGCGACGAGACGCACAGGCCGTCCCGAGGCAGCAACACGCTCTCCACCATCTGACCGTCCGCGAGGGCGACCAGCAGCCGTTCGGAACCATCGGCGCCGGGATGGACCGCGTGGATGCGCGCCAGGCCTGCCAGCTCGGCTTCGATGGCGGGCAGGGCGGCCAGGAGCGACGACGGAAAGAAGCTGTCCGGCCGGCGCCTTCCGCTGTTGCGGGGGAGGGCGTGGGACCACAGCCGCAGGATGCGGTGCTCGTGGCTGGGGCCCGCTCCGGCTTCCCGTAGTCGGCGTTTGATTTCGTGGATTCGCATGCGCTGCCTTTTTGAACACGTGAGTGTCGCACCCGGCGCATGAGCGCTGCCTCGCACAGCTGCCCGGCGGAATCCGCCAGGCAAATCGGCGGCGTCCGACACATGGCGTGCGCTGGACAGGAAATGCTGCCTGCATCCATAGCGTCTGCAAGGGGAGCCGCCATGATCCGAAAGCTGGCATCGGGCCCATCGGGCCCATCGGGCCCATCGGGCCAACGCGCCGCGGCGCTCACGGTGATCGCCTGCGTGCTCTCCAGCTGCGCAATCGCCCCGACGCCGCGTGAGCGGCCCGCGCAAGGCGCCCCTTCGGAGCTGCGTTCGTCACGTGAGGCCTCGCCGCCATCGAGCGCGCCGACGCCGGCTGCGAAACCATCCTCGGCCGGCAAGTCCGGCCTCGACCGCAGCGGCAGCAAGCAGGTCGGAAAGGCGTCCTTCTACGCTGACAAATTCGCCGGCCGCAAGATGGCGGACGGCACCCGCATGAATCCGCGCGACGACAACGCTGCCAGCAAGACGCTGCCCCTCGGGACCACCGCCAAGGTAACCAACCTGGAGACGGGGCGCAGCGCGGTGGTCACCATCCAGGATCGCGGTCCGTTCGTGAAGGGGCGCATCGTCGATCTCTCGCCCGCCACGGCACGCGAGATCGGTCTTTCGCGAGAAGACGGACTGGCGCAGGTCGAGGTCACCCCGTTGTCGATACCGGAGCCTGATGGAACGAAGGGCGGCGGCGTGGCGACGCGTTGACGAGATCCTGGGCGAAGACGTTCACCCGTGAGTTCGGCACTCGGCGCACGCCAGGCCGCTGGCGCAAAGGTTGGCATTCAGCAATACTTTGGTGTCGCTCTTCGTGGAAGATCCGGATCGGTCAAGGCATCGCTCGAAGAGATCGTCGAATTCATTGCCGAAGGCGAACTGACGCTCTCCGCGGAGTACGGGTTGCCTCGAGAGTGAGCAAGCCCGATGCGCGCGCTCGGTTGAGCTCGATGTTCGGCGGCTGAACGGGCGACCTGTGATGGTGGCTCACTCTGATCTCGCTGAACGTGCGAGATCAGTCCAACGCGTCTCCAGCGACCCATTCGCGCGTTGGTCCGACCCGTCCGCCAGGATGAGGCAGCGCATCTGCGCGGCGATGGATGCGCTGAGCGCCTGCGCCCCGTCAGGTCCTGCGTTCAGCGCATGGCCGAACGTGACCTTGGCGACCAGATCGCGGTAGCGTGGTAGCGCCACCTGCAACGCTGCAGCGAGCTTTTCCTTGTTGCGCGGCGTGCGCCGCAACAGCGTGAGCGGATGCCTCTGTGCGTCCGGCGAGATGACATGGCTCACGAGCGCGGGCACGAACTGTGTTCGGGGGGCCAGCCGGGTGAACAAGGTGTAGCTGCTGGACCAGCTCTGCAACGACGCCGCTGCCCGCTGCGGACCAAAGGTGGCGGGGTCGGGCTCGATCTCTCCGGCCGGGAAGGTCAGCAGGGCGCCACCTTCCTGCAAATGCCTGGCGGCGGTTCGCATAACCCTCATGCGCCCGCTTTCCTCATCCGACAGGAAGATCAGTTGCCGCGCGACGTTGGGCAGGGCGCGAAGGAACGGGCGATCCAAGGCAATCACACGAAGGTCCGGGCGGGACGCGAGACTGGTGAAGAGTGCGACCGTGTCCGTCATGCCGGGGTGGTTGGCCAGAATGATCACAGGGCCTTGCGGCGGAACGTGTTCCAGGCCGGAGGTGACGATGCCGGCAGTCATCCGGCTCATCAGCCACGCGCTGCCCTGCGCAAGGCCATGCTCGCCGACGCGAGTGTCGAACTCGTGCGCGGTCCGGGCGAAGCGGCGGGCTGCAGGCTGAAACAAGCGGGACAACGGCGTGCCGCGGAGGCGCAGCAGGCCGATCGAATCCAGCAGGTCGAAGATGTTGAGCTCGGTCAGTGTCTCGACCGATGGTGACGCGGTGAGGGTCATCTGCCGGTTGGGGGTTGATATGCACTGGCTGGGGCAGGCATCCATTCTTTCAGATTGGCGCGCTTGGACAGGCTCATGTGCTTGTCAGGCGCTCCTTTCGCTCTTGTTCCGGCTTCTGGCTATGTGCTGCGCGCGCCGTTGCGCTGTAGTGTCATCGAGCCCAAGTGGGTGATCTTGTGAACCAAAACTCCTGGCTGAGGCAATCCGCCCATCGGGTCCAGGATGACCTGCATGGTTGCTTGCACGAGCCCTGCCTTAACAAGAAGGCTGACGACCTCGAACTCGCCTTCGTCCGTCAGGATCAAGGGGAGCGGTTCGAGGGCGATGCGGCGTAGCAGCCCGAGGGACGTCGCGCTCTTCATCTGGCCCCGTCGTACAGCATTGCTTGCTTGTGAAAATCCTGAATTGGGATATTCTAAAACAGGATGTACTTTCGCCGCGTGTCGCGCGGCCTTCATCCAACCTACAAGAAGCTTTCCAGCCTGCTGAGCGAGGCTCGTGCCGCAGCTGGCCTCACGCAGGCGCAGGTCGCAGAGCGGCTGAAGCGGCCGCAGTCGTTTGTTTCGAAGTACGAGAACGGCGAGCGTCAGTTGGATGTCGTTGAGTTCATCGCCGTGTGCAAGGCTATCGGAATATCCGCACCGGAACTAATCGGGCGGATCGCTTGAGCCGAGGCCGGCCTGCATGCTCGGATGAACGCGAACTCTAGCGCCGCGCGCAAGAAGTCAGGGCAGGGGGGGAGTGCCGCGCGCCGGGCCATGACCGCGGTGGCCCTGCCAGGGCGGAAAGTCATCGCCCAATCCCGGCGCCACGCCGTCCTCGAGGCGTGACCACCCTTCCCACGACGGGCAGGCGTCCTTCACTCAAACCAACACTGCTCCGGCATCGAACTGCCGAAGCCAGCCCAGAGTAGACAGCCCCCACGCAGCAACTCGGAAGGGCAGGGAGGGCGTGCGGCCCTCGCAACTGCGCGCTATGTACTGACCACCAAGCAGGTGAACACCGATGCCGACTGATTCGCTCGCTGCAACTGCAGGCAGCATGACCTGGCCTGCCACCCCATGAGCCGCCTCAGCGATGCCTGGCACTGCGTGCAGCACGCCGCGATCGCTACGCCGGGCCTGCGCGTCATCCTCCTGGCCATCCGCAACTACATCCTGCACCAGAGCGCCAACCAAGCCGGAAGCCTGGCGTTCTCGTGGGTGCTTGCCATGTTTCCGCTGTTGATCCTGTTGTCCGCCGCCGCCGGCTTCATGGGGCAGCCTGGCGACGCAGCGGCGCTGGCCGATCGCGTGATGGGCTACGCGCCGCAGGTGGTGCGCGACGCGGTACAGCCGGTCATCGACCAGGTGCTGGCCCAGCGCAACCAGGCGCTGCTGACCATCGGCGTGGTGATGACGCTGTGGACCGCATCGTCGGGCATGCAGGGGGTGCGCACGGCGCTGAACCGCTCCTACGGCATCCAGCGTGGCTTGCCGTTTTGGAAGGCGCGCATCAAGGTCACGCTCTTCACGGTGATCGTGGGCACCGGCATCCTGGCAGCATTCAGCTCGGTGATCGTCATGCCGTACCTGTGGCAGCTGCTGGAGACCAACGTGGGTGCGGGGCAAGAGGCGCCCTGGCTGCGCAACAGCGTGCGCTACGGCTCGGCCTTCCTGGTGCTGACGACGCTGTACGCGCTGCTGTACGGCTGGCTGCCCGACATTTCGCAGCGGCTGCGCACCGTGATGCCCGGCGCCGTGGTGGGTGCGGCGTTGTGGGTAGCAGCTGCCGCCACCCTGTCGTATACGCTGCGCAGCGCCGGCGAACTGGCGTTGCTGTACGGCAGCTTCGCCGGCGTGGTCGCGACGCTGGTGTTCCTGTACATCAGCGCGACCACACTGATCTTCGGCGCCGAGATCAACGCGGTGCTGCGCGAGAAGGTGGGTGGGAAGCAGCGCTGTGCTTCCACGCGTCGAACAGACATGTAGGCACGCGCCGTCATGTCGCAGGGCTTACCCCCTTCAACCCGATCAGGCGATAGACCCTGTGCTTCTCGTCGATGCAAGCAGAACTTAAGTTCTCCATCTAACCAAGGAGACTTCAATGGCTGAACGGAACGAACCCAAAGACAAGGCAACCGCGACAGGGGTTGGCGCCGCCGTGGGTGGCGTCGCCGGGGGTGTGGCAGGCGGCGCGGCCGCAGGAGCGGCTCTCGGCGGCATGACCGGTCCCGTAGGCGCTGCCGTTGGGGCGGCAGTTGGAGCGGTGGCCGGGGCACTCGCCGGCCGAGCGGTCAAGGCAGACCCGGCCGAAGAGGACGCATATTGGCGCGACAACTACACCGGGCGCCCCTACGTCGAGAGCGGGTCGACGTATGACGACTACGCCCCGGCATACCGCTATGGCGTCGACGCCTATACGCGCAATCCCGACCGCAGGTTCGACGATGTGGAGCCCGAATTGAGCCGGGACTGGGGAACCGCCCGAGGCCGATCTTCCCTTGAGTGGGAGCGCGCCAAGCACGCCACGCGTGATGCCTGGCAACGCCTGAGCGACAAGGTCGAGCGTGCAGTCCCTGGTGACTCCGACCGCGACGGGCGCTGAGTCAGCTGGACGAACGAAGGCCCCGTGAAGGGGCCTTTGTCTTCGGTGGCGCCCATTGGCGGCAATGCCGCATCGCCTTCAATGAACCGCGGCCGATTCAACCGTCGCCCAAACATCCACCTTGGCTTTTGCCAGTATGCGCAATCGATCGCGCACCTCCCTGGAGCGACTTCGCACGCTCCCGAGCGAGATCCTGCCCTTGAACTCGTTCTTCTTGACGAGATCGGCGTGACCGAAGACGCGGCCGCCAGCCCGTTGAACCTTGATCGCGATAGCGACGTCGCGGTAAACGATCGCATCTGAGGTGGCTTGTCGCATATTTCACCTCCGTTGCGTCGCACGACGCACATCGACTGTTGCGTGCAGCTTGGCTTTCCACCAGGACGCGCGTGGAGGCTGCACTGAAGGAGCGTCGCCAGGAAGAGAAAATTTGGCCAGTTCTTCACGGCCCTTTTCCGTGATCGCCAGCACCTGAGCCGCATCGGTCGTGCCCGAAAACGTCAGCGCATCTGAAGGTGCGGGCGTGAGCGCGATCACCAAACCCGCAGCGCGCAGAACCTTGATCTTGTCGATCTCCGCTGAAGTGCGGAAGGTGGCCGGCAATGAGGAACCGGCAAGCTGTCTGAGCATGTCCATGGCCATTTTGAGTCCTCCTTTCACGATGACCAGAGAGAGCGACAGAGAAATAGCGCCAACAAGCTCGCACATCAAGAGGCCCGAAACCGACCGAGAAAAATGTAGCGTTTTGTTGCGATTCAAGCGTCCATGCCGGCAGGGGCGCCTTGAAAGAAAACCTTCACCAGCGCAGCGACGTTCAGGTGCCCCTGCAAACCGATCGCCACCACGGCCGCCCCATCCGCCGGCGCGTCGGTCTTGCGCAGCGTGCCATGCCGCCCCGCGAACTGGATCTCCGACCATTCGGCCTCGCCGGTTCGCACGAGGCCCTTGAGTCGCAGCAAACCGGGCGGCGTGTCGCGCAGCCAGGCGCGCAGAGTGCCCGCGTCGAAAGCCCGCTCGGGCCGGCAGGACCAAGTGTCGAAGAGCTCGCCATGGTCATGCGCCTCGTGGTGCGCATGATCCTCGTGGGTACGGCCCGCGTGCGCGCAGCCGCGCTCCGCGCGCGCCTCCGTCAAGTTCAACCCTTCGCGCAACACCCTAGGCAGCTCCGCCTGCGAGGTCTCGTACTGCGGCGTCCGCCCCGCAACCGCCGACACCCATTCGCGCACCCGCGCCAGCTCCTCAGCCGTCACGCGATCGACCTTGTTGATCACCACCAGATCCGCCGCCCTCAGCTGCCGCTCCAGCGTATCCGCCAGCAGCGGATCGCGCGCCTGCCCCATCACCGCAGCCGCGTCGACCAGCACGATCACCCCCTCCAACCCCAGCTCCGGCGCCGCCATCCCCATCTGCGCGATGCGCCACGGATCCGACACGCCGCTCGCCTCGATCACCACCGCATCGAAGCGGGTCCCCGACTCCAGCACCTGGATCAGCGCCCGAGAAAGATCGTCTCCGATCTGACAGCACACGCACCCATTGGTCAGCGCAATCGTGTCCCCACTCGCCCCCGCGATCAGCGCCGCATCGATGTTCAGCGCACCGAAGTCGTTGACCAGCACCGCGATGCGCTGCCCCTCGGCCTCCCGTAGCCAGCGGTTGACCAGCGTGGTCTTGCCGGCGCCCAGAAAACCGCCGATGACGGTAAGCGGCAGCCGCTGCTTCACATCAACCCCGCCGCGCCTCGAACACCCGCCCCGACAGCACCGTGCCCCACACGCGCACGTCCTTGAGCTTCATCGGATCGACCGCCAGCGGGTCCTCCTCCAGCACGCAGAAGTCCGCGCGCTTGCCGCATTCGATGCTGCCGATTTCCTGGTCCAGCTTCAGCGTCCAGGCCGCGCCGAGCGTGATGGCGCGCAGCGCCTGCGGCACGCTGATGCGCTCGGCCGCGCCGAGCAGGCGCCCCTTGGGCGTGACGCGGTTGACCGCGCACCAGGCCGTGAAAAGCGGCCCCAGCGGCGTGACCGGCGCATCGGAATGAATGGCCAGCGGCACGCCGGCCGCGAGCGCGCTGCCGCAGGCGTCGAGGCGGTTGGCGCGGTCGGGGCCCATGGTCATCTCGTAGTGCTGGTCGCCCCAGTACCAGATGTGGTTGGCGAACAGGTTGGCGCTCAAGCCCAGCGCGGCCATGCGGCGGAACAGCGGCGCGTCGATCATCTGGCCGTGCTGCAGCGTGTGGCGATGACCGGGCCGCGGCGCGCGGGCCAGCACGCGCTCGATGGCGTCGATGGCCGCCTCGCTGGCCTCGTCGCCGTTGGTGTGGGTGTGGATGGTGAGGCCGGCGCGGTGATACGCCTCGAAGTCGGCCTCGTACTGCGCAGGCGCCGTCACCCAGATGCCGTTGGGCGCGCCATTGAAATGGCCGGGCCAGCGCAGCCGCGCCGAGAAGCCCTGGATCGAGCCGTCCAGCATCATCTTCACCAGGCCGTAGCGCAGGCGGTCGGTGTTGCGCGGCATCAGGCTCTTCACATGCTCGGCGCCGGCCGGCGCGCCGTGCGTGCCATGAAAGGCCTGGAAGGCGGGCAGGATGCGCACGGCGTAGCCCTCGTCGCCGGTCACGGTCTCGAGCACGCGGCAGTCTTGCTCGGTCAGCTTGTTGACCAGGTCGGTGGCGGTGGTCACGCCCTGCATGCAGGCCAGGCGGCCGAAGGAGCGCACGCCGTCTTCGGTCATCGGCGCCAGCAGGCCCGCGTTGCCGATCTTGCGCAGCACCAGGAACATCGCGGCCGGCTCCTGCAACTCGCCGGTGGGCTCGCCGGCCGCGTCGCCGTCCGCGAACTTGACCACGCCCTCGACCTCGTTGTCGCGGGTGATCTCGGCCAGCCGCAGCATGGCGCTGTTGACGTTCATCAGGTGGCCGTTGGCATGGCCGATCACGATGGGGCGGGTGCTGCTCGCGCGGTCGACGTGCGCGACCGTCATGCGCTCGCCGCCGAAGTAGATGGGGTCGAAGCCCCAGGCGATCAGGGGCTCGCTCTCGGGCCGGCCCGCGGCCTTCATCTGCGCATCGACCTCGGCCAGGCGCTCCACCACGGACGCCATCGAGCGCAGGCCGCTCCAGACCTTGCCTTCGGGGTCGCGGCGGTCGAACCAGCCCAGGTACGTCCAGTCCCACATGCTGCCTTCCTTCAGGTGGCAGTGGCCCTCGACCAGGCCGGGCATCAGCACCTTGTCGGCGAAGCGTTCGTCGAGCGTGAACGTGCCCCAGGCCTGCATGTCCTCCAGCGTGCCGACCGCGAGCACCCGGCCGTCGCGCACGGCCACGTGGGTGGCCTCGGGCTGCATCGGGTTCATGGTGATGATCTTGCGGGCGGGGTAGACGGTGGTGGCGCTCATGAAAGAAGTGGGGAAAGAATGAGAGGGAAGAGGAGCGAATGGTGCGCCGGTTTCAGGCCGGCTGCAGGCGCAGAGGCGGCTGCAGCTGGCCCTGCACGATCTCGACGCGCCGGCAGCGCACCCAGTGGTCGGGGGCCACCTCGCGCAGCGGCGGCAGCTCGGCCTTGCAGGCCGGCTCGGCCACCGGGCAGCGGCCGGCGAAGCGGCAGCCCGCGGGCGGGTCGATGGGGCTGGGTGGGTCGCCCGTGAGCTTGATGCGCTGCGCCGCGCGCCGCCGTCCGCCGCTGACGGTGGGCACCGCCGACATCAGCGCCACGCTGTAGGGATGCAGCGGCCGCGCGAAGAAGCTGCGGCGCGGCGCGCGTTCCACGATCTGGCCCAGGTACATCACGGCGATGTCGTCGCAGATGTGCTCCACCACCGCCATGTCGTGCGAGATGAAGAGGTAGGTCAGGCCCAGCTCGCGCTGCAGGCGCGCGAGCAGGTTGAGGATCTGCGCGCGGATCGCGATGTCCAGCGCCGACACCGGCTCGTCGCACACCACCAGCTCGGGGTTGGTGGCCAAGGCCCGCGCGATGTTGATGCGCTGGCGCTGGCCGCCCGAGAACTGGTGCGGAAAGAGCTGCTGCTGCTCGGGACGCAGGCCCACCGCCTCGAACAGCTCGGCCACGCGCTGCGTGCGCTCGGCCGGGGTGCCGATCTTCATCAGGTCCAGCGGCGCACGCACCGCAGCACCGGCGCGCTCGCGCGGGTTGAGGGAGGAGAAGGGGTCCTGGAAGATGATCTGCATGCGCGAGCGCGCCTTGCGCAGCGCCTCGCCCTCCAGCGCGCCGAGCTGGGTGTCGCCCAGCTGCACGTGGCCGCCGGTGATGGGCGCGAGCCGCATCACGGCCAGCGCGGTGGTGGTCTTGCCCGAGCCCGATTCGCCCACCACGGCGAGCGTGCTGCCGCGGCGGACCTGGAAGGACACGCCGTCGACCGCCTTCACCACTTCGGCGGGGCGGCCCCAGCCGGCCTTGCCGCGCGGGAAGTGGACCTTGAGGTCGTTGACCGACAGCAGCGTATCGGTATCGGCCATGAAGCTCATGCAGCCTCCTTCAACTTGTGCGGCTGCGGCGCCGCATGCAGCCAGCAGGCCGCGCCATGCGGCATCGCCGCGTGCAGGGGAACGACGGCGCTCGGCACCTCGAACATGGGCGGCACCTCGGTCGCGCAGCGCTCCATGGCATGCGGGCAGCGCTCGCGGAAGGCGCAGCCGCTGCCCAGCTCCCAGATCGAGGGCACCATGCCGGCGATCTCGGGCAGGGCCTCGCGCTCCTCGCTGCCCGTGCTGCTGCCCAGCTCGGGCAGGCACTCGATCAGGCCGCGGGTGTAGGGGTGGCTCGGCTCGCCCAGCACCTGGGCGGTGGTGCCTTGCTCGATCACGCGGCCGGCGTACATCACCATCACGCGGTCGGCCATCTCGGCCACCGCGCCCATGTCGTGGGTGATGAGCAGGATGGCCGTGCCCTTCTCGCGCTGCAGCTCGCGCAGCAGGTCGAAGATCTGCGCCTGCACCGTCACGTCCAGCGCGGTGGTGGGCTCGTCGGCAATCAGGATGTCGGGCCGGCAGGCCAGGGCCATCGCGATCATCACGCGCTGGCGCATGCCGCCGGAGAGCTGGTGCGGGTACTCGTCGACGCGCCGCTCCGGCGCCGGGATGCCCACCTGCCGCAGCATCTCGATGGCGCGCAGCCGCGCCGCATGCACGTTCATCCCGGCATGCAGCTGCAGCGATTCGGCGATCTGGTCGCCCACGGTGAACACCGGGTTGAGCGATGTCATCGGCTCCTGGAAGATCATCGAGATGCGGTTGCCGCGCACCTCGCGCATGCGGGCCTCGCCGGCCTTGAGCAGGTCTTCGTCCTGGAACAGCACGCGGCCGCCGCTGATGCGGCCGGGCGGGGAGGGGATCAGGCGCAGCAGCGCGAGTGCGGTCATGCTCTTGCCGCAGCCGGACTCGCCGACCACGCAGAGGGTCTCGCCGCCGCGGATCTCGAAGTCCACGCCGTTGAGCACCTGCGCCTGGCCGCGGCGGGTCCTGAATTCGACGTGCAGGTCCTGCACGCGCAGCAGGGGCTGGTTGGGGGAAGTTGCGGGCATGTTCAACGCTCCCGGAGCTTGGGGTTCAGCGCATCGTTCAGGCCATCGCCGATCAGGCTGACGGCGAGCACGGTAAAGAAGATGGCCGCGCCCGGGAAGGCCACCGCCCACCAGCAGGACAGCACGTACTGCCGGCTCGATCCGATCATCAGGCCCCAGCTCATCTGGTTGGGATCGCCCAGGCCCAGGAAGGAGAGGCCGGCCTCGAACAGGATGGCCGCGCCCACCGCCAGCGTGGCCGACACGACCAGCGGCGGCAGCGCGTTGGGCAGGATCACCTTCCAGATGATGCGTGCGTTGCCGGCGCCGATGGCGCGCTCCGCACGCACGAACTCCAGGCCGCGGTACTTGAGGAACTCGGCGCGCGTGAGCCGCGCGGTGCCGGTCCAGCTCACGATGCCGATGGCCAGCGTCACCGTGACCAGCGAGGGCGAGAACAGCGTCACCACCACCATCGCGAAGAGCAGGGCGGGCAGCACCTGGAAGAACTCGGTCACGCGCATCAGCGCGGCATCGACCTTGCCGCCGTAGTAGCCGGCGAAGGCGCCCAGCGTGATGCCGATCGCCACCGACAGCAGCGCCGCCACCGCGCCCACCAGCAGCGTGGCGCGGCCGCCGTAGATGAGCGTGGTGAAGACGTCGCGGCCCAGGTAGTCGCTGCCCAGCCACGCCTCTTCGCTGAAGGGTGGGGTGAGCGGGGCGGAGCGGATCTCGAAGGGGTCGGCCGGGTAGACCCACGGGCCGGCGATCGCGACCAGCAGAATCAGCAGCAGCATCGCCATGCCGGCGATGGCCGAGGGGTTGCGCAGGAACATGCGCAGCGCCTCGGCGCCGGGGTGCTCGACCTTCGGCGTCGGGCGGGCCGCGGGCCGGGCCGCAGCGACCGAGTGTTGCAGGGTGGCGCTCTTGTTCATGACGACTTGATCCGCGGATCGATGAGGCGATAGCACAGGTCGGTGAGCTGGTTCATCACCACCACCACGATGGAAGAGAACAGCAGCACGCCGAGGATGGTCGGGTAGTCGCGGCGCAGCACCGAGTCGAACGCGAGCCGGCCCAGGCCGGGCCAGTTGAACACCGTCTCGACCAGGATCGCGCCGGCCAGCACGTTGCCGAACTGCAGGCCCAGCACCGTCACCACCGGCAGCAGCGCGTTGCGCAGCGCATGCTTGTAGAGCACCACGCGCTCGGCCAGGCCCTTGGCGCGCGCGGTGCGGATGAAGTCGGCGCCCAGCACGTCGAGCATCGACGAGCGCGCGAGCCGGCTGTACTGCGCGAGGTACACCAGGCCCAGCGTGACCGTCGGCAGCACCAGGTGGTGCAGCACGTCGAACACGCCGGCAATGCCTTCACCCGAGCCGTCGACCGAGCGCATGCCGGCCACCGGGAGGATGGGCAGGATGGAGGCGAACAGGATCACCAGCATGATCCCCACCCAGAACACCGGCGCCGCGAAGCCCACCATCGACAGCACGGTGATGAACTGCGACAGCGCGCCGTTGGGCTTGCGCGAGGACAGAACACCCAGCGAAGTGCCGACCAAAAAGGCCAGCAGAACCGAACTCAGCACCAGCAGCAGCGTGGCGGGCACGCGCTCGGCGATCAGCGAGGTGACAGGCAGATTGAAGAAGTAGGAGTAGCCCAGGTCGCCCTGCAGCACCTTGCCGAGGTAGACGCCCAGCTGCACCGGCAGCGGGCGGTCGAGCCCGTACTGCGTGCGCAGCTGCGCCATCAGCTCGGGCGACATGCCGCCGCTGGCGCCGGCGATGGTCTCCACCGGATCGCCGGGCGCGGCGTGCACCAGCACGAAGTTGAGGATCACCACCGCCAGCACCAGGGCCAGGCCCTGCAGCAGGCGCGATGCGATGTAGCGCGGCATGGTCGTCGCTCCGGCCTACTTGAAGTACACCTCGTCGTAGGGCGACATCGGCCCCCAGATGCTGGCCGGCACGTTCGCCAGCTTCTTGCTCACGGCCGTGTGGTAGGGCACCTGGTTGATGAAGACGATGGGCAGCTCGTCGGTCACGATCTTCTCGAAGGTGGCGTAGTAGGCCTTGCGCTTCACCGGGTCGATGATGCCGCCGGCGGTGTTGAGCAGCTCGTCCACCTTCGGGTTGCTGTAGGACTGCGTGTTGGTCCAGACCACGGGCTTGATGTTGGTCGAGAGGTAGGTGCGGTGCACGCCGATGATCGGGTCGCCCCAGTTGAAGACCAGGTCCATCGACATGTCGAAGTCGTGCGAGGCCATGCGCTTGGCCCAGGCCGGGAAGTCGGCCGAGGCGCGCACCTCGACCGCGATGCCGACCTTCTTGAGCTGGCCGCGGATGTACTCGGCCACGGTCTTCTGCTGGTCGTCGGCACCGGGCAGGTAGTCGATGGTGAGCTTGAAGCGCTCGCCGCCCGCGCCGGCCTTGTAGCCGGCGGCGTCCAGCATCTCGGCGGCCTTCTTCAGGTCCACCGGGTAGCGCACCAGGTCGGGTACGGCGAAGGGGCTGCCGGCCACGATGGGGCCGTCGGCCGGCGTCGCGAAGCCGGCCATCAGTGCCTTGGTGATGAAGTTCTTGTCGATCGCGGTGGCGATGGCTTTGCGCACCTGCACGTCCGACAGCGGCTTCTTCGTCAGGTTGAAGGCCAGCCAGTTGAGCGCGCCGATGCCCTCGTAGCCCTTGGGCGTGAGCGTGACCTGCGGGTTGGTCGCCAGGCGCTTGAGGTCGGTGGGCACGCTCGCGAAGGGCAGCATCTGCACGTCGCCGCGCTCCAGGCCGAGCATCAGGCTGGCCATGTCGGGGGTGATGTTGACGATCACCTTGTCGAGGTAGGGCTTGCCGGGGAGGAAGAACTTGTCGAAGCGCTCCATCACGATGCGCTGGCCCGGCTTGAACTCGACCAGCTTGAAGGGGCCGGAGCCCACCATGTCGGTGCTGTTGCGCGGGTGGGTCTTGAGGTCCTGCCCGTCGCCGTAGATGTGCTTGGGCAGGATCGGGCACAGCGCCGGCGACATCGCCAGCACGATCGCCGGGTGCGGCGTGCTCATGCGGATGATGGCGGTGTGGGGGTCGGGCGTGTCGACCTTCTCCACCGGGCCCATCATGGTGGTGAAGGGGTGGTTGGCCTTGATCGCCATGATCGAGAAGGCCACGTCGGCCGAGGTCACGGGCTTGCCGTCGTGGAACACGGCGTTCTTGCGCAGGTTGAGGGTGAGCGACTTGCCGTCCTCGGCCAGCTTCCACGACTCGGCGAGGTAGGGCTGCGGATTCCACTTGTCGTCGAAGCGCAGCGGGCTGGCGAAGATCTGGGTCGAAGGCACGGCGGTCGCGATGCCCGACTGCACCGCGCCGTTGAGGTGCCGCGGAGTCTGGGTGTTGCCCAGCACCAGCGTGCCGCCGCGCTTGGGGGCTTCGTCGGCGGCGGCGGCTGCGGCGGGTGTCGCGAGCAGCGCGCCGGCGGCGGCCAGGGTGGCCGACAGCATGGCGGCTCGGCGTGTGAACGTGAAGGTGGGCATGCGTGACCTCGTGAAAGTCGACTGGGGGAAAAGCGTCTGCGGCCGTTGCCGGCCTCGATGCGGAAGATAGGCCCAGGGCGGGCGCCGGCGAAGATCCACGTGGCGGCCAGTTGAAGGGCCAGAAGGGGCGGGTTTTTACGGGTGCGCACCAGGGCAATGCGCGCTCGCCGCAGCGCGCACCACCGGCGCGCCTACTTCTCGTCCCGCAGCCAGTACCACTTGTAGAGCACGCGCTGCCCAATCCGCCGGAAGGGCGCGAAGGCCGGCGACTCCACGAGTCCCATCACGTTGGGGAAGGGCAGCGGCGAGCGGTAGATCGGCAGCTCGAAGACCTCGCGGCCCGCGTCCTGGCCGGCCATGCGCTCGGCCAGGCGCTTGCCGGCCCAGGTCGAGAAGGAGACGCCGTTGCCGCCGTAGCCCACGGCGTACCAGATCTTCTTGTCGGGCTCGGGCTGCGTGATGCGCGGCATCATGTCGTGGCTCACGTCGACCCAGCCCCACCACGAATAGTCGATCTGGATGCCGGCGAGTGGCGGGAACTTGCGCGCGATCGCGTCGGTGAGCAGCTTCAGGTGTACCGGGTCCTCGGCATCGGCGCCGCTGACAGAGCTGCGGCTGCCCAGCTGCAGCCGGTTGCCCTTGAGCAGCCGGTAGTAGAAGCGCAGCGTGCGCGTGTCGGTCAGGAAGGTAAGCGACTTGAAGTTGGTGGCCTGCAGCTCGGCCTCGGTCAGCGGGCGCGTGACCACCGAGTTCGACAGGATCGGCATGATCTTGTTCTTGAGCAGCGGCGAGAGCGCCTGCCCCGTGTAGCCGCCCGTGCACACCGCCACGCGCCGCGCGCGCACGATGCCACCGGGGGTGCGCAGGTGATGCACGCCGTCGATGGTCTGCCAGCCCTGCACCGGGCTCGAGGTGTGAACCTTCACGCCCAGCGCGCGCGCCTTGCGCATCAACCCGAAGGTGAACTTGAGCGGATGGATGCCCACGCCCTCCCGCTCGAAGAGCGCGCCCGCGGCCTCGCGCTCGTCGCAGTAGTCGCGCCGCACTTCCTCGGCCGTGAGCATGCGCGTGTCGTAGCCGAACTGCTCGCGCATCACGCGCGCCTCGGCCTCGAGGCTGGCGAGCTTTTCGGGCCGGTGGGCCAGGTAGAGGTGGCCGCCGTCGTAGGCGTCGCAGTCGATCTGCGTCGTGAGGTGCCTGAAGTTCTCGAAGCCGGCGCGGATCTCGGCATCGAGGCGCCGGGCCGTGTCCAGGCCCCAGCGCTGGATCCACTGCGAGCGCTTGAGCCGGCCGCTGGCGTTCTGGCCCTGGCCGCCGCTGCGGCTGGAGCAGCCCCACGACGCCTGGTTGGCCTCCAGCACCGTGGCCTGGATGCCGTGCTCCTGCGCGAGGTACAGCGCCGTGGACATGCCGGTCGCGCCGGAGCCGATGATGGCCACGTCCACGTCGATGTCGCGCACAACCGGCCCGTTGTCCTCGGGCGGCGTGCCTGCACTGGCCACCCACCAGGTGGGCGCGTAGGCGCGGCCGGCGCCGGGATCGGACGCCACCAGCGGGTCGTAGCGCGGGTCGTAGGGCTTGGCCGCGGACGCGGCTCGGCCGGCGGTCGAGAACTGGGCGGTGCCTGCGGTGATCGTCATGGCGTTTCCTCGAACCGCGAACTACTTCGCCGCGGGCAGGTTCGGCCGCGCCTTGCGGAACACGTTCTTGAGCGCGATCTTGCCGTCCTTGAAGCTGAAGACGTCGATGCCGTCGGTCTCGATGCGGCTGCCGTCGGCCGCGGTGCCGGTGAAGGTCCACTGCGAGGTGCCGAAGTCGCCGGCGACGAAGTGCCGGCCGTTGATCCACTGCGCGTCGGGCACCGTCTCCCAGGCTGCGGCGAAGGCCTTGCGCACGGCCGCCGTGCCGCTGTGGCGGGTGCCGCTGGCCTCGGGGCCGGCGGCGGTCTGGAACACGCAGTCCGCGTGCATGAAGCTCATCAGCGCCTCGATGTCGTGGCGGTTCCAGGCGTCGCTGAAGGCCTCCAGGGTGGCGGTGGTCACGGGGGCGGGCGATGCTGTTGCTGTCACGCGAAACTCCTGTCTGGTCGATGAGTGGAGCGTAGAGAGCCGGCGCGCGCGGTGATAGAGCCAGATGCGGGGATTCGACCGAGCCAGACGCTCTCAACCGGCCTAAACTTTGCCCACCATGCACAACTCCCGCGCCATCCAGTGGGCGCAGCTCTTCGCGCTGCCCGACCAACCCGGCCTGCCGTTGCAGGGCCGCCTGCGCGCGGCGGTGGTGCAGGCCATCCTCGAGGACCGGCTGAGCCCGGGCGCGCCGCTGCCCTCGTCGCGCGAGCTGGCGGCGCTGCTGGGCCTGAGCCGCAACACCGTGACCTCGGCCTACCTGCAATTGATGGACGAAGGCTTCCTGGAGGCGCGCCCGCGCAGCGGCGTGTTCGTCGCGCACAACGCGCGGCCGCTCACGGCCGAGCTGGCCGAGCCGCTGGTGGGGCGCAGCGGGCAGTCGGGCCAGCCGCCCGAGTGGTCGGCGCGGGTGCTGCGCTCGCAGCTCGACCGGCCCACGCTCTCCAAGCCCGACCGGTGGCGCGACTACCCGTACCCCTTCGTCTACGGCACCTACGACCCGCAGCTGTTTCCCACCGAGGACTTCCGCGAATGCTGCGCGCGCAGCCTGGCGCGCTCGCAACTGCCGAACTGGACGCCCGATTTCGAGACCGACGACGTGCCCGACCTGATCGAGCAGATCCGCACGCGCCTCCTGCCCCGGCGCGGCGTGTTCGCGCTGAAGGAGGAGATCCTGGTCACCCTTGGCGCCCAGCATGCGTGCTACCTGCTGGCCGAGGCACTGTTCGACGAGCACACGCGCGTCGGCCTGGAGGAGCCGGGCCATCCGCATGCGCGCAACAGCTTCGCGATGCGCAACCCGAAGTGGGTGGAGATCGAGGTCGACGAGGAGGGCCTGGTGGTCGATGCGCTGCCGGCCGCCGACTACTTGTTCTGCACGCCGTCGCACCAGAGCCCCACCACCGCCACGCTGAGCCTGGAGCGCCGCCAGTGGCTGCTGCGCAAGGCCGAACTGCAGGACTTCGTGATCATCGAGGACGACTACGAGGCCGAGAATTTGTACGAAGGCACGCCGATGCCGGCGCTCAAGAGCCTGGACAAGACGGGGCGCGTGATCTACGTGGGCTCGGTGTCCAAGAGCCTGTCGCCGGCGCTGCGCCTGGGCTTCATCGTGGCGCCGCGCGCGCTGATCAAGGAGCTGCGGGTGATCCGGCATGCGATGGTGCGGCATCCCAGCGCCTTCCTGCAGCATGCCTATGCGCTGTTCCTTTCGCTGGGGCATCACGAGTCGCATGCGCGCCGGGTCAACCACGCGATGCAGGAGCGCCTGGCGCTGGCGGCGCAGGCGCTGCGCGACCACCTGCCGGACTTCGAGTTCAAGCTGCCCTCGGGCGGCGCCTCGATCTGGGTGCAGGCGCCGTCGTGGGTGGATGCGGCGGAGCTGGCGCTGATGGCGCGCAGCCATGGGGTGCTGATCGAGGCGGGCGATGTGTTCTTCAACAAGCCGCCGTATCCGTGTCCGTTCTTCCGGCTGCGCTTGTCGTCGATCGCGGCGGCGCAGATCCCGGCGGGGATCCGGGCGCTGGGGATGGCGGTGCAGGAACTGGCGCAGGCGCGCGGTGAAAGCCTGAGCGCCGGGCCTCGCACTCACTGACTTGCACCGCCCTCGTGCGCTGCGCACCAGAACAAGGGTAAGTCCCCATCCACTGGCTCCATGCCCGCTTCAGGCCTGGCACTTCCGGCTGCCCGGCGATGGGTGCAAAGTCCATTCAGCTTCACCACCAGGAGAAACGAATGAACATGTCTCGCCGCTTCACCCTCTCATGCGCGGCCTTCTCCGCCGCGATGGCCCTCGGCGCCGCCGCCCAGGCGCAGACCAAGGAGCTCACCTTCGCCCACCAGGACATGCTGGTCCCGCTGCGCCTCGTGATGGAATCGGGCGAGGTCGAGAAGGCCACCGGCTACAAGATCAACTGGCGCATGTTCTCCGGCGGCGGCGACGTGATCCGCGCCATGGCCTCGGGCGACGTGCAGATGGGCGAGACCGGCTCCAGCCCGCTCACCGCGGCGGCCAGCCAGGGCCAGGACATCAAGCTGTTCTGGATCTCGGCCGACATCGCCGACGCCGAGGCGCTGATCGCACGCAACGCTTCCGGCATCACGAGCATGAAGGACCTGAAGGGCAAGAAGGTCGCCACGCCCTTCGTCTCCACCGCCCACTACCAGCTGATGGCCGGCATGAAGATGGACGGCGTGGACCCGAAGACGGTCAACGTGATGAACATGCGCCCGCCCGAGATCGCCGCCGCCTGGGAGCGCGGCGACATCGATGCCACCTTCATCTGGGACCCGGTGCTGTCGCGCATCCGCTCCGGCGGCAAGACCATCGCCACTTCCGGCAGCATCGGCAAGCGCGGCGCGCCCACCTTCGAGGGCATCGTGGTGAACGCCAAGTGGGCTGCCGCCAACGAGCCCTTCATGATCGCCTTCGTCAAGGCGCTCAACCGCGCCAACGAGGAGTACAAGGCCTCCGGCAAGAGCTGGACGCCCGACTCGCCCCAGACCAAGGCCATGGCCAAGTGGACCAAGGCCGACCCCAAGGACGTGGGCGCGGCGATGGCGCTCTACAGCTTCCCGACGCTGGCCGAGCAGGTCTCGCCCACCTGGCTGGGTGGCGGCGCGGCCAGGGCGATGGCCAACACGGCGGTGTTCCTCAAGGAACAGGGCCGGGTGCAGGAGGTCAAGGCCGACTACAGCGGCTTCGTGACCACGGCCTACGTCGAGAAGGCGATGGCCAAGTAAGGAGCCCCCTGATGCCCACACTCGACATCCGCGACCTCACGGTCAACTACGCCGTCACGGGCGGCACGCTGCAGGCGCTGGCCCCGGTCAACCTGCAGATGCACGACGGCGACTTCGTGGTCGCGCTCGGTGCCTCCGGCTGCGGCAAGACCACGCTGCTCAACTGCATCGCAGGCTTCCTGCCGCCCTCCACCGGCGAGATCCTGCTCGACGGGAAGCCGGTCGCCGGCCCCGGCGCCGACCGCGGCGTGGTGTTCCAGAAGCATGCGCTGATGCCTTGGCTCAACGTGCGCGACAACGTCTCGCTGGGCCTGCGCCTGGCCGGCGTGGGCAAGGCCGAGCGCGACCGCATCGCCGAGGACAAGCTGGCGCTGGTCGGCTTGCAGCAGTACGCCGGCCGCGCCGTCTACGAGCTTTCCGGCGGCATGCAGCAGCGCGTGGGCATCGCCCGCGCGCTGGCCAGCGACCCGGCCGTGCTGCTGATGGACGAGCCCATGGGCGCGCTCGACGCCTTCACCCGCGAGCAGGTGCAGGAGATCCTGCTGAAGGCCTGGTCGAAGTCGAACAAGATGGTGTTCTTCATCACCCACTCGGTGGAGGAGGCGCTGTTCCTCGCCACCCGGCTGATCGTGATGAGCCCGAGCCCGGGGCGCATCTCGCACGTCTACGACCGCGTGCCCTTTTCGCGCCAGTACCTGTCGCACGGCGACTCGCGCAAGGTGAAGTCGGAACCCGAGTTCATCCGCATGCGCGAAGAGGTCTTGGCGATCATCCATCATCGGGAGCCCGCTCATGCCTGACGCCATCATCGCCTCGCCCGTCGCCATGACGCCACCCGCCAACAGTCCCGCGCAGCCGGCCGTCGTGGCCGCGCCGGCGAAGGGCGGCACCAAGCTCAAGACCAGCGCCTTCAAGGTGCCGGGCGCGGGCTCGAGCGCCACCATCAGCGTGGTCACCGTGGCCTTGCTGGTGGCGCTGTGGTTCATCGTCACCAACATGGGCTGGGTCAAGCCGCTCTTCCTGCCCTCGCCGCAGGCGGTGATGCAGCAGTTCTACGAATACGTCACCGGCCAGGCCAACGACAAGCCGCTGTGGCAGCACTTCCTGGCCAGCATGTTCCGCGTGTTCTCGGCCTTCGCCCTGGCCTGCGTCACGGCCATCCCGATCGGCATTGCCATGGGCATGAGCCGGGTGGCGCGCGGCATCTTCGACCCGCCGCTGGAGTTCTACCGGCCGCTGCCGCCGCTGGCCTACCTGCCGCTGATCATCATCTGGTTCGGCATCGACGAGCTGCCCAAGGTGCTGCTGATCTTCCTGTCCTGCTTCGCGCCGCTGGCCCTGGCCGCGCGCTCGGGCATGCGCAGCGCGTCGCAGGAGCAGATCAACGCCGCCTACTCGATGGGCGCCAGCTACATGCAGGTGATCCGCCACGTGATCCTGCCTTCGGCCCTGCCCGACATCCTGGTGGGCATGCGCATCGCGATCGGCTTCGGCTGGACCACGCTGGTGGCGGCGGAGATGGTGGCGGCCAACATGGGGCTCGGGCAGATGGTGCTCAACGCCTCCAACTTCCTGCGCACCGACATCGTGATCATGGGGATCATCGTGATCGGCGTGGTGGCTTACCTGTTCGATCTGCTGATGCGCTGGCTGGAGCGGCGGCTGGTGCCTTGGAAGGGGCGGATGTAGGGAGCGCCGCCGCCGGCTGCGCATCCATTTCCTCGACGGCCTGGTGCAGCAGGCCGCGCAGCCAGACCAGCCCCGGGTCGCGGCTGCGGTACTTGTGCCATTGCACCGACTGCGCCATCCGGGGCAGCACCACGGGCGCCTCCAGGATCGCCAGCGGCAGGAACTGCTGCGCCATGCGGCCCAGGCGCCGCTGGATCGTGGCGATGCGGTCGGTGCCCAGGACCAGGAAGGGCGCGGCGATGAAGCTGAAGGTCGTGACCTCGATGCGGCGTTCCATGCCGCTGCGCTCCAGGAACCAGCTGTCGAGCGTGGGTTGGCCAATGCCGGACGGCTGCACCTCGACGTGGTCGGCCGCCGCGTAGTCCGCCTCGCTCACGGCGCCGGCGCGCGCGAAGCGGCTGCCGTTCCAGACCGCACACACGTACTCCTCCTCGAACAGCGGCTCGACCGGATGGTCGGGCGAACAGTAGTTGCGCGGGACCACCATCATGTCGGCCTCGCCGCGCCCCAGCGCGCGCTGCGGCTGGTCCAGATGCGGCAGCGGGCATAGCTGGAAGCGCACGGTGCTCGACTGCCGGCGCGCCAGGGCGAGCAGGTGCGGCATCAAGGTGACCGTGGTGTAGTCGGAGACCAGCAGCTGGAAGGTGCGGTCGGAGCGTGAGGGGTCGAACTGCGGCTGCGCCGCGATGGCACTGTCGACGCGCATCAGCACGTCGCGCACGGCTTCCTTGAGGGCCTTCGCCCGGGGCGTGAGCTCCAGCGTGCGGCCCACCTGCACCAGCAGATCGTCCTCGAAAAAGGCCCGCAGCCGGGCCAGGGCGTTGCTCATGGCGGACTGGCTGAGGTGCACGCGCGCCGCCGCCCGGCTGATGCTGCCCTCGATGAGCAGCGCGTCCAGCGCCACCAGCAGGTTCAGGTCCAGCTTGTTGAAGTGCATGGCCGGCCTCCGCTCGTCGACACCCCGGCAGCGGGTGTCAGGTATTCGTCATATCAATGCGACCCATCGACCGAAACCATTTTACGGGCCGGTGCGGCGCCCCTAAGCTCCGCCCCACTTCCAATCGCCATTCCCATCCCCATTCAGGAGACACGACAGATGACGGTGCGCCAGAGGGAGAGATTGATGAAATCCACGCCGCTTGGGCGGCTGCACGCGAAACTGGTCTAGGCGCGCCATGGCTATCGATTTGGCATGTGAGGCCGTCGGCGACGGGCCCCCGGTGATCATCCTGCATGGGTTGTTCGGGGCCGGACGCAACTGGACGCGGATCGCCCAGGCGCTCGGCAAGACCCATCGCGTCTACCTGCCCGACGCCCGCAACCACGGGGCGTCGCCCCGCGGCCAGGGTATGTCCTATGCCGAGATGGCACGCGACGTGCTGGCGCTGATCGAGCGCGAGCGGCTGGGCCGGCCCTTCGTGATCGGCCACAGCATGGGCGGCAAGACCGCCATGACCCTGGCCCTCGAGCATCCGCAAGCGCTTGCCGGCGTGGCGGTGGTCGACATCGCGCCCGAGCGCTACGGCGATCAGTTTTCGCCCTACATGACGGCCATGCGGGGCCTGGACCTGGCGGCGGCCCTGGGGCGCCAGGAGGCCAGCGCGGCGCTCGCCCGCAGTCTCGAAGGCGAAGCGCCGATGGACTTCCTGCTGCCCCGGGTCTGGCGCAACGACGAGCGCTTCGACTGGCGGCTCAACCTGCTGGCGGTGGCCATGTGCATGCAGGACCTGTGCGAGTTCCAGCGGCCGTCGCGCCGGTGCTACGAGGGGCCGGCGCTGTTCCTGGCGGGGGCCTATTCCGACTACGTTCGGCCCGAGTCGCACGCGGGCATCGCGCGCATGTTCCCGCAGGCGCGCGTGCACACCATCCCCCATGCCGGCCACTGGGTGCATGCGGACCAGCCGGAGGCCTTGCTGTTGACGCTCCGGGACTGGCTCGAGGAGTCCGGAGCGCCGGACTCGGCCTGGCACCAACCACCGGCGCCGCAGGCACTGGCGGCGCGCGCATGACGAAGCAGCATTCGATGGAACAGTCCCTGTCCGACACCACCCAGCGCGCGTTCGACGGCTTCTGCTCGTACACGGCGTCGCAGGATTGCCTGCACGACAGGCTGGCCATGATCGGGCCCTGGCCCGACCACATCCAGGCCGGCAACGATGCGCCCATCCTGCCTCATTTGCCGTCCGGACTGGTGCTGGAGCACGAGCACGGGAGCGCCAGCGATCGTGCGGCCATCCAGTTCTGCGTCAGCGCGGCCAACGCGCTGCTGGCCGCCGCCCGCCAGCTGGCGGACGAGCCGCCCCACCTGCTGCCGCCGAAGGAGCGGGCGCAGCGGGTGAAAGATCTGATCCATGAAACCAAGGTGGCCGGCCGGGCCGCCTACCGCGCAGCGCTGACGCTGGCGGGGCAGGAGTGGAAGGAAGAGTGAGGAGCAGCGGCCTGTAGCAGTCGATTCGGGAGTGCCTGCTGCAGGCCGCTAAGGACCTGCCCCGTCAGCGGATTCAGCCGCCCGCCGTGCGGCTCGGAATGCCCAGGCCTCGCACGACCGCGGGGCGGGCCACGAAGGCCTCGAGCGCGCGCTTCACGTGCGGGAAGGCGTGGAACTCCACCAGCTCGCCCGCCTCGTAGAAGCCCACCAGGTTGCGCACCCAGGGGAAGGTGGCGATGTCGGCGATCGTGTAGTCGTCGCCCATGATCCAGTCGCGCCCCGCGAGCCGCCTCTCGAGCACGGCGAGCAGGCGCCGCGATTCGGCCACGTAGCGGTCGAGCGGCCGCTTGTCGTCGTAGTGCTTGCCGGCGAATTTGTGGAAGAAGCCGACCTGGCCGAACATCGGGCCGATGCCGCCCATCTGGAACATCAGCCACTGCAGCGTCTCGTAGCGGGCAGCAGGGTCGGCGGGCATCAGTTGGCCGGTCTTGTCGGCCAGATAGACCAGGATCGCGCCGGACTCGAAGACGGGCAGCGGCTTGCCGCCCGGCCCGTCGGGATCGAGGATCGCCGGGATCTTGTTGTTGGGGCTGAGCGAGAGGAATTCCGGCGACATCTGGTCGTGCGTCTCGAAGCTGACCAGGTGCGGCTCGTAGGGCAGGCCGGTTTCCTCCAGCATGACCGAGACCTTGACCCCGTTGGGCGTCGGCAGCGAGTAGAGCTGCAGCCGGTCCGGATGCGCGGCGGGCCACTTCTTCGTGATCGGGAAGGCGGACAGGTCGGTCATGGAGATCCTTGTGCTCGTGAATGGCGCAAGGCCGGATTCTGCCCCCGCTTCGGACTTTGCTCCGTCCCCCTCCCGGGAGGGTTGGGGTGGGGGCACCGGGTGCTTGACTCGTGCGAGCCTCAGCGCCCCGCGCCACTCGCGCTGAACGACCGCCCCTCCACCCGACCCGCTCCCCCCGATCTCCCGATCAGCCACGCGCACAAGGCCGACACCACCCCTGCAAACAGCACGTACAGGCAGATCTGCCAGGGCTCGCCCCCGCCCGACTTGAGCAGCGCGGTCGCGACGATGGGCGTGATGCCCGAGGCGAAGATGCCCGAGAACTGGTAGACGAAGGAGATGCCGGTGTAGCGCACCTTGGCATCGAAGAGGTCGCAGAAGAGGGCCGCCTCCGGCCCGTACACCGAGGCGTAGAGGATGCCGAAGGGCACGATGATCGCGAGCCACACCAGCAGCACGTTGCCGCCGCTGTGCGTCATGAGCCAGAAGCCGGGGAAGGCGGCGATGGCGGTGATCAGCGAGCCCCACATGTAGACCCTGGGCCGCCCCAGCCGGTCGGACATGCGCCCGAAGAAGGGGATGGTGAAGATCATCACCACCGCCGCCGCCATCACGCCCAGCAGCGCCTCGGTGCGGCTGATCTTGAGCGTGGTGGTGAGGTAGTTGATGGAGAACACGCCGAAGATGTTGAAGAACACGCCGTCGATGTAGCGCGCGCCCATGCCCTTGAGCACATTGCCCGGATAGCGCCGGATCATGTCCATGAAGGGAATGCGCAGCTCGGCGTTGCGCGCTTTCACCGCGGCGAACTCCGGCGTCTCCTGCACATGCAGGCGGATGTACATGCCCACCGCCACCATCACGCCCGACAGCAGGAAGGCGACGCGCCAGCCCCAGGCCAGGAACTGCTCGTCGGTCAAAAGGAAGGACAACAGCGCCACCACGCCCGAGGCCATGCACAGCCCGATCGCCAGGCCGATCTGCGGCAGCGAGGCGTAGAAGCCACGCTTCTCCTTGGGCGCGTACTCGTAGGCCATCAGCACCGCGCCGCCCCATTCGCCGCCGAGGCCGATGCCCTGCGCCACGCGCAGCAGGAGCAGCAGAATGGGCGCGGCGATGCCGATCTGCGCATAGGTCGGCACCAGCCCGATCAGGAAGGTGGCCACGCCCATGATCATCAGCGTGAGGATCAGCATGCTCTTGCGGCCGATCTTGTCGCCGAAGTGCCCGAAGATCACGCCGCCCAGCGGCCGCGTGACGAAGCCCACCGCGAAGGTGGTGTAGGCCAGCAGCGTCGACACCACCGGGTCGCTGCCCGGGAAGTAGAGCTTGTTGAACACGATGCCGGCGACCACGCCGTAGAGGAAGAAGTCGTACCACTCGATGCTGGCGCCTACCAGCGCGGAGGTCACGACCCGTCGAATCGCCTTCTCGTCCGTTGCGCTCATTCTTTGTCTCCGGTGAAGTGTCTGTGGGATGCCCTTCTGCGAGGGCGGCGGAACTCAGTGGGCGAGGGCGGTGGCGTCCTCGCGTATCAGGTCGACGGCCTTCTCGGCCATCATCACGGCCGGCGCGTTGGTGTTGCCCGACACCAGCGTGGGCATGGCCGAGCAGTCGACCACGCGCAGCCCGCCGATGCCGTGCACGCGCAGGCGCGCATCGACCACGGCCAACGGGTCGCTGCCCATGCGGCAGGTGCCGGTGGGGTGGAAGATGGTGGCGCCGTTGTTGCGGCAGAACTCCAGCAGATCGGCATCGCTCGTCGCCTCGGGCCCCGGCTTGAGCTCGCGCTTGACGTAGGGCCGCATCGCCGGCGAGGCGGCGATGGCGCGCGCCGCCTTCACGCCGGCCACCGCGGTCGCGCGGTCGAGCTCGGTCGCGAGGTAGTTGGGCTGCATCTCCGGCGGCTCGGCCGGGTCGCGCGAGCGGATTCGGATGTGGCCGCGCGACTGCGGCCGCAGCTGGCAGATCGACAGCGTGAAGCCCGACCAGGGGTGCACCTTGCCGCCCGCCATGTCGGCCGACAGCGTGGCGACGTGGAACTGGATGTCGGGCGTGGCCGCCACGGGCTGCCCATTCGCATCGGCCAGCGCGCGCATGAAGCAGCCGCCCTGGTTGATGCCCACCGCCAGCGGGCCGCTGCGGTGCAGCAGCCATTCGAGGCCCATCCTGGCCTGGCCGATCCAGGAGTTGAGTTGGTCGTTGGTGGTGATGGGCTTGGTGCACTCGTAGCCGAGGCGGATCTGCAGGTGGTCCTGCAGGTTCTCGCCCACGCCGGGGAGTTCGTGGACGAGCGGAACGCCGCGCTGCTCCAGCAATGCGCGCGGGCCGATGCCGGAGAGCTGCAGCAGCTGCGGCGACTGGATTGCGCCTGCGCAGAGCAGCACCTCGGCGCGGCAGCGCGCGCTCTTCGCCACGCCGCCCTGCGTGTAGCGCACGCCGACCGCGCGGCGGCTTTCGAACGCGAGGCCCTTGGCCAGCGCCTCGGTCGCGATGCGCAGGTTGCTCCGGCCCTTCGCCGGCTCGAGGTAGGCCTTGGCCGTGCTGCAGCGCCAGCCCTGGTGCGTGGTGAGCTGGTAGTAGCCGGCGCCGGCCTGCTCTGCGCCGTTGAAGTCGTCGGTGCGCTTCACGCTCAACGGGCCGATCTGCTGTGCGCCTTCGATGAAGGCCTCGATCAGCTCGTGCTTCGCGCCGATGTCCGAGACCTTGAGCGGGCCGTCCGCGCCGTGGAAGGCGTCCGCGCCGCGCTGGTTGCCTTCGGACCGGATGAAGTAGGGCAGCACATCGTCGTAGCTCCAACCCGTGTTGCCCAGCGCGGCCCAGTGGTCGTAGTCCTCGCGCTGGCCGCGGATGTAGATCAGGCCGTTGATCGAGCTGGAGCCGCCCAGCGTCTTGCCGCGCGGCCAGTAGATGCGCCGGCCGTTCATGTTCGGGTCGGGGTCGGTCTCGAAGCGCCAGTTGTAGGTGGGGCTCCACATCGTCTTGCCGTAGCCGATGGGCAGGTGGATCCACAGCGAGTTGTCGGCCGGCCCTGCCTCCAGCAGCAGCACCCGTGTCGCCGGGTCTTCGCTGAGCCGTCCGGCCAGCACGCAGCCGGCCGAGCCGGCGCCCACGACGATGTAATCGAACTCTTCTTCAACAGGCATGCAGGCTTTCGGCAATGGAACAATCGCTTCGGTCGTCGATGCTAGGCGATGGATTTTCGGAACGCAATGTTCCACTTTAGAGGTTTACCCGTATGACGTCTCCTGCACGCAAATCCGCTGCTGCCCCTGCCGTTGTCTCGAAGAAGCGCCCTGCGGCGCATGTCTCCGCGCCCGCGCCCCAGCCCGAGGAGCCGGCGACGGGCTCATCGGCCGAGCGCAGCCTGCGCCTGCTGGCCCTGCTGGCCAACGAGGGCCGCGCGCTCTCGCTGGCCGACCTGGCGGCGCAGCTGTCGCTGCCCAAGGGCACGGCGCATCGCATCTGCACGCAGCTGCTGGCGACGGGCTTCCTGGCGCGCGACGTGGACGAGCGCATGTTCAGCGTCGGGCCCGCGCTGCGGCAGCTGGCCTTCGACACGCTGAACCACGGCGTGGTGCGCGGGCTGCGGCACGAAGTGTTGTCGGAGCTGGTGCGGCAGGTGGGGGAGACCTGCAACTTCACGACGCTGGACGGGGTGCAGGTGCTGTACCTCGACCGCGTCGAGGCGCAATGGCCGCTGCGGCTGACACTGGACGTGGGCTCGCACGTGCCGCTGCATTGCACGGCGAGCGGCAAGCTGTTCCTGGCGCAGATGGCGCAGAAGGAACGCGATGCGGTCATCGGGCAAATCACGCTGACGCGCATGACGGCCAACACGATCACCGATGCGGACACGCTGCGGGCCGAGTGCGAGGCGATCGCCAAGCGGGGCTACTCGACCGATCGGGAGGAGTTCATCGCGGGGCTGGTCGCCGTGGCGGTTCCGGTGCTGGATGCCGCGGGGAAGCCGCGCGCGGCGATGGCGGTGCATGCGCCGACGGCGCGGATGACGATGGAGGATGCGATCAAGGCGATCGGGGCGTTGAGGAAGGCCGCGGGGAGGATGGCAGGGTTGCTCTGAGGCATGGGGGGTGAGAGCCTCACAGCCGCTCGCAGAAATCCATCAGGTGGTTGCGAAACCATTGGTGGCTTGCATCGCGCTCCGCCGCCTCGTGCCAGATAAGGTAGACGGGAAAGCTGGGCATGCGCAGCGGCACCGTGTGCGACTTGAGGCGGAAGTGATCGGCGTACAGATGCGCCATGCGTCGCGGCAGGGTGCAGATCATGTCGGAGGTCTGCACCATCACCGGCATCGACAGGAAGTGCGGAACGGTCACCGCGATCTTCCGCGCGAGGCCGCGCTTGGACAGTGCCAGGTCGATCATGGGCATGGTGTTGGTGCGCGGCGCGAGGACGACGTGGCGCAGTCCGAGGAATGTCTCCAGGCCGAGCTTCTCGCCGATCTCGGGGTGGTCGCGCCGTGACAGGCTCAGCAGCGTCTCGGTCAGCACGCACTGGTTCCGGTAGCCCGGCTCCTGCGGCACGAAGTAGTCCAGGGCCAGGTCCACGGCACCCTCGCGCAGCTCGCCCATGAGCTGCGCACTGGACTCGGGGCGGATCCTGATGCGGATGCGTGGCGCCACCTTGGCGAGCCAGTCCACGAAGCGCGGCAGGATGATGGTTTCGCCGTAGTCCTCCACCGCGACCACGAACTCGCGGTCGGAGTGCGCGAAGTCGAAGTCGCCGCCCCCCCGCAGGCCGCGCTCCAGCGCATCCAGCGCCTGGCGGATCGGCTCGGCCAGCGTCTTGGCGCGCGAGGTCGGCACCATGCCCTGGCCGCTGCGCTCGAACAGCGGATCACCCAGCCGGTCGCGCAGGCGCCCCAAGGCGTTGCTCACCGTCGGCTGCGAAAGGTGCAGCGAACGCGCAGCCTTGGAGATGCTGCGTTCCTTGTAGACGGCATCGAAGATCAGCAGGAGATTGAGGTCCAGCGAGCGAAGGTTCATGGGTCGCAATGGTATTTGGAATTTGAATATTCGCCATTTGGCAATGAAAGTGGCGGAATGACCTGACCCTCGGGACAATGCACTGCATACCGAAGGAGACAAGTGCATGACAGAGGCCGCAGCCGTCTTGCTGATGGACCGCCCGCTCGACGGCGTGGCGCGCCTGAGACTGAACCGCCCTGAAGCGCGCAACGCGTTGAACCAGGCGCTGCGCCGCGCGCTGGCCGAGGCCTTTGCGCAGCTGGACCAGGACGAGAGCGTGCGCTGCGTCCTGCTGTGCGGCGGCACCCAGTGCTTCGCCGCCGGCGCAGACATCAAGGAGATCGCCGCGCTCGGTGCGAGCGAGGTCTGGCGCCTGGCGGTGCCGCGCTATTGGAAGCCCATCGCCGAGTTCTCCAAGCCGCTGCTCGCGGCCGTGGCCGGCCCTGCGCTGGGCGGTGGCTGCGAGCTCGCGCTGCATGCCGATGTGATCGTGGCCGCGCGCAGCGCCCGCTTCGGCCAGCCTGAGGTGACGGTCGGCATCATGCCCGGCGGCGGTGCGACCCAGCGCTTGATGAAGGCGGTCGGCAAGTACCGTGCGATGAAGCTCATGCTCACCGGCGAGCCCGTGGGCGCCGACGAGGCGCTGGCCATGGGCATGGTCAGCGAAGTCGTCGACGACCAGGCGCTCGAAGGGCGCGCGCTCGAACTCGCCGCGCTCATCGCCGCGCGCCCGCCGATGGCGCTGCGATTGCTCAAGGAGGTCGCGCTGGCCGGCGCGGACGCGCCGCTCTCGACCGGCCTGCTGCTGGAGCGCCGCGCCTTCGAACTGCTGTTCGACAGCACCGACCAGAAGGAAGGCATGCAGGCCTTCGCGGAGCGCCGCATCCCCCGCTTCGCCGGGCGCTGAGCCGCTCCCGCCGAATTTCACTGACCGACAAAGGAAAAGACTTCATGCGTGCAGACGTTGCGATCGTGGGCTACGGGCGAACGCCCTACAGCCGGGCCAAGCCGGGTGAGCCGGTGCTTACCGTGGACGAATACATCGCCTGGGCCGCGGACCTGGCCCTGCAGAAGGCGGGCATGTCCAAGAACGACTTCGATGGCCAGGGCCTCGGCGTCTCGCATGCCGAGGTCGCCCACACCGTCAACTGGTCGGCCGCCACGGCCGAGAACCTGGGCATCAGCCCGCAGGTGCTGCTGCGCGGCGACCAGGGCGGTGCATCGGCGGCGTCGCTGCTGATCCGCGCGGCTGCGATGATCCGCGCCGGCATCGTCGACCGGGTGCTGGTGGTCGGTGCCGACACGCCGCTCAACATTCCCTCGCTGGCGCCGGGCCTGCCGCTGTCGCCGGAACGCACGCGCGGCGTGTACTGGGACTTCCAGGGGCCCTTCGGCGTGATGGGGGCGAGCGCGCAATTCGCGCTGGTGCAGACGCGCTACCAGCACCAGTACGCGCTGAAGTCCGAACAGCTCGGCAAGATCGCGGTGACCAACCGCTTCCACGCATCGCTGCATCCCGGCGCGATTTATCGCCAGCCCTTCACGCTGGAGGACTACATGAGTTCGCGCGTGCTGTCCGATCCGATTCGCCTGCTGGACTGCGTGCCCATCGTCAACGGCGGCCTGGCCTACATCGTGACCTCGGCCGAGACCGCCCGCACACTCACCGACCGGCCGGTCTACCTTCTCGGCGCCGGCGAGGCGAACAACTACTACCACGGCTCGCGCGCGCTGCCGGACATCACGACCACCGGCTATGCAGTGGCCGCGCCGCTCGCCATGCAGCGTGCCGGCGTGCGGCACGAGGACATCGACTTCCTCCAGCCCTACGACGACTATCCCTTCATCGCGATGATGACCATCGAGGACCACGGCTTCTGCCGAAAGGGCGAGGGCGGCCGCTTCGTCGAGGAGCACGACCTGCGCTTCGACGGAGACTTCCCGATGTCCACCGACGGCGGGCAGCTCTCGGGTGGCCAGCCCGGTGGCGCCATCGGCGGCTTCATGCCGCTGGTCGAGGCGGTCACTCAGCTGCGCGGCGAGGCCGGCGACCGGCAGGTGCGCGGCGCCCGCATCGGCATCGCCTGCGGCTTCGGCGGCATTCCCTACGGCCGCCCCGGCCGCACCTGCATTTCCCTCATTCTCGGAACGGAGCCCTGAGCATGGCAGACCTTTACCCGGACAAGCCGCAGCCCACCATCACCGACCTCACGCGGCCGTTCTGGGCCGGCGCCAGAGAGGGCCGGCTCATGCTGCAGAAATGCCGGCGCTGCGCGACTTTCAACTTCCATCCGAAGCCCTGGTGCATCGAATGCGGCAGCCGCGAGCTGGACTGGACCGAGGCCCGACCCTTCGGTACCGTGTACTCGCACACCGTGTCGCGATCGGTCGCGATGAACTACCCCGGCTGGGAAGCCGAGCTGCCGGTCGTGATGTGCCTGATCGACCTGGACGACGGCGCGCGCATGTACGGGCAGCTCACCGACTGCGCGCCCGGCCAGGTGCGCATCGGCATGCGCGTCGAGGCGCATTTCCAGGCCATCGGCGCGGAGGCCGGCATCCCGCGCTTCCGGCCTTTGCGCGAAGGCGCTGCCGGGGAGCGCTGACCATGGCGCACGACATCCCCGACGCGCAGACCCTGCGAAAGGCGGCCATGCGCGACGTGCCCTTCGACTGGAAGGATGCGCTGCGCTTCGACGACCTGCTGACGCCCGAGGAGATCATGATCCGCGACGCCGCCCGCGACTATGCGCAGGGGCAGCTGATGCCGCGCATCCGCGATGCGCACCGGCACGAGACCTTCGACGTCGGCGTGATGCGCGAGATGGCCGAGCTCGGCTTCCTCGGCGCGACCATCGAGGGCTTCGGCTGCGCCGGCATCAGCTACGTGGGCTACGGGCTGATTGCGCGCGAGTTCGAGCGGGTCGACACCTGCTTCCGTTCGGCGCTCGGCGTGCAGACGACGCTCAGCATGACGCCGATCTACCTGTTCGGAAGCCAGGAGCAGCGCGAGCGCTACCTGCCGGCCATGGCGCGCGCGGACAAGCTGGGTTGCTTCGGCCTCACGGAGCCGGACCACGGGTCCGATCCCGGCAGCATGAACAGCCGGGCACGCAAGGTGGAGGGCGGCTATCGCCTGTCGGGCACCAAGACCTGGATCACGCACGCGCCGATCGCGGACGTGATGGTCGTCTGGGCCAAGGACGACGATGGCCGCATCGGCGGCTTCATCCTCGAGCGCGGCATGAAGGGTCTCGCCACGAGCAAGATCGAGGGCAAGTTCTCGGTGCGCGCATCGCCCACGGGCCAGATCATGATGGACGACGTCTTCGTGCCCGAGTCGCAGCGCCTGCCCGGTGCCAGCGGCATCGGCGCCCCCTTTGCCTGCCTGAACAACGCGCGCTTCGGCATCTGCTGGGGTGCGCTGGGCGCGGCCGAGTTCTGCTGGCATGCGGCTCGTCAGTACGCGCTGGACCGCAAGCAGTTCGGCCGGCCGCTGGCGGCCAACCAGCTGGTGCAGAAGAAGCTGGCCGACATGCAGACCGAAATCGTTCTGGGCCTGCACGCCTGTCTGCACCTGAGCCGGCTGCGCGACCAAGGCCGTGCCAGCCCGGAGATGGTGTCGCTGCTCAAGCGCAACTGCGCGGGCAAGGCGCTGGACATCGCGCGCGCCGCGCGCGACGTGCATGGCGGCAACGGCATCTCCGACGAATATCACGTGATCCGCCACGTGCTCAACCTCGAGACCGTCAACACGCTCGAGGGTACACACGACATCCATGCGTTGGTGCTGGGCCGGGCCCAGACGGGCATTTCCGCCTTTTCCAATTGACGCCAACTGACACCACTGAACACCCACTGACCGATCTTCCGCCATGACCCTTTCGAAACTGGACCGCGCCGAGGTCGTGAAACGCCTGATCAGCCCGCGATCGATCGCCGTGATCGGCGCCTCGGCGGACTTCGGCAAGATCAACGGCCGCCCCCTCAAGCATCTGCTGGACAAGGGCTACGCCGGCCGCATCCTGCCGGTCAACCCCAAATACCGTCAGATCGGGGGGCTGCCCTGCCATCCGGACATCGAGAGCCTGCCCGAGGCGGCAGACCTGGCGATCGTCGCGGTACCGGCCGCCGACGTGCTCGCCGCCGTCGAGGCGCTGGGACGGCGTGGCATCCGCGCCGCGGTGATCTTCAGTTCCGGCTTCGGCGAAATGGGCGACGCGGGCCGCGCAATGGAGGCGACGCTGGCGCAGCGCGCGCGCGAATGCGGCGTCGTGCTGTGCGGGCCCAACTGCCTGGGCTTCATCAACGCCTTCGACAAGGTCTACGCCACCTTCAGCCAGTACGCGGACGGCGAGACCGGCCCGGGGCCGATCGCCTTCGTCACCCAGTCGGGCGCCTTCGGCACCGCCATCGCCGCCCTGGTGCGGCAGCGCGGCCTCGGGCTGGGCTACTTCATCAACACGGGCAACGAGGCGGACCTCGGCTTCAGCGAGCTGATGGCGAGTGTCATCGAGGACCCGCGCATTCGCGTCGCCGCCGGCTACCTCGAGGGCCTGGAGGACGGTGCTTCCCTGGTTCGCCTGGCGCAGCGCTGCCATGAACTGGGCAAGCCGCTGGTGCTGACCAAGGTCGGCAGGATGGCCTCGGGCGCGCGCGCCGCCGCCTCCCACACCGGCGCGCTGGCCGTGGAGGACGCGGTGTTCGACGCCGTGATCCGCCAGTACGGCGTGCTGCGCGCTCGCAACGAGGAGCAGATGCTCGACATGCTCGAAGCGCTGAGCCAGCCGCGCACCGCCGCCGGCAACGGCCTCGGCATTGCGACCCAGTCGGGCGGCGCCGGCGTGATGATGGCGGACCGCGCCGAGGAAATGGGGCTCGCCGTCCCGGAGCTCGCGCCGGCCACGCGCTCGCGGTTGGCCGAGGTGATGCCGGCCTTCGGCGCGATGGGCAATCCGGTCGACGTGACCGGCCAGTTCGTGGCGCGGCCCGAGTTGCTGCGCGAATCGGTGGTGGCGCTGATGGACGATCCGGGCGTGCACGTCGGCATCGTCTGGCTGCAGCTGATGACCGCCCACGTCGACACACTGGTGCGCATCTTCGACGAGATCCAGGCCCGCACCGACAAGCCCTTCTTCGTCTGCTGGGTGGCGGCGCCGCAGGAGGCGCTGCAGCGGCTGCGCGCGCTGGGCATCGTGGTCTACACCGCCGGCGAACGCGCGGTGGAGGCTGCCGCTGCGCTGGCACGCTGGAACGCCTTCCGGCAGAGTGCCGCCGGCCGCCAGGCCCTTCGATCGGCGACGACGATGCCGGCGCTGCCTACCGACCTGCGCGACGGCGTGCAGCCGACCGTGCAGGCGACCGAGTGGCTGCGCGCGGCCGGCGTGCCCATGGCCCCGGTGGCCCTGGCGCATGACGAGGACCAGGCCGTCGCACTGTGGCGCGCCGCCGGCGGCCCCGTGGCGCTGAAGATCGAATCGCCCGACATCACCCACAAGACCGAGGTCGGCGGCGTGCTGCTCAAGCTCGACGACGAGGCGGCTGTGCGCAAGGGCTTCGCCACCCTGATGCAGCGTGCCGCCGCGGCCGAGCCGGCGGCGCGGCTGCACGGCGTGGTGGTCCAGGGCATGGCGCAGGGCCACGTCGAGCTGGTGGTCGGCGTGCAGCGCAGTCCGGTGTTCGGCATGGTGGTGATGGTCGGCATCGGCGGCGTGCTGGTGGAAGTGCTCAAGGACGTCGCCTTCCGCCGTGCACCCTTCGACGAGCCAGAGGCGCTGCAGATGCTGGGCGAGCTGCGCATGGGCGCGTTGCTCGATGGCGTGCGCGGCCAGAGCGCGGTCGATCGCAGCGCCATCGCGCAGATGCTTGCGGGCCTGTCGCGCTTTGCCGCGGCGATGCAGGAGCGGCTGGCCGAGCTCGACCTCAATCCGGTGCTGGTCGGCCCCGACGGGCCGGTGGCAGTGGACTGCGTGATGGTGCTGCGCGAGAAGCGCGCGGCCAACGAGGCCGGCGGCTGAACGCGCCATCGGCTCATCAGGATTCCAACGAAAGGAGACACAGGCATGCGCTTTACTTCACGAATCATCGAGGGCGTCGGCACCGCTGCTGCTGCGGCGGCGCTGCTGCTCGGGGGCGGACAGGCCCTTGCGCAAGACCCCTATCCGAACCGCCCGGTCACCGTCATTGCGCCCTACAGCGCGGGCGGCGATGCCGACCTGGCGGCGCGCAACTTCGCGGCCGCCGCGCAGCGCGCGCTGGGCCAGGCCGTGGTGGTCATGAACAAGACCGGCGCCAGCGGCGTGATCGGATCGGCCCAGGTCATCGCGTCGCCGCCCGACGGCTACACCCTGCTGCTGGCGCGCACCGGGTCGCAGGCCATCTTGCCGGCCATCATGCCGTCGACGACCAAGTACAAGTGGGATGACTACACCTTCATCGGCACGCTGGAGCTCAATCCCTACGGCTGCATCGTGAACGCCAAGTCGCCCTACAAGACCTTCGAGGACCTGGTCGGCGCCATGCGCACCAAGGGCAAGAGCATGAACTTCGGCACTGCCGGCGTGCTCACCACCAACGACATGGGGCCGCGGCAGCTGTTCAGGCTTCTCAAGCTCACCGACCAGACGCCGACCCAGATCCCGTACAAGGGCACCGGCGAGGCCTCGATGTCGCTGGTCGCCGGCCAGACCGAATTCGCCTGCGGCAGCCTCGGGTCGTTCATCTCGCTGATCAAGAGCGGCGCGCTGAGGGCGCTGATGGTCACCAGCGCAGAGCGCATGGCCTCCATGCCCGAGGTGCCGACCGCGCGCGAGCTGGGCTATGGCGAGATGGAGGGCATCGTCGGGTGGAGCGCAGTCTTCGGCCCGCCGAAGCTGCCGGCCGAGGTGCGTGACCGGCTGGCGGCTGCGCTCAAGACCATCGCCGCGGACCCGGCCTGGATCGCCGCGACCGAGCAGACCGGCTCGATTCCCTTCGTTCGTCCGCCGGAGGAGACGCGCGACTTCGTGCGCAAGCAATACCAGCTCTACCGGTCACTGGGCGAGCAGCTCAACATCATCGACTCGAAGATGTAGGGCAGACGCTCGGTTCATCTGTAGAAGCCGCTCGCTCCGCGCGGAGAGCTCGCCGGCCGGTACGGCAGGCACCGCACATCCGGCCGGCCGAGCAGCGCCTACAGCGGCAACTGCTCACCGCGGGCAGTGCCGCGCGCCTGGGCGCGAACCGTGGCGCGCTCGATGCTGCCGCCCGACACCCGCGCCACGCCTTGGCCGTAGCCTTCGGCATAGGGATTGGCGCTGTGTGCAGCGGCGACGGCTTCGCTGCGCACGCTGCCGCGGTCGGTCGAGGCGCTCAGGACAGGCGCGACGCGCGACGAGACGCCTTCCGCATACGGGTTCTCGCTGCGTGCCGCGATCACGGCCTGGGTGCGCACGTCGGCGCGGCTGTTGGCCGAGACCGGCGCATGCACGCCATGGTAGGTCTCGGCCTGTGCGCCGGCAGCGGCGAAGAGCGAGAAAGCGGCTGCGGCAATGATCTTCGAGGTGGTGTTCATGTCAGTTCCTTCAAATGAATTGGATGGATGTCGAATCGGTCGGGATCGTCATTCCCGCCTTTCGAGCGGGTGTCGCCATTGCAGCGCGCGCATGTATCGACGATGTGTCGACCGAACCGGACTTTTGAACTGACGTGTAATCGCCAGGGCGGCGAACACACTGGAATACAACTGCCGGTGCGCTCTACTCGAAGAGCGGCAGCAGCTTGAGCCGTTGAACCTTGCCGGAAGGACCTCGCGGCAGTTCCTCCACGAAGCGATAGTGCCCCGGCGCCTTGTAGCGCCCGAGCGCGACCGCGCAGTACGCGCGCAGGTCTTCCTCGGTGCAGGCGCTGCCCTCGCGCAGGATCACGCAGACGCCGATCTCCTGCCCGTAGTGGCGGTCCGGCACGCCCACCGCGGCGGCGTCGCGCACCGCGGGATGCGCGAGCAGCGCCTCGTCGATCTCGCGCGGCGCGATGTTCTCGCCGCCCTTGATGATCAGTTCCTTGATGCGCCCCGTGACGAAGAAGAAGCCGTCGGCATCGCGGTGCCCGAGGTCGCCGGTTCGCAGCCATCCGTCGGGCGTGAAGCTGGCGCGCGTGGCCTCGTCGTTCTTGTAGTAGCCGAGCATCACGTTGGGCCCGCGAATCGCGAGCTCTCCGGTGGTCCCGTCGGGCACTTCGGAGAGCTGGGCGTCGATCACCCGCGCCTCGCAACCGGAGGCGCGGCCCACCGAGCCCAGCTTGCGCTTCGCAGGGTCCATGGGGTTGGAGAAGGAGGGCGCCGCGGTCTCGGTGAGGCCCATGGTTTCGACGATGCCGATGCCGAACATCTGCTCGAAGGCGCGGTGGTGCTCGGGCGGCAGTGCGGCCGAGGCCGAGCGGCAGAAGCGGATGGCCGCGGTCTGCGCCGGCGGCGGCTTCTCGCCTTCGAGCAGGTAGGAGATCATCGTCGGCACCAGGTTGATCCAGCTGCACCGGGCCTGAGCCGCCTGCTCCCAGAAGCGGCCGGCCGAGAACTTGGGCGGCATCGCCAGGCTGCCGCCGTGTGCGAGCGGCGACAGCATGGTCACTGCGAAGGCGTTGATGTGGTAGAGCGGCAGCACGGCGAGCACGCGATCGGCCGGACCCAGCCCATGTTCGGCGCTGATGGCTTGCGCATTGGCAACGAGATTGCGCTGGCTCAGCATCACGCCCTTGGGCATGCCGGTGGTGCCGGAGGTGTACATCAGCAGGGCCAGGTCCTCGGGCGCCGGGGCGGGCTCTTCGCCGATGGCGGGCGCTTCGGCCTCGCCCGGCAGGGTGACGGCCTCGGGCTCGACCACCATCAGCGACACCGGCCGCTCCACGCCCTGCAGCATGGCGCGCACGCGCTCTTCCCACTCGGGCGAGATGCACACCAGCCGGCAGTCGGAATGCGCGAGCACATAGCGCATCTGCTCGGGCTGCGACAGCAGGTTGACGGGATTCACGCACAGGCCGGCATGCATCGCGCCCAGCAGCACGCGCAGGGTCTGCAGGCCGTTGGGCATGACGAGCGAGACGGTGTCGCCCGGCTTCGCGCCATGCTGGCGCAGCACCGCCGCGACGCTTCGGCATCCGCGGGCCAGGTCGTCATAGCGCAGCGGCGGGCCGCCCTCGGTGGACAGTGCATAGATCGCCTCGGGCCGGCGCGCAGCCTGTTCCTCGATCAGTGCGCGAACGGTCGAGGCGCTCACTCGGCACCATGCCTGGCGAAGAACTCGCCGAAGATTTCCTCCTGGCTCGGCACGCGCTCGGGGATCGGCCGCGACACTCGCGTGATGTTGAGGTAGTGCCGGTAGTTCATGTTGTCCGAGAAGTTGTTCTTGCCCCAGGTGCCGCAACCCATCGACAGCGAGAAGGGCAGCCCGTTGTTGAAGCTGCCGCCGGTGGCAATGCAATGCGCCTGGTCGACGATCACCCGGGATACCTTCAAGGTCAGGCCCAGGCGCATGGCCCGTTCCGGCTCGGCGCTGTGCAGCCCCACCGAGTGGCCTGCGCCCTCGTAGGCGTAGATGCGCTCGACGGTGGCAGCGGCCTCCTCGAAGTCCTTCGCGGCATAGACCGCGAGCACAGGGCTCAGCTTCTCGCCCGAGTAAGGATGCTCGTGGCCCACGCCGTCCTCGGCCACCATGAGGATGAGTGGATGGCGCTCGGCGATCGCAATCCAGCCGGCGCGGCCCGCATCGTCCTGCGCCGCCGCCCGCTCGGCGATCTCGCGTGCCGACTTGCCGATCACCGCGGCCGAGAGCTTGCCCTCCGGCCACATCAGCGACTGCAGGGCTTTCTTCTGCGCCGCATCGAGCATGACCGCGCCGCGCGCCTCGAGCGCCGCGACCATGGATGCGCGCACCGCATCGACGACGATCAGGCTGTTCTCGGACGAGCAGCTGGTCGCGTTGTCGAAGGTCTTCGACAGCACGATGCGATCGGCCGCCAGCGCCGTGTCCGCCGTCTCGTCGACGATGCTGGCCACGTTGCCCGCGCCCACGCCGAAGGCCGGCGTGCCGCTCGCGTAGGCGGCGCGCACATTGGCCTGCGAGCCGGTGGCCACTACCAGGTCGCACAGGCGCATCAGCTCGCTCGTGGCCTGCTTGGTGACCGGGGTGGGCAGCAGCTGCACCAGGTCGCGCGGCGCGCCGATGCGGTCGAACTGCGCATGGATGAATTCGATGAGCCGCGCCGCCGTCGACCAGCCCTTGGGGGAGGGCGCGACGATCACCGCGTTGCGCCCCTTGAGTGCGTTGATGATCTTGTTGGCCGGCGTCGCGCCGGGATTGGTCGAGGGCGTGACGGCGCACACCACGCCCACCGGCCGCGCGATCTCGACGATGCCGCGCGCCGGGTCTTCCGAGATCACGCCCACCGAACGCGCGCCGCGCAGGTCGCGCAGCAGGCCGAAGGTCTTGCGATGGTTCTTGCCGACCTTGTCTTCCACGTTGCCGATGCCCGTGTCGGCCACCGCGAGCTCGGCCAACTCGCGGTTGCGCTTCGGCTCGATGATGGCCCAGCCCGCGGCGGCCACCGCCATGTCCACCTGGTCCTGCGACCAGGTTTCATAGATGCGCTGGGCCGAGCGCGCGCGGGCCACGAGTTCGGCGATGGGAGATGTCGAGTGTTCCATGAGCGTCATTCAATAGGGTTCTTTCTATGGGGGCTTGCGGTTCAGTCCACTCGGATGTTGGCCTCCTTGGCCAGCTTGTTCCAACGAACCAGTTCGGTGGACACCACCTTGCCGAGCTGCTCCGGCGTGCCGCCCACGCCTTCGCTGCCCTGAGCCAGCAGCTTGTCGCGGATCTCGGGCTCGCGCACGACGGTGTTGACCACGCGGTTGAGCTTCTCGATGGCGGCCTTGGGCGTCTTCGTGGGCACGAACATCGCGTACCAGGAGTCGACCTCGAAGTCGGCGATGCCCGCCTCCTGCATGGTCGGCACGTCGGGGAAGGCGGCGCTGCGCTTGGTGGTGGAGACGGCCAGCGCCTTGAGCTTGCCGGCCTTGACGAACTGCGCCGCCGCGGGAATGGACACCCACAGCAGCGGCACCTGGCCGCCCATCACGTCGGTCACGGCCGGGCCGCCGCCGCGGTAGGGCACGTGCGTCATCTCGGTGCCGGTGCGCAGCTTGAACAGCTCGCCGGCCAGGTGGCCGGGCGAGCCGTTGCCCACAGTGGCATAGGACAGCGATCCCGGCTTGGCCTTGGCCATCGCCACCAGCTCGGCCACGTTGTTGACCGGGAAGCTGGCGTTGGCCACCAGGATCTGCGGCAGCGAGGCCACCATCGCGACCGGCTCGAAGTCCCTCTGCGTGTCGAAGGGAAGCTTGGCGTAAATCGCAGGGTTGATGGTGTGCGAGGAGAGCGTGAACAGCACCGTGTAGCCGTCCGCCGCCGACTTGGCCGCGAGCTCGGTGCCGATCGAGCCCGCCGCGCCGCCGCGGTTGTCGATCACCACCGGCTGGCCCAGCTGGGCCTGGAAGCGCTCCTGCACGATGCGCGCGATCACGTCGGTGCCGCCGCCGGGCGGGTAGGGGACGATCAGCTTGATGGGCTTGGTGGGGTAGTCGGGGCCGTTGCTGCCGCTGCTGCCTTGTGCCTGCGTGGCGAAGGGCGCGGCGAGCGCGGCCGCCGTCAGGACGGCGGTGCGCAGCCAGGGGGCGAAGCGAATCATTCCAGTCTCCTTCTCTTGGGGGTGGTCGTCGTCATCGGCCCCGGGCCTACCCGGTAGCCCAGCGTGGCGCTGGCGTCGCGCGCGCAGGTCATGACCTGCTCGGCGAGGCCGCGTGCCTGAGTGCGCGCAAAGCGGATCGAGGGCACGCTCATGCCCAGTGCAGCGACCGCTTCGCCTCGCGCATTGAAGACCGGCGCGCCCAGCCCGCAGACGCCGAGCCTCCATTCCTCGCGGTTCTCGGCATAGCCGCGCGCGCGGGTGCGCTCGAGTTCGGCGTGGAGCGCGTCGAAGCCGGTGATGCTGTTGGGCGTGTGCGGCACGAGTGTGCCCAGGCGCGCGCGCAGCGCGGCCACATCGAGCTGCGCCGCAGCGAGCAGCGCCTTGCCCGAGGCCACGCAGTAGGCGGCCGCGCGGCCGCCCACGCGCGAGTAGGCGGCCACCGGCAGCGGGCTGTCGAACTTGTCGAGGTAGACGATCTCGGCGCCGTCGAGGGCCGCCAGGTGGATGGTCTCGCCCGTGGCCTGCGCCAGCGCCGCGAGGTGCGGGCGCAGCAGCGCGCCGATGTCCGCCACCTCGGCCACCAGGGAGCCGAGCTCGAACAGGCGCAGGCTCGGGCGGTAGGCGCTGGTCGCCGGGTCCTGCACCGCCCAGCCGCATTCCACCAGCGTCTGCAGCGTGCGATGCGCATTGCTGCGCGCCATGCCGAAGGCCTGGGCCAGGTCGGTCACGCGGCAGTCGCGCTGCTGGCGCACCATCCATTCGATGGCAGCGAGGCCCTTGGCAAGCGTGGAGTCCATGGGGTTCCTGGATCGGTTGTTCTAAATACTAGAACAACGTTCGCACATATGGAACAACTTTAGGAGCCTGATGCAGTGCTGTCAACCGGGGCAGCCATGATCTTTGCGCGAAGACCACTGTGCAAAGCTTCTCGAAATCGGCGGGTTTGTAGGTCGAAAGACCCCGTCATTCGACCAAAGTCGCTACACCGCCCGGGCGATGTCATGACATCGCGACGCGGCGGGACACGCGTCCGGTGAGCGACGCGCCACCGGCCGAGTCCGGCACCCCTGGCCGTCGCGGCCACCCCTGACACCCCCGCCACGCGGGGCGATGCGTCCTCCGCCCGGCAAGACCAGCATCACCACCCATCGAGTCACGGCCCGTGACGGTGCCTTGGTTGCAGGTGAAACGAATACTTTCGTAGGCTTTTTGTCATGCCCAAGGGCCGGCCTGAAGGGGCGCTCTGTCCCGAGCAAAAAAGGACGAAGCGCTCATGTATCCATTTGTCTTACTTTTTAAAGTCGCTCCAACGAAAGAAATTTGGTCCAAGCGTTACAGGCGATCTGCGACGAGCAACTGTTTGGAGAGCTACATGCCATTTGCCGGATACCCGTCTTTTGCCCTGACCACTTTATGGAAGGAAGAGGCAGGGGTTTCGTTCATGGAGTTTGCGCTGGTCGGCTCGCTCGTTCTGGTTTTCTGCATGCTTTTGTTGCTTGCGTGGAGCAAGAGCGCCTGAGGAAGCAAGACCCATCAAGGTCAATTCAAGAAATCGATCGAATCAGCCGGAAAAAATCATCATGCAAGAGTTTTATGCATTCCTCGAGCTTCTCGCCATGCTGGCGTTCGACCCACGCGTCGTGGTGCTATTTGTTTTGCTGGCGATTGCTGCCGTCAGCGATTACAGGACCTACCGCATTCCCAACTGGCTGACTTTCGGCGGCAGCGCATTTGCATTGGTCTACAAGACCGTCATTGCGGTGTCTCCAGGCTCGGCCTTCATGGTGGCCTTCGGTGGGTTTTTCCTCGGTTTCCTCATCATGCTGCCGCCCTATGCACTGGGCGTGATGGGTGCCGGGGATGTGAAACTGATGGCGATGGTCGGCGCTTTCCTGGGCGTCGATGAAACATTCAATGCGGTGCTTTTCGCTTTCATCGTCGGGGGCGTCGGTGCATTGGGATTTGCGCTGCTGCACCAAAAGCTGGGCCGCATGCTGCGCAATGCAAAGAACGTGTTGCAGGGCATGGCGTTGTCGGCCTTGGTCCGCGTGAAGCCGCATGGCGAAATCGATGCGGAGCAGTCGATCGGAAAACTCCCGTATGGCGTGTGCATCAGCATTGGAACGGTCGCTTATGTGCTGAGCCGGCAATTGGGCTACGCCTGATCCGCCACGTCAAATTCAGCGATCAATTCATCGGGGCATGAAATGAGAAATATCAAGGCAATGGGTCTTTTGATTCTGGCGCTGCTGATCGGGCTGGTCGCCGCGGTCTATGCGAGCGGCTGGGTCTCCCGGCAGGGCGGCATTGCTTCCGACAAGGTGGTGGTGGCGGTGGTCGACATCGAACTGGGCAGCCGCATCAATTCGCAGATGCTGACCACCGTCGACTGGCCGAGCGGCTCCGTGCCGGCGGGTGCCTTCAAGGACATGAAGGACGTCCAGGAGCGAGTCGCGAAGGTCAGCCTGCTGCGCGGCGAGGCGATCCTCGAGGGCAAGTTGGCGCCGGTGGGCACGCAGGGCGGCCTGTCCGCGGTCATTGCCCCGGGCAAGCGAGCGATGACGGTTCGCGTCAATGACGTGGTGGGCGTGGCCGGCTTCGCGCTGCCCGGCAACTACGTGGACATCGTCGTGAACGCCCAGCAGGACAAGGGCAAGGGCGAGGAAGGCAAGCAGATCAGCAAGACGGTGCTCGAGCACGTCCTGGTCCTGGCCGTCGCTCAAGAGGCGAGCCGCGACGACACCAAGCCGAAGGTGGTCAGTGCCGTGACGCTCGAGCTCTCGCTCGAGGACTCGGAAAAGCTCGACCTGGCTCGCAGCGTCGGCACCCTGTCCCTGGTGCTGCGCAACCAGGTCGACAAGACGATGGTCGCGACCTCGGGCATCACCAAGAGCCAGCTCTTCGGCGAGAAGGAACTCTTGCCCGTGGTGCTCGCAGCGCCTGCGCCCACTGCAGCCAAGCCGCGAGTCCCCGGCGGCAAGCCCGCCATCCGAACACCCGCAGCGGAGTGCGTCGAAGTGATCCAAAGCTCGGCTCGCGCGCTCAGCTGCTTCTAGCAAGACATCGAGGAGAGTCCAAGTGCACAACAAAGCCTATTTCGCCAGCCTGCTCGCGGCACTCGCGGTCGCCGGCCCTGCCTTCGGGGCCGACAACCCTCCGGTCGCCCAGGCCCCCGCAGTGGCTCCCGCGGCACCCGCGGCTCCTGCGGCCCGGCGCTGCACCTCCATCGTCTCGGACGACCAGCCCACCTACGTGACCCTGGGCAAGTCTGCGGTCATCCCGCTGAAGTCGCGGGTCACTCGCATCCTCGTCGGCGGTCCCTCGGGTGGCGGGGGCCGGCCGGCCGCCCCCTCGGTGGCGCCCGGCGTGGGTGCGATGCCGGGCGGCGCCCCGGCGGCAGCGGGCGGCGGCGGCGACGGCGTCGCCGATCTGGAAGTGAGTCTGCTCAGCCCGACCGACCTGTTCTTCAAGGGCCGGACCGCCGGTTCCATGAACGTGGTCCTGCAGAACGCCGAGGGCACATGTTTCATCAAGGACATCGTCGTCACCGTCGACACGATGGCCCTGCAGGCGAAGCTGGCCGAGCTGATGCCCGAGGAAAGAGGCATCCGGGTGCGCGGGGCCGAGCGTTCCATCGTGCTCACGGGCGAAGTCAGCAACTCGCTCAAGCTCGACGATGTGATGCACCTGGCCAGCTCGTACGGCGACGGCAAGAAGGTGGTGAACCTGCTGCGCGTCACGACGCCGCAGCAGGTCATGCTCGAAGTCAAGATCGCCGAGGTCAGCAAGACGCTGCTCGACAAGCTGGGTTCGAGCATCGCTGCGCGCAGGTTCACCAGCGGCGGCTCCAACACCTACACCTTGATCTCCAGCTTCCTGAGCGGCGGCGGCGGCTTCGTGGAGGCGCTGCGGGTCGGCAAGACGGCCATCTCGCTCGACGGCCAGAAGGACGATGGCCTGGTGCGCGTGCTGGCCGAGCCCAACATCATGGCCATCAGCGGCCAGCAGGCGAGCTTCCTCTCGGGCGGCAAGATCTTCATTCCGGTGTCCCAGAGCCAGAACGGCGGCTTTCCCACCATCACCCTGGAGGAGAAGGAATTCGGCATCGGCGTGAAGTTCACGCCCACCGTGCTGGACGGCAGCCGGGTGCATCTCAAGATGGTGTCGGAGGTGTCGGACCTCACCCAGACGGGCTCGCCCTTCACCTCCGTCAACGGCATCACCGCGGTGCTGCCTTCGCTCACCGTGCGCCGCGCCGATACCACCGTGCAACTCAACGACGGCCAGAGCCTGGTCATCGCCGGGCTGATCAAGAACAACGTCAACGAGACGGTCAAGCGCTATCCGGGGCTGGGCGAAGTGCCGGTGGTGGGCGCACTGGCCCGCAGCACCGAGTTCCAGAACGAGCAGACCGAGCTGCTGTTCGTGATTACCCCGCGCATGGTCAAGCCGTTGGCCGAGTCGCCACGCCTGCCCACCGACAACCACGTCGTGCCCAGCCGCGCCGAGCTCTATCTCAACGGCGCGTTGGAGAGCTCGACGCCCGCGCCGGCCGCTACCGCTCCCTAAACCAAGTGAAGAGGACCGTCATGAACATGAAGCTTCTGGCCATCGCAGCGCTCGCCGGTCTGCTGACGGGCTGCGCATCGACAACAACCCCGAACTACGACAAGCGCTTCGGCGAGGCGGTGCGCGACGCCAAGCGGCAGATGACCATCAATCCCGATGCGGGAAAGAACACCGACCTTGCTACCGGCTTGGACGGCAGGGCAGCGCGCGAATCGATGCTTCGCTACCAGGACACCTACAAGACGCCGCCGCCCGCAATCAACGTCATCAACATCGGCGGCGGCATCGGTAATTCGAAGTAAGCAAAGCCCAATAGCAACGTTCGAAAGAAAGGAGTTGAGCCCACTAACTCACAGCAAGACATCAATCCACGAACTCATTTTTCTTCTTTCAATCATCAACCCAATAGGTAATCACATGAACAAGTTTGTCAATGCCATCCGCAACTCCGTCGGCTCCTTCATCAAGGATGACGAAGGCGCACAAGTCGTCGAGTACGCGCTGATCATCGCTGTCGTCTCGATCGCCCTGGTGATCGCGCTTTCGGCACTGACCGCCAACGGCGGGAGCTTCGCTACTTTCATCAATCGCGTTGTTCTCTGCCTGACCGTCGCGAACAGCTGCGCCTGACGATGACCGGAACGGGGACCGGCGATGGCAGCCCATCGCCTGTCCTCCTCCGTCCAACCCCTGCGGCATTCCGCGTCAGCCCGACCCAAAGGAAATCCTCATGCTTGCCAAGCTGATCCAACACGAAGACGGCTCTCAGGTCGTGGAGTACGCGCTGATCATCGCGCTGATTTCCATCGTGCTGGTCCTGGCAGTGCAGCCGCTGATCATCTCCGCGGGTATCGGGTCCTTCATCACACGCCTGGCCGCCTGCCTGACGACCGGGACATGCCCCTAATCCGCCCGGCGGACCACCAGGAAGGAGAAATCCCATGCGCTACGTGATGGCTCGTCGTCGTCGCCAAGGCGGGGCCGTGATCCTGACGGCGGCCTTTGTGCTGCTGTTCCTGCTCGGCTTCATGGGCATCGCGCTGGACTTCGGTCACCTCTTCATCGTGAAGACGGAGCTGCAGACGGCGATGGACAGTTGCGCGCTGGCGGCCGCGAGGGAACTGGACGGCCAGAGCACGGCGCTGACCCGCGCCACCAGTGCCGGCATGAACGCCGGCAACCAGAACAGCGTCAACATGCAGTCCGCCACCTGGAGTGGACAAGGCCAGATCGTGGCCACGGACATCAGCTTCAGGGATGCGGCCTACGCCCCCACCACGGTTGCGGCAGCCGCGCGCTATGCGCAGTGTCAGCACACACAGCCCAACGTGGCGATGTGGCTCATGCCGGCCATCGGCGCCTTCGCCGGCGACACCGCCGGCAATCCGAGTACCCGCAGCGTCGCGGCGATGGCGGTGGCAACGCGCGCCAGCGCCCAGACCACCTGCCCGATCCCGGTCGCGCTCAAGCCGATGCCCGGGGGCACCGCGCCGGACTACGGCTTCACGGTCGGCCAATGGGTGACGCTCATCAACGCACAGAATGCGGCCGTGGGCGGCGAGATCGGCTGGGCCAACCTGGATGGCAGCAACAACGCCTCCGAGACCGAGGCCGAGCTCAACGGCTTCTGCGGCACCGAGGTGGGCGACACGCTCGGCACGCCCGGCGTGCAGACATCGGTGGCCGATGCGTGGAACGCGCGCTTCGGCATCTACAAGAACAGCAGCGGCCCGGACCAGAACCGGCCCGACCTGACCGGCTATGCCTACACCGCGACCAACTGGCCGGCCGCCTTCAATGCCTACGACGGCTCGCCGGGCGCCGGGGCGCATGCGAGTGCGCAGAACTACGTGACCAAGCGCGCGAGCTACGCCTCCTGCGCCGACACCGGCACCCGGGTCAGGGGAGCGAACAGCTGCGAGTCGATCACCGGCTTGTCGCTGAACAGCTTCCAGAAGCTGGCGACGCCCGGCCCCGTGGCGGGTGGCCATATGCAGTACGGGCAAAGCCGCCGGATCGTGACCGTGCCGGTCATCAATGGCGCCAACGGCGTGATCGACTACGCCTGCATGCTGATGCTGCAGCCGCTCACCGTTCCGATGTCCAACGTCCAGCTGGAATTCAGGGGCAATGCCGGTGCGCTCGGCAGTCCCTGCACCACCAGCGGACTGCCCGGCGGCACGGCGGGGCCCCTCGTTCCGGTGCTCGTGCGGTGAAGACCATGAAGATCCTCAGAAAAAACCAACGCGGCGTGGCCCTGATCGAGCTGGCTTTGATCATCCCGCTGCTGATGCTGCTGACCTTCATCACGACCGAGTTCGGCCGCGCGGTGTACGAGTACAACACCCTCACCAAGTCGGCGCGCGACGCCGTGCGCTACCTCTCGTTCCAGACGCCCGGCACCCACATCACGCAGGCGCAAAACCTCATGGTGTACGGCAACCTGGCCGGCACGGGCTCGCCTCTGGCGCGCGGCCTCAGCCTCTCGAACGTGCCGGCGGGGAGCTGCTGCACCTGGCAGACCACGGGTTCCAACCCGGCCATCACCACCGTCACCGTGCGGGTGAGCAACTACACCTTCCAGCCGCTCCTTCCCAGCTTTCTGGGATTGGCCTTCGGAGACGCCAACGGCGACATCGTCTTCACCGACATCACCGCCACCATGAGGGGCCCGACATGAAGAGAAACAAGCAAACCGGCGCCACGGCCGTCGAGTTCGCGTTCGCCCTGATGGTGTTCCTCACCTTCCTGCTGGGCATCACGGACTTCAGCCGCATGCTCTTCACCTGGAACGCGGCGCAGGAAGCCACCCGGGCCGGCGCCCGCTACGCCGTGGTCTGCGACGACACGGGCCAGCAGGGCCTGGTGCTCGCGAAGATGCAAGGCATGCTGCCGCAGATCACCAGCATCAGCGTCGTCTGGACGCCCACGGGGTGCAATTCCGTCAACTGCGAGGGCGTGACGGTGAGCATCACCGGCCTCAACTACCAATGGATTTCGCCAGTCGCGGGGGTGAGTGGGCTGGCGCCCATCCCGATGCCCACCTTCTCCACCTTCCTGCCGCGTGAAGTCATGCGGCAGGACCCGAACAGTGCCTCGATCTGCTCTTAAGGAAGTCTCATGAAGATCGCCATCATCTCGCCGAACAAGAATCACCATCAGGAAATGGGCAAGGTGCTCGAAGCGCTGTCGCACGCCGTCGTGCTGTTCGACGGCGGCAAGAGCCGGATGCGCCAGGTGGCCGAGCAGGAGCAGCCGGACCTGATGCTGGTCGACGGCATGTGCTGCGACCCGAACGAACTCGCGCTGGTCGAGTACGTCACCACCCATCACCCCAAGATCGCCGTCATCCTGATGTGCGCGGCCCAGACGCCGGAGTTCCTGATCAACTCGATGCGCGCCGGCGTGCGCGAGGTGCTGCCGTCGCCGGTGCCGGCGGCGGCGCTGGAGGCGGCCGTGGGGCGGCTGGCGGCCAAGCTCGCGGGCATGCAGGGGCATGCTGCCGGGAGGGTGCTGGCCTTCATGTCCTGCAAGGGCGGCAGCGGCGCCACCTTCCTGTCGACCAACCTGGGTTGGCAGCTGGCCGCCGAGTCGAAATCCGTGCTGCTGATCGACCTGGATCTGCAGTTCGGCGACGCGCTGTCCTACGTGAGCGACGGGCGGCCGAACTCGACGATCGCCGACATCGCGCACGATATCAGCCGGCTGGACGCTTCCTTCCTGGCGGCCAGCACCTTCAAGGTTGCGCCCAACTACAGCATCCTGGCGGCGCCCGAGGACCTGTCGAAGGCGATGGAGGTCAAGGCGGAGCACGTCGATGCCATCGTCAGCCTGGCCGCGACGCGCTACGACTTCGTGCTGCTCGATGTGGGGCGCACTCTGAATACGCTCGTCATTCGTGCGCTCGATCGCGCGGAACGCATCTACCCGGTGCTGCAGGCCGGTCTGCCTTACATCCGGAATGCGACCAAGCTGTTGTCGGCCTTCAAGTCGCTGGGCTATCACGCGAACAAGGTCGAGCTGATCGTCAACCGCTACGAGAAGAGCGGCGAGATCGCCCTGGCCGACATGCGGCGCGCCCTGGGTCCCGTGACCCTGCTCACCGTGCCGGATGCCTACAAGGAGGTCAATGCCTCGATCAACCACGGCGTCCCGCTGGTCGAGATCGCCCGCGCCAATCCGGTGAGCCGGAGCCTGGCCGACCTCGCGCTCGCACTCAGCCCCCGACAGGAAGAGTCGCCCAGCTTGCTGGGCCGGCTCTTCCGCAGGGCGTAACCAGGGCCGCACCGGCACCTCCCCCTTCAACCAGCAAGGCCAATCACCATGTCATTCCGCGAAATACTCGATGCGGCCGCGATGGAGCCCCTCGTGCGTGCACCTGGGCACCCCACCGTCGACCTGAGCAGGAACCCCGACGCCACCGACGCCTACAAGGCCCTGAAGGGCCGGATGCACCTCAAGCTGCTCGAGAAGTTCGACCTCGCGGCCTTGGAGACCCTGCCGCCCGAGTCGTTGCGGCAGGAGATCTCGGCCATGGTGGGGCGACTGCTGCTGGAGGACCAGACCGCCACCAACGAGATCGAGCGCCGGATGCTGATCCGCGACATCCAGCACGAGATGCTGGGCTTCGGTCCGATCGAGCTGCTGATGGCCGACCCCACGGTGTCCGACATCCTGGTCAACTCCTACGAACAGATCTACGTGGAGCGCAAGGGGCGGCTGGAGCTGACCAACGTCAGCTTTACCGACGAGAAGCACCTGCTGCGGATCATCGACAAGATCGTCTCGCTGGTCGGCCGTCGGATCGACGAATCCAGCCCCATGGTGGACGCCCGGCTGCCCGACGGCTCGCGCGTCAATGCCGTGATTCCGCCCGTCGCGCTGGACGGACCCATGATGTCGATTCGGCGCTTCGCCCACATCCCGCTGCGGATGCAGAACCTGGTCGAAGACCTGAAGAGCCTGACGCCGCAGATGGCGCAGATGGTGGAAGGCCTGGCCAAGTCCAAGATCAACATTCTCATCTCCGGCGGGACGGGCGCAGGCAAGACCACGCTGCTGAACATCATGTCCGGCTACATCCCGGAGACCGAGCGCATCGTGACCATCGAGGACGCAGCCGAGCTCCAACTGCAGCAGCCCCATGTGATCCGCATGGAGACGCGGCCGGTCAACATCGAGGGCAAGGGAGAGATCACGCAGCGCGCGCTGGTGCGCAACGCCCTGCGCATGCGGCCGGACCGCATCGTGATCGGCGAGGTGCGCGGCGCCGAGGCCTTCGACATGCTGCAGGCCATGAACACCGGCCACGAAGGCTCGTTCACCACCATCCATGCCAACACGCCGCGTGATGCGCTGGCCCGGTTGGAAAACATGATCGGCATGGCCAATCTCAACCTGCCGCACAAGGCCGCCCGCCAGCAGATTGCCTCGGCCATCACGGTGGTGATCCAGGGGCTGCGCCTGATCGACGGCCGGCGCAAGATCACCAGCATCCAGGAGATCACCGGCATGGAGGGCGACGTCATCACCATGCAGGAGATCTTCGCCTTCAAGCAGACCGGCGTGGGCGCCGACGGCAAGGTGCAGGGCTATTTCCACGCAACCGGCGTGAGGCCGAAGTTCGCCGAGCGGCTGCGCTCATTCGGCTTCGTGCTGCCGGATGCCATGTTCGATTCATCCAAGCACTACGAATAGGGAGCAGAGGCCATGTTGAATGACATCGGGGGCAATACCTTCCTGATCATCGCCGTGCTCGTGTTCGTGGCCGTGCTCCTGCTGCTCGAGGGCCTCTATCTGATCTGGCGCAGCTACAAGGGACCCGAAGCCAGGCAGATCGAGAAGCGGCTGCGCGCACTATCGGCCTCCAGCGACTCGACCGCGCAGGCGCAGGTGCTGAAACAGCGCATGCTGAGCGACGTGCCTGTGCTCGAGCGGCTGCTGCTGAGCTTTCCGCGAGCTCATCACCTCGATCGCTTCATCCTCCAGGCGGGGCTGGAATGGACCGTGTCCAGGCTGCTGCTCTCCTGCGCCGCCTTCGGCGTGGCCGGCTTCCTGGCGGTCGTCGGGCTTCTCCACCAGACTCCCTTGCTGGGCCTCGTCGCGGCTGCGCTGTTCGGTGTCGTGCCCCTGTTGTGGGTGCAGTTCATGCGCAGCCGGCGCCTGGCCCGACTCGAGCAGCAGTTGCCCGAGGCGCTCGACCTGGTGGTTCGGGCATTGCGCTCCGGCCATTCCTTTCCCTCGGGTCTGCAGATGATCAGCGAGGAAATGGCCGAACCCATCGCCAATGAGTTCAGCATCGTGAGCGACGAGGTCAACTTCGGCGTGTCGCTGCCGCAGGCGCTGACGAACCTGAGCGAGCGCATCCCGCTGACCGACCTGCGCTACTTCGTGGTGGCCGTGATGATCCAGCGAGATTCGGGCGGCAACCTGACCGAGGTGCTGAGCAACCTGAGCGGGCTCATCCGCGAGCGCCTGAAGCTGATGTCCAAGGTCAAGGTCCTTTCTTCGGAAGGACGCCTGTCGGCCTGGATCCTCCTCCTGATGCCCTTCGGCCTGGCAGCCGTCATGAACTTCACGAACCCGAAGTTCATGTCCACGCTGTGGACGGACCCGATCGGCATCACCGTGGTCAAGTACATGCTCGGCCTGATGGCGATCGGCGTCCTGATCATGAGGAAGATCGTCAGGATCCGGGTGTAAAGGAGAAAGATCATGCTGTTGTTTCCCGTGCTCGTCTTCGTTTCCGTGACCTTCGGGCTTGTGGGCCTGTTCATCTGGCTGGCGCCCAGCAGGACGGGGCAGCGCCTGCAGGCGATGACCGACACACCCAAGCATTCGCAATGGCAGGAAACGGTCGTAAAGATCGTCGGCCCCTTCGCCCAGCTGTCGTCGCCCACCGGGGATGCCGATGCCACGCCGCTGCGGCTCAAGTTCCTCAATGCCGGCATCCGGCACGAGGACGCGCACCTCGTGTACTTCGGACTCAAGTCGCTGCTGCCGCTGGCCTTGGCGGGGGGCACGGCACTGGCGTTGCGGGCAGGGGGATCAGCCGCCGACCTGAACTTCGTGCTGTACCTGGCCGTGGCAGCGTTGACGGGCTGCTACCTGCCCAACCTCGCCCTCCAATGGACGATCAGGCGCCGTCAGCGCGAGATCTTCGAGAACTTTCCCGATGCGGCCGACCTGATGCTGGTCTGCGTCGAGGCGGGCCTGGGCCTGGATGCGGGGCTCGCGAAGGTCACCGAAGAGATCAAGATGAAGAGCACCGAGCTGGCGCAGGAACTGCACTGGACCAACCTGGAGATGAGGGCCGGGAGCACGCGGGAGAAGGCGCTGCGCAACCTGGCGCTGCGCACGGGCGTGGAGGAAATCGGCACCTTCGCCACCATGCTGGTGCAGGCCGACAGGTTCGGAACGAGCATCGGCGATTCGCTCCGGGTGTTCTCCGAAGACCTGCGGCACAAGCGGCAGATGCGTGCGGAAGGACTCGCCGCCAAGGTGCCCACGAAGATGCTGTTCCCGCTGGTCGTGTGCATCTTCCCCTGTATCTCGATGGTCATCCTGACGCCCGCCGCGATCCAGATCATCCGGACCATCGTGCCGATGCTGAGTGGCAGGGGCTAGTTCCTGCCCCGAGGCGATGTACCAATTTTCGAGAAAGGTCGGCAATATGGAATCCACGATCGACGCCCACGCGGAAGCACCCGCGGTGCGAACCTGGGGCATTTCGTGGCCTCTTGCCGTTTGCGCATCCGCGTTCGTGGGGTCGACTGCGTACGGGTCGGGTCTGATGCTGCGAGATGCGGACACCTACTGGCACCTCGCAGCCGCCCGCTGGATGGTGGAGCACGGGAGCGTACCGACCGTCGACACCTTCTCGCATTCGATGCCCGGCGCGCCTTGGACGGCCTTCGAGTGGCTGTCCGAACTCGTGATGCTGGGCGCCCATCAGCTGGCCGGCTGGGGCGGACTGATCGCTCTGTCAGCCGCCTGCTTCGGCTTCGTGCTTGCGTTGCTGATGCGATTCCTGTTGGCCCGCATGGAGCCGGTCCACGCGCTGCTCTTCACCGGGCTTGCCGCCGGCATGATGATGACGCATCTGCTTGCGCGGCCCCACGTGATGGCCTGGGCGCTGCTGGCGCTATGGATATCGGGACTGGTGAACGCAGCGGAGGCGCGCCGCAGGCCACCATGGTGGCTGCTCGGCATCATGGTGCTGTGGGCCAACATGCACGGCAGCTTTCTGCTCGGCCTGGTGCTCGGCTTCGGCATGGCGCTGGAGGCGGTGCTCGCGCATCCCCGCGGAACGCGCATGGTGGCGGCCAAGCCATGGATGCTGTTCGTCGTGCTCTCTTTGGGCGCGGCGTTGCTGACGCCCAGCGGCTGGGGGGTGCTCGTGCATGCGATCCACATCGTGCGGATGAAGACCGCGCTCGCCATCATCGATGAGTGGGTGTCGCCGAATTTCCAACAGGGGAGTCCTCTGGAGCTGTGGCTGCTCCTGGTGTTGGCACTCGCGCTCAGCGGCCGGGTGCGCTTGCCGTGGCTGCGCCTGGTCCTGGTACTTGGACTCGTGCACCTGGCGCTGAAGCACCAGCGAAACATCGCGATGCTGGGACTCGTTTCACCGTTCCTGGTCGCGACCCCGTTTGCACGGCAGTGGTATGCATCGGGGAACCCGAACCGTGACGCGCAAGCGCTCGACCGCTGGTTCCTCGCCCTGGCTGCGCCGGCACGGCCGGCGGCCGTTGCCGTGTGCGTGGCTGCCACGGCATTGTTCGCTGCAGCATCGATGCATCTGCGCCCTCCGGCACCGGCGCCGATGATCACGCCCAGGGCCGCGATCGATGCCGCGGTGGCCGCTGGCGCCAAGGGGCCCGTTTTGAACGATTACGTGTTCGGCGGCTTTCTGATTCACGAAGGCGTCCCGGTGTTCATCGACGGGCGCGCGGACATTTATGGCGACGCGTTCCTCGAGAAGGTGGTGGATGCTCTCAGACTCAGGGATCGCAAGCTGTTCGTCGAATTTCTGAACGAGTACAGGTTCGGGTGGACCTTGCTCACTCCCGGAACACTCGCGAACTCAGTGCTCGACGAACTGCCAGGCTGGCGCAGGGTCTATGCAGACGAGACGGCTGTCGTGCATGTGCGTGTCGACACGGTACCGGCGCGCTAATCCACTTCTACGAGGACTTGTTTGTCAAGCCGTCGTGAGGTGACCCGTGGACTAGGCGAGCGCGTCGAGGTAGCGCCAGAGCGCGCTCGGGTAGTCCCACATAGTCCACCCGCACCGCCCATTTCAATGATTCGGCGGTCTAGGACAAGGGCTTGCCCAGCTGGTGCCTCACCGCATAGACATACAACTCCAGCCGATTCGTCACTTCGAGCTTCTGATAGATCGACGTCAAATGGTTGCGCAGCGTGTGCTCGGTAATGAAGAGCTGGTTCGCCAGCGCCTTGTTCGAAGCACCGCTGCCCTGAACCACGGCGACGATGATCTTTCGCTCCTTGCATGTCAGGGCGGCCTGTTTCTCCGCTTCGGGATCGCTTCGGGGGCTTTGCCTGGTTGCCATGAATTCCGAGAACACCCGGGTCATCGTCTCGGCATCCATGCAGAGCTCGCCACTGTGGACCCGTTCGATCGCCCGCAGCACCTGCTCGGCCGAGGCATCCTTGCGCAACACGCCGCGGGCGCCTTGCAGAACGGCCATGTCCAAGGTCTTCTGCTCACGTTCGCCGGTCAGGATGAGGGCGCGCGATGCGCAGTTCGACAGCAGGCCGGGCAGGATGTCCAGTGCGCTCTTGCCGTCGAGGTCGAGGTCCAGAAGGATGACGTCGGGCGTCAGCTGCCCGACCTGCTCCATCGCTTCCTCGCAGTTCCTGGCCGTGCCCACCACCTGCATGCGCGGCTTCTCGCCGTCGATCAGCTTGGACAGGCCCCACAGCATGGTCTGGTGATCGTCCACCACCATGACGCCGATCGGTTTTGCCGTTGGTTGCATCTTCCACCTCCTACATTGGTATTTCGACGTGCACTGATATGGCACCGCCGGTGCCCCGCTGGACACTCGCGTTGCCGCCCAGCGCGCTGGCCCGCTCGCAGATCGAGCGCGGCAGGAACTCGATCGAATGCGATTCATCCGCCTCGTTCTCGATCTCCACTCTCAGCAAGCCGTCGGCGCAGGCCAACCTGACGGCGCCGCAGTGTGCGAGGGTGTGCTTGCAGATGTTGTTCAGGCCCTCGCGGACGATCTGCGAGATCTCCGCGGCCATACGGTCGTTCACGTTCAGCTCGCCTTCGACGCAGACCGCGATGTCGATGCCGTAGAAGTCGTGCACCTGAGCCGCCTGCTGGCGCAGCGCCATCAGCACTGCTTGTTCCGATCGATCCAGCCCATCCCGCACCGCGCCCGCATACCGGCGCAAGTCTCCGATGACCTTCGCCGCCATATCCGACAGCCGGTCCAGATCCTCGACCAGCGGGTTGTCGGCACTCGCCTTGTTGCGCAGCGCGCTGAGGCCCATCTTCAACCCGATGTACGGTTGCACGGCGGTGTCATGCAGGTCCAGCGCGATCTTCTGGCGCTCTTGCGACGCGGCGTCCGAGGCCATGCGGTCGAGCAGCTCGATGTTCTCGACCACCGGAAAGGCCTGCGCGACCACGTGGCCCAGGAACAGCGCATCGGCGCGGTGGAACACGCCGCACCGGGAGAGGACGAACAGGCGGCCTTCGCTCTTGCGCAGCTTGACGGGCACGCTGATGAAGGCGCCCGCCTCCAGCAGCTCCGCCAGGCCGTCGCAGGCCGGGTGGGTTTCCTTCGTCCATCGCCCCTTCTCCCCATCGTAGGTTGCTGCGCCGGCGAAGATCGGCAGGCGAGGCCAGCGAGCGCGGCGATAGATCACCGGGCGAAGCGGCGCGACCGCCAGCAGCAGCGCTGCCAGTTCCGGGGCGATCCGCTCGGCTTGGGGAGAGCGCTGCACGCCGTCGTGCCGGATGGTGCGCAGCGAGCAGGCGCCGGACTCCTTGTCTCGCACGACCAGCAGGCAGCTGCTGCTTTCCAGGAAGAAGCGCTGGATTTTTTCCAGGATGCCCGTAACGGTGTGGTCGACCCCGAAGCGCGGGTTCGACAGCCGGCTGACGGCGCGCAGCAGTGCCAACCTCCGCTTGAGCTCCAGCTTCGTGCGGCCCCAGTAAATGATCATGTAGCCCAGCGCCAGCAGGAAGGTGGCGCGCAGCAACAGGCGGGGCAGGTCCCCCTCGGTCACCGACCCCACGCCGCAGGCCGCGAACAGGGCGACCGAGGCCAGGGTCACGCGGGCGCCTTCCTCCAGGCCCCAGCGGAAGGAGGAGGTGAGGATGGCAAAAAAGAAGAACAGGAAGAAGGAGCTGTGGACGCCGTCCGTGAGCAGCACGATCAACCCATACCAGCAGACATCCAGCCAGTGGATCACCCGGCTTTGCGAGAGCGGCGCCTCCAGCTCCGAGTAGACGTACACCACCAAGCTGTGCAGGACGTAGCCGCAGAAGAGCAGCCAGGTAGATCCGCCCACGCCCCGCAGGCTGGCGGGGTCGACGAACACCGCGAGCAAAGCGGAGATGGAGAGAACCAGCCGCATCCGCGCCACCATGCGGGTGTCGGCAGCGTCCGCCGCCAGGCTCGTATCGATCTCGTTCTTGTTGTCCTGCCCCGCTACCCGCATCCGCCGTCTCCTCGCGGCGTTTTTAGCGCCGCGTATCCATGTGAAAAGATCACATGCAGGTTACTACTTTCGTAAGCAGATGTGTACGCGATCCGTACGGGAGCCTGATTGGAGGGACTACTTCGTGTGAAAGATCACGCGCCGGGCGGGCTGCGTCAGGGCCGGATCAGCCCAGCCATCAGGCCGATCACCTCTCGGAACATCGCCGGCCCGCTCGAAGCCGCCAGGTCCAGCACGTGGCTGCGGCTGTAGTAGGGGCTCAGGTCCAGACCCACGCCGATGGCCGCAATGCCGATGCGGCCGGCCTGCTCGCGCCCCGCCACCACGTCCTGCAGATGGTGGTCGAGGTAGTGCGCGTCGTTGGCGAGGTTCGTGGCGCTGTCCATCGGCGAGCCGTCGGAGAGCACCAGCAACAGCTTGCGTTCCTCGGCGCGCGCCTCGAGGCGTCGGCAGGCCCAGTCCACCGCTTCGCCGTCGATGCCTTCGCGGAACAGGTCGGCCTTGAGCAGGGCGGCGATCGCCGGGCGCGCGCGGCGCCAGGGCGTCTCGGCGCTCTTGAAGACCAGGTGGCAGCGCTCGTTGAGGCGTCCCGGGTGCGCCGGCCGGCCGGCGCGCAGCCAGTCGCGCTGCGCCCGCCCGCCGTTCCAGGCGCCGGTGGTAAAGCCCAGGATCTCGCTGGCCACGCCGGCCTGCTCCAGCGCGCGCGCCAGCACGTCGGCCAGCATCGCCACCGATTCGGCATGCGCCTTCATCGAACCCGAGCAGTCGATGAGAAGACTCACGACGCAGTCGGCCACCGGCTCCAGGCGTTCCGTGCGGAACAGCCGCCGCTCGGTGGGGGAGGCGACCAGCTGGGCCAGGCGGCGGCCGTCGATGTGGCCTTCCTCCTGCGCGCCGTCCCAGCCTTCGCGCTGCGGCTCGGCCAGCAGGGCGCGCAGCTCGCGCGCGAGCCGGGCGATGTTGATGCCCTGCGCAGCCACGCGCCGGTCCAGCGTCTCGCGCAGCTCGGCCAGCAGTTCCCTGCGCACCAGCGAGGCGGCCTCGTGCTCGCGGTCGTAGGCATTGGTGAAGACGCGGTAGCCAACGCCTTCGCCCTCCAGCAGCGCGCTGCGGCCCGAGTCGGCGGTGGCGAAGCGCTCGACGATCTCGCGGTCCATGTCGGCGACCAGGCTGAAGACGCTGCGCTTGTCGTCGGGCTCGGCGTCGGGGTCGTCCTGGCCTTCCTCGCCCTCGCCGGCGGCATGCAGCATCGCAGCGACGGTGCATGCGATGGCGCGCGCATGCACCGCATAGGCGGCCTGGTCCGCACGCTCGCGGCGCAAGCCCGCGAGCGCATGTCCGATCAGCGGGGAGAGCGCGAAGCGGGTGGCTTCCAGCATGTCCTCGGTCTCTTCCACCACCTGCTGGCCGGTCACGCGCGCGCGGCAGATCTGCGCAACGGCATAGAGCAGCAGCCCGCGCGCGGTATCGGTCAGGCCGCCATGGTGAAAGGACAGGGACCACTGCTCATGGCGATGCCGCAGGTTGCGCTGCATGCCCGGCATGGCCTCGGGTGCGAGCGACTCCACGCGAAACTGCTCCAGCATCTCGAACAGCATGCGCTCGACCGGCTCCTCGGGGCGCAGGCGCTCGTGCAGCGCGGCGTCCGATGCGCGCAGGCGCAGCGCAAGCCCGTCCGCCGCGCCGCGGAAGGAGGCGAAGTCGTCGCTCTCCGGCGAGGGATGCAGGTGCGGTGCATACCAGGGCAGGGGCTGGCGGCCGCGGTGCAGGCGACGGCCGCGGAAATGCAGGTCGCCCTCGCCGCTGAAGGCGCGCACCAGCCCTGCGCAGAGCTCATCGACCTGCTGCGCGTGCCGGACTTTCTGTTGCGCGTCGGTCACGGCGCGAGCCTCAGGAGCCCGACAGCTGGTGCGATTCCTTCAGCTCCAGGTCGAAGCAGCGCTGGAAGTACTCCGCCACCAGCGGCCGCTCGGCCTCGTCGCACTTGTTGACGAAGGAGAGGCGGAAGGCCAGCGCCGGGTCGCGGAAGATCTCCACGTTCTCGGCCCAGGTGATCACCGTGCGCGGCGACATCAGCGTCGACAGGTCGCCGGCCGCGAAGCCCTTGCGCGTGAGATCGGCCACCGCCACCATCGCGCGCACCCGGTCGTGGCCGGCCTCGCTCTGCATCGAGGGCACGCGCGCCTGCACGATCGCGATCTCTTCCTCGGCGGGCAGGTAGTCGAGCGAGGCGACGATGTTCCAGCGGTCGATCTGCGCATGGTTGAGCCGCTGCGCGCCGTGGTAGAGGCCGTTGAGGTTGCCCAACCCCACGGTGTTGGCGGTGGCGAACAGGCGGAAGGAGGGGTGCGGGTGCAGCACCCGGTTCTGGTCCATCAGCGTGAACTTGCCATCGCGCTCCAAAATGCGCTGGATCACGAACATCACGTCGGGCCGGCCCGCGTCGTACTCGTCGAAGATCAGCGCCACCGGCCGCTGCAGCGCCCAGGGCACGATGCCTTCCTGGAACTCCGTCACCTGCTGGCCCTCGCGCAGCACCACCGCGTCCTTGCCCACCAGATCGAGGCGGTTGATGTGCCCGTCGAGGTTGAGCCGCACGCAGGGCCAGTTCAGCCGCGCTGCCACCTGCTCGATGTGGGTCGACTTGCCGGTGCCGTGCAGGCCCTGCACCATCACGCGGCGGTCGCGCATGAAGCCGGCGAGGATGGCCAGCGTCACGTCGGGGTTGAAGCGGTAGACCGCGTCGATCTCGGGCACGTGGTCGTCGCGCTCGGCGAAGGCGGGCGCCATCAGGTCGCTGTCGATGCCGAAGACCTCGCGCACGCTCAGCAGGCGCTCGGGTTTGAGGGAGGCGATGTCGGTCATGTCGGTGCTTTCGTCAGGCCTGTGCCCGGTCTTCGCCCTCGGTGTCGGCATCGATGCGCGACAGCGCGAGCGCGGCGCGCTGCAGCGCGGGCAGCAGCTTCTTCGCCTTCTCGGCATCGAGGCGCATCACTGGCGCCTGCACCGCGATGCACAGGTTGGAAGGGCCGCTCTCGTTGGGCACCAGGGCGGCGATGCACAGCAGCCCGGGCAGGAACTCCTCGTTGTCGAAGGCATAGCCGTCCTTGCGCACCCGCTGCACCTCGTGCTCCAGCGCATCGAGCCCGGTCAGCGTCTTGGGCGTGTAGGCCTCCAGCTTGGCGTTGGCCAGCAGGCGCCGGCGCTGCGCCGGGCTCATCTGCGCCAGGAAGACCTTGCCGCTCGCCGAGCAATGCACCGGCACGCGCGAGCCCGGATGCAGGTAGAAGCGCAGCGGCGCCGCAGTTTCCACGCGGTCCAGGTAGACCACCTCGCTGCCCGAGAGGGCGGTGAGGTTGCAGCTCTCGCCGATCTCTTCCACCAGCTGGCGCAGCACCGTGTGGCGCGCGCCGTGGTGGCTGTCGTTGAGCAGCAGGTTCTCCGCCAGCCGCCGCAGCCGCGTGCCGATGCCGTAGAGCCGGCTGTCGCCCGCGCGCTGCAGCAGGCCCGCGCTTTCGAGCTGCTGGAGCATGCGGTGCAGCGTGGGCTTGGGCAGGCCGGTGGCTTCCACCAGGTCCTGCAGCGCATAGCGCTGATCCTTGGCGGCGATCACCTCCAGCAGCGCGAACAGGCGCATCGTGGGCGTGTCGCCGTTGAGCTCGGCGGTCTCGGGGTTCAGGCCATTGACGACTTTCATGGCCCGGATCATAGTCTTTTCAACAAAAAACGGGACAAATCGTACCGATTTTTGGAATTCGGTTGACGCAGGCCAAACCGGGGCCTATATTCCGCCAACACGAATTCCGGAACCACTTGTTCCAACTTTCGAGAAACCCAGCGACCTTCGCCGACCCAAGGAGACCCTTCCATGAGCAAGCAACCCCCCGCCACGCCCGCCCGCACCCCCGTCACCGGCGTGCAGAAGATGACGCCCTCCGAGGCCTTCGTCGAGACCCTGGTCGCCAACGGCGTGACCGACATGTTCGGCATCATGGGCTCGGCCTTCATGGATGCGATGGACATCTTCGCGCCCGCCGGGATCCGCCTGATCCCGGTGGTGCACGAGCAGGGCGCCGGCCACATGGCCGACGGCTATGCGCGCGTCTCGGGCCGCCACGGGGTGGTGATCGGGCAGAACGGCCCCGGCATCAGCAACTGCGTGACCGCCATCGCGGCGGCCTACTGGGCGCACAGCCCGGTGGTGATCGTCACGCCCGAGACCGGCACCATGGGCATGGGCCTGGGCGGCTTCCAGGAGGCCAACCAGCTGCCGATGTTCCAGGAGTTCACCAAGTACCAGGGCCACGTGAACAACCCCAAGCGCATGGCCGAGTACACGGCGCGCTGCTTCGACCGCGCGATCTCCGAGATGGGCCCGACCCAGCTCAACATCCCGCGCGATTACTTCTACGGCGAGGTCGAGTGCGAGATCCCCAAGCCCATGCGCGTGGAGCGCGGCTCGGGCGGCGAGAACAGCCTGGCGGCGGCGGTCGAGCTGCTGGCCACGGCCAAATTCCCCGTCATCCTCTCGGGCGGCGGCGTGGTGATGGGCGATGCGGTCGAGGAATGCAAGGCCCTGGCCGAGCGCCTGGGCGCGCCGGTGGCCAACGGCTACCTGCGCAACGACTCCTTCCCGGCCAGCCATCCGCTGTGGGCCGGCCCGCTGGGCTACCAGGGCAGCAAGGCCGCGATGAAGCTGATGGCGCAGGCCGACGTGGTGCTCGCGCTGGGCTCGCGCATGGGCCCCTTCGGCACGCTGCCGCAGCACGGCATGGACTACTGGCCCAAGGAGGCCAAGATCATCCAGGTCGAGGCCGAGCACACCAACCTGGGCCTGGTGAAGAAGATCACCGTCGGCATCCACGGCGACGCCAAGGCCGTGGCCAAGGCGCTGCTCGCGCGCCTGGCGGACCGCAAGCTCGCCTGCGATGCCACCAAGGCCGAACGCGCCGCGAAGATCAAGGAAGAGAAGGCCGCCTGGGAGAAGGAGCTCGACGGCTGGACGCATGAGCGCGACCCCTACAGCCTCGACATGATCCAGGAGGCCGAGAAGGAAGGCGGCAAGTGGCTGCACCCGCGCCAGGTGCTGCGCGAGCTCGAGAAGGCGATGCCGCCGCGCGCCATGGTCTCCACCGACATCGGCAACATCAACGCGGTGGCCAACAGCTACCTGCGCTTCGAGGAGCCGAGGAGCTTCTTCGCGCCCATGAGCTTCGGCAACTGCGGCTACTCGCTGCCCACCATGATCGGCGCCAAGCTGGCCGCGCCCGACCGCCCCGCCATCGCCTACGCGGGCGACGGCGCCTGGGGCATGAGCATGGTCGAGATCATGACCTGCGTGCGCCACGACATCCCGGTCACGGCGGTGGTCTTCCACAACCGCCAGTGGGGCGCGGAGAAGAAGAACCAGGTCGACTTCTACAACCGCCGCTTCGTGGCCGGCGAGCTCGACAACCAGAGCTTCGCGGGCATCGCCAAGGCGATGGGCGCCGAGGGCATCGTGGTCGACCGGCTGGAGGACGTGGGCCCCGCGCTCAAGAAGGCGGTGGACATGCAGATGAACCAGGGCAAGACCACGGTGATCGAGGTCATGTGCACGCGCGAGCTGGGCGACCCGTTCCGCCGCGATGCGCTGGCCAAGCCCATCCGCCACCTCGATAAGTACAAAGACTTCGTTTGAGCACGGGCCGAAGCAGCGACATGGCTTCAGCCGCACTGCAGCTCGCGACGGCGGAACCCGCCCACCCCCGGCTCGACGCGCTGGTCGCCCAGGCGCGCGAGCGGGCGAAGGGCCGGCGGGTGCGCATCGGTCTGGTCCACCCGTGCGATGCGGCGGCGCTCGACGCAGCCGCGCGCATCCGCGGCGAGGAACTCGCGCAGCCGGTGCTGATCGGCCCGCGCGAGGACATCCTGCGGGCCGCCGGCGCGGCCGGCGTCGATGCCGGCGACTTCGAGATCATCGACTGCAGCGACACCGCCGAGCAGAGCGCGCGCCGTGCCGTCGCGATGGCGCGCCAGGGCGTGGTGGGCGCGCTGATGAAAGGCTCCCTGCACACCGACGAGCTGATGTCGGCCGTGGTCGACAAGACCATCGGCCTGCGCGGCGAGACGCGCATCAGCCATCTCTTCCTGTTCGACCTGCCGCGCTATCCCAAGCTGCTGGGGCTGGCCGATTGCGTGGTCAACATCGCGCCCTCGCTGGACGCCAAGCGCGACATCCTGGGCAACGCGATCGCGCTCCTGCGCAAGCTGGACATCGCGCAGCCCAAGGTCGGCATCGTGGCCGCGGTGGAGACGGTGAATCCGGCCATCCCGGCCACCGTCGACGCACAGGCGCTGGTGGCGATGGCACGCGCCGGCGCCTGGCCCGGCGCGCTGGTCGAAGGCCCCTTCGGGTTCGACAACGTGATCTCCGCCCAGGCCGCGCAGATCAAGAAGATGGCGTCGCGCGTGGCCGGCGATGCCGACCTGCTGCTGGTGCCCGACCTCAACGCCGGCAACATGCTCTACAAGAGCTTCACCTACATCGGCGGCGGCGAATGCGCCGGGCTGGTGCTGGGCGCGCGCGTGCCGATCGTGCTGACCTCGCGGGCGGATTCGCTGCCTTCGCGCATCGCCTCGGTGGCGCTGGCAGTACTCGGCGCGCAGGATCCGAGCTAGCGCGGACCGGCCAGGCAGTAATCGATGAAGCCCTGCATCGTGCGCCCCGGCCGCCGCTCCCGATGCAGCACGATCGAGAGCGCGCGCGAGTTCTTCGGCATCGTGGTCTTCAGCTCGACCAGCGAGCCCTCGGCCAGCGCGTCCGCCACTGCGTAGCGCGACATGCAGCCGATGCCCACGCCCGAGGCCACCACCCGCTTGATGGCATGGCTGCTGCCCAGCTCCAGCTCGATGTTGAGCGGCCCGAGGCGACGGCCGAGCCAGTCGTTCGTGGCCTCGCGCGTGCCGGAGCCTTCCTCGCGCAGCACCCAGGCGGCCTCGGCCAGCTCGCGTACGCCCACGATCTTGCCCGCCAAGGGATGGGTGGGAGCGGCCACGATCACCATCTCGTCGCTGAGCCAGCGGCGCACCAGCAGGTCGGGGTGCGTCTGCCGGCCCTCGATGAAGCCGACATCGGCGTCGAAGCCGACCACTGCCGCGATCACGTCGGTGGTGTTGCCGATGATCAGCCGCGCGCGCGCCTGCGGGTTGTGCTGCTTCCAGCGCAGCACGATCTCCGGCAGCAGGTACTCGCCGGTGGTGAAGCTGGCCGCAATGCGCAGCGGCGCCTGCTGGTCGGCAAAGAACATGGCCTGCAGCTCCGAGGCCTGGTCCACCAGCGAGACCGAGCGGGCCAGCAGGGCGCGGCCGTTCTCGTTGAGCACCAGGCGGCGGCCGATGCGGTCGAACAGCTGGGCGCCCAGCGCCGCCTCCAGGTCGGCCAGCGCGGCGCTGGCGGCCGACTGCGAGCGCGCCACGCGGCCGGCCGCGGCGCGCGTCGAGCCCTCGCGTGCAGTCGCCGCGAAGACTTCGAGCTGGCGCAGGGTGAGGCGCAGACGATGATCGATTTTTTCGGTCATGGTGAGCTGAATTACCTGCTTTTTTGTTCAGAGGCACAACCCTATCATGGGTAGCGAACACCCCACGACAACCGGAGGCAGCGCCTTGTTCAACTTCCTTTCGCGCGAACCGCTCCACGATCCGCTGGCTTCGCCGACGCCGACGGCGGACACCGAGGTCAAGACCACCACGTGCTACATGTGCGCCTGCCGCTGCGGCATCCGCGTGCATCTGCGGGACGGCGAGGTGCGCTACATCGACGGCAACCCGAACCACCCGCTGAACCAGGGCGTGATCTGCGCCAAGGGCTCCTCGGGGATCATGAAGCAGATCTCGCCGGCAAGGCTCACGCAGCCGCTCCTGCGCAAGCCCGGCAGCGAGCGCGGGGCAGGGGAGTTCGAGCCCATCAGCTGGGAGCGCGCCTTCGAGCTGCTGACCGAGCGGCTCGCGAAGATCCGCGCCACCGATCCGAAGAAGTTCGCGCTCTTCACCGGCCGCGACCAGATGCAGGCGCTCACGGGCCTGTTCGCGCGCCAGTTCGGCACCCCCAATTACGCGGCGCACGGCGGCTTCTGCTCGGTCAACATGGCCGCCGGCATGATCTACACCGTGGGCGGCAGCTTCTGGGAGTTCGGCGGGCCCGACCTCGATCGCGCCAAGCTGTTCGTGATGATCGGCACCGCCGAGGACCACCACAGCAATCCGATGAAGATCGCTCTCGCCAAGTTCAAGCGCAATGGCGGTCGCTTCATCTCGATCAACCCGGTGCGCACCGGCTACTCGGCGATCGCCGACGAATGGATCCCGATCAAGCCGGGCACCGACGGCGCGCTCTTCATGGCGCTGCTGCACGAGCTGATCGCGAACGAGCTGGTCGACCACGCCTTCCTCAAGCGCTTCACCAACGCGCCGCAGCTGGTGGTGCTGGACGACTGCGACCGCCAGGGCCTGTTCGCCTTCGACCCTGAGCGCGGGCCGCCGGGCGACGGCCGCAACCCGCACAACAAGCTGGTGTGGGACAAGGCCTCGGGCAGCGTGAAGCCGGCCTACCCGGAAGGCATCGCCGAGGGCTGCGACCCGGCCCTCGAAGGCCACTACACCCTGGCCGACGGCACGCGCGTCGCGCCCTCGTTCCAGCTGCTGCGCGAGCGCGTGGCGAGCTGCACGCCCGAGTGGGCCTCGGCCATCACCGGCATCGACCCGATCCGCATCCGCAAGCTGGCGCGCGAGATGGGCGAGACCGCGCTGCAGCAGGCCTTCGAGCTGCCCATCCCGTGGACCGATGCGTGGGGCAAGAAGCACCCGACCACGCAGGCGCGCCCGGTGGCCTTTCACGCGATGCGCGGGTTGGCTGCGCATTCCAACGGCTTCCAGACGGTGCGCGCGCTGGCGGTGCTGATGAGCGTGCTGGGCACCATCGACGCGCCGGGGGGCTTCCGCCACAAGGCGCCGTACCCGCGGCACATCGTGCCCAACTACCGCGCCTTCAATTCACCGGAGATGATTCAGCCGAACACCCCGCTCAACGCGGCGCCGCTGGGCTTTCCGGCCAACCCGGAGGAGCTGGCCATCAACCCCGACGGCTCGCCCATCCGCATCGACCATGCCTTCTCGTGGGAGCATCCGCTCTCGGCCCATGGGCTGATGCACAACGTGATCACCAACGCGGTAAAGGGCGACCCCTACCGCATCGACACGCTGCTGATCTTCATGGCCAACATGGCCTGGAACTCCAGCATGAACACGATGGCGGTGCGCGAGATGCTCAACCGCAAGGACGAGAAGGGCGAGTACATGATCCCCTTCCTGGTGGTCTGCGACGCCTTCCAGAGCGAGACCGTGGCCTTCGCCGACCTGGTGCTGCCCGACACCACCTACCTCGAGCGGCACGACGTGATGAGCATGCTGGACCGGCCGATCTCGGAGTTCGACGGGCCGGTGGATTCGGTGCGCATTCCGGTGGTGCCGCCCACCGGCCAGTGCAAGCCCTTCCAGGAGGTGCTGATCGAGCTGGCCTCGCGCATGAAGTTTCCGGCCTTCACCACGCCGGAAGGCGCTCGCAAGTTTGCCGACTACCCGGACTTCGTCGTCAACTTCCAGCCGCAGCCGGGCATCGGCTTCCTCATGGGATGGCGCGGCAAGGACGGCACCGATCACCTGCGCGGCGAGCCCAATCCGAAGCAGTGGGAGGCCTACGCAGAGAACAACTGCGTGTTCCAGTACCACATGCCCGAGACCATGCACTACATGCGCAACTGGAACCGCGAGTACCTGGACTTCGCCAAGGACAAGGGCTGGCGCCAGAAGAACGACGTGGTGCAGCTCGCGCTGTACTCCGACACGCTGCAGAGCTTCCGCCTCGCGGCCCAGGGCAAGAGCGCCGGCCGCCAGCCGCCGGACGCGCTGCGCGAGCGCATCGACACCTACTTCGATCCGCTGCCCTTCTGGTATCCGCCGCTCGAGGAGGCGGCGACCGAGCTGGAGGCCTATCCGCTCAATGCGATCACGCAGCGGCCGATGGCGATGTACCACTCGTGGGATTCGCAGAACGCGTGGCTGCGGCAGATCCACAGCCACAACTACCTGCATGTGAACCCGCTCACCGCCAAGGCGGCCGGCATTGCCGACGGCGGCTGGTGCTGGGTCGAGAGCCAGTGGGGCCGGGTGCGCTGCATGCTGCGCTACAGCGAGGCGGTCGAGCCCGGCACCGTGTGGACCTGGAACGCCATCGGCAAGGCCGACGGCGCCTGGCAGTTGGCGCCGGGCGCGGACGAGGCGCGCAAGGGCTTCCTGCTCAACCACCTGATCTCGGAGGAGCTGCCTTTCAATGGCAAGCGCATCAGCAACTCCGATCCGGTCACCGGCCAGGCCGGCTGGTACGACGTGCGGGTGCGCATCCGGCCGGCCGAGCCGGACGAGCCGCACGAGAGCTTCCCGCAGATCGCCACCATGCCGGCCGCGCCGGGCGTGCTGGGCAAGGCGGCGAGCGTGCTCACCTATTTCGCGGGAAGGAGCAGGAAATGATGCAGTGGCTGAAGGACTTGTTGGCGTCCACCGGGCAGCCGGTGCGCGAGCCCGCGCTGGAAGTGGCGGGCGGCACTTGTGGCGAGGGCTGCGGCTGCGGATCGGCCGCCACCGCCGCCCGTGAAGCGGAGCTGGAGCCGCCCGTCGCGCAGCGCAGCACCGCACGTCGCAGCGGGCGCGACAGCGTGCGCGCCGAGCCCGGCGAGACCCTGGCCAAGCAGCTCGCGCTGGTGATCGACCTCAACGTCTGCGTCGGCTGCCACGCCTGCGTGACCTCCTGCAAGCAATGGAACACCTCCGGCAGCGCCGGCCCGCTGGCCGACGAGAAGCCCTATGGCGCCGACCCGACCGGCACCTTCTTCAACCGCGTGCAGACCTACGAGGCCGGCGCCTTCCCCGGCACCGAGACCATCCACTTCCCCAAGAGCTGCCTGCATTGCCAGGACCCGCCCTGCGTGCCGGTGTGTCCCACCGGCGCCAGCTACAAGCGCAAGGAAGACGGCATCGTCCTCGTGGACTACGACAAGTGCATCGGCTGCAAGTACTGCGCCTGGGCCTGCCCCTACGGCGCGCGCGAGCTCGACGAGGAGCGCCAGGTCATGACCAAGTGCACGCTGTGCGTGGACCGCATCTATGACGAGAAGCTGCCCAAGGAAGACCGCAAGCCCGCCTGTGTCAAGGCCTGCCCGACCGGCGCGCGCCTGTTCGGCGACGTGAAGGACCCGGAGTCCGAGGTCTCGAAGGCGATCCGCGAGCGCGGCGGCTATTCGCTGATGCCGGAGTGGGAGACCAACCCCGCCAACCAGTACCTGCCCCGGCGCGTCACCAACGAAGCGGGCGGTGCGACCAGGATCCAGCCGAAGCTGGGAGGCCTGTCGTGAACCCGGCGTTCTCCGTCGTCGTCTTCACCACCGTGGCCGGCGCCGCGCAGGGCCTGGTGGTCACGCTGGCCCTTGCGACGCTGGCCGGCATGGCGCTCGCGCCGGGCTTCGTGAGCCTGTCGCTGATCGTGGCCGAGGCGATGCTGCTGGTCGGCCTGGGCGCCTCCTTCGGCCACCTGGGCCGGCCCGAGCGCGCCTGGCGCGCGGTGCTGATGTGGCGCACCTCGTGGCTCTCGCGCGAGGTGATCGTGTTGCCCAGCTTCATCGCGGTGGTCGCGCTCTGGTGGCTGGCGCTTCGCAACGGCATTCATGCGCCATGGCTGCCGCTGGCCGCGATCGCCGTCGCGGCGCTGCTTTGGTACTGCACCGCGATGATCTACGCCTGCCTGCGCTTCATCCAGGAATGGGCGCAGCCGCTGACGCTGGTCAACTTCGCGCTGATCGGGCTGTCCTCGGGGCTGATCCTCGCCAGCGCGCTGGCGGCGCTCGCGGGCGAGCCGGCCTTGCTGCGCGTGAGCGGCCCCTGCGCGCTCGCCGTCACGTTCGCCGCCTGGGGCACGCGCACGCTGTCGCTGCGCCGCAATGCCGCGCTGGTGCCGCGCTCCACCCTGCAGACGGCCACCGGCATCCGTGCGCCCAAGCTGGTGCAGAAGTCCATGGGCATGTCGGCTGGCTCATTCAACACGCGCGAGTTCTTCCATGGCGCGAGCCGTGCGGCGCTGAAGCAGGTGAAGCTGGGCTTCATCGTGCTGGGCTTCGCGCTGCCGGCTTTGCTGCTGCTGTGGGGCATCGCCTCGCAGTCGACGCTCGCCTTCGTGCTGGCGCTGCTGGTGCAGGCGCCGGGGCTGATGGCTGAGCGCTGGTTCTTCTTCGCGCAGGCGCGGCATCCGCAGAATCTGTATTACCAAGTCGTGTCCTGAGGGGCGCAGGCAAGAAAAAGCCGGCACATCGTGCCGGCTTTTTTGCGTCCATCGATATCCACGTATGGAATGCACTACCAAATTTCCAGACTTGGCACAACTACAAACTCTGGTAGTTGTCGGTTGAATAGGTAGCGCCTAGCATCGGCCGCCGCTCCATTCCGGGGTGGTTAAACAGCCGAAGGAAAAAAATGAGGGAGTTGATTTCGAAGGTGATCGCCGCCGCCCTGTTCTTGGTCGCCGGACTTGCCAACGCCGCGATCCTGGCACCGGGGTCGGTGATGTATCCGGGGCAAAGCATCTATTCGGACAATCAGCAGTACGTGCTGATCATGCAGGGCGATGGGAATCTCGTGTATTACCGGGTGGCCGATGGAGCAGTGCGCTGGAATACCGGCACATCTAATCTTCCCGGTGGATTTCTGGTCATGCAGGGCGATGGAAATGCCGTCACCTACTACGACCCGCCGCCCCTTCCGGTACAAAAAAGCGAGCCCGTTTACTACAAGGAGCCGCCTGCGCGTTATGCGACTTGGTATTCCGCGACCTCCGGCAATGCAGGTGCATATTTGAAACCGCAAGACGATGGCAATCTCGTTGTCGTGGCCGCAAACGGGCAAGCCATCTGGGGCATTGGGTCCGATCCAGATCTGAACAAGCCTGAGCCAAAGCAGGCGGGTGATGTGGTGGGGCGCGCTCTCGTAGGCTTCCTTGCTGCGCCTGGGCATGTCGGTTATTTCGACGGCACGAACATTTATCAAGTCATGAACGAGTTCCTCGTCGTTCAGTACGTGACAGTCGATAACTTCAAATCAACTGTGCGAGCGCAGGGGCCAAACGCTTACTGGGGTGCAGGTTACCCGAACATTCCGGATTTTTACGTCAAAGGATGTTTCGAGCAAGATTGCACGAATAAGCCCGGCCAAGTGCTGGCAAGCCGGAGGGACATGAATGCGCGTGCACTCCAGATTTATAGATTGGGTGCTGTTTACACACCGCAAATCGACACTGTTCCGGTGCTTCCGAAATCAGAAACCAGCCCATACCAGAGGGGAAAGTATCGCTGCGATACTTTTGTGAAAGATATCTACAACATCTTCACCGCTGGGGGGCAGGTGGATCGGCGTGGCAACCCAATTCAAATTGCATCTCCGGATTCGCCGTATTCGCGATGGAATTCATTCAGAAAGAGCACCCTGACGGCTGTCATCGTTCCTGCAGTCGTATTTCAGCTATTGAAGAACTTCGGAGGATAAGTCGAATGAAAAAACTCCATTGGACGCTTCTAGGCATGGCCGGTCTCGCGAGTGCCTTCAGCGTCTACTACAACTTTGCGTCCGAGGCGCCAAAGACTGGTCTACCGACGATGCAGGTTGCCACTTCGAGCCCGGCGAGCACTTTTGGCAGTGCCGGCAAACCTTCGAATAGCAGCGCTGCGGAGTATCAGGCCAACGTGGCCGTCGCCGCCTCCAAGATCGACGAACAGAATCCACTGCGCTCCTATAAGCCGACACCAGGTTTAGCGGGGCGCATTGCCTTGGATGAGCTCTACGCGAAAGGCATCCCCGCGACGCCGCTGTCGGCGACGTTGGCCTTGGGATTTTTACGCGATGGCCGATTAAGCGACGACGAAAAAATCGCCATGACGTCTGTACTTTCCGCAATCTATAACCGGGAGAATACATCCGGCGCGAACCAAGACATCGCGCTCGAACTAAAAAGGCTCGCCGCCGACCCGAACAAGCAGATCGCGCACGACGCGGCCCTGTACTATGCCGGTTTGGAGTATTTGCCGGGGACCGAGCACGTGCTCAAGCAGGCCCTCAAGAGTGGCGCCTTGGATATCGATTCTTACTTTCGCGAGTTGGCGCATCTCATCACTAGCGCACCGCCGGACAAGCAAAAGGAATTCATGGCGGAAATTCGGCAGTCGTCCAATCGACTCGCCTCCGACATCTTGGCGGACGCGCTCAACAGTGGAAAGGACTTCAATGCCGCGCCTTTCCTGAAGTCGTCCGAGGACATGGCCGAGCTGCTGCGCGACACAGAGCCCCAGTTCGGTGGGGCGATCGGCCAGTACGGCGGTACGGATGCTCTGCGCTATGAGACGTGGTTACGCGCGAGCGCCACCATCGAGAGCGCGAAGACGGGCCGCAACATGGACGACATCATCGTTGCCAAGCTGAGCGAGCCGGGCACCGATCCGCGCAAGGTCATGGCATACCTCTCGTCGCCGTATGCGATGCAGCTGCTTACAGAGGCCGCGCCGGATTCGCAGGTGCAGAAGCTGGCGGCCATCGCCCGGCGCCAATCCGACCAGAACCCTGGCAACAGAGATATGCGTTTTCTCGCGGAGGAGATCGAGGCGCAAATGAAGAACCCGCCACCTGCCGCGCCCAAGCCCGTTTTCAAGAAGCCCACCGGACCTGCCGTGCCCCCGGTGCAAACACTTGAGGCGCCTCAGTCCGTGCCGAAGTACCCATGAACGGAAGACTCCTGGTCACAGCCGAATGAAAATCTTTTCTTGGCTATTGCTAGGCATAGCTGGTCTCGCGAGTGTCGTTGTTCTCTTGAACGGTACTGCCGAGCATCGGGCCAACGTGGCGGTTGCTGCCCCCAAGATCGACGAACGGAATCCGCTGCGCTCCTATAAGCCGATGCCTGGGATACAGGGGCGCATTGTCCTGGAGGAAATGCACGCGAATGGCATCCCCGCGACGCCCCTGTCGGCCACGTTGGCCCTCGGGCTTTCACGCAGTGGCCGACTGAGCGACGAGGAAAGGATCGCGATGACTTCCATCCTTTTCGCCCTCTACAACCCCAAGAACACATCCGGCGCGAACCATGCCATCGCGCTTGAGTTGAAAAATCTCGCTGCCGATTCGAACCAGCAAGTCGCAGCTTATGCCGCGATGTACTACGCGAGATTGGGCTATCTGCCGGACACCAAGCAGGTCCTCGATCAGGCGCTCCAAAGCGGCGCCTTGCCCACCGATGCCTACTTTCGCGAGATCGCGCACCTTATCCCCAGCGCGCCACCGGCGAAGCAAAAGGAATTCATGGCGGAAGTTCTGAAGTCGTCCAATCGACTCGCCTCCGACATCCTGGCGTCCGGGCTCAACAGTGACCAGGAATCCAGTGCCGCATCTTTCCTGAAGTCCTCCGAGGACATGGCCCAGCTGCTGCGCGCCACGGAGCCCGACTTCGGTCGGGAGGTGGGCCTGTACGGCGGGGCGGATGGCCTTCGCTACTGCACATGGCTGCGCGCGAGCGCCACCATCGAGAGCGCGAAGACGGGCCGCAAGATGGACGACATCATCGTCGCCAAGCTGAGCGAGCCCGGCACCGATCCGCGCAAGCTGCTGGCATACCTCTCGTCATGGGACGCGATGCCGCTCCTCGCGGAGGCTGAGCCGGATTCGCCGGTGCAGAAGCTGGCGGCCATCTCTCGCCGCCATTCTGAGCAGAATCCTGGCAACAGCTATGTGCGCTTTCTCGCGGAGACGATCGAGGGACGAATGAAGAACGCGCCACCGCCCGCTCCCAAGCCCGTGTTCAAGATGCCCACCGGACCTGCCGTGGGCCCGGTGCAAACACCTGATGCACCTCCAACCATGCCGAGGCATCCTTGATGCGAGAGGGCGCCCTCAGGCGCCGCGACCTCGTGCCCTTCGCACGGGCGCCATCGGCAGCCGCCCCATGATGAGCTCCGCCATCGGCGAGGGCGTGCGCCCGCGCAGGGTGACCACCCCCATCTGCGCCGAGAGCGGCGGCAGGCCCGTGACCTTCAAGGCGTGAAGCGTGCCCGCCTCGACTTCCTGCGCCACCGCGGCATGCGGCGCAGCCAGCACCGAGTCGCAGCCCAGCGCGACCTTCTTCAGGATCTCGACATCGTCGCACTCGAGGGCCGGCGAGAGCGCGTCCGGCGATGCCAGGCCCAGGAGGCGTGAGACCGCGGCACGCACGTCGGCGGGCAGCCGCACCGACAGGACGCCGTGCGCCCACACCTGCTGCAACGTGACGCTCCTGTGTATCGTCAGCGGGTGGCCGGCACGCACGTAGAAGTGACCCGGCTCATCGCGCAGGGCGCGTACCTGCAGCACAGGGTCCGCAGGCAGGTCCCGCGTGTCCGCCACGAAGAACTCCACATCCTCTTCGACCAGGCGCTTCAGCAGCAGTTGCCAGTTGCTGATCTCCACGCGCAGCTGGATACCGGGGAACTCCCGCCGCAGCGCGGCCAGCAGCGGTGACAGGAAGGTCGCGGCCGGGAAGGGCCCCACGCCGAACGCGGTGTCGCCCAGGCCGCGGCTGCGATAGAGCTCCACGTCGCGTTGCAGGCAGCGGCTGTCGAACAGCAGCTGCCGTGCCCGCGCCACGATGAACTCGCCGGCAGGCGTTGCCACCACCTCCTGCGTGCCGCGGTCGAAGAGCTGCAGGCCCAGCTCCGCTTCCGCCGCCTGGATGCTGCGCGTCAGCGCCGGTTGGCTGAGATGCACCTGCTCCGCGGCGCGGATGAAGCTTCGACGGTCGGCGACCGCGACGATGTGGGCCCAGCGCTTGAGATCCATGGGGAGGCTCCTTGCCCGGCGATTGCAGCCAGTGCATTGATTCTGGCGTCAATATGCATTGGACTCAATCGTGGCCGGCCGGAACAATCGCGCCGGACACCACAAGAACACAGACAGACAGCCCCGGCGTTCGGACGCAGGACCCGGGCCCCACGATCGACCCCCAGGAGACAACTGGTGAACCTCATCCAGAACATCGTGCTCGTCACGATCATTCTTTTCTTCGCCCTGCTGGAGATCCGCTCCCGCAAGCACGAGCACTTCCACGCCACCGCCGACGACACCCGGCTGGAGCTGTTCATGTTCCTCTCGCTGCTCGCGGTGTCGCAGCCCTTCATCTTCGGGGTGACGGGCAAGCTGTCCGCGCTGGCGATGCCCGGGCAGCGCGACGCATGGGCGCATCTGCCCTGGTGGGCGATGGGCGCGATCCTGCTGGTCGCCGACGACATGACGCAGTACTGGTGGCACCGCATCTCGCACACGCCGCTGCTGTGGCCGCTGCATCGCGCGCATCACACGGCGCACTACATGAGCATCCGCATCACCTACCGCAACAACTTCTTCTACTACCTGATGATGCCGGGCCTGTGGGCCTCCGGCGTGCTGATCTACCTGGGCTTCGGCAACGCCTATCTGGTCTACATCGTGATCAAGCTCACCGTGATCCTGGGCGCGCACTGCGCGGTGCCTTGGGATGCGCCGCTGTACCGCGCGAAGTGGCTGCATCCGCTGGCGTGGGTGCTCGAGCGGACGGTGTCGACGCCGGCCACCCACTGGGCGCATCACGCGCTCACCAACGAAGACGGCATCGGCCACTACAAGGGCAACTTCGGCAACCTGCTCTTCGTGTGGGACCTGATCTTCGGCACCGCCAAGATCACTCGCCGCTACCCGGCCAAGGTCGGCCTGCAGGACGACCTGGCCTTCGGCAAGGAGCGCTGGTTCGTGGAGATGTTCTACCCGCTCATCCATTCGCGGCGCGCGCATTCGGCGCTGGTGCCCGGCGGGCGGGCTTATGCCGAGGCCGACGCCAACACCGCACAGCAAGCGCAAGCCGCCGGGAGCAAGCCATGAACGCCGTCCTGAAGACGACCCCCGATCCGTCGCTCGACGGCATGCACGAGGCCTTCGCCCGCCAGCAGGCCGCGTTCGCCGCCGACATGAATCCCTCGCGTGCAATCCGCCTGGAGCGCCTCGACCGGCTGTTCGCGATGACCGAGCGCATCGCGCCGGCCCTCGAGGCGGCCGTCTGCGCCGACTTCGGTCACCGCTCCGCGCATGTGACCCGCCTGGCCGACGTGATGATGGTGGTGGCGGCCATCAAGCATGCGCGGCGGCGCCTGAAGTCGTGGATGAAGGTGCGGCGCGCGCCCACCGCGCTGGCCTTCCGGCCCGGATCGAACCGCATCATGCCGCAGCCCATCGGCGTGGTCGGGGTGGTCAGCCCCTGGAACTATCCGTACCAGCTGGCGATGGGGCCGGCGATCGCGGCGATCGGCGCCGGCAACCGCGTCATGATCAAGCCGTCCGAGCTGACCCCGCGCGTGGCCGAGCTCATGCGCCAGGCCGTCGCCGAAAGCTTCGCCCCCGAGGAACTGACCGTCGTCACCGGCGGCGCCGAGATCGGCACGGCCTTCGTGGCCATGCCCTTCGACCACCTGCTGTTCACCGGGTCCACGGCCGTGGGGCGGCAGGTGGCGCTGGCCGCGGCGGCCAACCTCACGCCCGTCACCCTGGAGCTGGGCGGCAAGTCGCCGGCCATCCTCAGCCCGCAGGTCGACATGGCGCAGGCCGCGTCGCGGCTCGTGATGGGCAAGCTGTTCAATGCCGGCCAGACCTGCATCGCGCCGGACTATGTGGCGGTCCAGCGCCACGCCGTCGATGCCTTCGTCCACGCGATGCGCCGCGAGGTCGAGCGCCAGTACCCGGCGATCGACGCCAACCCGGACTACACCGCCATCGTGAGCGACCGCCATGTCGAACGGTTGCAGGGTCTGCTGGACGACGCGCGCCAGCGCGGCGCGCGGGTCGTGCCGCTTCATCCGGAAGGACTGGGCACGGCAAGCGGCACGCGCAAGCTCGGCCCCGCGCTCGTCCTGAACGTGACGGACGACATGAAGATCATGCAGGAGGAGATCTTCGGCCCGCTGCTGCCCGTGATGGCCTACGACACCATCGAGGACGTGATCTCGTACGTCAACCGGCACGAGCGTCCGTTGGCGCTCTACTGGTTCGGCACCTACCGCGCGGACCGCGACAAGGTGCTCGCCCGAACCATTTCAGGCGGCGTGACCCTCAACGACTGCATGTGGCACTTCGGCCAGGAGGAACTGCCCTTCGGCGGCATCGGCGCGAGCGGCATGGGGGCCTACCACGGCGAGCACGGCTTTCGCACCTTCAGCAAACACAAGCCCGTGTTCCACCAGGCGGCGCTTTCCGGCACCCGGCTGCTGCAGCCGCCCTATGGCCGCACCTTCGACATCATGAGCCGGGTGCTGCGGATCATCACGTGAGCTGACATACTGGCACGCCCATTGAGGAGACGCGTCCATGCCCACCGAAATCCCCCGCACGGCCCTGCAGCTGCGCTCGCTGATCAAGCGCAGCGGCGAACTCGAGCTCTCGCTCGTCGAGGAGCCGATCCCCGAGCCCAAGCCCGACGAAGTGATCGTGCGCGTCGAGGCCGCGCCGATGAACCCCTCCGACCTCGGCCTGCTCTTCGGCGCGGCCGACATGAAGGCCGCCAGGGCGAGCGGCACGCCCGAGCGCCCGGTCATCACCGCCCCCGTGCCCGAAGGCGTGATGAAGGCCATGGCCGGCCGGCTCGACCAGTCCATGCCGGTCGGCAACGAAGGCGCCGGCGTGGTGGTCGCAGCCGGTGCCTCGCCCGCGGCGCAGGCGCTGCTGGGCAAGACGGTCGCGGCGATCGGCGGCGCGATGTACACGCAGTACCGCTGCCTCCCCGCCGCCCAGTGCATGCTGCTGCCCGAGGGCACGACGCCCGCCGAGGGCGCCTCGGCCTTCGTCAATCCGCTCACCGCACTCGGCATGGTCGAGACCATGAAGCGCGAAGGCCACAAGGCGCTGGTGCACACGGCCGCGGCCTCCAACCTCGGGCAGATGCTCAACCGGATCTGCATCGCGGACGGAATCGAGCTCGTCAACATCGTGCGCAGAAAGGAGCAGGCGGACATCCTGCGCGCGATCGGTGCGAAGCATGTGTGCGACGCCAGCGCACCCACTTTCATGGAGGACCTGACCGAGGCGCTGGTCGCCACCGGCGCCACGCTGGCCTTCGACGCCATCGGCGGCGGCAAGCTGGCCGGGCAGATCCTGAACTGCATGGAAGCGGCGATCAGCAGGACCGCCACCGAGTACAGCCGCTACGGCTCGATGACGCACAAGCAGGTCTACATCTACGGTGGCCTGGACCGCGGCCCGACCGAGTTCACGCGCGGCTTCGGCATGACCTGGGGCATGGGCGGGTGGCTGCTCTTTCCCTTCCTGCAGAAGATCGGGCCGGAGGGGGCGGCGAAGCTCAAGGCGCGCGTGGCGGCGGAGCTCAAGACCACCTTTGCCAGCCGCTACACCAAGGAGGTGTCGCTGCGCGAGGCCCTGAAGCTGGAGGAGATCGCGGTCTACGCCAAGCAGGCGACCGGGGAGAAGTACCTGCTCAACCCCAACCGGACGTAGAGCCAGTCTTGGTCTAGGGTCTAGGCGTCCGGCACGTACATGTAACCCGCGTTGCGCACCGTCCTGATGCAGCGCGGCTCGCCCGCCGGGTCGGGTTCGACCTTGCGTCGCAGCCGCCCGATGCGGATGTCGATGGAGCGGTCGAAGGGCTCCCACTCGCGGTTGCGGGTGTGCACCAGCAGCTGGTCGCGCGAGAGCACGCGGTTCGGGTTGGCCAGGAACACCCGCAGCAGCTCGAACTCCATCGCGGTCAGCATGACTTCCGCGCCGCCGGTCTCGAACAGGCGGCGCGCCTCCAGGTCCACCTCGCAGCGCCCGAAGCGCTGGCGCGCGCCCACAAGTGGTGCAGGCGCGGAGGCCGGCGGCTCGGGCGCGCCCGTGCGCGCGCGGGTGCGGCGCAGCACGCTCTTCAGGCGCGCCAGCAGCTCGCGCGGGTCGAAGGGCTTGGCGATGTAGTCGTCGGCGCCGATCTCCAGGCCGACCACCCGGTCGATCACGTCGCCCGAGGCCGTCACCATGATGATCGCCACGTCGTGATGCTCGCGCAGGTACTTGGCCAGGCTCAGGCCGTCCTCGCCGGGCAGCCGGATGTCGAGCAGCACCAGGTGCGGCGGCTCGCGCTCGAGGCAATCGCGCATCTGCGGGCCGCTGGAGGCCTCGCTCATCGCGAAGCCATGCCCGCCGAGGTACTCGCGCAGCATGGCGCGCACCGAGGCGTCGTCGTCGACGATGAGCACGCGGGTGGGCTCGTCCATGCGCGGCATTCTGCGCGACACCCGGGCGCTACACAACTGCAACACGGGCGGTGACAGCTGAAGTGCCCCGGTTACCAGCGGCTTCCAGACTGCCGGCCAGGGTCAGGCTTTGGCCCTGTATCTATATCCAACCTGAGGAACCGAGCCATGAACAGCACCAGCACCGAGCGTTATGCCAGGGTCATCGAAGTCTCCAAGCGGGTGCGCTGGGAGATCGATCGCGACATCATCCGCGGCCGCGGATTCGACTACGGCCGCCGCTTCCTGCCCGACGGGCTGTCGCTCGCGGACGAGCTGCCCTTCCTGAGCGGCGAGGAGCAGCGCCTGCTCAGCCAGGTCCAGGGGCGCAGCTACGCCTTCATGTTCGGTCTGGTCGAACGCTTCATCGCCGCGAAGGTGATGGAGCTGGGCCGCGCGCAGGCCCTGGGCGACCAGGTCGCCATGGAGGCGCTGGTGCGCATGACCGACGAGGAGCTCAAGCACCAGAAGCTGTTCCGCCGGCTGGAGTCGATGATGGAGCAGGAGATGCCGGCCGGCTACGTGATGAGCGCCGATCCCGATGCCATCGCGCAGGCGGTGCTCGGCAGCGGCAACTGGGCCGTGCTGGCGCTGACGCTCTACATCGAGCTTTTCTCGCAGGCCCACTACCGCGCCAGCATTGCGCCAGACGAGCACATCTGCCCGCTGTGGAAGGACGTCTTCCTGTACCACTGGCGCGAGGAGTCGCAGCACGCGATCCTCGACGAGATGGAATTCCTCAAGGAGGACGCCCGCCTCGACGCCGCCGGGCGCGACGCCGCGGTCGGCGAGCTGATCGCGCTGATCGGCGCGGTCGACGGCACCGTGCAGGCGCAGGCCGCCGCCGATGCGAGCTATTTCTGCACGATCACCGGACAGTCCGGGCATGCCGAGCGCGCCGCGGCCATCCATGCGCTGGTGCTGAAGGCCTACCGCTGGCAGTACATCGTCTCCGGCCTGCTGGAGCCGCGCTTCAACAAGATCCTGTTCTCCTGCCTGGATGCGGCGCAGGCCACCCGCATTCGCAACGCCACCGCGCCGCTCGGCTATGCGATGCCGAAGCAGCCTGGGGTCGCCGAAGCAATGGCGGCCTGAGCCTGGCGCCTCCGAAAATTCAGGAGCGCATTGAGTTCAAAGCGGTGATGCAGGCCTGCGCGCCGCGGAAGGCGGTCTGCGGCCCGGGCTCATACTGGGGCGGTCGTCGCTACGCGCCGACTCCGCTGCGGTGCTCGTCTGGGGGCGGCGCCGCGGAACTCGCTGCGTGCCCCTTCGGTGCACTTCGCTCAAACAGCCGCGGCGAGTCAGATTACGAAGCGCGCCTGTCCTTCGGCAGGCGCGCCCGCCCCCAGACTGCGCTCCTCGCCGCCCCAGAAATCGCCCGGCCCGCAGACCACCTTCTGCGGAGGAGACGGTGGGATTGATCTGAATACCGGGGCCCCGGTCCCACGCCCCCAGCGCTTGAGTCTTTGGATGTTTGGGGATACCGGCACAACGTATCCCGCAAAGGTGCTCGCGGGTCCGCTGCGGCGCGCCGCAGCGGACCCGCGGGCGCCTTTGCTGCGCGCAGGCCCATGAGCGCTCTTTTACTTTCCCCTCGGCGATCGCGCCCTAAGCTCAGCCGCTCGCTGCAAGCGCCTCGCGCAGCACCGTGCGCAGGCGCTCGGCGTCGATCGGCTTGCGCAGCAGCGCATGCACGCCGCAGCGCGCCAGCTCCTGCGGATCGAAGCCGCCGGCATTGCCACTCACCAGCACCACCGGCAGGGTCGGACGCAGGGCGCGGGCGCGGGCCGCCAGCTGCAGCCCGGTCATGTGCGGCATGGTCTGGTCGGTGACCAGCAGGTCGGCCTCGTGCGCCGGCTCGGCCAGCCAGTCCGCCGCGGTCTGCGGCTCGCGCTGCAGGCGCACGCGCAGGCCCCAGCTGGCCAGGCGCTCGACCAGGAAGTCGCCCACCATCGGATCGTCCTCCACCACCAGCACGCTGCCGCGCAGGGCGGGCGCCTCGGCTGCGGCGGCGCGCTGCGGCGCCGTCTCCGAGCAGGGCGCGGGCGAGGCCGCCGCCCGCGGCAGCATCACCGAGAACACCGAGCCGGTGCCGGGCGCGGTGCGCACGCGCAGGTGGCCGCCATGGCCGTGCACGATGCCGTGCACCATCGCCAGGCCCATGCCCGAGCCGCTGCCCGGCGCCTTGGTCGAGAAGAAGGGGTCGAAGATGCGCTCCTGCAGCTCCGGCGCGATGCCGCTGCCGCTGTCGGCCACGCTCAGTTCGACCCAGGGGCCGCCGTCCACCGGCGCGCGGCAGGAGGCGCACTGCCAGCGTTCGTGCGCATGGGCGCGTAGGTCCACGCTGATGCGGCCGGCGCCGTCCAGCGCGTCGCGCGCGTTGATGCACAGGTTGAAGAGCACCTGCTCCAGCTGCACCGGATCGACCGCCACGCACAGCGGCGAGGCCAGGTCGTCGACGCCGGCGTTGCCGCCCAGCGTGACCGAGGAGGGCAGGGTGGCGCGCAACAGGCGCAGGGTCTGGCGCACCAGCGGCGCCACGTCGAGCACCCGCGCCTCGCCGCGCTGGCGGCGCGCGAAGGCCAGCATCTGCGCGATCAGGTCGCGCGCACGCTGCGCCGCCAGGTGGGCCTGGCCCAGCTGGCGCAGCAGCACCGCGTCGCCGATGCCTTCGGCGCGCTCCTCGCCGAGCACCAGGTAGCCGATCACGCTGGTCAGGATGTTGTTGAAGTCGTGCGCGATGCCGCCGGTGAGCTGGCCGATGGCCTCCATCTTCTGCGCCTGGCGCAGCTGGGCCTCTAGTGCGAGGCGCGCCGCCTCGGCATCGCGGCGCGCGCTGATGTCGCGCACATGGCCCACGAAGATGTTGCCCTCGGGCGCCTCGGCCACGCTCACCGCGAGCTCGACCGGGATCTCCTCGCCGCTGGCGGTGAGCGCGGTCGATTCGACCAGCCGGCCCAGCATCGGGCTGCTGCCGGTGATGGGGAATTCGCGGATCCAGCGCCGGTGCGCCTCGCGCCGGCGCTCGGGCACGATCACCTCGGCCACCGGCCGGCCCAGCACGGCCTCGCGCCGGTAGCCGAACACGCGCTCGGCGGCGGCGTTGAACTCGACGATGCGGCCCTCCGCGTCCATGCCGATCACGCAGTCGAAGGCCGCTTCCACCGTGGCGCGCAGCCGCGCCTCGCTGCGCTGCAGGGCGCGCTCGCGCTCGCGCCGCTCGGTGATGTCGTGCGCGAAGCCCAGGATGTAGCGCCGGCCGTTGAAGCTCACCGGCTTCAGCCGCACCTCGTCCCAGTGCAGGCTGCCGTCCTTGTTGCGGCGCTGCCATTCGAAGGACGGGCAGTGCCCCTGCTTGGCGAGTTCCAGCCAGCGCAGCGCGTCTTCGGTGGTGTAGGGCGGCACGCCGGAGCTGACGTCGGCCACCGTCAGGCGCGTCAGCTCCTCGTGCGTGTAGCCGTAGGTCTCGCAGGCCTTGGTGTTGACGTCGAGGATGCGGTCCGAGTCCCAGTCGTGGACGAAGATCGCGTCTTCCGCCGTCTCGAAGATGGCGCGGTAGCTGGCCTCGGACTGCTGCAGCGCCTCGCTGGCGGCCAGGCGCTCGACCTCGGCGGCGGCGCGCATGGCGAAGATCTTGAGCATCGACTCCACCCGGTCCACCTGCATCAGCGGCCGGCGCGAGGCCACCGACACCACGCCCAGCGGCGTGCCGTCGAGCGCGAGGAGCGGGTAGCCGGCGTAGCTGACGGCACCTTGCGTCTTCGCTTCCTCGTCGTCGGGGAACAGCGCCTGCAGGTCGTTCGGATAGGCGCGGAACTGCTGACCCAGGACGGTCTCGCAGGGCGTGCCGGCGATGGCGTAGCGGATGTCGTGCAACACCTGGCCGTCGTACTGCATGGCAAGCATGGTCAGCTGGCTGGGCTCGTCGGCGGCGCGGCGCGCGATGAAGGCCACCTCCACGTGCAGGATGGTCGCGAGAAGCCTCACCAGCTCGTCGAAGACCGTGTCGCTGCGCGCGCCCGACACGGCGAGCGCGGCCGAGCGCAGCGCCTCGTCGGTGCGGGTGCGCTCGATCTCGGCGGCCGCGCGGCCGGCAACGATCTTGAGCATCGCCTCGGCATGGGCGGCGTCGCCGTCGGCGATCGGCACGCGGTCCATCGCCACCAGCAGGCCCAGCGCCTCGCCCTGGCTGTCGCGCAGGGGGAAGGCGGCGTAGGAGTCCATGCCCTTGGCCGCGAACAGCGAGCCCCGCGGGAACTCCACCGCCACGCCGCGCGCCACGTAGCGGAACTCGCGCCCGACCACGTGCGCGCAGGGCGTGCCCTGCAGCACGTAGTCGAAGTTGCGCAAGGTCTTGCCGTCCAGCCGCACGGCCAGGGTCTGCATGAGGCTGCAGACGTCGTCGGAGAACACGGCGATGAACACGGTGGGCACCGCCAGCGCCTCGGCCAGCTCGCGCACCAACGCATCGAAGAGGCCCGGCCCGCCGGGGTGCGCGACCGCCAGCGCCACGCGGCGCAGCGATTGCAGTTGCGCCGAGAGGCCGGCGATCGTTGCGCCGTCGCTGGAGGTCGCTGCAGTGGCTTGCATGACGCCAGTCTAGGCCTGCTCGGCGGCGCCGTGGCCCTGATTGCCTGCTCGATACACGCCTGATACATGGCGGTTGCGGCGGCCCGGCCGTGCAGCGAAACGGCTACGGATGCGCGGCCGCGGGAAATGAAGCGAATACCCGCGCCGGCCATCCTTGCGACATCGGCCCGCGATGAGACGCCGGGCCGCTCCCAAGGCGAATACCGCAGCCGAAGGCGAAGGTAGTCCAGTGAAGCCGCGTCCCCGAGGAGTCGTAATGTCCGAGCCCCCACTTGCCCCGTCCGTCGAAGTCCTGGTCCGCCTGCGCGAACGGCTGCATGCGTTGCTGGTGCTGCTGCATTGGCAGGCGCGCGCGCCGCTGGCGCGCGAGCTGCATCGCCTGCGGCCCGGCATGGCCTCGCTGCTGGGCCACGCGTTGGCGGCCCTGCTGAGCACCGGCTGCGCGAGCCTGCCGCCGCCCGACGCCGAGCGCCCGCGCTCCACGGCGCTGGAGGCGGTGGGGCACACGCGCCTGGCGCAGGTGGCGCGCGCCTCGGCCGTGGACGCGGACCCGGCGCTGTCGGGCTTCCGGCTGCTGGCCGACGGCGACCAGGCGCTGGATGCGCGCATCGCCCTGGCGCGCCGGGCCCAGGTCTCGCTCGACATCCAGTACTACCTGGTCGCGGCCGACGCGACCGGCCGGCGCTTCCTGCGCGAGCTCCGCGATGCCGCCGCACGCGGCGTGCGGGTGCGGCTCCTGGTCGACGACCTGTACGCCAACGACAGCCGCCGGCTGCTGGCCGGCCTGGCGGCCCAGGCGAACGTGGAGGTGCGCCTGTTCAACCCGCTGCCCCAGCGCGACGGCGGCGTGGGGACCCGCGTGGCCCTGTCGATGCACGAGTTCGAGCGCATCAACCGGCGCATGCACAACAAGCTCTTCATCGCCGACGGCACGCTGGCCGTGATCGGCGGGCGCAACATCGCCGACGACTACTTCAAGCGCGGCGAGCCTTCGAACTTCATCGATATGGACGTGCTGTGCTCCGGGCCGGTGGTGGGCGGCTTCGAGGCGCTGTTCGACCGCTTCTGGAACAGCGAGCAGGTTTGGCCGGTGCAAGCGCTGCTGCCGGAGGGCGGCGCCGCGGCTTTCGCGCACGCCCTGCGCGGCTTGGGCGGCGACCCGCCGGTGGCGCCGCTGGACCGCTTCGGCTACCGCCCGGTGGCGGACGAGCTCGACGCCGGGCGGCTGACCCAGCATTTCGCGCCGGCGCGCCTCTTCGCCGACGGGCCGGAGAAGGCGGCGACCGAAGGCCGTCCCGCGCCCGAGGCCTTCGCGCTCGAAGGCGCATTGCAGGCGATGCGCGAGGCGCGCTCGCAGGTGCTGGTCGCCACGCCCTACCTGGTGCCGGGCGAGCGCGGCCTGGCGCTGATGCGGCGGGCCCGGGCCAAGGGCCTGCGCGTGATCGTCATGACCAACGGGCTGGCCGCCACCGACGAGCCGCTGGTGCACTGGGGCTATGCCCGCTACCGGGCCGAGATGGTGAGCCTGGGCGTGGAGCTGCACGAGCTCAGCCCGGCACTGGGCCGCCCCGCGGCGGCGGCGCCTGGCGAATCCGCGTCCTCGATGGGCCGCTTGCACGCCAAGCTGGCAGTGATCGACGGCCGGCGGCTGCTGGTCGGCTCGATGAACATGGACCGGCGCTCGATGCGCGCCAACACCGAGCTGGGCCTGCTGATCGACAGCCCGGCGCTGGCCATCGAGGTGACGCAGACCCTGCAGCGCGACCGCGACGTCGGCAGCTACCGCCTGCGCCCTGCGGCGCACGACGCGGGCAGCGTCGAATGGGTGGCGCGCGAGGCCGGGCGCGAGGTCGTGCATCCGCGCGAGCCCGGCGTGGGCTGGGCGCAGCGGCTGCGGCTGGGGGTGATGTCGCTGTTCGTCGCCGAGGAGCTTCTTTGACGGTGCGACGACAGATAAGCGCTCAAAGTGTGGCCTTTTGCCCGCATCCGGCGCCGCAGCCAGGGCCTGGAATCGGCTGAATTGAGTACCTTCGGTTTAGCATTCGCCCGCCGAAGAGGGGATTTCATGAACAGCTACCGCACGCTCAACCAAGCCACCGGCGTCGCCCGCACGCTCAGCGCGCAGGCCGACCGCACCGTCATCGTCTACCGGACTGCGGACGAGAAGTACGTGACGGCCTCGCCCAAGGACCCGGTCCTGGGGACGATCGAGGGCGTGTACCGCAATGGCTATGCGGTGCGGACGGTGCTGACGCGGGCGTAGCCCACGCATCCGCCTCAGAGATCCGGCTGCCCCATCGCCGGGTCGCTCACCGAATGCCGTCCGGTCTCGACCCGGCCGGCGAAGCGGCGGTAGTAGGCCGGGTCGGCATCGCAGCTCACTTCGAAGTCGTACCACCAGCCGCTGGCCTCGATGTCCCACTGCTTTTCCACATCGTCGCCGCCGCGCACGCGCACCGTCCAGGGCCCGTCGTTGCGGTAGGCGCGTGACTTGATCGTGAAGACGCAGGCGCGCTCGCCCTCGTTGCGCAGCTTCAGGTGCAGGTCGCCGCGACGCACGTTGTAGCCGACGCGGATCTCGGGATCGGGCGCGTTGCCCGCGCGCAGGCGATTGAGGTCGCCCTTGAAGTGGCGGTGGAAGCCGTTGGGCCCGAGCACCCACAGGTCGTAGAGGCCGGCGTTGTCGGTCATCACCGTCCACTCGTCGTCCAGGCGCTCGTTGGGCTCGACCATGTAGCGGCGCGGCAGCCGCTCGAGGTGCAGCTTGTCGTAGACGTGGAACACCGCGCCTTGCTCGCCGCTGTTGGCGAACACCAGCTTGACCGTGCCCTGCCGCGCGTTGCTGCGCGCGCTCGCGTGCAGCTCGTAGGGCAGGGCGCGCGAGGGCCGCGTGCCGGTGGCCTGCACCGGCAGCAGCGGATTGGCCGGCGGCACGATCTGCGGCAGCTGCTGCTGCGCGGCGCGCAGCGCGTCGGCCTGGCCCAGGGTCTTGCGGCCCGGCAGCGTGGGCAGCGGCTCGTTGTTGGGCCGCTCGAAGTTGAAGCAGCTCGTGAGGTCGCCGCACACCGCGCGGCGGTAGCGGCTGATGTTCGGCTCCTTCACGCCGAAGCGCTTCTCGAGGAAGCGGATGATCGAGGTGTGGTCGAAGGCCTGCGAGTTGACCCAGCCGCCGCGGCTCCAGGGCGAGATCACGTACAGCGGCACGCGCACGCCGGGGCCGTAGACGCGGCCGTCGGGCTGCGGCTGGCTGGTGGTGCCGGGCGGGTTGGGATGGACGAAGCGCTCGAAGGCGATGTCGGACTCGCGCAGCGTGGTCTTGCCGGCCGGCGTGCCGTCGGGGTTGAGCGAGGGGGCCGAGGGCGAGGGAACGTGGTCGAAGTAGCCGTCGTTCTCGTCGAAGTTGACCAGCAGCACGGTCTTGCTCCAGACCTCGGGCACGGCGGTCAGCGCGTCCAGCGTTTCCTGGATGTACCAGGCGCCCTGCACCGGGCTCGAGGGGCCGGGGTGCTCGGAGTAGGTGGCCGGCGCGACCACGAAGGACACCTGCGGCAGCTTGCCGTTCTTGATGTCGTTGCGGAAGGTCTCGAAATACGCGTTCACGTCGCCCAGCGGGCCCGGCATGGTGTTGGCGATGCCTTTGTACAGCGGGTTGCCGGCGTCGTCGCTGGCCGGGTCGTAGGCCGGCGAGAGCGCGTCGTTGCTCACCGGCTTGCCCGAGGCCTCGTTGGCCTTGCGGTACTGGCGGAAGCCGGCCAGCGGGTTGTCGCCGAAGTTGTCGGGCATGTTCTGGTAGACGATCCAGCTGACCTTGGCTTCCTGCAGGCGCTCGGGGTAGGTCTTCCAGTCGTAGCCCAGGGCCGAGGAATCGATCGAGTCCCACTCGTTGTTTACGGTGGCCACGCCCGCGCCGGTCGGGCCGTTGGTGCCGGCCCACATGAACATGCGGTTGGAATTGGTGCCGGTGTGCATCGAGCAGTGGTACGCATCGCACAGGGTGAAGGCATTGGCCAGCGCGAACTGGAAGGGCAGCTCGGCTTCCTTGTAGTAGCCCATCGAAGCCGGCGTCTTGTAGCGCACCCACTGCTCGATGCGGCCACCGTCCCAGGCGTTCTGGCCGTCGCCCCAGGAGTGGGGCGTGCCGCTCACGCGTTGCGCGTTGCCCTGGGCCTGGTTCAGGTGGTAGGGCAGCACCGGCTGGCCGGCGGCGTTGTTCTGCTGCCAGACCTTGCGCCCGCCGGGCAGCGGGATGGTGAAGCGGTCGCCGAAGCCGCGCACGCCGCGCAGCGTGCCGAAGTACTGGTCGAAGGAGCGGTTCTCCTGCATCAGGATCACCACGTGCTTGACGTCCTGGATGGTGCCGGTCTCGTGGTGCGCGGGGATCGCGAGTGCCTTGCGGATGCTGGGCGGGAAGGCGGCCAGCGTGGCGGCGGCGATGCCGGTGGTGGCAGTGCCCTGGATGAATTGGCGGCGCGAGCTCATGGGGTTCTTCTCCTCGTCGCTGTGGTTCAGGGCGCGTAGCGCACTTCGGCGCTGTCGCTGGAGGTGGCTTGCGCCGGGGTCTCGGTCTTCTGGGCGCCGGTGGTGCCGTTGGTGGCCGAGGGGCTGGCGAAGCCGCCGCCGTCGTCGCCGCCGCCGCAGGCGGACAGTGCGCAGGCCAGGATCAGGGCGCTCACGGGGCGCCAGGGGAGAACGATGTTGTGCATGGGAGGGAAGACTAGGCAACGGCGATGTCGGCGCCGTGAAAGTGCGGTGACGTCCATGCGACGAACCGCGTCCGCTCTTGGGCGAACGACCGACCGTGGCGACACGGCCTTTACAGCCCACTAGTCCGCTGAATCATTGAAATGGGCGGTGAGGGACGCCCGAGACGGGATGCGATGCAAGGTGCAAAGCGCAGCGATACCCGTAGGTTTCGCGAGCATTTGCAACGCCGCAGCGCGCCCGTCTCGGGTGGACAGCACCGACCGATTTCAGTGATTCAGCGGACTAGTTCAACGTGACGACGACGTTGGTTTGCGGTCCACCGCGCATGACGTAATTGACCGGATGCGGCGTCTCGCCGGGATCGCATGCGACTGCTGAACTCAGCATGGGCGCGAGGGCGCCAGGCCGCTTTTTCTTGAACGGTCCGACAGGCATGCACGCGGTGACGTTAACGACTCCGGAGTTCTTCTCGTTCCTGTCCTTGTAGAACCTGTCGTTGACTGGAAAGGTTTCGGGCCTGTACTGGCCGGCCGCCGTATCCTTGATGAAGATCGACAGATAGGATTCCCATTGATGTCCCACGTCGACGTCCATGCAGACGCCCGGTTTCATGGTGTACCAGCCCTGGAGCGTCACGTGGCACCGCGATCCCTGAAGCTCGCATCTCGAATCCGAGTCGTCCGAACTCTCATGAATTACAGCAAAGACGATGTCCGTCTGTCGTCCGTTGCAGAGCTTGTTCGTCCCCGCTGCGCCGGCGGGCAACGCCATGGCAGAAAGCAGCAAAGCGCTGAGCGCAAGATGCACGATCGATCTCATCCGTTCTCCCTTCAGAATCTGCGCAGATGACTTTCGAGAAATCCAACGCCCCTTGAGTGCAGACGTGTGACTAGATCAGACGCATCGCCTTCGCCTGGCTCCTGAGCTCCTCACGGAACGCCGGGTGGGCAATGCCGATGAGCTCTTGCGCGCGTTGCTTGCCTGATTTTCCGCGCAGCTGCGCCACGCCGAACTCGGTCACCACGTAATTGACGTCGTTCTTGCTGGTCGTCACATGTGTGCCGGGCGAGAGCACGGGCGCAATGCGCGAGAGCGTGCCGTTCTTCGCGGTGGCAGGCAGCGTAATGAAGGACTTGCCGCCGCGCGAGCGGTTGGCGGCGCGCACGAAATCGGCCTGGCCGCCGGTGCCCGAGTAGGGCGAGCTGCCGAGGCTTTCCGACCCGCATTGGCCGAGCAGGTCGACCTGCAGCGTCGCATTGATCGACACCAGCTTGTCGTTCTGACCGGCCAGCATCGGGTCGTTGGTGAAGTCGACCGGGTGCATTTCCAGCGCGGGGTTGCGGTGCATGAAGCGATACAGCTTCTGCGAGCCGAGCGCGAAGGTCGCAATGATCTTGCCCGGCAGGTAGTTCTTGCAGCGGCTGGTGACGGTGCCGCTTTCCACCAGCGACAGGATGCCGTCGCCGATCATCTCGGTGTGGATGCCGAGGTCGCGCTTGTTGGTGAGCTGCATCACCACTGCATCGGGAATACCGCCATAGCCGATCTGGAGGGTGGAGCCGTCCTCGATCAGGTCGGCCACATGCTTGCCGATGGCTTCCTGAACCGGGCCGATGGCAGGCAGGCCGACTTCGAGCACCGGCTCTTCGCTTTCGATCAGCGCCGCGACCTGCGAGATGTGGACGCGGCAGTTGCCGAAGGCATACGGCACGTTCGGGTTGACTTCCAGCACCACGGCGCGGGCCTTGGCCACGGCGGCCATGGTGTAGTCGGTGCCGATGCTCAGCGAGAAATACCCCTGGTCATCCATCGGCGACGCGAGACTGAACACCACCTCGGCGCCGATCTGTCCGCGCTCGATCTGGGCTGGGATCTCGCTGAAATAGTTTGGAATGAAATCGATCCAGCCGGCCTGGCCTCCTGCGCGCGTGGCGCTGCCATAGAAGAGCGCCACGTGGCGGACGCAATCGACGGTTTCCGGGTCGATGTAGGCGTACTTGCGAACGGCCAGGATCTGGCAGACCTTGACATCGCGGAAGCTGCGGCGCTGTTCGGACAGCGCCGTGAGGAGGGTCGGCGGCTCGCCGGCGCCGGTGGGGACGATGATGGTGTCACCGTTGCGAATGTGCCGAACCGCGTCTGCGGCGCTGCATCGCTTCTGACGATAGAGCTCGTTGACTGCCATCGCTGGTCTCCAGGTGGTGATTGTGTTGCGCGTCAGGAGCGAAAGGATAGGCGCAATCCGGCGGCGTGCATATTCAGCGGATTGTCGAGGGGCGCGGCGTGCGCGCTGCTCGAGGACGCGAGACCGGCGCCGCGGTGCGCCACAATCGCTCCATGGACAAAGAAGTCGACCCCGCGGTCCTCGCGGTCATCAATGAAAAGCGCCTGACAGGGGAGAAGCGCACTCCCGTCGAGATCATCGCCAGGATGGGCGTGTTCGATGCCCGGCAGCAAGCGGCCGAGAACGCCTGGCTGGCAACGGGCGACAACGTCATCGCCACCCTGTGGGCGGAGTTCGTGACCATCGGCGCCGGCGGGCGATGGTTCTATCTCGAGTCCCTGGATGTGCAGCGCCGGGTCGGCGGCGGCGACCGCAGCGCGCAGCAGGTCCAGCGCGCCAAGAACCGGCTCGACCTGCTCAAGCGCTCGCTGGATGCGGGCCTGGGATTGAGGGCCGTGCTGCAGACGAACCGGGTCGCCATCCTCGAGGTGGAGAGCGACAGGTCTGCCAAGGTGTCGACGCGGGTGCCGGACGACCAGGAATGGCACATCGCGACGTGGGACCCCGATCAGAAGATGGCGGTCCTGGTGCGCGGCCCGCGCGGGTGGCTGCCGACCGAGGAAGACATGCAGGCCGCTCGGGCGCGAGGCAGCGTTCCGGCCGTGTCGCAAGAGGCGCCAACCGGCCCGGCATCCCGGGAAGAGGTGCAGGCGGCCGCGATGGACTACCTGACGCGTCACTTCGCCGGCTACGGGTACAAGGCCGAGAACGTCTCCGCCCAGAAGCTCGGCTACGACATCGAGGTGTCGGACAAGAAGGGCAACACCTTGCTCAAGCTCGCGGTGAAGGGCATCGCGCCCGGAGCGGCCAGCTTCCAGCTCACGAGCGAGGAACGCGCCTGCGCCAAGCGGGGGGATCCGTGGCGCCTTGCGGTCGTCACCGACGCCCCCGGCCCGACGGCGCAGCACAAGCTCTACAAGCCTGCCGAGGTCGACCAGGCGCCTGGGCTCGAACCGCTGCTTGACTAGCAGCGAACGAAGACGCCGCACCCGGGGAGCATCGCCCCCGAGCTTCAGTCGATCAAGCCGAACTGCATGTAGCCGCCCTGCGGACCGCGGGCCCCCACCACGGCTGCGATCTTGCCGCTCTGAACGAGCAAGTAAGCGCCGTTGCTGAGGGTGAGGGTGCCCCAAGTGCCATAGGCGGGCGCCTCAGCCCGGTCCGCAGGAGGCAGAAAACTCCTCCTCGAATGCGTTGAGCTGGGCCAGGTCCGTTTCAAGCTCGTTCTCCAGCGACTTGAGCTCGAGTCCGAGCTTCTCGATCTGCTCCGACTGGGCCTGGACGCGCTCGCGCTTGCGCTTGATTTCCTGCTTCATCTGCGCGATGGCGCGCTTCATGATGTCGCAGCCGATGGACTGGGTGGTGGCCATGTTTGCTCTCCCTGGGTGGTTGAAAAAAACGACGGTTGCAGGCGAGCGCGGTCCGACTCAAACCGCGCCGCTGTGCTTCTTCACGGCGCTCAGCGCGTCGATGATGCTCACCGGGTCGCGCCCGAGGATGGCGGTGGCGAGGTGAAGGACGGACGCGAAGATCCTCAGTGCCTGGCGCACCTGTTCGATCTTCCGGATCTCTTCGTTCGCCTTCTCGATGGCGCCCTCCAGATCGCTCTGGGAGGGCCCTGCGCCATCCACGACCAGCTTGATCGCGCGCAGCAGCATCTCGCTGATGTGAATGCGAAGGTTGTTCTCTTCGAGCACGTTCTTCCTGGCCTGCGGCGCCGTGATCGCGCCGCTGTCGAAGGCCTGCTGGCGACGATCCTGCATGGCGTCGGCCGACTGCCGCAACAGCTCCGCGGCCTTCACCACGGCATCGGCGTCCTCGAGCATCTGGATTCTTGGCATGTTCACTCCCTTTTGGTTGCATCGACGTCAAAGCTTCCTGAGATTGGCGCGGACCTCCATCAGGTCCACGGTGGCTTTCCGCAGCAAGGCGATCAACTGCTTGTCGCTGAGGTGGTCCACGTTGCGCAGCATCTCGGCGTGGCCCTGCCGCACGATGTCGATGCCGCTGCGCGCCTCCTGGGCCGCAACGATGGCGCTGGCCTGTTCCTTGACGCGCAGCGCCTGGCCGCGCCGCGACCAGGCGATCACCGCTTCGCGGCGGTCGATGGTGATGGCGCGGTCATCGCCCGCGAGGGCGGCCTCGGCTGACAGGTCGGCATTCCAGGCAATCTCGCGCGCCTGCTGGAAGGAGGCGATTCGCCCCTGCTCGTTCTTGAGCTCGACCTGGTAGGCGTCCGCCACGGTGCCCATGGCCTGCAGCAGCGTGTCCATGGCCGGGCCGTGTTCCTTGACCAGGCTCTTCACCTCATGGGCCTGCTTGGCGGCCAAGGCCCAGCTGGTGACCCTCTGCGCGATGCTGGCGTAGGCCTGTACGTGCTCTGTGTTGAGGCCGAGGCCCGGCACGGCGACGATGGCGCCGGTCACCTGGTCGAACTCCTGCGAGATGTCGAAGGCGCCCTCGCCGGCCAGGTTGGCCAGCGCGGCCATGTAGCCGGTGGCGACGTTGTGCAGCCTGAAGAGCGACTCCTGCTCCTGCGCGACGGCCTGCTTGTGGGCTTGCACCGCCGTCTTGATGGGCGCGAAGTCCGGCGATGCAGGCAGCTCCGCGAGCACCACGTCATCGCTCGCCAGGTAGCGCTCCGTGACGTCCTTGTATGCAGTGAGGCTGGCGGAGCTCGCGCTGAAGTCGCGCACGGCTTCGAGGTTGGCGCACGCTGCAACGACCAGCATGCATGCGAGCAGCGAGATCCAGCGAGTGAAGTTCGTCAGGTGTTTCATGGCACCTCCCCCTTTGGCGATACGTGAGTTGTACCGGCAAGGCAAGGGCATGGCTTCCTCTCGATAGGGTAGAACTCGTGAGGCCGCTGGACTTCCCCGTGCGCTTCACGGCCTGACCTGGCAGAAGAGATGTCGGACCTGCCGCGCCGGTTGGAGTTTGCCGAAGGCGAGGCGCGTGGACGCGGCTTCGAGTCCATCTACCTCTGCACGAACTCCAGGATGACGGAGAACCAGGTGCTCTACCCCAGGATCGGCTATGTCGAGTACGACCGCCGGGCCCAAAGCGGCTATGAGCGTGTGTTCTATCGGAAGCGACTTTGACCGGCCGCGGCCGTTCTCGCGATCGAGCTCAAGACCCGTGCCGCTTGACGTACTCCACGAGCGCCTTCAGTTTCGTCGGCTGGTCGTGCCTGCTGGGGTAGTACAGGTAGAAGCTTGGAAAGGTCGGCGAGAACGCGGTCAACACCCGCTTCAGCCGCTTGGCTCGCAGGTAGGGCCGTGCCAGCTGCTCGAAGGTGTAGGCCAGTCCGACGCCCTCGAGTGCGGCCTCCAACCCGAACAGGGAGTCGCTGATGGTCAGGTTGCCCTGGATCTCATATTCCACCAGGCGCTTGTCCAGCTCGAATTCCCACTTGTAGATCGCGCCTGTCGCAGCAAAGCGGAACCGGATGCAGTTGTGGCGCACCAGATCATCCGGATGGCGGGGAGCAGGATGGTGCCGCAGGTACTCCGGGGTCGCAACCACCGCGACGGGGACCGGTCCACCGAGGGGGATGGCCACCATGTCCCGGTGAACACTCTCGCCAAAGCGCACGCCCGCATCGAAACCTCTCTCGACAATGTCGATGAAGCCTTCGTCGTTGGTGAGTTCGAGTTGAACATGGGGATTCTCCTGGAGGAATCCGGCCAGCAGGGGTTGCACGACCAGCGCAGTGGAAATCCTTGCGGCATTGAGGCGCAGTGTCCCGGCGGGCCGTCCCTGGAGCGCGTTGAGCTCTTCCCCCGCCTCGATGACCTGGCCGAGGGCCGGGCCGACCCGGGCCATGTAGGCCTGGCCGGCTTCCGTCAGGCTGACGCTTCGCGTCGTCCGGTTCAACAGTCGCACCCCGAGTCGGGTCTCCAGTTGTCGAATGGCCTGGCTGAGCGCAGAGGGTGAGACCTCCAGTTCTGCGGCGGCCGCGGAGAAGCCGCGGTGCTCCGCCACTTTCCAGAACGCCATCAATCCGTCCAGTTGCTTCAGCTTCATACCTTGAAGCTTAGCTTCACAAGGCATGCAGCATTGAGCACTTTTTCTTTTGGATGCCCGTCCGTACAGTTTCCCATCACATAGGAAACGCTTGATGCCGGAGCTGCAGGCGCTTGCGCAATGGCTGCTCGACGGCGCCAAGTGATCGATCCCAGCCCAGGCTGGTCTCCCCATTCCTGACCCATCCCACCGCGGAGATTCGAACATGAGCGCGCTCAACGTCAACGGCCGTGAACACACGGTAAACACCGACCCCGCCACCCCCATCCTCTGGGCCTTGCGCGACACGCTGGGCATGACCGGCACCAAGTTCGGTTGTGGCGCGGCGCTCTGCGGCGCCTGCACCGTGCATCTGGATGGCCAGGCCATCCGCTCATGCATCACGCCGATCTCCGCTGCCGAGGGCAAGAAGATCACCACCGTCGAAGCGACAACCGATGGCAGCGACCGTGTCGGTGCCGCCGTGCATGCCGCATGGGTCAAGCACGACGTGGCGCAATGCGGCTACTGCCAGAGCGGCCAAATCATGAGCGCCACGGCCTTCCTCCAATCGCTGCCCCGCGGCAAGCAACCCACGGCAGCCGAGATCGACGCTGCCATGACCGGCAACATCTGCCGCTGCGGGACGTATGCACGCATTCGTGCCGCCGTGGCGGATGCCGCCAAAACCCTCGCCTGAAGGAATCCGCCATGTTGCCCAACGTCGACTATCGCGACCTGCCGCGCGCCTTCCAGCGCCTGATGGCTGGAGGCCGGATCGATCGTCCCGCCATGCTGCCGCGCCGCAGTTTCCTGAAGCTGGCCGGTGCCGGCGGGCTTGCGCTCGGTGCCTTTCCCCCTCTGGCAACCGCGCAGGCCAACGGCGACGGGCAGGGGGCGAGCGCCCTCAAGCCGACGCAACAGCCAACGGCCTTCGTGCAGATCGCCCCCAATGGAGAGGTCACGGTGACCATCAACCGGCTGGAGTTCGGCCAAGGCGTGCAGACCGGCCTGCCGATGATCCTGGCCGAGGAGCTCGACGCGGACTGGAGTCTGGTGCGCAGCCGCAACGGCTCGAACGACGCTGCCTACCTCGATCCGCTGTTCGGCATTCACCTCACCGGCGGCTCCAATTCGATCAAGAACAGCTTCACGCAGTACCGGGAGCTGGGCGCACGCGCCCGGGCCATGCTGCTCGCCGCGGCGGCGGTGCGCTGGAAGGTCGACGTGGCCTCCCTGCGCACGCAGGCCGGCATGGTGCTGGGCCCCGGTGGCCGCAAGCTGGGCTACGGCGAACTGGCCGAGGCTGCCATGGCCCTGCCGGTGCCCGAGAAGGTCACGCTGAAGAACCCCAAGGACTTCCGCACCATCGGCCGCGCCACCACGCGCCTGGACGCGCGCGCCAAGAGCAGTGGGCGCCAGGACTTCGGCATCGACGTCAAGCATCCCGGCCAGCTCACGGCGGTCGTGGCCCACCCGCCGGTGTTCGGCGCACGCCTGGCCTCGTTGGACGACAGCGCCGCGCGCGCCGTCAAGGGCGTCAAGGCCGTGCTGCGCGTGCCGCTGGACCGTGGCGCCGAAGGCGTGGCCGTCGTGGCCGACGGCTACTGGCCGGCCAAGCTGGGCCGCGACGCGCTGAAGCTGCAGTGGGACACGGCCGCCGTGGAGAAGGTCGACAGCGAACGGCAATTGACCCAGTACCGCGAGATGGCCGAGCGCCCCGGCCAGCGCAAGTTCGACGCCGACATGGCACCCCTGGCAACTGCGCCCCGGAAACTGGAAGCCGAGTTCGTCTTCCCCTACCTCGCCCATGCGCCCATGGAGCCGCTCAACTGCACCGTTCGGCTTTCCGAGGGGCGCGCCGAGTTGTGGGTAGGTTCCCAGTGCCCCGGCCTGGACGGCGCCGCGGCCGCGCGTGCGCTGGGCCTCGAGCCCCAGCAGGTGGCGGTGCATGTGCAGATGGCGGGCGGCGGCTTTGGCCGGCGTTTCGCGAGCACGAGCGACTTCGTGGTCGAGGCCTGCGAGATCGCCAAGGCCGCGCGTGCCGCCGGCCTGAACGTGCCGGTGCGCCTGCTGTGGAGCCGCGAGGATGACATCAAGGGCGGCTACTACCGCCCCATGCACCTGCACCGCGCGCGCATCGGCTTCGACGAACGCGGCAAGGTCCTGGCCTGGGACCACGTCATCGTCGGCCAGTCCATCACCACGGGCTCGGTGTTCGAGCCCTTCCAGGTGAAGGACGGCATCGACGCCACGGCCACGGAGGGCATGCGGGACCCCTACCCGCTGCCGATGCGCCTGACCGTGCACCACCCCAAGGTCAACGTGCCGGTGTTGTGGTGGCGCAGCGTGGGGTCGACCCACACCGCCTTCGTGATGGAGACCTTGATCGACGAGATCGCCCGCACCACGCAGCAGGACCCGGTGGCCTACCGGATGCAGCTCTTCGGGGACAAGCACCCGCGCCACCGCGCAGCGTTGCAGCTTGCGGTGGACAAGAGCGGCTACGGCAAGAAGCAGCTGCCTGCCGGCCGTGCCTGGGGCGTGGCAGTGCATGAGTCCTTCGACTCGGTGGTGGCCTACGTGGTGGAAGCTTCGGTGCGGGACGGCCAGCCGGTGCTGAACCGCGTGACCACCGGTGTGCACTGCAACCTGGCCGTCAACCCGCGCAGCGTGGAGGCCCAGGTGCAGGGCGCGGCGGCCATGGGCCTGTCGATGTGCCTGCCCGGGTCGGCCATCACGCTGAAAGACGGCGTCGTCACGCAGAGCAATTTTGGCGACTTCACCGTGGCCCGCATGACCGACATGCCGGCGTTCGAAGTCCACATCGTGCCCAGCGCCGACGCGCCCACCGGCATGGGCGAACCCGGCCTGCCGCCGCTGGCGCCCGCGTTCGCCAACGCCATTGCGCGGCTGACCGGCAAGCCGCTGCGCCAGCTGCCCTTCAATTTGTAGGAACCTGGCGCCTGTCGAGCGCGTCCGGATCGACGCTCAGTTGTGCGGCCAGGTCGCGCAGCTCGTGCAGCCGGTCCTCGTTGGGTTCAGGATAGGTCGTGCGCCAATCCTCGATCAGTTGGGACACGGCGGGCCGGTTCAACGACGCAAGCTCGCCCAGCAATTGCGCTTGCTCGGCGGTGCGCCGGCTTTGCAGATGCGCGCATCGGTAGTTCTCCAGGCCCATCAGGCACATGCCCAGCATGGCAAAGCCGATGACGTTCTTCAGCACGATCCTGTCCTCCACACCTTGCTTGCCCAGACCCACCCTCAACCGAAGCGGCTCGCGAGGTACGGCGTCGGATCGATGAACGCGGGCTCGCCGCTGATCAGCTCGGCAAGCAGCCGGCCGGTGACGGGCCCCAGCGTGAAGCCCTGGTGCGCATGGCCGAAGTTGAACCACAGGCCCTTGTGGCGCGGCGCCGCGCCGAGCACCGGCTTCATGTCGACGGTGCAGGGGCGCGAGCCCAGCCACGGCGAGGCCTCGATCGGCTTGCCCAGCGGCACGAGTTCGCGTGTCGACTGTTCCGCGCGGCCGAGCTGAACCGGGGTGGCGGCCGCATCCTGGCGGGCGAACTCCGCACCGGTGGTGAGCCGCAGGCCGCGCGACATCGGCGCCAGCATCACGCCGCGTTCGACGTCCAGCATCGGCAGCCGGAGCCCGGCGTGCCCTTCGTAGTGGCGGTGGTAGCCCCGCTTGATGAACAAGGGCAGGCGGTAACCCAGGGGGCGGAGCAGGGCATCGGCCCAGGGGCCCAGCGCGACGACCGCCTCTTCCGCCTGAGCGCTGCCACCTTCTGCATCGACGGACCAGCCGGCACCTTGTTGCCGCAGCGTCATCGCATCGCCCAGGGCGAAGCGGCCGCCGCGTCGGATGAAGAGCTTCGCGTAGCGTGCGACCAGGTCGCCCGGATCGCGCACGCTCCAGGGATCGGTCCAGTGGATGGCCCCGGCAAGCGCCCGCTGCAACCCCGGCTCTGCCGACGCCAGCTCGTCGCTGCCGAGCACGGAACAGCCCAGGCCGTGCTCGCGCGCCGCGGCCGTCGCATCGCCCGCGGCTGCATCGAAGGTTTCGCGGGAGCGGTAGATCTGCCGCCATCCCTCCTTGTGTATGAGCTCGCCGGCACCGGCCTGCTCGATCCAGAAGGCGTGCTCGTCGATGCATTTCTCGATCAGCCGGCTGTACGCCGGGACGATCTCGGCGTAGCTCGAAGGCGCCGACGAGCGCCAGTACGCGAACAGCCGGGGCCACACCTGCCACAAGGCATCCAGGTGATAGTGGGCGTCGTTGCTGCGCCCGGTCGCGACGCGCAGCAGCGTCCCGATGTCGCGCGGAAAGGCATAGGGCTGCACCGCCTCGCGCTGGATGATGCCGGCGTTTCCGTAGGAGGTTTCGAGCCCCGGCATCTTCCGGTCGACGAGCGTGACGGCATGGCCGCGCAGCTGCAGCGCCAGCGCCGTGCTGACGCCGACGATGCCCGCGCCGAGGACCAGGACCTCCTTGTGCTTCTGCGCCATCGAGCCGCTCACTCCCGGATCGTGAGCGGGGCCGAGCTCACGGGATGTACGGGCGGCGGCAGGGCGGCGCCAAGTTCAGGAGGCGGAAGGGAAGGGGGAGGGCGGGTCATCGAAGTGGGCGAATCGTAAGGCCGGCGAGCGGCCGTCATTGTCGCGCCTGCATCGCCGTGGTCGCGTGTGCCAGCCGCGCAATTATTCGATTTGTCGGTTGCGCCAACGGCAATGCTGTTTGAGGGCCCGCTCATCCCGCCCGGATCGCTTCCGTCAGGAAATGCACGAAGCCCTTGGCCGCGTCGGACAGCGCCCGGCCGGCCAGCGTCTCGACCTCCAGGTAGCGTTCGTTCATCTCCCGGTCGCGCAGCGGAACCGCCACCAGCGTCCCTGCAAGAAGCCGGGTCCGGATGGACAGCTCGCCGTAGAAGGCGATGCACTCGGGCGCCGCGGCCGCGAAGCTCACCAGCGCATCGGCGTGGTTGCTCGACATGGCGGTCCGGTACTGCAGGCCTTGCCGGCTGCAGCTGATGTCGAGCAGCTGCCGCACCGAGCTGTTGGGCAGCGGCAGCGCCAGCGGATAGGCGACCGCCTGGCTCAGGGACAGCTGGCGCTGCCGGGCCAGCGCGTGCTCGGTGGACATGACGGCGAGGATGGGGCTCGGATGGCGAAGCTCCAGCTGGATGCCGGGCTCGGGCACCGAGCTCAGCGTCACGCCCACGTCCGCTTCGCCGTCGCGGATGCGCCTCGGAATGTCGGTGCGGGAGCAGACCTCCAGGTGGAAGCGGATGCCTTCGTACTTCTCCCGGAAGCGGGCGATGAGCGTGGGGATGAAGTCGAAGGCGAATCCCTCGGCGCTGACCACGCGCACGAAGCCGCTGCGCAGGCCCCGCAGCGCGGCGATGTCGTTCAGCACCCGCTCGTTGTCCTGCTGCGCTCGCTTGGCGTGCGCCGCCAGCAGTTCCCCGGCGGCATTCGGCACCATGCCGCGGGCGTGGCGCTCGAACAGCAGGCTGTCCATCTCCCGCTCGAGGCGCGCCACCTGGCGGCTGACCGCCGAGGGCGCCACATTGAGCTTCAAGGCGGCTTCCTTGACCGAGCCGGTGCGCACGACTTCGAGGAAGTAGCGCACGGCGGTCTCCTGCAGCAAATAGCCGGCCATGGATTTGAATTGCGATTCTGGCAATGAAAGATTCTAAACATGGCGCTTGCTGCAATCCATGTGGACTCTTACGATTTCGTGACGGCCGCTGCGCGGCCCCGTCTTTCACCCTCCTTTCACTTTTCTTATCTCCAAGAGCCCCGATGAAGACCCTCTCCGTCCTGGCCGGCTTTGCGCTGGCGTCCTCCCTCGGCGTGGTCGGCGCGCCAGCCGTCGCCGCCGAGAGCGACTTTCCGTCGCGGCCCGTCACCCTGATCATTCCCTTCCCGCCCGGCGGGGCGACGGACGTGCTGGGGCGCGTGATCGGCGCGCGCCTGGGCAAGGAGCTGGGGCAGCCGGTGGTCATCGACAACCGCGCCGGCGCAGGGACCATCATCGGCGCGACCTACGTCTCCAAGGCCGCGCCGGACGGCTACACGCTGCTGCTGAGCTCGGGCACCACCTTCACGGTCAACCCGGCGATCCGCAGCAACCTGCCCTACGACCCCGTCAAGGGCTTCGATCCGATCGGGCTCGCGGGCCGCACCGCGCTCGTCCTGCTCGCGAACAAGGACGTCCCCGTCCAGAACTTCAAACAGTTCGTCGACTACGTGAAGGCCTCCCCGGGCAAGTACGCCTACGGCTCCTTCGGCAGCGGCACGACCGCGCATTTCGCCGGCGAGACCGTCCTGAATGCCGCCGGGCTGAAGATGACGCACGTTCCCTACAAGGGCAGTGCGCCGGCCATGACCGATCTCATCGGCGGGCAGATCCCCTTCAGCGTCGACACGGTGACCGCAGCCATCCCGCAGCTCGCCGGCGGCAAGGTCAAGGCGATTGCGGTGACGACCGCCAAGCGCTCAGCGCTCCTGCCCAACGTGCCCGCGATGGCCGAGAGCGGCTTTCCCGGCATCGACATGGACACCTGGCTGATCTTCGCGGGCCCCAAGGGCCTGCCTCCCGCCGTCAAGGCGCGGCTCGAGAAGGCCCTGGCCGCGACCATGGCCGATGCGGACACCCGGGCGAAGCTGGTCGCGGCCGGCCTGGAGCCTGCCTTCAGCAACGCGGCCGCCGCCAGCGAGCTGATCAACAAGGAACTGCCGGTGATGCGCGCGGTCGCGGCCCGCTCCAACATCACCGCGGATTGAACATGGCCGCGCCCGCCCATACCGTCGCCGGCGAGCTCGTCGAGACCTCCGCGGTCGAGCTGCGCCGCCTCATCGGCGCCAAGGCGCTGTCGCCGGTGGAACTGCTGGAGGCCTGCATCGCGCGCATCGAAAGCGTGAACCCCTTCGTCAACGCCGTCACCGCCACCTGCTTCGAGCGCGCGCGCGCCGAAGCGCGCGCCGCGGAGGAAGCCGTCATGGCCGGGCGCCCGCTCGGGCTGCTGCATGGCTTGCCCCTGGGCGTGAAGGATCTCGAACCGACGCAGGGCCTCCTCACCACCTGGGGCTCGCCCCTGTTCCGCAACCATGTGCCGACCGAGGACATCGAGCTGGTGGCGCGCCTGCGCCGGGCCGGGGCCATCGTGGCCGGCAAGACCAACGTCCCCGAGATGGGCGCGGGCGCCAACTCGCGCAACGAGGTGTGGGGCGCGACCGGCAACCCCTTCAATCCGAATCTCAATGCCGGAGGGTCGTCCGGCGGCTCCGCCGCCGCGCTGGCCTGCGACATGCTGCCGGTCTGCACCGGCTCCGACACCGGCGGATCGCTGCGCATCCCCGCCGCCAAATGCGGCGTGGTGGGTTTCAGGCCCTCGCCCGGTGTCGTGCCCAGCGTGCGCAAGCTGCTGGGCTGGACATCGATCTCGGTCGTCGGCCCCATGGGGCGCACCGTCGAGGACGCCTGCCTGCAGATGGCCGCCTCGGCCGGCATGCACGCCGGCGATCCGCTGAGCTATCCGCTCGATGCGCTGTCCTTCCTGAGGCCGGCCGACGTCGACCTGAGCCGGCTGCGCGTCGCCTGGACGGAGGACTTCGGCGCCTGCGCCGTGGACCAGAACATCCGCGCCACCTTCCGCCGCAAGATCGAGGGCATGCGGCACCTCTTCCAGCGCTGCGACGAGATCGAGCTCGACCTCGGCGACGTTCACAGGTGCTTTGACGTGCTGCGTGCCGAGGCCTTTGTCGCCGGCATGCAGGCCGCGTACGAGAAGGACCCGATGAGCCTGGGCCCCAACTCGCGCGCCAACTACGAGATGGGCGCGCGGATGAGCCTGCTGGACAGCGCCTGGGCCCAGGCCGAGCAGACCCGCCTGATCCGCAAGTTCCAGGACGTCTTCGCCGACGTCGACCTGATCCTGTCGCCGACCACGCCCGTCTCGCCCTTCCCGTGGACGCAGCTGTACGCGGACACGATCAACGGGGAACGGCAGGAGAACTACTACCGCTGGCTGGCGCTGACCTACGTGGTCACGCTGCTCACGCATCCTTCGCTCTCGCTGCCCTGCGGTGTCGATCATGCGGGCATGCCCTTCGGCCTGCAGATCGTCGGGGGCTTCAGGGCGGACCGCCAGGTGCTGGGTGCCGCGCACGCGATGGAGCGGGCCTTCGCGTCCAGCGCCGAACTGCGCCGTCCGCGCCCGGACCTGCAGGCGCTGTTGAAGTCGCAGCCGCAGCCGCCGCTGCGTTCCATCGTGACCGCCGCGCCCGATGCGCCGGGCGCTGCGGGCGCTTCGGATTCGGCGTCGGCCTCGGTGGTCTAGCGGCGAGCGGCGCCCACTTGCGCCGACGAAGGACCCAGCAAGACAGGCAGCGCGGGAGACCGTCCTGTGAATTGACGCATGATCGGCGCTCCTTGAAAAAAACCGCGTGGGGCCGCCCCTCGCGCCTCTGCTTGAAAAAGGACTGCGATGCTGGAACTCCTGACGGATCCTCAAGCCTGGATTGCCTTCGCCACCCTGACCGCGCTCGAGCTCGTGCTGGGTATCGACAACATCATCTTCATTTCCATCCTGGTGGACAAGCTGCCCGCCGCCAAGCGCGACCTCGCGCGACGGCTGGGACTCTTCATGGCGATGTTCATGCGCGTCGGCCTGCTGCTGGTGCTGGCCTGGATCGTCGGGCTGGTGGCTCCGCTCTTCTCGGTGGCGGGCGAGGACATCTCCGGCCGCGACCTGATCCTGATCCTGGGCGGACTGTTCCTGATCTGGAAGAGCACGACCGAGGTGCACCAGTCGCTGGAAGGCGGCCACGAGGAGACGGGCGGTGCGGCCGGCGCCACCTTGCTCTCCGTCATCCTGCAGATCATGGTCGTCGACCTGGTGTTCTCGCTGGACTCCATCATCACCGCGGTAGGGATGGTGGACGACGTCCGCGTCATGATCGCGGCGGTGGTCGCCTCCGTGCTGCTGATGATGCTGTTCGCCGCCGCTATCGGCCGCTTCGTCTCCGACCATCCCACCATCAAGATGCTGGCGCTGTCCTTCCTGGTGGTAGTGGGCGTCGTGCTCGTCGCGGAGGGCTTCGATCACCACGTGCCCAAGGGCTACGTGTACTTCGCCATGGCCTTCTCGCTGGGCGTGGAGGCGCTCAACATCCGGATGCGCGCCAAGGCGGCCAGGCGCGTGGCGTTGAATCCGCCTCACATCCCGGGCGACTGAAGGCGAGGCCTCCCCTTCGTGCCCTGGGGGAGAGGCGGGACGCGGGCAAGCGCCGGAATGGGCCAACTAATGCACATTTCGAAGCGAGAGCTCGCCCCGGCTTTGATGGCCGTCTCGCCCCTCGACCCTACGATCACACCCCATGGATCCCATCGTCGGCCAACTGCTCTCCCCGCGCTACGACCTCGGAACCGTCGCGCTCTCGTATGTGATCTCCTTCTTCGGCTCGCTGCTTGCCCTGCTGTGCGCCCACAAGATGGTGCGCAAGGACGGCACGCTCGACCTGCCCATGCTGGGCGGCGGCGCGGTGGCGCTGGGCGGCATCGGCATCTGGTCCATGCACTTCATCGGCATGGTGGCCTACCGGCTGCCCGTGGCCATTGCTTACGACGTGCCGCTGACGGCCCTGTCTCTGGTCGCCGCGATCGTCATCTCGGGCATTGCCCTGTACCTGGCCGGCGGCAAGCGCTTCACCCGCGGCGGCTGGCTGGCCGGCAGCCTGTTGGCGGGCATCGGCGTGTGCGTGATGCACTACATCGGCATGTTCGCCATGAACATGCGTGCCAGCATGAGCTTCGACCTGGTCGTCGTGGCCGGCTCGGTCGCGATCGCCATCGGCGCGGCGGCGACCGCGCTGTGGCTGGCCTTCAACCTCACGGAACTGGCGCACCAGTTCATTGCGGCCGCGGTGATGGGTGTGGCCGTGTGCGCCATGCACTACACCGGCATGACGGCGGCCACCATGGTCTGCACCAGCGCCGCGCCGGCGGCCGCCTACCTGGTGGGCGACGGCAACATAGGACTGGCAGTTTTCAACACCGCGTCCGTGGCGCTGATCTTCATTTTCAGCAGGATCGAGATCGACGACTGGCTCGACAACATCAGGGCCCAGGGGCGAGGCAACCTGCCTTGACGGGTCGCAGTGCGGAAGAAGGCGGCACCGAGAGCGTGCGAAATGTACTTCCAAGGCCGTCGCACGCCGCGTACGATCGCCTGAATCTCGTTATATATGGAAATTGTTCCAAGCACACCGCAAGTTCCTGCCGGCGAAAGCCGTGAGGCCCGCCTCGGCATCATCACCGCGGAAGCTCAATTCCATTCCGGAGAGGTTTCGGTCGATCGCGCCATCGGGGAACTGCTGGTGGTCGTTCGGGAACTGCTGGGACTGCAGGTGGTTTTCGTGAGCGAGTTCGTCGACGGCAGGCGCGTGTTTCGACATATCGAATCCCAGAGCAGTGCGCTGCGCATACAGCGGGGCCAGTCTGCACCGCTCGAACACACCATCTGCCAGCGCATCCTCGACGGGCGCCTGCCCAATCTGATTCAGAGCGTCACGAGCGTGCGTGAAGAGCAGGGACTGCCCGCCAACTTCGAGGGAATGGGAACGCACATCGGCGTGCCCGTCCGGATGGCGGACGGGCGGGTCTACGGCATGCTCTGCGGCTTCAACATCGAAGGCGAAAGCGACCTGGACGAGCGCGACGTCAGGCGTCTGGAGCTTGCGGCCTCCAGCGCCGCCCGGCTTCTCGCCCGAGCGGATGGACGCGAAGTCACGACGTCCGACCCTGCACTCGCCTAGGGCCCGTTAACAGGTCTTAGCCCCGCCGTGCGGCCTCGATCGCGGCGATGTCGATATTCTTCATCGTCATCATCGCGTCGAACGCGCGCTTGGCCGCCGCGCGATCGGGGTCGGCGATTGCCGCGGTGAGGGCGCGGGGCGTGATCTGCCAAGACAATCCCCACCGGTCCTTGCACCAGCCGCACGCGCTTTCCTGGCCGCCATTGCCGACGATCGCATTCCACAAGCGATCGGTTTCGGCCTGGTCGTCGGTGGCGATCTGAAAGGAGAAGGCTTCGTTGTGCTTGAAGTGCGGGCCGCCGTTCAGCCCGATGCAGGGGATGCCGGCCACGGTGAACTCGACCAGCAGGACATCACCCAGCTTGCCGTCGGGGTAGTCGCCCGGTGCGCGGTGGATGGTGCCGACAGCGCTGTCGGGGAATGTCTTGGCATAGAAGTTTGCGGCGTCGACGGCAGTGCCGTCGTACCACAGGCAGATCGTGTTCTTGCTGGTCATTTCATGTCTCCTGAAGCGTTGAGCACGGCATCCGCCGTCGTCCGAAAAACGTCGATGGTGTTCTCATCGCGGCTTTCTTGTCTGTCGGATGAGACTGACACGCCGCCCAAAGGGCAAGGCTTCATTGTGGCTGTACCAGACCGAGGAGAAACCGGCACGGCTTCACCTGGCGTTCACTTCGCCAAAGTTGTGGCCCTCGTCGATCGGCTTGGCCTTCGAGAGCTCCCCGCCGGAGAGCCCCGCCCCGCGCCTACCCCAGCGCCAGCCGCGTCCCCGTCCCGCCCACCGCCTTTCGAATCCCATCCGGCCCGTAGAAGGGCAGGGCGGCCGCCTGCAGGTAGTGCAGTGCGTTGCGCGTGAAGTCGAGGTGGCCGTGGACCAGGGCGCCGTTGCGGCGGTTGCCGGTTTTGGCGCTTTCGGCCAGCTCCAGCAGCGCAGCCCAGGCCTCCTGCGCGGCGGCGCCGGCGGCCGTGGCGGCGGCGTCGGCACCGGCGCGGCCGGGTTCGAAGCCCATCGCCACCTGGGCCGATTCGCGGGCGCGGTCGAGTGCGGTCATGCGGTCGAGCAGGGCAGCCTTGCGCGCCGTCAGCGGCGTCAGGTCGGCGAACAGGCCCTCCTGCATGGCCTGTTCCTCCTGACCCAGCAGATCGAGGAACTCTTCCACGCAGGACTTCTCGGCCAGCAGGTGGGGCAGCAGCGTGGCGCTCATCGTTCTCAGCCCCCGCTCTTGCCGCCGAGAAGGTCGCGAACGCTCTTCAGCAGGCCGCCGGCGATGCGCTCGGGATGCACCGTGTACTCGCCGGCAAGGATGGCCTTGCGGATCTCGGCGACGCGCGCGGCATCGAAGTCGGTGTTCGGGTCGCTGGGCAGCGAATGGACCTGGGCCGAGGACAGCTGTACCGCGTCCTTGGCCTGTTCGGTGGCGTCGGCGCCGGCGGACGGCTGGGCCTTGGCGCCCTTGCCCGTGCGGGTGAGTGGTGTGGCCGAGGAGGCGGGTTGGTCGATTTTCAAGATGATTCCTCAAAGGGCTGACCGCTTTATCGGCAGTCCAGGCCCGAACTTTAGGGTCGATCCAGCTGTAACTAGTGCGCCAGCCGGATCTGGCCTTCCTCGTCGGCCACCCCGCTGACCAGCCGGCCATCGCGGGTCTTGGCCTGGACGGTGGCGCCGATCTCCGCCCGGTTCAGGGCGCGCGCCTCGGTGCTGACCGTGAAGCCCTGCCCCTCGGCGACCACCTGCACCGTCTGGCCCTGCTGGATCACGACCGTGCCACGCAGCTGCTCGCGCCGCAGCGGCGCGCCCGCGGCGACGCGGTTGATCGTCACCATGCCCTTGAGCTCGGCCGGGTCCGCCAGGACCGACTTCGGCAGCGCCGTCAGGTCGCCCGTGCGCGCCGCCACGTCGCCGGCGCCCAGGGGCTGGCCGGCGTCGAGAGCGCGCGCGGCCACCAGGTAGCGGCCTTCGAGCGCGACGTGCGCCTGCACGAAGCGCGTCCAGGGCCGCTCGCCCGGGCAGCGCAGGCCGACCGAGACCCGGCCCCAGGCCGAGGCGCCGTTCGGCAGGAAGGCCTCGAGCGCCTCGCAGGCCGGCAGGGCCGAGCCCGGCAGCGTCACCCGGATGCGGGCCTGGCCCGGCAGGCCGGCGGTCTGCGTCTTCAGGAATTGCTCGACGACGGCCCGCGCATCGCTCCCGTCCGGCGGCCCGGCCAGGCACGCGGCAGCGCCCAGGCTCGTGGCCAGCACGATCGGCATGAAGCGAAGCGAGAAGCAGGTCTTGTCCATCATCGGTGGGCCAGATTCTAGGAAACCGGCGCCCTGCACCAAGGTGCGAAGTGCACGCCAAATGCCCCTTTGTTCGGCCCATTGCTAACGCGGCCCGTGCATAGACTCGCTTTCCATCTGTCGCCACGCCTTCCCCTGGCCGCGACGCCAAACAGATGGAGCCCTCATGATCGACAAGCTGGATGCAGCGCTTCGATTCAGCCGCGAAGCCCTGAACCTCCGGGCCCAGCGCCAGGAAGTGCTGGCGGCCAACATCGCCCACGCCGACACGCCCAACTACAAGGCACGCGACTTCGACTTCGCGAGCCGGCTCGCGCAGGCCGTGGAGCAGGGCCGCGGCGGCCAGTCGGTCACGATGGCCACCACCTCCGCGCGCCACCTGCAGGGCGACGCCTCGGCGATGCCCGATACCGACCTGCTCTTCCGCGTGCCGACGCAGTCCAGCATCGACGGCAACACCGTCGAGATGGATGCCGAGCGCATCGCCTTCGCCGACAACGCGCTGCGCTACGAGGCCAACCTCACGGTGATGAGCGCCAGGATCAAGTCGCTGCTGGCGGCGGCGCAGCAATAAGGAGCACCTGCGATGCCATTGCCCAGCGCCTCCATGAACATCTTCAACGTCGCCGGCTCGGCGATGGCTGCCCAGTCGCAGCGCATGAACGTGACCGCCAGCAACCTGGCCAACGCCGACAGCGTGGCCGGCCCCGACGGCCAGCCCTACCGCGCCAAGCAGGTCATGTTCGAAGTCGCGGCCTCCGGCCAGCAGGACATCGGCGGCGTGAAGGTCGCCGGCGTGGTCGAGGACAGCTCGCCCGCCAGGATGGTCTACGACCCGAAGAGCCCGCACGCCAATGTGCAGGGCTACGTGAGCATGCCCAACGTCAACGTGGTCGAGGAGATGACCAACATGATCTCCGCCTCGCGCAGCTACCAGGCCAACGTCGAGGTGCTCAACACCGCCAAGACGCTGATGGTCAAGACGCTGTCGGTCGGCCAGTAACCCCGCCCAACAACAAGCACAAGCCTCCAGAACATGGCCATCAACGACGCACTCTCATCCCTCGGCGGCACGAGCTCGACATCGAGCAGCAGCAGCAGCGTGAGCGGCTCCGACAGCGAACAGCGCTTCCTCAAGCTGCTGGTGACCCAGCTCAACAACCAGGACCCGCTCAACCCGATGCAGAACGCCGAGCTCACCTCGCAGCTCGCGCAGATGAGCACGGTCAGCGGCATCGAGAAGCTCAACAGCACGCTGTCCGGCCTGGTCAGCCAGACCGGCAGCAACCAGGTGCTGCAGGCCGCCTCGCTGATCGGCTACAACGTGCTGTCGCCCGGCAACCAGATCACCACCACCGCGCCCAAGGACGGCGAGGAGCCGGCGACGGTGCCCTTCGCCGTGCAGCTGCCCGGCACGGCCGGCGACGTGCAGGTCAAGATCGTCGATGCCGCGGGCCGCACCGTGCGCACCCTCGAGCTGGGCTCCCTGGCCGAGGGCGTCAACGCCGTCACCTGGGACGGCAAGGCCGACGACGGCGGGGCGGTGCCGCCCGGCAACTACAGCTTCAGCGTGGTCGCCACCAACGACGGCACCGCGGTCGAAGCCACCGCGCTCACCTTCGCGCAGGTGGCGGCCGTCAAGCAGGGCACCAACGGGGTCACGCTGGAGCTGGCCAACGGCCGCAGCATCGGCCTCGACGACGTGCGCATGTACCTCTGAACAGTTCTCCCTTCGGCCGCCGCGCAAGCGTGGCCGGCTGCTTCTTTCATGCATAGCAACAAGGATCGATCATGAGTTTCTCCCAGGGCATCAGCGGCCTGAACGTGGCCGCCGCCAACCTCGACGTCATCGGCAACAACATCGCCAACTCGGGCACGGTGGGCTACAAGTCGGCTGCCGCCACCTTCCAGGACATCTATGCCGGCTCGCGTATCGGCCTGGGTGCCTCGGTCTCGGGCGTGGTGCAGAACTTCACGCAGGGCGTCACGCAGACCAGCAGCCGCCCGCTGGACGTGGCGATCCAGAACGGCGACGGCTTCTTCCGCCTCTCCAGCCCCAGCGGCGAGGTGGCCTACTCGCGCAACGGCCAGTTCACCCGCGACAAGGACGGCTACATCGTCAACAGCCAGGGCCTGCGCCTCACCGGCTACGGCGTGACGGCCGCCGGCGGCCTCTCCGGCGGCACGCCCACCGCGCTGCAGGTGCAGACCAGCTCGATGAACCCGAACGCCACCACCGGCGTGGAGGCCGAGTTCAACCTCGACTCGCGCCTGGCCGTGCCGAGCAAGACACCCTTCGATGCCACCGATTCGGGCACTTTCAATTACTCCAACTCCATCGGCCCGGTGTACGACTCGCTGGGCAACCCGCACGAGCTCACCGCCTACTTCGTGAAGACCGGCGACAACGCCTGGGACGTCTACGCCCAGGCCGACGGCGCGGCCATCGGCGCCGGCGCGATCACCGGCCTGAGCTTCGATACCAACGGCAACATGACCGCCCCGGCCGGCGGCACCTTCAACATCGCGAACCTGGACTTCGGCAACGGCTCGGCCGCGATGAACATGGCGGTGGACCTCTCGGGCACCACGCAGTTCGGCAATGCCAACGGCATGAACAAGCTGTCGCAGGACGGCTACACCTCCGGCACGCTGACCTCCTTCTCGATCAACCCCGACGGCACCATCACCGGCAAGTTCTCGAACGAGCAGACCAAGCTGATGGGGCAGGTGGTGCTGTCCAGCTTCGCCAACCCGAACGGCCTGGAGCCCAAGGGCGGCAACGTCTGGGCCGAGACCCAGGCCTCGGGCCCGGCGCTCACCGGCACCCCGGGTGAGGGCACCAAGCAGGGCTCGCTCGAATCGGGCGCGCTGGAGTCGTCGAACGTGGACCTCACCTCCGAGCTGGTGAACCTGATCGTCGCCCAGCGCAGCTACCAGGCCAACGCGCAGACGGTGAAGACGCAGGACCAGGTGGTCCAGACGCTCATCAACATCCGCTGAGCGGCACCAGGAGTAGCACCCAGTGGACCGCATGCTCTATGTCGCCATGAGCGGCGCCAAGCAGGCCATGGAACAGCAGGCCTCGGTCGCCAACAACATGGCGAACGTCTCGACGCCGGGCTTTCGCGCGCAGGTCAACAGCTTCCGCGCGGTGCCGGTGGTGGGAGGCGACGAGCCGTCCACCCGCTCCTTCGTGGTCGCCACCACGCCGGGTGCCGACTTCAGCCACGGCCCGCTGACGCAGACCGGCCGCGACCTCGACGTCGCGGTGCACGGCGACGGCTGGCTGGTGGTGCAGACGCCCGACGGCGGCGAGGCCTACACCCGCGTGGGCAACCTGCAGGTCGGTGCCGACGGCCAGCTGCTCACCATGGGCGCGCGCCCGGTGGTGGGCGAGGGCGGCGCGCTGGTGGTGCCGCCCGGCTCCAAGGTGCAGATCGCCTCCAACGGCGCCATCACGGCGCGCGGCGCCGGCGATCCGCTGGTGGGCGTGGCCGAGGTCGGCCGCCTCAAGCTGGTCAACCCGCCGACCACCGACCTGGTGCGCGGCGACGACGGCCTGTTCCGCATGCGCGAGGGCCTGCCGCCGGCCGAGGCCGACGCGGCCGTGACCGTGACCAGCGGCGCGGTCGAGGGCAGCAACGTCAATCCGGTCGAGGCCATGGTTTCCATGATCGCCCAGGCCCGCAGCTTCGAGATGCAGATGAAGGCCATGCAGACCGCGAACGACAACGCGCAGTCGGCCAACAAGCTGCTCGCCTACGGCTGATCCCCATTCAAAGCACAAAGGACCCATCGCCATGATGCGCTCGCTCTATATCGCCAAGACCGGCCTCGATGCCCAGCAGACCCAGCTGGACGTGGTCTCGAACAACCTGGCCAACGTCGGCACCACCGGCTTCAAGCGCAGCCGCGCGGTGTTCGAGGACCTGATGTACCAGAACCTGCGCCAGGTCGGCGGCCAGACCTCCGACCAGACGCGCCTGCCCTCGGGCCTGCAGGTCGGCACCGGCGTGCACGTGGTGGCCACCGAGCGCATCCATGCGCAGGGCAACATGACCAAGACCGACAACCCGAAGGACGTGGCGATCAACGGCGCCGGCTTCTTCCAGGTGCTGATGCCCGATGGCACCACCTCGTACACGCGCGACGGCTCCTTCCAGACCGACAAGGACGGCCAGCTGGTGACCGCCAGCGGCTTCCCGGTGCAGCCGGCCATCACCATCCCCCAGAACGCCACCGGCATGACCATCGGCCGCGACGGCATGGTCTCGGTCACGCAGGCCGGCAGCACCGCGACCGTGCAGGTCGGGCAGCTGCAGCTGGCCACCTTCCTCAACCCCGCGGGCCTGCAGAGCATGGGCGAGAACCTCTATGCCGAGACCGACTCCTCCGGCGCGCCCAACCAGCTGAACCCGGGCCTGGAAGGCGCGGGCATCCTGAGCCAGGGCTATGTGGAGGCCTCGAACGTCAACGTGGTGGAGGAGCTGGTCAACATGATCGCGACGCAGCGCGCGTACGAGATCAACAGCAAGGCCGTGCAGACCTCCGACCAGATGCTGCAGCGCCTGGCCCAGCTGTGATGGACTGCGCTCGTCTTCATCGTCTGGCCGCGGGCGCGCTTGCGGCCCTGCTGGCCACCGGCTGCGCCCAGATCCCGCGCGAGCCGCTGGTGCACCAGCCGATGACGGCGCGCGCCAACGCATACGCGCCGCTGCCGGCGCCGCGCGCCAACGGCGCGATCTTCCGCGACGGGCCCGGGGGCAATGCGCTCTTCGAGGACCGCCGCCCGCGCAACATCGGCGACATCCTGACCATCGTCATCAGCGAGAAGGTCAACGCGAGCAAGAACTCCGGCGCCAACGCGAGCCGCACGGGCAGTCTCACGGCCGCCTTCCCGACCATCCCCAAGCTGCTCGGCGGCCTGCTGGACGACCAGGACGCCAAGCTGTCCGGCAACAACATCCTCAATGCCAAGGGCGGTGCCAACGCCAACAACACCTTCAACGGCGTGATCACCGTCACCGTGACGGACGTGATGCCCAACGGCAACCTGCTGGTCTCCGGCGAGAAGCAGATGGGCATCAACCAGGGCACCGAGTACATCCGCTTCTCGGGCGTGGTGAACCCGCGCACCGTCTCGGGCAGCAACACCGTGCCCTCCACGCTGGTGGCCGATGCGCGCATCGAATACACGGCCAAGGGCTACATCGACGAGGCGCAGCACATGGGCTGGATGCAACGCTTCTTCCTCAACGTGATGCCCTTCTGATGGCTCTCCCCCAGGTTGGCTCACTTCGTGTAGCCGCCCAACGTGCTGCGACCAGAGGTCTTGCCCTTCAGGCCGTCCAAGCCTGCGCAGGCAGGCTTGGAGCCGCGGCCTTCAGCCCTCACCGGGGGCGACACCAGCGGCCCGGCAAAGCCGGTTCCGCGGTGTCCCCCGAACGCGGCCCGTTCCGGTGCCGCTCTGAAAGAGAGAGTTTGTTTATGAGTTCGTCGCGATATTTGATGACTGCGATTGCAGCGCTTTGTGTGCTGACCTTTCCCGCCCATGCCGAGCGCATCAAGGAGCTGGCCAGCATCCAGGGCGTGCGCGACAACCCGCTGATCGGCTACGGCCTGATGGTGGGCCTGGACGGCACGGGCGACCAGACCATGCAGACGCCCTTCACCACGCAGAGCCTGAACAACATGCTGCAGCAGTTGGGCATCACCATCCCGGCCGGCGTCAACATGCAGCTCAAGAACGTGGCGGCCGTGATGGTCACGGCCACGCTGCCGTCCTTCGCGCGGCCCGGCCAGACCATCGACGTCACCGTCTCCTCCATGGGCAATGCCAAGAGCCTGCGCGGCGGCACGCTGCTGATGACGCCGCTCAAGGGCGTGGACGGCGCGACCTATGCGATCGCGCAGGGCAACATGGTGGTCGGCGGCGCCGGCGCCTCGGCCAACGGCAGCAAGGTGCAGATCAACCAGCTGAGCTCGGGCCGCATTCCGGCCGGCGCGCTGGTCGAGCGCACGGTCGACGCGCCGGTGGGCGGCGAAGGCACCTTCTCGCTGGAGCTCAACCGCTCCGACTTCGGCACCGCGCAGCGCGTGGTCGAGGCCATCAACCGCCAGCTCGGCCCCGGCACCGCCGATGCGGCCGACGCCCGGATGATCCGCGTGCGCGCGCCGGAGGCGCAGGAGCGCGTCGGCTTCCTGGCCCGGCTCGAGAACATCGAGGTGACGCCGACGCAGGCGGGGGCGCGCGTGGTGATCAACGCGCGCACCGGCTCGGTGGTGATGAACCAGGCGGTGCGCGTCAACGACTGCGCGGTGGCGCACGGCAACCTCTCGGTCGTGATCAACACCGAGCCGGTGATCAGCCAACCCGGACCTTTCTCGGGCGGCTCCACGGTCGTTGCCCAGACCTCGCAGGTCTCGGTAACGCAGGGCGGCGGCGCGCTGCAGATGGTGCGCGGCGGCGCCTCGCTGTCGGACGTGATCAAGGGCCTCAACAGCCTGGGCGCGAATCCGCAGGACCTGGTGTCCATCCTGCAGGCCATGAAGAGTGCCGGCGCCCTGCGCGCCGAACTGGAAGTCATCTGAAGGCCCGCGCATGGCGATGACCACCGACACGCGCAACGCCGCACTCGACCAGCGTTTCGCGCTGGACGTGCAGGGTGTCGACGCACTGCGGCGCACCGTGCGCGCCTCGCCCGAGGAAGGCCTGAAGCAGGTCTCGCGCCAGTTCGAGGCGCTGTTCATGAACATGGTGCTCAAGAGCATGCGCCAGGCGGTGCCGCAGAGCGGCCTGCTGGACAGCCAGAACGAGAAGCTCTACCTCTCGATGTTCGACCAGCAGCTTGCGCAGAACCTCTCGGGGCGCGGCGTCGGGCTGGCCGAGGCGATGCTCGCGCAGCTGAGCCGCAGCCTCCCGTCCGCCGCGCCGGAGGGCGAGGCCGAAGGCATGTCGCTGGCGCCGCCGGCCGGCTTCGCGCTCAAGCCGCAGGCGGGCATCCCGCTGGGTTCCGCGCCGACGCCGGCAACGCTGCCCGCCACGTCGCCGGCGCCGCGCCGCGCCGCGGACCTGAGCCTCTACCAGAGCAACGTCGAGCGTGCGCCGGCCACGGTGGACTCGCTGCAGGGCAAGGTCGACGCCTTCGTCGACCGCATGGGCGCCTCGGCGCAGGCCGCGAGCGAGGCGAGCGGCGTGCCTGCGCCGCTGATCCTGGCGCAGGCCGCGCTCGAATCCGGCTGGGGCAAGCGCGAGATCCGCGCCGACGACGGCACGCAAAGCTACAACCTGTTCGGCATCAAGGCCGACCGCAGCTGGAAGGGCCCGACGGTCGAGACCACCACCACCGAGTACGTGGACGGCGAGCCGCAGAAGGTGCGCGCGAAGTTCAGGGCCTACGGCTCCTACGAGGAGGCCTTCACCGACTACGCGAAGTTCATCACGCGCAACCCGCGCTACGCCAACGTGCTGGCCACCGACGACCCCGCCGCGGCTGCGCACGGGTTGCAGAAGGCGGGCTACGCCACCGATCCGCAGTACGGGCACAAGCTCGTTCGCATCATGCAGAAGTTCACCTGAATCCACCTACAGAAGGAAGACCTCCATGGCTGAAATCGCAAGCCTGCGCCCGCAGGCCAACGTCCCTGCCCTCAACGGCAACCGGCTGGAGGTGGTCACCTTCACGCTGGGCGAGGAGGAATACGGCATCGACATCCAGAAGGTGCAGGAGCTGCGCGGCTACGACGCGGTGACGCGCATCGCCAACGCGCCGGAGTTCATCAAGGGGGTGGTGAACCTGCGCGGGATCATCGTGCCGATCATCGACATGCGCATCAAGTTCGCGCTGGGCACGCCGACGTATGACCAGTTCACGGTGGTGATCGTGCTGAACATCGGCGGGCGCGTGGTGGGGATGGTGGTGGACAGCGTGTCGGACGTGATCACGCTGGCTGCGGAGCAGATCAAGCCGGCGCCGGAGATGGGGGCGTCGCTGGACACGGACTACCTGATCGGGCTGGGCACGCTGGAGGAGCGGATGCTGATCCTGGTGGACATCGACCGCCTGATGTCGAGCGACGAGATGGGCCTGATCGAAAGGATCGCAGCCTGACTTGGCTCTCCCCCAGGTTGGCTCACTTCGTGTAGCCGCGCACCCCCTCACCGGGGGCAACACCAGCGGCCCGGCAAAGCCGGTTCCGCGGTGTTTCTGGGGAAGAGCCCATTTTTTAACTGTTTGGAGCCGGCCATGAGCCGGCGGGGGATGGAGATGAGGAACTGGAAGATTGGCACCCGCCTGGGCATCGGCTTCGCGCTGGTGCTGGCATTGCTGGCCATCGTCGCGGGCATCGGCGTGTTGCGCCTGCAGAACGTGGGCGAGGCCACCGCGGAGATGGTCCAGCGTTCGCTGCAGAAGGAGCGCCTGGCCGCGAGCTGGCTGCTGAACACCAGCAACAACAGCGTGCGCACCTTCGCGCTGGTCAAGAGCAACGACGCGGAAGTGCAGGACTCCCTGCAGAAGAACATGACGAAGACCAGCGCGCTCATCTCCGAGACGCAGAAGAAGCTGGAGGAGATGCTGGACACGCCCGAGGAGCAGGCGATCAGCGCCGACATCAAGAAGAAGCGCACCGAGTACATCGGCCTGCGCAACGGCATCCTCAAGCTCAAGGCCGAGGGCCGGCAGGAAGAGGCTGCGCGCATCACCAACGAGAAGCTGATCCCGATGCTCGACGCCTACGACGCCAGCATCCGCGGCATGCTGACGCACCAGGCCGAGCGCATCGACCGCGCGGCCGATTCGGTCGACGCGCTCTATCGCTCGGGCCGCGTCAACGTGATCGTGCTGGCCGTGCTCGCGCTGGCGCTGGGCGCGGTGCTGGCCTGGCTGCTGACGCGCAGCATCACGCGCCCGCTCAACGAGGCGGTGCAGGTGGCGCAGACCGTGGCCGCCGGCGACCTGCGCAGCGAGGTGGTGGTGAAGACCCGCGACGAGACCGGCCTGCTGATGCAGGCGCTCCAGGGCATGAACGCCAACCTGGCGCGCGTGGTGGGCGACGTGCGCAGCGGCACCGACACCATCGCAGCAGCCTCCACGCAGATCGCGACGGGCAACCAGGATCTTTCCTCGCGCACCGAGGAACAGGCGAGCTCGCTGCAGCAGACCGCGGCCTCGATGGAAGAGCTGACCTCCACCGTCAAGCAGAACGCCGACAACGCGCGCCAGGCGAATCAACTGGCCCGCTCGGCCTCCGAAGTCGCCGTCAAGGGCGGCGGCATGGTCAACCAGGTGGTGGACACCATGGCCTCCATCCATGCCTCCTCCAGGAAGATCGTCGACATCATCGGCGTGATCGACGGCATCGCCTTCCAGACCAACATCCTCGCGCTCAACGCCGCGGTGGAGGCTGCGCGGGCCGGTGAGCAGGGCAAGGGCTTCGCGGTGGTGGCCTCCGAGGTGCGCAGCCTCGCGCAACGCTCCGCTGCCGCCGCCAAGGAAATCAAGGGCCTGATCGACGACTCGGTCGGCAAGGTGGACGCGGGCACCGCCCTGGTGGGCGAGACCGGCAAGACCATGGAAGAGATCGTCGGCAGCATCCAGCGCGTGAGCGACATCGTCGGGGAAATCACCGCGGCGAGCCACGAGCAGACCCAGGGCATCGAGCAGATCAACCAGGCCATCACGCAGATGGACCAGGTCACGCAGCAGAACGCGGCGCTGGTGGAAGAGGCGGCCGCGGCGGCTGCGTCGATGCAGGAGCAGGCCGGCAGCCTGGTGCGGGCGGTGAGCGTGTTCCGGCTCGATGCCGGCGCGCAGGCCATTCGCATCGCGCCTTCGACTTCGACTTCGACTTCGAGCCTGCCCGAGAAGAAGGAGGGCCTGCTCCCCAGGCCCGTGGCGGCAAGCGCGCGCGTCGCCGCGGCCGGCGACTGGACCGAGTTCTGAGCTGGAGGACGTCTGATGAACACCGCGAACCCCTCGAGGCGTGAGCCCTCCTTCGTTTCCCTGACCCGCACCATGACCCTCGGCGCCGCCGCGGGCATGTTCCTGGTGGCGGCGCTGGTGCTGGCGGTCTTCTACGCGCTGGCCGCCTCGCAGCAGCAGCGCAGCGCCGCGCAGTACGCCAATGCCAAGGCCGAGGCCATCGCCCGGTCGCTGGACATCTTCGACCAGACCATGCGCCTCACGGCGGAAAACGCTTTCGGCGTGTTCCGGCGCCAGTTCGCGGCCAGCTTCGTGCTCGACGCGGCGGCGCAGGGCGCGTTGAGCATCGACGGCACGCCCATCGACGCCGCGCGCATCGCCGAGGTGGACGCCTTCGCACGCGACTTTCCCGGCGCCAACGCCACGGTGTTCGTCGCGCAGGGCGAGGACTTCCGCCGCATCACCACCTCGGTCAAGAAGGAGAACGGCGATCGTGCCGTCGGCACCCTGCTCGACCGCAAGAGCGGCGCCTATCCGGTCCTGCGCGAGGGCAAGCGCTTCGTGGGCCGCGTCATGCTGTTCGGCCGCCCGTTCATGACGGTCTACGAGCCAGTGCGGGATGCGGCGGGCCGCGTGATCGCCGTGCTCTACATCGGCCTGGACATCGCACAGCAGCAGGCCGCTTTCGGCGAGGCCGTGAAGAAGACGCAGATCTTCGACACCGGCGGGCTCTACATCGTCAACCCGACGGGCGGCGCTGCCGCGGCGACGCTGGTCTTTCATCCGTCGGCGGCCGGCAAGAAGCTGGCCGAGCTCCTGCCGGGCGACGAATCGGCCGCATGGCTGGAGCGGATCTCGGCCAAGGAGGCCCTGTGGATCGACGACGCGCGGGCCGTGCTCGCAGCGGCGGACGGGCGTGAGCGCCATGCCTCCGTGGCGAGGAGCGAGGCGACGGGCTGGCTGGTGGTGGCGGAAGTGCCCACCGCCGAAGTGCTGGCGGCGCTCTACCGGCAGATGGCCTGGTTGGGCGGCTGCATTGCGCTGGCTGCCGTGCTGCTGGGCGCCGCGCTGATCGTCTTCATCCGCCGCACCGTGCGGCCCCTGGGGCTGCTGAGCGTGCATGTGCAGGCGCTGGGGCGGGGCGACCTGTCGCGGCAGCTGGATTCGGACCGGCGCGACGAGATGGGCGTGATCACCCGCGCCGTGGAAGCCATGCGCCAGGGCCTGGCCGGCGTGGTGGGCGGCGTGCGGCAGGGCACCGATGCCATTGCCACCGCCTCCAGCCAGATCTCGGCCGGCAACCAGAACCTGTCTTCGCGCACCGAGGAGCAGGCGAGCTCGCTGCAGGAGACCGCGGCCTCGATGGAAGAGCTGACCTCCACCGTCAAGCA